>NZ_UXAW01000048.1 GCF_900609055.1 Pseudogemmobacter humi | reverse complement strand
CCCCCAGCCCCCCTCCCGCGTCTCGCGGGATGAAAGCGGCCTTCCCCGACTCGGGCGGCCCTGCTAGATATAGCCGTCATGACCCTTCACGATCCCAGGATAACGGGGGCCGGACGGCCCGTCATTCGTCAGCTCGACGAAGCGGCGATCAATCGCATCGCCGCGGGCGAGGTGGTGGAGCGCCCGGCCTCGGCGGTGAAGGAACTGGTGGAAAACGCGCTCGACGCCGGAGCGCGGCGGATCGCGGTGGATTACAGCGCGGGCGGCAAGGTGCTGATCCGCGTCACCGACGACGGCTGCGGCATGACGCCCGACGATCTGCCGCTGGCGCTGTCGCGCCATGCCACCTCGAAGATCGACGGCTCCGACCTTCTGAACATCCGCACCTTCGGCTTCCGGGGCGAGGCCCTGCCGTCGCTGGGCGCCGTAGGGCGGCTGACGATCACCTCGCGCGCCGAAGGCCATGACGCCGCCGCCATCACCTGCACCGGCGGCCGGATCGAAGGCCCCCGCCCGGCGGCTTTGTCGCGCGGCACCGTGGTCGAGTTGCGCGACCTGTTCCACGCGACGCCTGCGCGGCTGAAATTCATGCGCTCGGACCGGGCCGAGGCCCAGGCGATCCATGAGATCGTCAAGCGACTCGCTATGGCGGAACCCACGGTCGGCTTCACCCTGACGGAGGCGGGCGAGGACGGGCCGCGGGTGATCCTGCGGCTCGACCCCGAGCCCGGCGATCTGTTCGACGCGCTGCACCGGCGGCTGACCCGTATTCTCGGCGCCGATTTCACCGCCAATGCGGTGGTGATCGACCAGCAGCGCGACGGCTTTCACCTGGCCGGCTATGCCGCGCTGCCGACCTATTCGCGGGGCTCGTCGGCGCAGCAATATCTGTTCGTGAACGGCCGCCCGATCAGCGACCGGCTGCTGATCGGCGCGCTGCGGGCCGCCTATTTCGACGTGCTGTCGCGCGACCGCCATCCGGCGGCCTGCCTGAACCTGATCGTCGATCCCGAAAGGGTGGATGTGAACGTCCATCCGGCGAAATCCGAGGTGCGCTTTCGCGAGCCCGACGCCGCGCGCAGCCTGATCATCACCGCGATCCGCTCGGCGCTGGCCGGGGCCGGGCACCGCGCCTCGACCACGGTGGGGGCCGGAGCGGTGCAAGCCTTCCGCCCCGGCGCCCTGCCCGAACGCCCGGCCCAGGCCACCCTGCGCGAGGCTTTCGCCTTTCAGGCCCCCGCTTTTCAGACTCCGGCTTTCCAGGAGCCCGCCGCCGCGCCGCGCCCCGCGGGCGTGACGGAGGCCCCCGCCGTCCGCGCGCCCGAGCCGGTGGATACGCCGCCCGATTTCCCGCTCGGCGCCGCCCGCGCGCAACTGCACGAGAACTGGATCGTCGCCCAGACGAAGGACGGCATCGTCATCGTCGATCAGCACGCCGCGCATGAGCGGCTGGTCTATGAGCGGCTGAAGGCGCAGATGGCCGATCACGGCATCGCCCGCCAGGCGCTGCTGATCCCCGAGATCGTCACCCTCTCGCCCCCCGACGCGGGCCTGATCCTCTCGGCGGCGGCGGATCTGGCGCAGGCCGGGCTGGTCGTCGAGCCCTTCGGCGGCGGCGCGGTGGCGATCACCGAGACGCCCGCGATCCTCGGCCCGGTGGATGGCGCGGGCCTGTTGCGCGACATCCTCGACGAACTCGCGGACCAGGGCGCCAGCCATCTGACCCGGGCGCGGATCGACGCGGTGCTGTCGCGCATGGCCTGCCACGGCTCGGTGCGCTCGGGCCGGCAGATGCGCCCCGAGGAAATGAACGCGCTCTTGCGCGAGATGGAGGTCACGCCGAATTCGGGCCAGTGCAACCACGGCCGCCCGACCTGGGTCGAGCTGAAACTCCACGATATCGAGAGGCTGTTCGGGCGCAGATGATCACCCTGTTCGGCACCAGCCTGCCCTGGAACGCGCCCGAGGTGCTGCTGATCGCGGCCGCCGTGCTGGTGCTGATCGCGATCCTCTTGCTGATCCTGCGCGCGGCCAGCCACTCGGCGGGTTCGGTGCAGCCTTTGCTCAATGAGATGGCCTGGATGGGCCAGCGGGTGCAGTCGCTGTCCGAGGGTCAGGAGCGGCTGTCGGGCGGGCTTTTGCATGTCGCCGACGCCCAGGCCAGCGCGCAAAGCTCGATGCTGAAGCTGATGGAGACCCGGCTCCAGGATGTGCAGCGTCAGGTGAACGAATCGCTGCACGGCAGCGCCACCCGCACCGCGCGCAGCCTTGGCGAGTTGCAGCAGCGGCTGGAGACCATCGACCGCGCCCAGGAGAAGATCGAGAAACTGTCGGGCAATGTGCTGTCCTTGCAGGACATTCTGGCCAACAAGCAGACCCGCGGGGCCTTCGGCGAGATCCAGTTGAACGATATCGTCCAAAAGGCGCTGCCGCGCGACAGCTATACGATGCAGGCGACGCTGGCGAACGGGCGGCGCGCGGATTGCCTGATCCATCTGCCCAATCCGCCCGGCCCCATCGTGATCGACGCGAAATTCCCGCTGGAGGCCTATGAGGCGCTCCGCCGCGCCACCACGCCCCGCGAAACGCAGGAGGCCGCCCAGGCCCTGCGCGTCGCGGTGCGCGCCCATATCCGCGCCATCGCGGAACGCTACATCATCGAGGGCGAGACCGCCGAAGGCGCGCTGATGTTCCTGCCCTCGGAAGCGGTCTATGCGGAGTTGCACGCCAATTTCCCCGAAGTGGTGCGCGAGGGGTTCACGGCGCGGGTCTGGATCGTCTCGCCCACCACCTGCATGGCCACGCTCAACACCATGCGGGCGGTGCTGAAAGACGCCCGGATGCGCGAACAGGCCGGGGCGATCCGCAAGGAACTGTCGCTTCTTTATGCCGATGTGGAACGGCTCGGCACCCGGGTCGAGAACCTGGACCGCCATTTCCACCAGGCCGCGAAGGATATCGAAGAGATCCGCATCTCGTCCGAGAAGGCCGGAAAGCGCGCGCGCCGGCTGGACAATTTCGATTTCGAGGAACTGGCCCCCGATCTGGCGCCCGCCGCGCCCGCCCTGCCGGTCGCACCCCAGGAAGCGGCGAAGTAGGCGCCGTCGCACCCGTCCATGGCGTATCACAGCTGCGCCAGCCATGCGCCAGGCGCAGGCCGGCCATCGGCGCAGCGCCTGGCGGCAGGCCGTCAGGCCCCCTGTCGCCCGCTTCTGCCCCATGATAGCAGCGGGATATGAGCGCGCCACAGAACACCAGACTCGGGATCTGGCTGATGATCGCCAGTTGCGCGATCTTCGCCATCCAGGACGGCATCTCCCGCCATCTCGGCGAGGCGGTGAACATCTATATGGTGGTGATGATCCGGTTCTGGTTCTTCGCCGTCTTCGTGACCCTGCTGGCGGCGCGGGCGCCGGGCGGCCTGCGCGCCGCAAGCCGCAGCGCATATCCCCTGCTCCAGGCCCTGCGCGGCATCCTGCTGGTGGGCGAGATCTGCGTGATGGTCATCGCCTTCATCAAACTGGGCCTGATCGAGACCCATGCGGTCTTCGTCTGCTATCCCTTGCTGGTGACGCTGTTCTCGGGGCCGATCCTCGGCGAACAGGTCGGCTGGCGGCGCTGGCTGGCGGTCTTGGCCGGGTTCGGCGGCGTGCTGATCATCCTCAACCCCGGCGGCGGGATCTTCTCGCTCTGGTCGCTGGTGCCGTTCCTCGGCGCGGCGATGTTCGCGCTTTACGGGCTGCTGACGCGCTATGTCTCGCGCAAGGACAGCGCCCAGGTCAGCTTCTTCTGGACCGGGATGATGGGCGCGCTGGCGATCACCCCTTTCGGCCTGACCCACTGGCAGGGCATGAGCGCGGGGAACTGGGGGCTGATGGCGATCCTGTGTTGCAGCGCGGTGCTGGCCCACTGGCTGCTGATCAAGGCCTATGACGTGGCCGAGGCCGCCGACATCCAGCCCTTCGCCTATTTCCAGCTTCCCTTCGTCTCGCTGCTTGGCCTGGTGCTGTTCAACGAGAACCTGCGGATGAACGTGGTGATCGGCGCGGCGATCGTGGTCGCGGCGGGTCTGTTCACGCTCTGGCGGCAACGGATGCGGCAAAAACAGATCACAGGCGGGTGAGCCTGGCTTCTGCGGTTGCCGACCAGGGGGCACGGGCGTAAAACCCCGGCACGAAGCCGCAAGGAGACCGCGATGTCCGCCCCGAAGCCCGTCGTTCTGTGCATCCTCGACGGCTGGGGCATCGGGCCGGATCCGGCCACCTCGGCGCCGGCCCAGGCCGATATTCCCACCTTCCGCCGGCTGATGGCGACCTGCCCCCATGCGACGCTGGTGACCTACGGGCCGGACGTGGGCCTGCCCACCGGCCAGATGGGCAATTCCGAGGTCGGCCACACCAATATCGGCGCGGGCCGGGTGGTGGCGATGGATCTCGGCCAGATCGACCTTGCGATCGAGGACGGCAGCTTCGCCAATGTCCCGGCGCTGCGCGCCTTCATCGCGGCCTTGCAGGAAACCGGGGGCACCGCGCATCTGGCGGGGCTGACCTCATCGGGCGGGGTGCACGCGCATCAGGCGCATATGCTGGAAGCCGCGCGCATCATCGCATCCGAGGGGGTGCCGGTCGCGATCCACGCCTTCACCGACGGGCGCGACGTGGCCCCGGCCTCGGCCGCGGTGGAACTGGCGGAACTGGAGGCCGCGCTGCCGCCGGGGGCGAAGATCGTCACCCTCACCGGGCGCTATTTCGCCATGGACCGCGACAACCGCTGGGAACGGGTGGAACAGGCGTATCGCGCCATGGTTTTCGGCCAGGGCGAGGCCGCCGCCTCGGCCGGCGAGGCCCTCGCCATGGATTACGCCGCGGGCACCACAGACGAATTCATCCCCGCCACGGTGATCGGCGGCTACCGGGGCATGAAGGACGGCGACGGGCTCTTTTTCCTGAACTTCCGCGCCGACCGCGCGCGAGAGATCCTCTCGGCCATCGGCGATCCGGCGTTCGGCGCTTTCGACCGCGGCCGCCGCCCGCATCTGGTGGCGCAGCTCGGCATGGTGGATTATTCGGAAACGCATAATTCCTTCATGGCCACGATGTTCCCCAAGCAGAAACTGGTGAACACTTTGGGCGAATGGGTGTCGCGCCAGGGCAAGACCCAGTTCCGGCTGGCCGAGACCGAGAAATACCCGCATGTGACCTTCTTCCTGAACGGCGGGCGGGAAGAGCCCTTCCCGGGTGAGGCCCGCTTCATGCCGCAATCGCCGAAAGTGGCGACCTACGATCTGCAACCGGAAATGTCGGCCCCCGAGGTCAGCGCGAAACTGGTCGGGGCGATAGAGGCGGGCTATGATCTGATCGTGGTGAATTACGCCAATCCCGATATGGTCGGCCATACCGGCAGCCTGCCTGCGGCGATCAGGGCCTGCGAGGCGGTGGACCGCGGGCTGGCGCTTGCGGTGGCCGCGCTGGAAAAGGCCGGCGGCGCGATGATCGTCTGCGCCGATCACGGCAATTGCGATGTGATGAGCGATCCGGTGACCCACCAGCCGCATACCGCCCATACCACCAATCCGGTGCCGGTGATCCTGGTCGGCGGCCCGCCGGGCGCGCGGTTGCGCAGCGGCCGCCTTGCCGATCTGGCGCCGACGCTGCTGGCCCTGATGGGCCTGCCGCAGCCGCCCGAGATGACCGGCGAAAGCCTGATCCTGTGACCCGCGCCCTCGCCCTTGCCGCCCTGCTGGCCGCCGCTTTCGCGGCGCAGCCGCTTGGCGCGCAGGGCGAGGCGGTGGCGGGTGAAGCGAGAGCGGGCAGCACGATCTCGGACCAGGCCGCCCTGGCCTCGGAACAGCTGCGCGAGGCGGTGGCGGCGCTGGAGGCCGCGACCTCGGGCCGCGCCCAGGTGGCGGCGCTGACCCAGACCGTGCGCGCCTATGAAGAGGGCCTTGCCGCCCTGCGCGAGGCCCTGCGCCAGGCCGAACTGCGCGAAACCGCGCTGAAGCTGCGCTTCAACGCCAAACGCGACAGGGTGGGCCAGCTGGTCGCGGTGCTGGCGAAGATGGAGCAAAGCCAGGGCCCGCTTCTTCTGCTGCACCCTTCCGGCCCCCTCGGCACCGCGCGGTCGGGCATGATGCTGGCCGAAGTGACGCCCGCGATCCAGGCCGAGGCCGATGCGCTGAAGGCCGAGCTTCAGGAACTCGCCGATCTGCGCGCGCTTCAGATCTCGGCGGGCAGGCACCTGACCGAGGGGCTTGGCGCGGCCCAGACCGCGCGCACCGCGCTGTCGAAGGCGATCTCGGACCGCACCGACCTGCCCAGACGATTCACCGAAGATCCCGAGGTGCTGCGCGATCTGCTGCAAAGCGCCGATACGCTGGACAGTTTCGCCGCCGGGCTGATCGAAAGCTCGTCCGACAGCGCCAGCCCCCGGCCCTTCGTCTCGACCATGGGCGAATTGCCGCTGCCGGTGATCGGCACGCTGATCCGCCGCCCCGACGAGGCCGATGCCGCGGGCGTGCGCCGCCCCGGCATGACGCTGGCCACAAGGCCGCGCGCGCTGATCTCGGCGCCCTGGCCCGGGACGATCCGTTATCTCGGCCCGCTGCTCGACTACGGAAATGTGATCATCCTGGAGCCAGGAGACGGCTATCTTCTGGTTCTCGGCGGTCTCGGCACGGTCTATGGCGAGGTGGGCGAAGTCGTCGCCGCAGGCGCGCCGCTTGGCCTGATGGGCGGAGACGACGGCGCCGCGCAGGGTGGGGCTGGCGCATCCGATACGGAAACGCTTTACTTGGAACTGAGACTGGGCGCCGCCCCGGTGGACCCGACCGAATGGTTCGCAGCAACCGCCTCGACAGGAGACTGAGACCCGGATGAAGAAACTCATGTTTGCCGCCGCGGGCGGGGCGTTCGCCGGTGTGGTGCTGACCGCCCAGGTCGGGCCGCTGATCGCCGAACAGGCCAGCCGCGACAGTTCGGTTTACGAACAGCTCGATCTGTTCGGCAATATCTTCGAGCGCGTCCGCGCCCAGTATGTCGAGCCGGTGGACACCACCAAACTGGTCGAGGCCGCGATCAACGGCATGCTGACCTCGCTCGACCCGCATTCCTCATATCTCTCGGCCAAGGATTTCGAGGATATGCAGGTGCAGACCAAGGGCGAGTTCGGCGGTCTCGGGATCGAGGTCACCCAGGAAGAGGGCTTCGTCAAGGTCATCTCGCCGATGGACGACACCCCCGCCGACAAGGCCGGGATCCAGGCCGGCGACTACATCACCCATGTGAACGGCGAATCGATTCTCGGCCTGACGCTGAACCAGGCGGTCGATCTGATGCGCGGGCCGGTGGGCTCGGAAATCATCATCACCGTGGTGCGCCAGGGCACCGACCAGCCGTTCGACGTGTCGATCATCCGCGACACGATCAAGCTGGAGGCGGTCAAGGGCCGCACCGTCGGCAAGGCGGTGGTTCTGCGCATCACCACCTTCAACGACCAGACCACCACCGGCGTGGCCGAAGCGCTGAAGAAGGGAATCGAAGAGCTCGGCGGCATCGACAAGCTGCAAGGCGTGGTGATCGACCTGAGAAACAACCCGGGCGGCCTGCTGAACGAGGCGATCTCGGTCTCGGACGCTTTCCTCGATTCGGGCGAGATCGTCTCGACCCGCGGCCGCAGCCCCCAGGACGGCGAGCGCCACAACGCGACGCCCGGCGATCTGGCCCAGGGCAAGCCGGTGGTCGTGCTGATCAACGGCGGCTCGGCCTCGGCCTCGGAAATCGTCGCGGGGGCCTTGCAGGATCACCGCCGCGCGGTGGTGGTCGGCACCAAGAGCTTCGGCAAGGGCTCGGTCCAGTCGCTGATCCCGCTGAAAGGCGACGGTGCGATGAAACTGACCACGGCGCGCTATTACACGCCCTCGGGCCGGTCGATCCAGGCGCTCGGGATTTCGCCCGACATCGTGGTGCAGCAGCCCGCGAAGCCGAACCCCGCCACCGCCACCCCGGCGGAAGAGCCGAAATCCGCGGTGAAGCCGCGCACCGAGGCCGATCTGCGCGGCGCGATCTCGAACGATTCGATGACCGAGGACGAGAAGACGCTCTATCTGGAGGAACAGGCGGCCGCCGAGGAAAGCGCCAAGCTGCGCGACGAGGATTACCAGTTGGCCTATGCGGTGGACATCCTGAAGGGCCTGACCACCTTCAGCCCGGAAGCGCCCTGAGATGGACGACGCGACGGGTGGCGGGCTGCCTTACCGCCCCTGCGTGGGGGTGGTGCTGATCAACCGCGAAGGCCGGATCTTCGCCGGCCAGCGGATCGACAATGGCGGGGCGTCCAGCCCCGCCTGGCAGATGCCCCAGGGCGGGATCGACCCCGGCGAAAAGCCGAAAGAGGCGGCCTTGCGCGAATTGTGGGAAGAGACCGGCGTCACCGCCGATCTGGTCGAGAAAGTCGCGAAGACCGAGGACTGGCTGACCTACGACCTGCCGCCGGAACTGCTGGGCAGGGTCTGGGGCGGCAAATACCGCGGGCAAAGGCAGAAATGGTTCCTGTTCCGTTTCCTCGGCCGGGACGATCAGATCCGCATCGACACCGAACACCCGGAATTCGCGGCCTGGCGCTGGATCGGCGCGGATGAGATGATCGCATCCATCGTCCCCTTCAAACGCGCGGTCTATGAGCAGGTGATCCAGGCCTTCCGCCCGCATCTGGCCTGAGAAGAGGGGGCCCTGCCCCCTCGCGCTTACGCGCTCACCCCCGGGATATTTTCAGACAGAAAATGAGAGCAGGGTCATTTTCTGTCCTTAAATATCCCCGCCGGAGGCAGCCGACGCCGGGACTGGCGGAGCGGCTGGCAGGTAAGAGCCTGAAACAGGATTGGATTACGAACGAAGAAACAAAACAAGAGTACAAACTTGTCCGATGGCGTCCTATCTGTCTTCTGCACCCAGGTCTCGGGATAGGTGGCAACAATGCTGGCCGGAGGTATTCGGGCTCAGGAAATCTGAATAAGCGCCTGCATCCCCGAACGTAAAACCCGCAAGAAGACAGTCCGATACGACAAGCGCCGCTACAAACGTCGAAACCGCATCGGGATCATGTCTCAGTGGCTCAAGGTGAGCTTCTGCCTGTTTCGTTGACACGCCGATGAGATCGTGCCTAGGGAACCGGAGAGTGGATATGACGAGACGGACGTTCAGCCGTGAGTTCAGGATCGAGGCCATGAGGCTGGTGACGTATGAGGAGGATCAGGAATTGATCCGGGGGATCAATTCCCCGACGAATGGGGGCGTAGCGGCAGCGCAGGCGGCCCGTGACCTTGCCGTTGCGGCGAGCGTCCTGCGCCGCTGGATGCGGGAACGGACCACAACCCCGGCCACAGCTTTCCCCGGGAACGGGCAGATGCCGGCCGGTCTGGCCGAGATTTCGGCTCTGAAGAAAGAGGCCTCCCGGCTCCGGGCGGAGCATGACATGCCTCGAAGAAAGCTGCGGCTTTTTTCGCGCGCGTTTGAGGCTGATTGCGCCCTTGGTTCGAGCGATCAGCCGAAAGAATATGAGGTTCGCCTTCATCGCCAAACAGCGCCACATCTGGCCGGTCAGCTGTCTCTGCGAGGCTCCGGAGGTCTCGCGGTCCGGCTTTCATGCCTGGCTCAGCCGCCCTCCCGGCACCCGCGTGATCCATGACGCGAAGCTCGTCGCAGCGATCAGGACGAGCTTCAAGGCCAGCGACCGGACCTGTGGCGTCCGCTGGCGGCGCGGGAAAGCCGACACTCTGCTTCATCATTCGGACCAGGGATCGCAATATACAAGCGAGCAGTTCCAGCGGCTTCTGGCCGACAATGGGATCACCTGCCCGATGAGCCGCGCGGGCAATGTCCGGGACAATCCGGCAATGGAGAGCTTCTTCTCAACGCAGAAGACCGAACGGACAGCCAGCAAGGTCTGTCGAACCAGAAACGAAGCGCGTGCCCACGGCTTCGATGACATCGAGCGCTTCTGAAACCCGCGCAGGAGGCATTCGGAACCGGGCCACATCAGCCCCACGGAGTTCAAAGCCCCCGCTATGCCAGCTTAACCCGCTGTACACAAAACCGGCAGCAGTTCAGAGAGCTTTCTCTATCTCGGCAATCCACGGAACGAACGGCAGTCGATTCCGGCGGGGATCCATGTGCATTCTCTTTACAGACGGCTTTATTGCACCCTCTGTCCGGTTCACGGCTTCACGTCTGTGCGCCCGCAGGTGAGATTGGTCTTCTGAACAGACCTTTCCCTGTTTTGCAAAGGGCGGACCGGTGCGGCTACGACCGGTCCTGAAGCGTCGCGGCTCCCTGATGGTGTGGTCTGACCCGCAGCTTGCCCGGGTCGCGGCCCGGAGCGGAAGGGGGCATCCTGAGAGGCCTGTCAGTGGCGGCCCTCCGGTTCCGCCTCCTGATCGGAGAGCTGTCCGGGCTGCCGCTCCGGCAGATCAGGCCATGAACATATGCCGAAGGTGTCGCCTCCGGTTCGGGAAACCGGAGGCATGGGGTCGGGGCGGCCATGGCGAAGGGGGCGTGGAGAGACTGTCCGGACCCGACGGGCCGGTGCCCGGGCACACGGGCGCTCTGCCGCCGGCAGATCGGAGTGGGACCCTGACCCTGGTGGGGCCGCGCAGGCCTGCGCAGGTCTGAAGGACCAGATCCCCATCGTGCGGCATCAGGGCCGCTGCCCCTGCCGGTGGACGGCACAGAGGTCACGTCTCCGGAGAAGGCGGGCGGCCAATCGCCGGGAAAACACAATCGCAAGGCTTTTGCCCCGGATCAATGCTGATCCTGCTCATAGCCGGGCTGTTCTCCGGCCCGACCCATATCCGCGGGCGCGGGGTCGGCCGCCGTCGCCGGTAGCTCAGGATCCACATCGGTATTGATGCAGATACGCCAGAGGGGCGGGCGAGATGGCCGACAATCGCAGCGGGGATGCCGGGCCGGCGAAGCGCCACCGGTTCGGGAGAACCGGCGAGGGGGGCTCAGGCTCCCGATCTGCCGGCGCGGATCCCGCCGGAGGCGCGGAACGGCAGTATCACCGCCGACGGTATCCAAACGGGATCCATGACACCAAGGGCCGCCGCAGCGCCATCGCGGCCCGGGGGCCAATGCCGCCACACCGCTCCGCCGGAATGACGGGACCGGAAGGGACATGACCCCCGGTCTGAAGGCGCGCTTTGAGCGCTGCGCGCCGGCAAGTGCGCCGGGCGGGCAAGCTGTCAGAACGGGCAAACCGGAAGAAACGGCCCGGACATCACCGGTGTCGTGGTGTGGAAGTCAGGATGACCCCGAGGGTTCACCCGAACCTGTGGCGTTCCCCTGCCCGAGCCAGGCTCCGGGGCGAATGCATCATGGCCGGAGACTTCGGCCGGCAGGATGCCGGGGTCCGGATCGTGTCACAGGTTCTCCCGATCCGGTGGCGTTCGCCTGCTCCGCATGAACCGTTTCACAACCCGGCACGCCGGAGACCGTCCGCATGCCCTCACGAAAGTCGCGAAAGAGAGAAACCGAACTGAGATCGAATAGTGCAAAAGGCCGGGCGAAATCCTGAAGCGCTCTCAACAGCTGACCGGCATCCATATAAGAGCGGAGACGTCATAGCCCATGTGCCTCGTCAGGGTGCGGAACTCCGCGGCGAGGGCCAGATCGCGCGCGCCGGATCCGGTGAAATGGTGATGCCGGGTCCGCCCGCACATCGCAGTCAGCGTCCAGGAAGCAGCGGGGGCAGGGCCGGCAGGCACCGCCCCTCCTGGCGTCATACCCTCATCCGCGGCGGCGGACAGGAATACGCCGGGGCTCCATACGGCGGCTGCGCGACACCGCCAGGCCCGCGCAGACGAGCAGCAGAGCGGCAAAGATCACGATCGCTTCCATGACAGCCCCCATATTCACCCGGCGACTCGCCGGTTCTGACATGATTTCCCCGTGGCGCGGGGATTTGCAACCCCTGCCAGGTCCGGAAGGCGCGACCAGGCTTTGTATGGATCACAATTCAGCATTTGACGCCGCCGGGGCACGGGCGCAGGGTCGCGGCCGCGAACAGAAAGAGCCCGCCTCATGTCCCCAGCCTCCCGCGCCCCCCTGATCACGCCGGTGCTGATCGCCGGATCGGTGATCCTGATGATCGGCTTCGCGATCCGCGCCTCGTTCGGCGTGTTCCAGATTCCGGTCGCAGAAGAGTTCCACTGGGCGCGCAGCGAGTTCTCGCTGGCCATCGCGATCCAGAACCTGGCCTGGGGGATCGGCCAGCCGCTGTTCGGCGCGCTGGCCGAGAAATTCGGCGACCGTCGGGCCATCTTCGCGGGGGCGGTGCTCTATGCGCTCGGCCTCGTGCTGACGGCGCTTTCGACCGCAGCATGGCAGCATCAGACGCTGGCGGTGGTGATCGGCTTCGGCATCGCCGGGACCGGCTTCGGGGTGATCCTTGCCATCGTCGGCCGCGCCACCGCGCCCGAGCACCGCTCGATGGCGCTCGGGATCGGCACCGCGGCCGGATCGGCGGGCCAGGTCATCGGGGCGCCCGCGGCCGAGTTCCTGATGCAATATTATTCCTGGCAATGGGTCTTCGTGATCTTCGCCGCGGTGATCCTGCTGTCTCTGTTCGCGCTGCCGTTCATCCGCTCGCCCCAGGTGGCGAGCCGGGCGGAACTGGAGGAGAGCCTCGGCCAGGTGCTGAACCGCGCCTTCCGCGATCCGTCCTATACGCTGATCTTCCTCGGCTTCTTCTCCTGCGGCTATCAGCTGGCCTTCATCACTGCGCATTTCCCCGCTTTCGTGACCGAGCTGTGCGGGCCGATAGATCCTTCGGGGATGCTGTCGATGATCGGAATCAACACGACCTCGGCGCTTGGCGCGGTGTCGATCGCGGTGATCGGCTTCTTCAACATCGTGGGCACGGTTCTGGCGGGCTGGATGGGGAAACGCTGGACGAAGAAATATCTGCTGGCGGGGATCTACGCCCTGCGCACCCTGGTGGCCGCGGTGTTCATCCTGCTGCCGATCACGCCCACCTCGGTGCTGGTGTTCTCGGCGGCGATGGGGGCCCTGTGGCTGGCGACGGTGCCGCTGACCTCAGGGCTGGTCGCGCATATCTGGGGGCTGCGCTATATGGGCACGCTTTACGGCTTCGTCTTTCTCAGCCATCAGATCGGCGGCTTTCTCGGGGTGTGGCTCGGCGGCAAGATGTACGACCTGCACGGCGATTATACGCTGGTCTGGTGGATCGGTGTGGGTGTCGGCGCCTTCTCGGCTTTGGTGCATCTGCCGATCCGCGAGGCGCCCATGGCCCCCCGCCCCGCCTGAGGCCGGCCGGGATGAGGGGGCCAGCCCCCTCGGCCCTTGCGGGCCTCACCCCCGGGATATTTAGAGACAGAAAATGATCTGCGTCTTAAGGCTCATTTTCTGTCCTTAAATATCCCCGCCGGAGGCTTCCGCCGGAGGCTTCCGCCGGACGGATCCGGGCGACCGGCCCGGCAGATGCGCGGCATGGCTTTTTCGTCCTGTCTCAGCTCTCACCGCCGGATGTGGAGCCGCCGGCCCTTGCCCCCGCCCGCCGCCGCTGTCAGGGTCGCGGCGGGATTTTCAACCCCCAATCCTTCAGAACGCGGAAAAGACATGCGCGCCGGCATCGCCTGCCTGATCATCGGCTACCTCTTCTCGCAATTCTTCCGCTCGTTCCTGGCGGTGCTGACGCCGGTGCTGGAACTGGAACTGGGCGCGGGGAAACAGGATCTGGCCTCGGCCTCGGGCTGGTGGTTTCTCGCCTTCGGCGCGACGCAGCTTCCGGTGGGGGTGGCGCTTGACCGGATCGGGCCGCGGCGCACAACTGCGGCGCTGCTGGCGCTGGCGGCGGTGGGCGCCGCGGGCTTTGCCATGGCGCAGGAGCCTTTGCACATCAAACTCGCCATGGTGCTGATCGGGTCGGGCTGCGCGCCGGTGCTGGTGGCGACCTATTTCATCCTGGCGCGTGAATTTCCCCCCGTGCTGTTCGGCACGCTGGCGAGCGTGACCATCGGCCTCGGCTCGCTCGGCGATATGGCGGCCTCGCTGCCGTTTTCGCTGGCGGCGGAAACCTGGGGCTGGCGCGCCTCGCTCATGACCGTGGCGGGGATGACGCTCGTGATGGCACTGGCAGTGCTGGTGGTGGTGCGCGACCCCCCGCCGATGGGGCGCGGCACGGGCGGCTCGGTGCTGTCGGTGCTGGCGATCCGGCCGCTCTGGCCGGTGCTCGCACTGATGGTGGTCTGCTACGCGCCGCCCGCCGCTTTGCGCGGCCTGTGGCTCGGGCCCTATTTCCATGACGTTCACGGCTTCGGCCAGGCCCAGATCGGCAAGGTCGGCCTTGCCATGGGCCTCGCGCTGGTCGCGGGCAGCCTGATCATCGGCCCGCTGTCGCGCGGGATGCGCAGCCTGAAACGCACCGCGGCGCTTGGGAACGCGCTGATGCTGCTGTGCCTTGTCGGTCTGTGGCTGCTCCCGGCGCCGGGCTGGCTGCTGGCTGCCGCTCTGTTCGTGGGGGTGGGCCTCTTCGGCACCACCTTCCCGATCATCACCGCCCATGCGAGGGGATTCATCCCCCCCCATCTGATGGGGCGGGGCGTCACGCTGGTGAACCTGTTCGGCATCGTCTCGGTCGGCATCGCGCAGGAGGTGACCGGGCGGCTGTTCGACACCGCGCAAACCAGCGGCCTTACGCCCGGCCAGGGCTATTCCCTCGTCTTCGCCTGTTTCGCTTTGATGGTGCTGGTGGGGCTCGCGCTCTATACATTCTCGCGCGAGAGCCCGGCCTGAGCCCCGCTTTAGCGCTTTCCCCTGCCCCCCCTTTCGGATAATGGGCCTCGTCCCCGATGGTCTGGGACAGGGCTTTCCCTGCGCGATGTGCAGGGCCAGGTAACAGGAGAACCCCGATGGGCTATAAGGTCGTCGTCGCGGGTGCCACGGGCAACGTGGGCCGCGAAATGCTGAACATCCTCGCCGAGCGCGAGTTTCCGGTCGATGAGATCGCCGCTCTGGCGTCGCGCAAATCGCTGGGCACCGAGGTCAGCTTCGGCGACAAGACCCTCAAGACCAAAGACCTGGACACTTTCGACTTCACCGGCTGGGACATGGCGCTGTTCGCGGTCGGCTCCGAGGCCACGAAGCAATACGCCCCGAAGGCCGCCGCCGCGGGCTGCGTGGTGATCGACAATTCGTCGCTCTACCGCTACGATCCGGCCGTGCCGCTGATCGTGCCCGAGGTGAATGCCGACGCGATCATGGGCTATTCGAAGAAGAACATCATCGCCAACCCGAACTGCTCGACCGCGCAGATGGTGGTGGCGCTGAAGCCGCTGCACGACCGCGCGAAGATCAGGCGCGTCGTGGTCTCGACCTATCAGTCGGTCTCGGGCGCGGGCAAGGAAGGCATGGACGAGCTGTGGGAGCAGACCAAGGCGGTCTACAACCCGGTGCATGAAGTGCCGCCGAAGAAGTTCTCGAAACAGATCGCCTTCAACGTGATCCCGCATATCGACGTCTTCCTGGACGACGGCTACACCAAGGAAGAATGGAAGATGGTGGCCGAGACCAAGAAGATCCTCGACCCCTCGATCAAAGTCACCGCGACCTGCGTGCGGGTGCCGGTCTTCGTCGGCCATTCCGAGGCGATCAACATCGAATTCGAGGAACCGCTGGACTGGCAGGAAGCCCAGGACATCCTGCGCGAGGCGCCCGGCATCATGCTGATCGACAAGCGCGAGCCCGGTGGCTACGTCACCCCGATCGAGAGCGTGGGCGAATACGCGACCTATGTCAGCCGCGTGCGCCAGGACCCGACGGTGGACAACGGCCTCGTGCTGTGGTGCGTCTCGGACAACCTGAGGAAGGGCGCGGCGCTGAACGCGGTGCAGATCGCCGAGACTTTGGGCAACCGGGTGCTGAAAAAGGGCTGATCCGGGCCTGAACGGAACCGAAAGGCGCGGCGGAGCGATCCGTCGCGCCTTCGCTTTTGACCGCGCCCCACCCAGAAATGGGCCGGATCAGAAAGGGTCTGGCCTGTGCCTTCCCCCAGGATCCCCGCAGATCAGATCCGCCCGGCGCAGAAGGGCGCGGGCTCGGCACCGACGACCATTTCGGTCACATTGAAGCTCACGCCTCCATCAGGCTCGCGATGTCCTCCCAAAACCAGAGCATAATGGACTCTCTCTGCTTCCTGACCAGGGCGCCCTGCGACACACAGAACGCCGGTGAATTCACTCTGTCCTGCGGCAAGGCCACTTGAAAAGAACGTCACCGTACCCCCCAGCCCGGTATCTCCTACCAAAACAGCTCCCCGGCGGCGCACGACCTCTTCGCCTTGCTCGGTGAACAATGCGACTGTTACTTCATAGAGCGGGGTGGAACTGTTACTATAGACGCTTAAATATGCCGTGATCTCACCAGGCGTATCATAGCTCCGGCTCCAGAAATAAGAGACAGTCAGTCCACGACCGAGCTCGGCTGCCGCAGCATAGGCGTCGGAGATAGCTTTGGTATTCGCGGCGGTCTCGCTGGCGCTTTGTGCCGTCTCGCCGGTATTGGCAGCCACCTGCGCGCTGCTGTCGGCGATTTCAGCGGTGTTCCCGGCGGTCTCGCGGGTATTCACCGCCGTCTCGGCGGTGTTGTCAGCGGTTTCACGCGTGTTGTCTGCCGTCTCTTGGCCGCTCTCTACCAGCTTATCGGTATTGGCCTTTATCGCGGCCAGCGATTGGCGGGCCTCGCCGAGATGCACCTCGAAGCGCGCCACATAATCCGCGACCGTTTGCGGGTTGAAGATCGCCCAGACCGCGAAAAGCAGTGCGCAGAATTCGGAAACCTTGACGACGCCGCGCAGCGCATTCCCGGCATTGGTAAAATATTTTTTGATCAATGATCTCACTCCGGAACGGGTCAAAGCCCTGTCGGGTCGGAGACTAGCCAGCCTGCCAGGCGAGGTAAACATCCACAGAACCCGGGAAATCCCCTTTTGACGCAGCGAGGTCGCCGATCCCTGGCAGAGGCCGGGCCGGGATTTCCCGCCTTGCGGTTTGCGTCCCGCAGGACCAGCCTGACGGTTCAGTCACCATTGACCGGAGCCTTTCCATGCGCGCCCTTCTCGCCGCCCTGCTGACGACCACCGCCCTGCCCGCCTTCGCCGATACGATCCTTGCCACCAGCCGGGTGACGGCCGTCACCGTCTATCCCGAAGGCGCGAAGATCACCCGCGAGGTCAGCTTCACCGCCCCGTCGGAGGGCACGCATGAGCTGCTGGTCACCGATCTGCCGGCCTCGACCCAGGCCGGGCTGATGCGGCTTTCGGGCGACGAGGGCTTTGCTTACGGCGCCTTCAGCCTGCGCGCGGACCGCCTGCCGCCGCGCGACGAGGTGCTGAGCCCCGAGCAACAGGCCGCGAAAGCCGCGGTGGAAGCCGCGGAACAGGCGACGCTCGCCGCGCTGACCACGGTCGAGGCCGCGCAGGCCCGGATCGGCGCCGCCGAGGCGCAGGCCCGATTCCTGTCCTCGTTCTCCGGCGCACTGCCCGAGAACGCCACGCCCGGGTCGGTGAAAGACATGGCGGCGATGATCGGCGCGGAAACGCTCGCGGCGGCGGGCGAGGCCGCGCTGGCCCGCACCGAGCTGCGCGCCGCGCAGAAGGTGCTGGAAGAGGCGCAGAAGACCGAGGCCGAAGCCCGCGCCGCGCTTGACGCGCTGCCCGCCCGCGACAGCGATTACACCGCGCTCGCCGTGGCGGTAGAGGCTGCGGCCCAGGGCGAGGGCGTGCTGACCGTTACCCATTACGTCGCCGAAGCGGGCTGGCGGCCGTTCTACGACATCCACCTGACCCGCGCCGAGGAGAAGGTGGCGATCGACCGCTCGGTCCTCGTCACCCAATACACCGGCGAGGACTGGGCGGGCGTGGACCTGACGCTGTCCTCCTCGCGCCCCTCGGAACAATCGGCGCCCTCGACGCTCTGGCCGGAGCTGCGGGTGATAGAGAAAGAGGCCCCGGCGGAGGCATATGATACCGACGCCCGCAAGATCGCCGGGGCCGCGCCCGCGATGGAGGCCGTCGCCGCCCCCGCGCCCATCACCGCCACCGCCGCGACCGAGGGCGAAACGGTGGTCTACAATTACCCGCGCAAGGTGGATGTCGCCTCGGGGGTCGAGGATCTGCGCCTCGCGCTGGATCAGATCGGGATCGGGGCCGAAGTGAGGGCCGTCGCGGTGCCGCGCCGCGACCAGACCGCCTTTATCCTGGCCGAAGTGACCAATACCTCGGGCGAGCCGCTCTTGCCGGGCGAGGCGCTTCTCTACCGCGAGGGCGTGCTCGTGGGCAGCACCTGGCTTCCCATGACCCCCGCCGGGGCCGGGGCCGAAATCGCCTTCGGCGCGCTGGACACGATCCGCCTGACCCGCGACATGCCTTTGCGCGACTCTGGCCAGAAAGGGGTGTTCACCACCTCGAACGAGCTGACGGAGACCGCAGTGCTCAGGATCGAAAACCTCGGGGCCGAGACCTGGCCCCTGCGGGTGATCGACCAGGTGCCCTATTCCGAGCAGCAGGATCTGGTGGTGAAGACCACCGCCTCGCCCGCGCCCTCCGAGACCGACCCGGACGGCCAGCGCGGCCTGATGGTCTGGGAATTCGATCTGGCGGGCGGCGAAGAGCGCGGGATTTCGCTGGGCTATACCCTGTCCTGGCCCGAGGGGATGGTGCTGCGCTGATCAGGCCAGCCGCCCGGCCGACATATGCCGCTTGCCCGCGAAACCGGGCAGGCGGCTGACGGTGAACCCCGCATCCGCCAGCGCGCGCCGCACATGGCCCGCCGCGGTATAGGTGGCGAAACTGCCCCCCGGCTTTGTGTGTCGCGCGACCGCGGTCATCAGATCCGCGCCCCACATCTCGGGGTTCTTCGCGGGCGAAAAACCGTCGAGAAACCAGGCATCCGCCGACGCGGTCCAGGCGGGCAGCGTCTCGCGCGCGTCGCCGGTCACGATGATGACGCTGATCCCGGGCAGATCGAACCGCGTCAGGCGCTTTTCCCAGGCCGCGAGCAGCGGTCCCGCCACGGCGCCGGCCTCGGGGAAATGCGCCAGCGCCCGGGCCATGTCCGGGGCCGCCATCGGGAAAGCCTCGAAACTGGTGTAATGCAGCCGCCCCGGGCCTTGCCAGGCCAGCGCCAGCGCCAGCAGGTTCAGGCCGGTCCCGAACCCCAGTTCCGCCACATGGAACCCGTCCGTCAGCCGTTCGGGCAGGCCGTTGCCGCGCAGGAAAACATGTCGCGTTTCCTCCAGCCCGCCTTTCAGGCTGAAATAGGGATCGTCAAAGGCGGTGGCGACGGGTATCGCATCGCCGAGCCAGGACAGGACGGGAGTTTGTGGCACGGGGAGCTGTGGCACGGGGAGCTGTGACATGGCCCCGAGCTTTGCGGCAGCGGGGGCGGGATGGCAAGCGTGGATGTGACGGTGCGCGGCGGCGGGATCTTTGGCCTCTCGGTGGCCTGGGCCTGCGCGCGGCGCGGCGCGAAGGTGCGGCTGATCGAGCGCGAGCGGATCGGCGCCGGGGCCTCGGGCGGGCTGGTGGGCGCGCTGGCTCCCCATGCGCCGGAAAGCTGGAACGAGATGAAGGGCTTCCAGTTCGACAGCCTGCTGATGGCCGAAAGCTGGTGGCGCGAGGTGGCGCAGGCGGGCGGCGAAGACCCCGGCTATCTGCGTTCGGGCCGGTTGCAACCGCTGGCGGATGCGCGGGCGGTGGACCTGGCGCGCGAGCGCGCCGAAGCGGCAAAAACGCTCTGGCGCGGCGCGGCGCTCTGGCAGGTGCAGGAGGCGACGGGCGCCGAATGGGAGCCCGCCTCACCCACCGGGTTTCTGATCTTCGACACCCTGACCGCCCGCCTCTCGCCCCGCGCCGCCGGAGCCGCGCTGCTGGCCGCCCTGCGCGCCACGGGCGCAGAGATCGTGATCGGCGAGGGCCGCGACGAGGGTCAGGTGATCCACGCCACCGGGGTCGCGGGGCTTGGCGATCTTTCAGCCGCTCTGGGCCGGACGGTGGGCTCCGGGGTGAAGGGCCAGGCCGCGCTCCTGCGCCATGACGCCCGCGACCTGCCGCAGATCTACGCGCCCGGGCTGCATCTCGTGCCCCATGCCAACGGGACGGTGGCGGTGGGTTCGACCAGCGAGACGCAATGGTCTGAGCCCGGCCCCGACCGCCAGGCCCATGACCTGATCGCCCGCGCCCGCGCGCTGCTGCCGTGCCTCGCCCGGGCCGAGGTGCTGGAGCTGTGGGCCGGGCTGCGGCCGCGGGCGAAAAGCCGGATGCCGCTCATTGGTGCCTGGCCGGGGCGCGAAGGGCATTTCATCGCGAACGGCGGCTTCAAGACCGGCTTCGGCATGGCGCCGCGCTGCGCCGAACTGCTGGCGGCGCTGGTGCTGGCGGACGAGGACGGGATCCCCCCGGCCTTCCGGCCCGACGCCCTGGCGTAGCAGAGAGCCCCGGGATGCAGGCCGAACCAGTGGCGCCCGCTCCCTGGTTCAGGAGTAAAGGGACTTTCGTCCTGACGGAAATACCCCCGCCGGGGGCTTCCGCCCTGCCTCTGATATCCCATCAGAAAGGAGTGCCGGAGCGGTTCTGACACCTTGAAATCGCCCGCTCCATGACTGTGACTTCTGTGCGCGGCGTTGCAATTTCGTGATCAGATGATGCACCGACGCTGTCGGCGGATTCTGAGGAACGTCGCAAGGCTGATCGTCACCGCCAAACGGGTTCCTGACGGGCCGCTGGCTTCCAACCCGCTCCAGCAGCGCAAAGGGGCAGGCGGCATCCTTCCGCTCTTACCCCAGATCTTCAGCACTTTCCGCAGAGAGACGAGACATGGGTCGGTTGGGCATGTGATCAGATACGGTCCTGTCTCCGGCCCCGAAGCTGCCACCTCTCACAGGCCGCTGTGGAGATATCCAGGTTCGGGCCAGGATCGAGCGCGCTAAATTCCCAGTGCAGAGAAACAGGACATTGCAGGGGCTGGTCATGATGCCGGCCACCAGCAGGCGCAGCAGATCACGCAATCAGCGCTCTGAAATCCGCCCCCGAAACAGACAGCGGTTTCTGAGCCATGAGCGGCCCCGGCATAATTACGGAGCAACGCTGCTTGTGTAGCCCCGTTTCTGTTGCCGTCACCACCGTCCTGCCTCAACGCATTCGTTAAGGAACTTCGTATTCTATAGTATGTAATCAATATATAAAGTATATGATGAACGTGGTTGACGAGTAAAGAATCGGTTAAGAACATGGCTTTGGATGCAGGGGCTGTACTGATCATTGGTGGGGACGGGTTTTGCGGCTGGCCGACGGCCCTGCACCTTTCCAGCATCGGCCACGCGGTCACCATTGTGGACAACCTGTCGCGACGGGCCATCGCAGATCAGCTTGGGGCCCAGAGCCTGACGCCGATCGCCTCGCCCCCGGAGCGGCTTGCGGCCTGGTCCCGCGTCTCCGGCGCGCATATCGATTTTGTCACCCTCGACGTGGCGCAGGATTACGATGGGCTGGCGGCCCTTCTGGACCGTGTGCGGCCCGAAACCGTCATCCATTTCGCAGAACAACGCGCGGCCCCCTATTCGATGAAGGGACCGACGGAAAAACGCTACACCGTCGACAACAACATCAACGCGACGCATAATCTGCTGGTCGCCCTGTCATCTGTGGGGCTCGATGCCCATGTCATCCATCTCGGCACGATGGGCGTCTATGGCTATGACGGCGACGGGCTGGAGATCCCCGAAGGCTATCTGGAGGTCTTTCTGAAAGGCCCGTCGGATCGGATGCTGTCGCGCAGGATCCTCTATCCGACCAACCCGGGCAGCGTCTATCATCTGACGAAATCGCTCGATCAGCTTCTGTTCCAGTTCTACGCCAGGAACGACGGGCTGCGGATCACCGACCTGCATCAGGGCATCGTCTGGGGCACCCAGACCGAAGAAACGCGGCGCGACCCGGCGTTGATCAACCGTTTCGACTATGACGGCGATTATGGCACCGTGCTGAACCGTTTCCTGATCGAGGCGGCGGTTGGCCATCCCCTGACCGTGCATGGGACGGGCGGGCAGACCCGGGCCTTCATCCACATTCAGGACACCGTGCGCTGCATCGCGCTGGCGGTGCAGAACCCTCCGGCGCGTGGCGAGCCGGTGCGCATCCGCAACCAGATGACCGAGACCCACCGCATCCGCGACCTGGCTGCTCTGGTCGCGCGGATCACCGGCGCGAAGATCAGCTTCGTCGACAATCCGCGCCTCGAAGCGGCCGAGAACGATCTTGTGGTTTCCAACCGCTCGTTTCTCGAACTCGGCCTGAAACCGATCACCCTTTCCGACGGCCTGCTGACCGAAACGCTGGAAATCTCGCTGCGCTATGCCGACCGCTGCGACCTTTCGCGGATACCGGCGCAGTCGCTCTGGCGCGCGGACATGGCGGCCGATGCGGTGCCGTCCACGGCGATAACTGCCTGATCACATCCGCCCCTGGCTGTTTCCGGGGGCGGACGGATGCGACCGGCCGGGAGGAGGATAAGTTGCGCACCATGTTACGGATTCTCGGGCTCGGTGTGATCGGGCTCGCCGCCGGGTCCGTGCTGCAGACCGTTCACGTGCAGCAGCCCGATGTCGTCGATGCCACGGGGGGGAACGGGTCGCCGCCTGTCCCCGACACAGGCTATTCAGGCGCTGGTCCGTTCTGGGTCGGCGATGGCGCCGCGCGCGCGGAAACCCCCGCGGGCAGCATTGGCCGCGCCTTGTCGCCAAGGATCGCCATCCTGCCGGCGGGAGGCGTTCCGGTGGGGCGCAATGTCCAGATCTCCGGCCTGCCGGGCTATGGCCGGATGGCCTTTTTGCTGCCGATGGGCCATCGGGTGACCGAAGCCAGTCTGGTGCTGCCCTATGTCTCGGAAATCCCGGACACCGTGAACGCGATCCTTCGGGTCTCGGTCAACGGGCAAAGGCGGCACGAGGTTCTGCTTGCCGCCGGTCGCGAGCGCCGGGAACTGGTGCTGCCGCTGCTGGCCCGCGATCTTGCACGCAACACGGTGCAGATATCCTTCGCGGTAACCGGGGTTTCCACCACGGGGCTTTGCAGCACCGATATCGGCAACGCACTGGTCACCCTTGCGCCCGAGGCGCGGCTCGACGCGCTTACCGCCCGGCCGCTGGTCTTGCCAGATGACCGGTATCGTGCGGCTGGCGGGGTGGCAGGGCTGGCCTGGCCCAAAGACGGCACGGATGAGAGCAAGGCAAAGCTGCTGATGCTTGCCGCGCAGGCGATCCGTGCGGGCCTTGAGATCGAATTGCGGCCAACCGGGGCGGAGCCGGGCGGGTTCATGGCCACGCCCGGCGACCTTGCGGCCATGCTGGCCGGGCCGGGATCATGGAACGGCCCTTCCATGAGACGGGAATGGCCGCTCGCGCTGACCGACGGCGAAACCGGCGGGGCATCGCTGCGGACCTTCACCGGATCGCACAGCTGGCGCCATGGCTTCACCGCGGACGACCTGCCGGACGGCCGCCTGCCCGCGACGCTCGACTACGGGCTGCGGCTTGGGCCCCTGATCCCTGCGGGACCGGCCCCCCGCCAGATGCCCGACGGGGCCGGGCAAGGCTGGCTCGTCCATGTCACCCTCAACGGCAGCCTGATCGAAGCCTTCACCACGACGGAGGGGGAACTGCGCCGCCGTGCGGCGCTGCCACCGGAGCTTCTGCGGCACGGCAATCAGATCGAGATTACCGTCGGGCGGAGCTTCGGCGTGGAGGGGGTCTGCAATGACGGTCCTCCGCTGATCGCCGAACTTGCCGCGGATTCCGTCCTCTTGCCGGGGGTGGGCCGCGTCCGGGGAATATCGGCGCAGCTTGCCGATCTTGTCGGCGACAGTGCCGCATTTGACCCCGCCGGTGTTTCGGCCCTGACCATTCCAGAGGCACAGGCGGCCGCGCGACTGCTGGCCGACCTTCCCGCCATGCCGAAGGAAGGAGCGGGCGGTGCATCGGTCTCGATCCTGCGTCTTGCCGATCTGCCGGATCCTGATACGGCGCTCCGACAGGAAGGCTGGGTCTATCTGCGGGAAGACAATGGCCCCCGCCTTGTCGCCTTGTCCGACCAGCCCGGCCTGCGTCAGATTTCCGATCATGCCCTGGGACTGCTGATCGGACCGGCGCAGGACGCGCCGGAGGCGCCGCCGGAGGCCGGGGACCGAACCGACGGAGAAGGACCGTGACAGCCGGCGCGACCACCGGCAGCGGGCCGGCGGTCTTCGCCTCGGTCGACAGCGCACCGGGAACCTTCGCCCGGCCGCTGCCGCTCTGGCGCGCGCCGATGCTGCTGCTGGTGTTCTGCGCGCTTTCGGCGGCGCAGATCGTGTTGCTGTTCCACGGACCGCTTGCCCGGTTCTTCCCGGCGGGCGACTATATCCTTCCCCTCGGTTTCACGGGCGGTCATGCCATCGGGCTGCGTGCGTTCTCGGTCACCTTTCTGTTCTGCTTCGCCCTGTTCTGGGGCCGCGATAACGCGACGCGGATCCGCCTGATCGCCGACCTGCTGCCAACCTATGCCATCATATGCCTGTCGATCGACCTCGGCCTCGCGACGGTCGCCAGCGCGACGGGCCTTCCGGTCCCGCTCCATCTGGCAGAGATCCTGAGCGGGCTGTCCGGCTGGGCGCTGTTCGCGCTCAGGCTGCTCGAACATGCAACCTTGCCGAGGGCGATTGCGATCAGGCGCCACGATGACGGCTTCCGGCGGAATCTTGCGCTGGCGGCAGGACTTGTGATCCTTGCGGTGCTGGGCGCCCAACTGGTCGAGCACAAGGCCGCGGGCCTGGTCCGCACGCTGCGCGATGGCGGCATCCTGGGCGGGCTTGGCCCCGGGGTCTTTCTCGTGCTGCCGCTGTTCTTCCTGCTGCTTTACCTGACGGCGCGGTTCATGCGCCGCGACAGGTCCGCCAATCCCGGCTTCAGCCCGGACGTGACGGTGATCGTTCCCGCCTTCAACGAGGAATACATCATCGCCCGCACAATCGAGGCGCTGGACCTTGCCGCCAGGGACTATGGCGGCAGGGTCCATGTGCTGCTGATCGACAACAATTCACGTGATCGCACCGGCGAGATCGCCACCACCACCTTTGCCGCATGCGCGAATATCTCGGGCCGCGTGATCCGCGAGGGGACGCCCGGCAAGGCGCATGCCCTGAACACCGGCCTGCGGCTGACAGAGACGGATCTCCTGATCCGGGTCGATGCCGATACGCAGATCCTTCCGGGGTCGATTGCACGGGCGGTGTCCTGGTTCGCGCACCCGCGGACCGGCGTGGTCGGTGGCCTGCCGATGGTTCCGGGGACCGGCCCTTTCGATGGCGCCCGCCAGATCGAAACGCTGGTGAAGCACGGCTTCTATTCCGTCGCGCTCCAGAGCATCAACGGTGTGGTCGGCGTTCCCGGCATGCTGGCCGTCTACCGCACCGCGCTGATCCGCGACCTTGGCGGGTTCGTCAGCGGAATGAACGGCGAGGATACCGATATCTCGATGCGGATCGGCGAGATGGGCTATCGCATCGTCGTCGACCCGAAGATCCGCTACATCTCCGAGGTTCCGGTGAGCTTCACCCATCTGCGCGAGCAGCGGCTGCGCTGGTTCCGCTCGGTCCTGCATGTCAGCTCCCGTTGCCGGCAGGTGATCCTGTCCGACCAGTCCTCGATCCGGGGGCGGCTGGTGCTGCCCTACATGCTGTTCAACTCGGCCCGCCGGACCGCCATGATCCCGCTGATCCTGTTCGGATTTCTCGAGTATCTGCTGGGGTCCGGCAGCCGCGGGCTGATGGAATGGCAACCGCTGATCGCGGTCATGCTGGGGGCGTCCCTGATGGTCGCGGTGCTCGTCATCCTGATTTCGGGGCTGCCCGCGCTGCTTCTGGCCTTGCCCGACTATGTCGCGTTCCGGCTGCTGCGGTCCTATTTCACGCTCGAATCGATGCTGACCATCCGGGTGGCCGCCGAACAGAGGCCGTTCGTTCTGCCAAAGGAGATCCCATCGTGACGCGACATGGATCATCGATGTCTCGCCCGGTGCGGCTGGCGGCCGCGCTGCTGGTGGTCCTGGGGCTCCTGGGGCTGCACACCCAGGCATGGGCCGAGCAGGGGGACTGGACCCGCTCCGCCGTTTTCGAAGTCGGGCGCGCGGCTGCCGACATGGATGACGGCACGGGCGGGGTCTCCGGCCTCTCGATGCGGCTCGGCGCCGGTATCTCGGCAGAGCGTGCCCGTAAGCTGGCGCCGGGCCGGTCGGATCTTCTGTCCTTCGGGCTGACCGTCGAGCAGTTCCCCGAGGCCCGGAGCGCCGACCGGCAGCACCTTGATCTGGCCTATGAATATCGCCTGGCCCTGGGCGGGAACGGGCGCCGGCAACTGCGCTACCGGCTTGAGGCCACGGTGGCCCGCGACGGGACCGAGCATGTCTTTTCCCGGGTTCGGGCTGCGGCGGCGGTGCGGACCACCTTCCGGCCCGGCAATGCGGTGCAATGGCGGGTCAGGGCCGGATACCGCGATCAGAACGACGCGAGATTCACGGGGTTCGACCAATGGGAGCTGATGGCGGATATGTCGTGGTTCTGGCGTGATGCGTCACAGCGTTTCAGCGGGCTGGTGACCGTCTACACCGACTGGCGCCATGCGGATGACGATATCCACAGCCATTCCGAGACCGGGTTGCGGCTGATCGCCCGCCAGCATCTCTCCGATGATCTGGCCATCGCCGTGCGGGCGAACGGTTTCCGGCGGCTCTATCACGAGGGTGGCCGCAAGGATCATCGCCTGAGCCTGATGGTGGGGCCGGAAATCCGGCTCTCCCCCAATGTCAGCCTCGATCTTCATGTCGGCTATCAGAAGCATTCCTCCACCCGCATCGACAGGCGCCATTCCGGCCCCATCGCCGGGGTCGCCCTGACATGGACCTGGTGATCATCCGGCCGAACGCCCTGCCGCTGGCCTCCGCAAGGATATGCGCCGGTTAACATGAGCAGATTCCGCTGGGTCGATACAAGATCGCCCAAACCTTTGCCGCCTGATGGTTTCCGGCAAAGAGCGAGTTCTTTTTGGTCAAGGCGATGCTGCGGATACAGCGCTCGACCGCATTGGTTTCGATTTCGATCCGGCCGTCGAAAATAAACTGCTGGAGCGCATCAAACGCCTTCAGCGTGTAGTTGATCGCCTGCTTCATCAATCCAGAGGCTTTGGGTGCGTTCCTTTCGAGCTCGGTGCGGATCCCGGTCAGAGCAGGCCGCGATTTTTCCTGACGCAGCTTCTCGCGCTCTTCCGGCGGCAGACCGCGCGCGGCTTTTTCAACGGCATACATTTTCCGGATCAGCTTGACGATCTTGTTCGCCTGCGGGCTCTTCGTTGCAAGACAGGTCTCGAAGAATTTCCGCCGCGCATGGGCCCAGCACCGGGCGGAATACATCCCTTCGTTCGTGCCAGGCTTCCGGAACAGCTGATTGTAGCCACCATGTCCATCGGTAGCCAGGAAACGGGTCGAGGCTCCGTCAAGCACGTCCTTCACAGCGGGAACCGTCCCACCGCATCGGCCTAAAACAGAAAGACCGTCAGTGCCCCAAATATCACCGCCGGAGGCAAAGACCGGCCCTGGGGCCGGGCCGTTCAGTCCGGCGAGAAGTCGTATCCCGAGATGGCTTTCGGTTCGAGAAACTCCTCGATCCCCCAGATGCCGCCCTCGCGCGCGCGGCCGGATTGTTTGACGCCGCCGAAGAACACCCCGGCGCCGCGCGGCTGGCCGTTCATCTCGATCATCCCCGCCACCAGCGCGCGCGACAGCCGGTTGGCGCGGGCGCGGTCTTCGGTCTGAACGTAGTTGGTCAGCCCGTAAGGCGTGTCGTTGGCGATGGCGATGGCCTCGTCCTCGGTGTCGAACGGAAGGATCGACAGCACCGGGCCGAAGATTTCCTCGCGCTCGATGGTCATGCCGGGTTTCACATCGGCAAACACCGTCGGCTTGACATAGAAGCCGCGGTTGAAGCCCTCAGGCAGGCCCGGGCCGCCGGCGACGAGGCGCGCGCCCTCATCGATGCCCTTCTGAATATAGGCCTGGATCTGGTCCCACTGGCGCTTGTTCACCACCGGGCCGATGTGCTCTCCCGGCTCAGACGCCGGGCCGACCCGGACCGCCGCGGCCAGCGCGGCCGCCTCGGCCACCACGCGCTCATAGACCGGGCGCTCGACCAGCAGGCGCGAGGGCGCGTTGCAGCTCTGGCCCGAGTTCTCCATCATCCGCGCGACCGACCAGCGCACCGCATCCGGCCTCGCATCGGCGAACAGAAGATTCGCCCCCTTGCCGCCCAGTTCCAGCGTCACCCGCTTCAGCGTGTCCGCCGCCGCTTTCGAGATCGCCCGCCCGGCGCGGGTCGAGCCGGTGAAGGAGATCATCTCGACATCCGGGTGGGTGGAAAGCTGCGTCCCCACTCCGGCGCCATCGCCGTTCACCAGGTTGAAGACGCCCGGCGGAATGCCCGCGTCATGACAGAATTCCGCAAAGAGCATCGCATCGAGCGGCGCCTCTTCCGAGGGTTTCAGCACGCAGGTGCAGCCCGCCAGCATTGCCGGGATCGCCTTGAGCGCGATCTGGTTCACCGGCCAGTTCCAGGGCGTGATCAGCCCGACCACGCCGATCGGTTCCAGCGCGATCGCGGCGCCGGGGGCGTGATCGCCCAGAGGGCGGATCCATTCGATCCGCCCGAAAGCCCTCAGGAAATTCGACGTATGCCAGGGCAGGCAGGGCGCCTGTTCGGCCAGAGCGAAGTCGATGGGGGCGCCCATCTCAAGAGAAATCGCCCCGGCGAATTCCTGTTTGCGCGCCTCGTATTGATCGAGGATGCGCGCGACCAGCCGCGCGCGTTCCGCGGGGGGCGTCGCGCGCCAGCCGGGCAGCGCGGCCCTGGCTGCGGCGACGGCGCGGTCGGTGTCGGCCTTGCTGCCGAGACTGATCACCGCGCAGGGCTCTTCCGTCGAAGGGTCGATCACCTGGCAATCGCGGGCCTGGGCCGGGGCGACCCACTGGCCGCCGATGTAGAACTCTCGTCTGACGATCATGATGCGCCTCGAAATCCGGGGTAATTTGATCAAAACTAGCCGCTCCGGCAGCTCCGGCGCAACCCCCAGGCGCGGGGCGGCCGATTTTCGCCTGTCAGCCCCGCCCGCGGCAGGAACAGGCTTCCGCGGTGGACCTTTCGGGCAGGAAAGCCGTTCTCATTTACATCAGAAACCGCCGGGGGGGATGAAATATCCTCCCGTTATCGCTAATTCGGATACAGCGATTCCAAGGAGATCCGCATGTCCGTCCGTATCAACGACACCGCACCCGATT
Source organism: Pseudogemmobacter humi (assembly GCF_900609055.1). Classification (GTDB taxonomy): domain Bacteria; phylum Pseudomonadota; class Alphaproteobacteria; order Rhodobacterales; family Rhodobacteraceae; genus Pseudogemmobacter; species Pseudogemmobacter humi. Next base: position 249,756 of record NZ_UXAW01000048.1, on the reverse strand, counting down.
TCACCGCCGATTCGACCGCAGGCACCATCCGCTTCCACGACTGGCTGGGCGACAGCTACGGCATCATCTTCAGCCATCCGCGCGACTTCACCCCGGTCTGCACCACCGAATTCGCCGCCGTGGCGCAGCTGGCCCAGGAATGGCAGAAGCGCGGCACCAAAGTGATCGGCGTCTCGGTCGACGGCAAGGCCGACCACGAGAAATGGAAGCGCGATATCGAGGCTTTCGGCGGCTCGCCCGCGGATTTCCCGATCATCGACGACACCTCGCTTACGGTCGCCAAAGCCTATGACATGCTGCCCGCCGACTATTACCTGCCGAACGAGGGCCGCACGCCCGCCCATTCGGCCACGGTGCGCACCGTCTATATCATCGGGCCGGACAAGAAGGTCCGCCTGACCATGACCTATCCGATGTCGGTCGGCCGCAACTTCGCCGAGATCCTGCGCGCGCTGGATGCGGTGCGGAAGACCGACGGCGTGCCGCTGGCCACCCCGGCCAACTGGCAGCCCGGCCAGGACGTGATCGTCGCGCTGGCGCTGAACAACGAACAGGCCGAAGAGAAGTTCGGGCCGCTCGACATCAAACTGCCCTATCTGCGCTTTGCCAAAGACCCGGCCTGAGCCCGGCACAGGAAAGACGAAGGGGAGGCCGGCGGCCTCCCCTTTTTTCATTCCCGGATTTCGTTCCCTGACGGGCGCGGATCAGTTCGGATAGATGAAACCGCTGACCGGATAGCTGCCGGTGCCCATCTCGCCCGCATTGCGCTCGACGCGGACCGAGCTCCAGTCGTTCTTTGCCGAAATGTCGATCACCGTCATGTTCATCTGGACCTTGTTGCGGACCCAGTTGGCGTGGTTGATCCTGATCTCGCGGTCGGAGACCACTTCCGAGACCACGGCGACATGGCCGCGCGACATTTTCCTGGTCGCGGCGAAGGCCATGACCGCGCCGACGCGGGGCTCGTCGCCGCGCGCATAGCTGCCGGCCGCCGACTTCCACCAGGTTTTCGCATCGCCCTTGATCTCGACACCGCTCGCGGTGCGGGCGAAAGGCACGCACCAGACCCGCTGCCCTTTCGACTGTTTCGTCTTCGCCTCCAGCAGCGCCATCTCCTGGCGGGCGGGGTCCAGGCTGTCATAGGACAGCGGCTCCTCGACCGGGATCTGCGAGACGCAGGCCGAGAGGGCAAGAGCGGCACAAAGAAGGCCAAGGCGCCGAAGAACGGCGCTTGCGGAAAGGAATGTCATACGGGCTCGTTCCGTGCTGTTTCTTCTGCCCCGGTCGTCCGCCAGGGCTTGGTGAGCCAAATTCAACGGATCGGTTCCCGATGCAAGCCCACGAATCTTCGCCCAGGCAGAACTTCGCCAGGCCATCAGTGAAATCGGCATGAAATGGAGCAAAATTCGCGGAAAAGTTGAGCCGGCGCCGCCAATGATAAGGCCCCGGACGATGCCGGGGCCTTATCATACGCAGGGAAAGGGATCAGCCTTCGGCCGATTCTTCTTTCTTCTCGGGGGCGATTTCCGCCCCGGTCTCCTGATCGACCATCTTCATGCCGAGGCGCACCTTGCCGCGATCATCGAAGCCGAGCAGCTTGACCTTCACTTCCTGGCCTTCCTTGAGGATCTCGTTCGGATGGTTCAGGCGCTTGCTGGCGATCTGCGACACATGGACCAGACCGTCGCGCTTGCCGAAGAAGTTCACGAAGGCGCCGAAATCGACCAGTTTCACCACTTTGCCGGTGTAGATCTGGCCTTCTTCCGGCTCTGCCACGATCGACCAGATCATGTCATAGGCCCGTTTGATCGCATTCGCGTCGTTCGAGGCGATCTTGATCATGCCATCGTCGTTGATGTCGACCTTGGCGCCCGAGACCTCGACGATCTCGCGGATGACCTTGCCGCCCGAGCCGATCACTTCGCGGATCTTGTCGGTCGGGATCGACATGGTCTCGATCTTCGGCGCATATTCCGAGAAGCCCTGCGGCGCCGACAGCGCCTTGTTCATCTCGGCCAGGATATGCATCCGGCCGTCTTTGGCCTGGGCCAGCGCCTGCTCCATGATCTCGGGGGTGATGCCCGCGACCTTGATGTCCATCTGGAGCGAGGTGATCCCGGCCTCGGTGCCCGCGACCTTGAAGTCCATGTCGCCGAGGTGATCCTCGTCGCCGAGGATGTCGGTCAGCACGGCCCATTTGCCATCGTCTTCCAGGATCAGGCCCATGGCCACGCCCGCGACCGGCGCCTTCAGCGGCACGCCCGCATCCATCATGGAAAGCGAGCCGCCGCAGACCGACGCCATCGAGGACGAGCCGTTCGATTCGGTGATCTCGGACACCACGCGGATGGTGTAGGGGAAGTCCGTGGCGGCAGGCAGCACCGCCTGCAACGCGCGCCAGGCCAGCTTGCCATGGCCGATCTCGCGGCGGCCGGGGCTGCCGACACGGCCCACTTCGCCGACCGAATAGGGCGGGAAGTTGTAGTGCAGCAGGAAGTTCGAGCGGTAGTTGCCGTTCAGCGCGTCGATGATCTGCTCATCCTCGCCGGTGCCCAGCGTGGTGACGACCAGACCCTGGGTTTCCCCGCGGGTGAACAGGGCCGAGCCGTGGGCGCGCGGCAGAACGCCGGTTTCCGCGACGATCGGGCGGACGGTTTTGGTGTCGCGCCCGTCGATGCGGATGCCGTTCGACACCACGTCGCCGCGCAGGATCGAGGATTCCAGCTTCTTGATCGCCGAGCCGAGGGTCTTGTCGGCGCGGTCCTCTTCCGAGACCGCCTCTTTGATCGCGGCGACGGCAGCCGAGATCGCATTGGTGCGTTCCTGCTTGTTGCGGATCGCGAAGGCGGCGCGCATCTGCGCCTCGCCCACGGCCTTCACCCGGCCGTAAAGCGCCGAGATGTCGGCCGGCACATAGTCGAACGGCTCTTTCGCGGCGGTTTCCGCGAGGTCGATGATCAGGTCGATCACCGGCTGCATCGCCGCATGGCCGAATTTCACCGCGCCGAGCATTTCCTCTTCGGTCAGCTCATAGGCTTCCGATTCGACCATCATCACGGCGTCTTTGGTGCCGGCGACAACCAGATCGAGCCGCTGCTCGGGGTTGTTGCGAAGCTGGGTCATGTCGTCCATGGCCGGGTTCAGCACATACTGGCCGTTGGCGAAACCCACGCGCGCGGCGCCGATCGGCCCCATGAACGGCACGCCCGAGATGGTCAGCGCCGCCGAGGCCGCGATCATCGCCACGATGTCGGGGTCATTCACCAGGTCGCACGACAGCACGGTCGCCATGACGAGGACTTCGTTGCGGAAACCCTCGACGAACAGCGGGCGGCAGGGCCGGTCGATCAGGCGGGAAACCAGGGTTTCCTTTTCCGAGGGCCGGGCCTCGCGCTTGAAGAAACCGCCGGGGATCTTGCCGGCGGCGTAGTATTTTTCCTGATAATGCACGGTCAGGGGGAAGAAATCCTGACCCTCTTTCGCCGATTTGGCGAAGGTCACGCTGGCCATGACCTGGGTTTCGCCCAGGGTGGCGACGACCGAACCGTCCGCCTGGCGGGCAACCTTGCCGGTTTCCAGCGTGAGCGTCTCATTGCCCCACTGGATCGACTTCCTGGAAATATTGAACATCCGTTTTCCTCTTGGAAGCTCTCCGGCCCCTTGGCTCGGGTCTTCCGTTGTCTGGCGGCCCCATTGCCGCCGCCCCAATCCTTCGCATGTGCCCGGGGCCAGGGGCGTCACGTCTCAGATGGGGCGGGGCCATACAGGAAAACAGGAGGTTTGGAAAGCCGGAGATTCGGACAGCGCCGGATCGGCGGAGCTTCGCCAGCCCCGGCCGGGCAGGGAACATCGCCCGCGGCGCGGGGTTTTTCCGCAGTATCCCTCACAACCGGAGATCTGAAATGATTCCCTGGCTTCGTCTGATCCTTCTTCACATCTGGGTCGGCAGCGTGGCGGGGGCCGCCACCATCGCGGGCCTGGCCATGGGCTATGTCTCGGTCTGGACCTTCTTCTGGGCGGGCGTGACCGGCCTTGCCATCGGCATTCCCGGCGCATTGCTGACCTGGGCCGCTTTGCGCCCGCGCCGCTCGCGCGAGATCGGCTGGACCTGGCCGGTCGCGGGCTGGGCGCGCTCGGGCTTTCGCGCGAAGGCGCTGCCCGCCGTTCTGCTCGCCCATGTGCCCGCTGGCCGCGGCCGGTAACGCAAAACGCCCGCGCCGGTGGGGCGCGGGCGTCTGGTCAGGCGCGGGCCTGAAAGCTCAGCGGCGCAGGCCGAGGCGCTGGATCAGCGACTGGTAGCGGCCTTCGTCTTTCGCCTTGAGGTAGTCGAGCAGCTTGCGGCGCTGCGCGACCAGCATCAGAAGGCCGCGGCGCGAATGGTTGTCGTTCTTGTGGCCCTTGAAATGCTCGGTCAGGGTCGCGATGCGCGAGGACAGGATCGCGACCTGCACCTCGGGCGAGCCGGTGTCGCCGGCTTTGGTGGCGTATTCCTTGATCAGGCGGGCTTTTTCTTCGACGGTGATCGACATCGGATGCTCCTTCAGGTTGGCGTGAGACGGCACGAGCCGGGATGTCGTCCAGCAAGGCCCTTGTTCCGCCCATGGCGGGGCGGATGCGCGCATATAGGGGGAAACCACCGGGAAGGGAAGCCTTTTCCGCCCGCCCTGCCCCGGCGCGGGCCGTGAAACCCGCTGCGTCGTTTTTGTCACAACTTTACCGAAAGGGACACTTTGATAAGGCGGCCGGACGTGCTATGAAACATGGCAAGTTTCGCATGCCGATCAAATGGTTAACACGCAAAATAGTTAACGGCCTGCGGGGCGGCAAAGTGGGGGTGCACATGCTGAGCCTGTTCGGATTGCTGGGGGCGCTTTTCGCCGGGGCCATGATCGAGAGCGTATCCGTCCGCGCGGAAGAAGATCATGACGAGACGGGTGACACCGCCCATGAGGACGACGATCCTCTCACCGGCGGCAATCTGCTGGATGAGGACGATTCGCCAGAGGTCGATATGGCGGGCGGGGACCCGTCGCTCCCGCAGGATGACTGGCCCGAGGTGGCGCCCAACACCGACGGAATCGTCACCAGCGATCTGCCGGGTCCGGCCCCGGTTCCGGTTTCGCTGAACGGCACCGGCGGCGATGATCTTCTCGACGGATCGGGCGCGGGCGATGCGATTTCGGGTGGCGAGGGCGACGATCAGATCAATGCCCGCGGCGGCGACGACACGATCAGCGGCGGCGGCGGGGCGGATATCGTCCATGCCGGCGAGGGCGACGATCTGGTCTCGGGCGGCGCAGGCGACGACAGCCTGTATGGCGAGGACGGGAACGATACGCTTTCGGGCGACGACGGCGACGACTGGCTTGCCGGCGGCCAGGGTGACGATCTGCTGACCGGCGGCGAAGGGAACGACAGCCTGCTGGGCGGCTCGGGCAACGACACGCTTTACGGCGGCGAGGGCGACGACTGGCTTGCCGGGGGCGAGGGCGACGATCTGCTGACCGGCGGCGCCGGGGCCGATACGCTCGACGGCGGCGCTGGCAACGACACGCTCTACGGCGCCTTCCCCGAAGGCGACGATGCGGAAACCGATTTCCTCAACGGCGGCGAGGGCGACGATCAGCTCTGGCTCGGCGCGGGCGATTACGGCCACGGCGGCGGCGGGGCCGACGAATTCATCCTGACGCAATGGCTGGGCGAAGGCGGCTTCGCCACGATCAGCGATTACGACACCGCCGAGGATCAGATCGTGCTGGTCTACGATCCGGCGGCCCATCCCGATCCGGCGATCAGCGTGCAGCCCACCGGCGACGGCAGCGGCTCGCTGATCATGCTGGACGGTTTCGTCCTGGCCGAGGTGAACGGCAGCGTCGATCCATCAGAGATCCGGCTGCTGGCCGCCTGAGGCATCAGCCGGCAGAGTTCCTGCCGCCGCGGCCTTGCGGGGCGCGCCCGCAGCCCCTGCCAGAGTTCAGCGGGCCTGGACTTCAGAGGTTGCCAGGGCTCAGAGGTTGAAAACCCGGCTCGGATGCAGTTCGCCGCCCATATAGCGGCCAAGCGCCAGCGCCGTGCCATCAAAGCTGGCCCAGGCTTCGTCGCCATAGGGGATATGGCCCAGCACCTGGCCCGGATTGCCGTTCTTCAGCCGCACCGCTCCTTCGGGCGTGGCCTTCAGCTCGGGCAGATCGGCGAGGCCAAGCTCCAGCGGCGCGAGCAGCCGGTCGATCTCCGGCGTGCGCGCCAGTTCCTCGATCTGCGCCATGGTGACGCCCTGCCCGGCCTCGAACGGCCCCGACCATTCCCGCCGCAGCCAGGAGACATGGCCGAGACAGCCGAGCACCCGGCCAAGGTCGCGCGCCACCGCGCGGACATAGCCGCCCTTGCCGCAGACCATCTCCAGTTCAGCGTGATCCTCGTCGGGCCGGGCAATCAGCTCCAGGCTTTCAACCCACAGGGGCCGCGCCGCCAGGTCCATCGCCACGCCCTCGCGCGCCAGGTCATAGGCGCGCTCGCCATCCACCTTCACCGCCGAGACCTGGGGCGGCACCTGCATGATCTCGCCGCGAAATCCCGCCAGCGCGGCGCGGATCTCATCGTCCGAGGGGCGGGCGTCGCTGGTCTCCAGCACCGCCCCCGCCGCGTCGTCACTCGCGGTCGCCGCACCGAAAGCCACCCGGAAACGGTAGCATTTCAACGCATCCGCAATCACCGGCACGCATTTGGTCGCCTCGCCGAGCGCCACCGCCAGAACCCCGGTCGCGTCCGGATCCAGCGTGCCGGCATGGCCCGCCTTCTGCGCCTGGAAGGCCCATTTCACCTTGTTGACCACATCGGTCGAGCCGATTCCGGCAGGCTTGTCTACAATCACCCAGCCATGGACCGGGCGGCCTTTGCGCATGCGCGCCATACGTTCAATCCTTGTCGATGACGGTGCCGACGATCGGCCCCATGGCGAAACCGCCGTCATGACGGCCAAGCGCGGGGGCATAAAGCCGCGAGATATTGCCGTCGAAATAAAGCGCGTCGCGCAGGCCAAGATGGTCGCGGAAGAACCGCGCGAAGAGGTGAAAGTTCACCGCCTTGTCGCTGATCGCGAAGACCGCGCGGCTGCCTTCGGCATCCACCCCCACGCCGTTGCGGATATAGGTCGAGTCGCTGTTCTTCAGAAACCGCGGATGCAGCTTGCCGCCGATCAGCAGCATCGGCCCGGACTGGGTCGCGTAACGGCAGCCACCGGGATATTCGCGGCTGTCCCAGATGCGGAAATCCCCCTCGCCCCAGCAGAAGACGCCGTTCGGCAGCAGGCCGAAATTCCCCGGCCCCGCCGCGGTGACGATGGGATGCAACTCGCGCCCGTCCTCGACATACAGCCCCACGGGCGAGCGGTCGCGGTGATACATGCCCGCGTTCATCGCGAAACCGAGCTGCTTTCCTTGCGCCGCCAGCGCCTGATCCACCGCGCGGAAATTGCCGTAGGTGCCGTTCCCGCCCGCAAGGAACAGCCGCAGATCGTCCGCCGCAGTCACCTCGCAGATGGTGAAGGGCACGCCCTCGAAACTCTCTCGCGCGCAGGCGGTGGCCGCGGCCTGGCCGGGCAAAAGCCAGGGCAGCGCAAGCGCCAGCAAAGCCAGCAGGCGGCGCATCACTCCTCCTCGTCTTCCTCGCCGGGCCGGGCGATGTCGCGCTGCACGGTGGGGTCGGCGAACAGGCGGCGGGTCTCGTCCAGCCGGTCGAAAGTCTCGTCCGGACGGAAACGCAGATCCGGCGCATATTTCAGCGTCAGCTCGCGACCGATGCGGTGGCGCAGCTCGCCCTTGTGCTTCGCAAGCAGCCTGACCGCATCCTCCACCGGGGCCGAGCCCAGAAGCGGCATGACATAGACCGTCGCGACCTTGAGGTCGGGCGAGCACGAGACCTCGCCCACGGTGATCGGCATGGCGTTCAGCTCCGGGTCGTGGATCTCGCCCCGGTTCAGAACATCGGAAAGGGTGCGCCGTATCAGTTCGCCCACGCGCAGCTGACGCTGCGAGGGCCCCTGACCGGACGGTATGCGTTTTGCGGCCATGAACCGCATCTAAGCTGTTTCCGCCCGCCCCGCAACGGCGGGGTTTCGCTTGTGGCAGGCTGGCGCTAAACCAAGGCCCGAACGCGAGGGAGAATTGGGTCATGAGCGATTTGCCGGGCATCGTTGTCACCGGGGTTTCGGGCCGCATGGGCCGGATGCTGGCGCAGATCGTCGCCGAAAGCGGCAAGGCGCGGCTGGTCGCGGGCGTCGAGCGGCCCGGCCATGCCTGGATCGGCCAGGACATCGGCGTGGCCATGGGCGGCGCACCGCTCGGCGCGCTGGTCACCGACGATCCGGTCGAGGCCTTCGCCCGCGCCCAGGGCGTGATCGACTTCACCGCCCCCGCCGCGACGGTGGAATTCGCCGGCCTCGCCGCCCAGGCCCGGGCGGTGCATGTGATCGGCACCACCGGGCTGGAGGAAGCGGATCTGGAAAAGATCGGGGCCGCCGCCCGCCATGCGGTGATCGTGCGGGCGGGGAACATGAGCCTCGGCGTCAACCTCCTGACCCGGCTGACCCGCAAGATCGCCGAGGCGCTGGACGAGGACTGGGACATCGAAGTCGTCGAGGCGCATCACCGGATGAAGGTCGACGCGCCCTCGGGCACCGCGCTGATGCTGGGCGAGGCGGCGGCGGCGGGCCGCGGCGTCTCGCTGAAAGACGCCCGCGTGTCGGGCCGCGACGGCATCACCGGCGTGCGGGAACGGGGCACGATCGGCTTTTCGGCGATCCGCGGCGGCGACATCGTGGGCGAACATGACGTGATCTTCGCCGCCGATGGCGAAAGGGTGATCCTGCGCCATGTCGCGACCGACCGGGCGGTCTTCGCGCGCGGCGCGCTCCGGGCCGCGCTCTGGGGCCAAGGCAGAAAACCCGGCCAATACGACATGATCGACGTGCTGGGGCTGTAAGCCGCGCGCGTCCTTAGGTCTTTCATCCTGACCCAAATACCCCCGCCGGAGGCAGCGCCGCCGGCCATAAGCGTCACCTCAGAAATCGACGGCGAGGCCCTTCTTCTCCCAGTCGCCGTAGCGCACCGGCTCGGGCCCGTCGCGGCCGCCGTATTCCTTCGGCGGCGGGGCGGTATTCGCGGCCTTCCGGCGCTCCCCGGCTTCGGCCAGCGCGCGCAGCGCCTCGGGCGGCAGGTCCGGTATCTCGTCACTCATCGGGCGGTTCCTTCTCGTGGCAGGCATGATATAGGCCCGCGGAGCCTCGGGTGCAAAGGGACGGGAATGGCGGAAGGTGTGGCGGCAAGGGGCGCGGCGGTGGATCTGCTGAACGCCGTTCTGGGCGAGGGGCGGATGCTTGCGGAACTGCCCGAGCCCGAGCTGCCGCCGGGCGAGCGTGCCCGGGCGCGGCGGCTGACCGAATCCGTGCTGCGCCGGGTCGAGCCCGCCGACCGGCTGCTCGACCGCCATCTGCGCAAGGCGCCTCCGCTGGGGGTGCGCAATATCCTGCGGCTCGCGGTGGTGGAAATGGCGCTCGGCGCGCCCGCGCATGGGGTGGTGAATGCCGCGGTGACGCTGACGCGCAAGAACCGCAAGAGCCAGCATCTCTCGGGCCTCGTGAACGCTGTGCTGCGCGCGGTTGACCCGCAGGCCTTGGTGACAGCGCCGATGCAGAAACTGCCGCGCTGGCTGCGCCAGCCGCTGGTCCATGCTTACGGGCGCGAGGCGGTCGCGGCGATGGAAGCCGTCTTCGCCGCCGCACCGCCGGTCGATCTGACCCTGCGCGACGGTGCCCTGCCCCCCCAGGGCGAGGCGCTGCCCACCGGCAGCATCCGGCTGCACGATCCCGGCCAGATCTCGGCGCTGCCGGGCTATCAGGACGGCGGCTGGTGGGTGCAGGACATGGCCGCCGCTTTGCCCGCGCGGATGCTGGAGGCCCGCCCGGGCGAGAGCGTGCTCGACCTCTGCGCCGCGCCCGGCGGCAAGACGATGCAGCTCGCCGCCGCCGGGGCGGAAGTCACCGCACTCGACATCTCGGCCGCGCGGATGAAGCGGCTGGCAGAGAACCTGGCCCGCACCGGCCTGTCGGCGAAGCTGATCACCGCCGATGCGCTGGCCTGGCAGTCCGATACGCTTTTCGACGCGATCCTGCTCGACGCGCCCTGTTCCGCCAGCGGCACCCTCCGCCGCCACCCGGATCTGCCCTTCGTGAAAGACGGCAGCGAGGTCGCCGGGCTGGCAGAGCTTCAGGCCCGGCTGATCGACCGGGCGCTGACCTGGCTGAAACCGGGCGGGCGGCTGGTCTTCGCCACCTGCTCGCTCTTGCCCGAAGAGGGCGAGGCGCAGCTTGCCGCAGCGCTGGACCGCCATCCGGGGCTGCGGGTGGAGCGACCCACGCTGGCAGGCGTGGCGCCTGAATGGTGGCAGGAGACCGGCGGACTGCGGCTGCGGCCGGATTATCTGGCCGAACGCGGCGGCATGGACGGCTTCTTCATGGCGCGCCTGCGCAACGGTTGAGCCGCAAATTTTTTCCTTAAAAAATTTGACCGGAATTTTGGAAAATTCCGGGCGCCCCGCCGCGCCGGTCAGTCCAGTTCGCGGGCCTCGGAGACCAGCATCACCGGGATTCCGTCGCGCACCGGAAAGGCCAGCCGCGCGGCTTTCGAGATCAGTTCCTGGCGCGCGGCATCCCAGGTCAGCACGGCATGGGTGACCGGGCAGACCAGCGCCTCCAGCATCCTGCGATCGAAGGGCGTCGTGGGTTCGGTCATTGCAGCACCTCATCATCCTTGCCGCCGCGCAGGGCGAATTCGACCAGCGTCACCAGCGTCTCGCGCCGGGTGGTCAGATCGGGCGATTCCAAGAGCGCCTGGCGGTCCTCGGGCGACAGCGGCGCAAGCATGGCGAAGGCGTTGACCAGCACCTCGTCCGGCGCGTCGCCCAGCCCCTCCCAGTCGACGCCGAGGTTCTTCGTCGCCATATACCGTGCCAGCAGATCAAGCAGAACCGCCCGTTCCAGCCCCGGATCCTCTTCCTGCGGCCCCAGATCGCGGGCGAAGGACGACCAGTCCACGTTGAAGCGCCGGTAGGGGGTGAAGCCCCCCACCTCGTCGAGCAACCGGAACCGCGCAAGGCCCGAGAGCGTGATCAGATAGCGCCCGTCCTCGGTCTCGGCGAATTGCACCAGCCGCCCGGCGCAACCGATGGCCGAGAGCCGCGGCTCATCCGTCCGCCCGCCGCGCGGACAGATCATCCCGATCAGCCGGTGCGGATGTTTCAGGCAATCCTCCACCATCGCCAGATAGCGCGGCTCGAAAATATGCAGCGGCAGCCGCGCGCGGGGCAGAAGCAGCGCGCCCGGCAGCGGAAAGACCGGGATGGTCCCGGGCAGATCGGAAAGCGCCGGACGCAGCGGAAACATCGCTCAGGAGAAGATCATCGAAGAGAGCTTGCGCCGCCCCTTCAGCACGATCGGATCCTGCGGTTTCAGCGCGTCGAAAATGGTGAAAAGCTGTGCCTTCGCCGCGCCGTCGTTCCATTCCCGGTCGCGGCGGAACAATTCCAGCAACTCGTCCACCGCCGCCTCGACCTGGCCGCCGGCGTTCAGCGCCACCGCAAGGTCGAACCGCGCCTGGTGGTCGGCGGGATCGGCCTCGACCCGGGCGCGCAACTCGGCCTCGGGCCCGGCATTGGCGGCCTGTTTCGCCAGTTCCAGCCGGGCACGGGCGGCCTCGATCTCCTGCGATTTCGCGATGGCGGCGGGGGCGGCGTTCAGGAAGGCCTCTGCCTGGTCCAGATTTCCGGCGGCGATATGGGCGCGTGCCATGCCGCCATAAGCCGCGGCATTCTCGGGCTCTTCGCCGAGGATCGCGGCAAAGGTTTCGGCCGCATCCGCCACCGCGCCCTGGTCCAGCATCTCCTCGGCCGCGGCGATGGCCTCACCGAGCCCCCCGTCCCCGGCCAGAGCCGCCAGCTTGTCGATGAACTTCTTGATTTCCGAGCCCGGCAGCGCGCCCTGGAAGCCATCGACCGGCTGGCCCTGCCAGAAGGCATAGACCGTGGGGACCGACTGGATCCGAAGCTGGGCGGCGACCATCTGGTTCTGATCGACATCGATCTTCACCATCTTCACCTTGCCCTTCGCCGCCAGCACCGCGGCCTCCAGCGCCGGGCCGAGCTGCTTGCAGGGGCCGCACCAGGTGGCCCAGAAATCGACGATCACCGGCACCTCGCGCGAGGCGTCGATCACATCGGCCATGAAACTGGCTTCCGATCCGTCCCTGATCAGGTCGCCGGCGGCGGGGCTGGTCGTTTCACCTAAGCCAAGCATGTTTCCCCCATCATCATCGTCGCAGGTTTTCCCCTATATGCGCGCTGCGGACCGCCGCGCCAAGGGGTCAACCATGCGCCAGGGCCGCGCATTCGGCATGTTGCGGGCAGCTGACCAGGTGATCGTTCACCATCCCGGCGGCCTGCATGAAGGCGTAAGAGATCGAGGGGCCGCAGAAGCCGAACCCCTTTTTCTTCAGCGCCTTCGACAAAGCGGTGCTCTCGGGCGTCGCGGTTTGCGCCTCGGCCATCGAGCGCAGATCGCCCCGGAGCGGCACGCCCCCGGTGAAAGACCAGATCCAGGGAGAAAAGCCCTCCGCCGCCTCGATCTCCAGATACGCGCGGGCGGCGCGGATCGTGCCCTCGATCTTGCCGCGATGGCGCACGATGCCGGGATCTTGCAGCAGGCGTTCCACCTCGGCCCCGCCCCATCCGGCGATGGTCTCCGGCTGGAAGCCCTGAAAGGCCGCGCGGAAATTCTCGCGCTTTTTCAGGATCGTATACCAGGACAGACCGGCCTGGAATCCTTCGAGGATCAGCATCTCCCACAAAGCGCGCGGGTCGCGTTCGGGGCGGCCCCATTCCTCGTCGTGATAGGCGACGTATAGCGGATCGCTGCCGCACCAGGGGCAGCGGGTCTGATCGGTGCTCAAGGCCGGATCCTTATGCGTGACATTTGATACAAAAGCAGAAACTTCAGCCCCGGTTTACGCTTTTCACCCCATCCTGTCACCCGAAGCGAGAAAAGGGTGAGAGGGGCGGGGATGAACTTCCGGCACGGCGCATTTCCGGAACCGGCACAGCCGGAAACCGACCCCGGGGTGGCCAGCCCCGACGAGGCCTCGCCCTTCGCGGTGGCGGCCTCGCGGTCCGAGGGCGCGGTGCTGCGCATGGTGCGCGAGGCGCTCGACCTGCGCCGGATGCGGCTGGCGTTCCAGCCCGCGGTCTATGCCGCCGATCCCTCGATCATCGGCTTTTACGAAGGCTATATGCGGCTCCTGGACCCGAAGGGGCTGACGATCCCGGCGCGCGAGTTCATGACCATCGCCGAAACCCGCGAACTGGGGCGCGAGATCGATGTCGCGGCGCTGCGGCTCGGCCTCGCGGCTTTGCGCCGCAACCCGGGCATCCGCATCGCGGTGAACATGTCGGCGCGCTCGGTCGGCTACCGGCCCTGGGCGCAGCTTCTGCGCCGCACGCTGAAAGAGGAACCGCTGATCGGCAGGGGGCTGATTCTGGAGATCAACGAAGCCTCGGCCATGCAGATGCCCGATGTGCTGATTCCCTTCATGGAGGAGTTCCGCAGCTCCGGTATCGCCTTCACGCTGGACGATTTCGGCGACGGGCCGACCTCGCTTGGCCTGCTGGGCGCCTTCGGCTTCGACATCGCCAAGCTCGACGGCCGTTTCATCCGCGGCTGCGAACACGACAATCCGAACCAGCGCATCGTGCGCGCCGCTGTCGCGCTGGCGCGCGAATTCGGCATGTTCCTCGTTGCCGAGGCGGTCGAGACCGCGGCCGAGGCCGGCTGGCTGCGCGATCAGGGGGTCGGTTGCCTGCAAGGCTATCTGTTCGGCCGCCCCGAACTTGAGCCGGATTTCTCGCAATTCCGGCGCAACCGCAGCGTGTAATCGGTTGATCGTGATTCTGCCGCCTGGCTCTGCGCAATATTCTTGCGTATTCCGCGCGATTATGTCCCTCTGCACCCAGGCTGGTCCGGCCGGGTTTTTCGCCTGCGCCGGACGGATACTGACCGGGAGAAATTCAGATGACCAATGTCGTAATCGTTTCGGCGGCCCGCACCGCAGTGGGCAGCTTCAACGGCTCTTTCGCCAACACCCCCGCACATGAACTAGGCGCGGCCGTGATCGAGGCCGTCGTCGCCCGTGCCGGAATCGACAAGGCCGAGGTCGAGGAAACCATTCTCGGTCAGGTGCTTACCGGCGGCCAGGGCCAGAACCCCGCCCGCCAGGCCGCGATTCTCGCCGGTCTGGCGAAGGAAAGCAGCGCCTGGGGCATCAACCAGGTCTGCGGCTCGGGGCTGCGCACCGTGGCGCTTGGCGCGCAGCATGTCCAACTGGGCGACGCGAAGATCGTGGTCGCCGGCGGCCAGGAGTCGATGTCGCTTTCGCCCCATGTCGCCCATCTGCGCGCGGGCCAGAAAATGGGCGATCTGAAATTCATCGATTCGATGATCAAGGACGGGCTGTGGGACGCCTTCAACGGCTACCATATGGGCCAGACCGCCGAGAACGTCGCCAACCAGTGGCAGATCTCGCGCGAGCAGCAGGACGAATTCGCGCTGGCCAGCCAGAACAAGGCCGAAGCGGCGCAGAAGGCCGGCAAATTCGCGGATGAAATCACCCCCTTCACCGTGAAAGGCCGCAAGGGCGATACCGTGGTGGATCAGGACGAATACATCCGCCTCGGCGCCACGATCGAGGCGATGCAGAAGCTGAAACCCGCTTTTGCCAAAGACGGCAGCGTCACCGCGGGCAATGCCTCGGGCATCAACGACGGCGCCGCCGCGGTGCTGCTGATGAGCGAGGAGGAAGCCGCGAAGCGCGGGCTGAAGGTGCTGGCCCGGATCGCCTCTTACGCCACCGCCGGGCTCGATCCGGCGATCATGGGCGTGGGGCCGATCTATGCCAGCCGCAAGGCGCTGGACAAGGCAGGCTGGAAAGCCGCCGATCTGGACCTGGTCGAGGCGAACGAGGCTTTCGCCGCCCAGGCCTGCGCGGTGAACAAGGACATGGGCTGGGATCCGGCGAAGGTGAACGTCAACGGCGGCGCCATCGCCATCGGCCATCCGATCGGCGCCTCGGGCGCGCGGATCCTGAACACGCTTGTGTTCGAGATGAACCGCTCGGGCGCGAAAAAGGGCCTCGCCACGCTCTGTATCGGCGGCGGCATGGGCGTCGCCATGTGCCTTGAGCGCGGCTGAGAAACCCGGCGCCGGGCCAGCCCCGGCGCCATTCTTCTCTGCGCGCCGGTATCGGCAGGGAAATTTTGCTGCCGATGCAAAATAAATTCAGCAACAATATTGCGCAGCCG
Organism: Pseudogemmobacter humi; assembly: GCF_900609055.1. Classification (GTDB taxonomy): domain Bacteria; phylum Pseudomonadota; class Alphaproteobacteria; order Rhodobacterales; family Rhodobacteraceae; genus Pseudogemmobacter; species Pseudogemmobacter humi. The sequence continues at coordinate 234,357 of NZ_UXAW01000048.1, read as the reverse complement.
ATAGCATGACGCTAGCAATGACCTGACAGCTTTTCTGAGGAGGAATCATGTCCAGAGTTGCACTCGTCACCGGCGGTTCGCGCGGCATCGGCGCGGCGATCTCGGTCGCCCTGAAAGCGGCAGGCTACAAGGTCGCCGCCAATTATGCCGGCAATGACGAGGCGGCCAAAGCCTTCACCGCCGAAACCGGCATTCCGACGTATAAATGGTCGGTCGCCGATTACGACGCCTGCGCCGAAGGCATCAAAAAGGTCGAGGCCGATCTGGGCCCCATCGACGTGCTGGTGAACAACGCCGGGATCACCCGCGACGCCATGTTCCACAAGATGACCCCGCAGCAGTGGAAAGAGGTGATCGACACCAACCTGACGGGCCTGTTCAACATGACCCATCCGTTGTGGTCGGGGATGCGCGACCGCAAATTCGGCCGGATCATCAACATCTCGTCGATCAACGGACAAAAAGGCCAGGCGGGCCAGGTGAATTATTCGGCGGCGAAATCCGGCGATCTCGGCTTCACCAAGGCTCTGGCCCAGGAAGGCGCCCGTGCGGGAATCACCGTGAACGCGATCTGCCCGGGCTATATCGGCACCGAAATGGTGCGCGCCATCGACGAGAAGGTGCTGGCCGAACGCATCATCCCGCAGATCCCGGTCGGCCGTCTGGGCGAGCCCGAGGAAATCGCGCGCTGCGCCGCCTTCCTCGCCTCGGACGATGCGGGTTTCATCACCGGCTCGACCATTTCGGCGAACGGCGGCCAGTTCTTCGTCTGACACGACGGATATCGCAGAAAGGCCCGCCCCTCGGCGGGTCTTTTTCTTTACCCTACACTCGCCTAAAGAACGCGCGCCGGAGTTTTCAAAAACTCCGGCCCGTTTCCTTTGAAGGAAACGGCGTCAGGAGGGTTGAAATGTCGCGCAACAAGGCCACCGCCATCGGATTCACCGCCGTGCTGATGTGGGCGCTGCTGGCGCTTTTGACCATCGGCTCGGCCCCGGTGCCGCCCTTTCTGCTCAACGCGGTCTGTTTCGCGATCGGCGGCGCCATCGGCCTGGTCTGGACTGCACGTCAGGGTTTCCATGTGCTGCGGGAAATCTCCTGGAAGGTCTACGCTTTCGGCACGATTGGCCTGTTCGGCTACCATTTCCTGTATTTCACCGCCTTCCGCACCGCCCCTACCGCCGAGACCGGGCTGATCGCCTATCTCTGGCCGCTGCTGATCGTGTTGACCTCGGCCCTGCTGCCGGGCGAGAAACTCCGCCCTCAGCAACTGCTCGGCGCCGCCGTCGCCTTCTCCGGTGCGGCGCTGATCATCCTCGCCCGCGATGAGAGCGGCGGCTTCAACACCACCGCGATGATGCTCGCCTTCGGCTGCGCCCTGACCTGGACCGCCTATTCGGTGCTGTCGCGCCGCCTGGGCGAGGTGCCGACCGAAAGCGTCACCGTCTTCTGCCTCGCCTCGGCGGCGCTGTCGCTGATCGCGCATCTGGCGCTGGAGGAAACCATCTGGCCGGCGACCACCGAAGGCTGGCTGTCGATGCTGGCCCTCGGCCTCGGCCCGGTGGGCGCGGCTTTCTTCACCTGGGATATCGGCATGAAAAGAGGCGACATCCAGCTTCTGGGTGTCGCCTCATATGCTGCGCCTTTGCTGTCTACTCTGGCGCTGATCCTGGCCGGCAAAGCCGAAGCCGGCTGGACCCTTCTGTTAGCTGCGGTGCTTATCACCGGAGGGGCCGCCCTCGCGGCCCGGAAATCTGGCTGAACGCTTAATGCGCGGCGCTGAGCCGGTTGATTTCCTCCTTCAGTTTGAGCTTCTGCTTTTTCATTTCCGCGATCTGGAGATCATCTGTCGCCGGACTACGCTGCGCCTTTTCCACCATGTCGGAGAGGGTTTCGTGCTTCTTGCGAAGTTCCGCCAGATGCGAAGCAATCGTCATATCTTCCTCCATCTTGTTACACGCGTAAGACGATAGCAGCACGGAACGCGAGTCGTGTCACCAGCCTTGCGCGGGGCTGCGGCAAAATCTCTCTGCAATTTTTACCGCGATCAGCCGAAACGCGCCGGAAGCGCCGCGCCGCCGCGCAGGATCGCATTGGCCTCGGGCGTGTAGCTTTCGCGGTCGCCGTCATGCCCGGCACCCTGATGCAGAACCAGCGGCGCCAGCAGACGAAACGCCGCGCGCCCGCCTTTCCGCGCCCGCAGGATCACCCGCAAAGCCTCGCGCCCCTCACGCGCGGCCAGCGGCAGGACCGAAGCCGAGCCCAGCTTCGGCGCCAGCGCCGCCAGCAGTTCCGGCACCGAATCCGCCCCGGCGATCAGCGTCAGCCAGCCGCCGGGCGCCAGCCGCCGGGCCGCCGCCGCCACCCAGTCCCCGACCGGCAGCCTGACCTGCATCGCCTGCGCCCGCACCTCGACCGGCGAGGCGGTGCCGCCCGGCGGATACCAGGGCGGATTGGCGATCACATGGTCGAAATCGCGGCGCAACTCACGCGGCATATGGGCGAGATCGCCGGTGAAGACCTCCATCTCCACCCCGTTCCTTGCCCCATTGCGCCGCGCCAGATCGGCATATTCCGCCTGGATCTCAAGCCCCGCCAGCCGCAGCTCCGGCACCCGGGCCGCCAGACACAGCGAGGCCGCCCCCGCGCCGCAGCCCAGATCCAGCACGCTCTGCCCGGCCCCGGCCGGACAGGCCGCCGCCAGAAGCACCGCATCGGTGGCCGCCCGGTAGCCGCGCGCGGGCTGCAACAGGTGCAGCCGGCCGCAAAGAAATTTGTCGTCGGTCAGATCCCCGTCGGGAAACGTCCCGCTCACGCCAGGACCTCCACCCCGTTGTCGTTCAGGATCGCCCGCGCCATGAACAGATCGCGATCCGCCACCATCAGCCGCTGCGGCAGAATGCCAAGCGAGCCGTCGAGTATGCTCATGTGGACGTCCATGGCGAAGGCTGTTATTCCCTCGCCCTCAAGAAGGACTGTGGCAAAAGCGATCACCGTCGGGTCGGTCGTGCGCAAAAGTTCTTTCATCGTTTCCGGGTAGCCGCCCCGGCCCCAACGGGCAAGAGGCGCAGCGCCTGAAAGGACGGGGAATGAAAATGGACGGTGCAAAACGCGGGCCGCAGGACCGGCTGGCCGACTTTCTGGCCGGGGATATGGCGGCGGTAAACCGCATCATCCGCGAGAAGATGGCCAGCGAACACGCGCCGCGCATCCCCGAGGTGACCGCGCATCTGATCGAGGCCGGCGGCAAAAGGCTGCGCCCGATGCTGGTGCTGGCCGCCGCCCATATCTGCGGCGCTCCCGCGAACGAGGATCACCGGAAGCTCGCCGCCACGGTGGAATTCATCCACACCGCGACGCTTCTCCACGACGACGTGGTGGACGAAAGCCGCCAGCGCCGCGGCCGCCCGACCGCCAACCTGTTGTGGGACAACAAATCCTCGGTTCTGGTCGGCGATTATCTCTTCGCCCGCGCCTTCCAGCTGATGGTCGAGCCGGGCAGTCTGCGCGTTCTCGACATCCTCGCCAATGCCTCGGCCACCATCGCCGAGGGCGAGGTGCTGCAACTGACCGCGGCGCGCGATCTGGCAACCACCGAGGCGACCTATCTCAAGGTGGTGCGCGGCAAGACCGCCGCCCTGTTCTCGGCCGCGACCGAATCCGGCGCGGTGATCGCCGGGGCGGGGCCGGAAGAGGTGAGGGCGCTGTTCACTTACGGCGACGCGCTCGGCATCGCCTTCCAGATCGCCGACGATCTGCTGGACTACGGCGGCACATCCTCTGCGATCGGCAAGAACACCGGCGACGATTTCCGCGAGCGCAAGCTGACGCTGCCGGTGATCAGGGCGGTGGCGAAAGCCGACGCGCCCGAGCGCGCCTTCTGGTCGCGGGTCATCGAAAAGGGCGACCAGCATGAGGGCGACCTGGAGCAGGCGCTGGCGCTGATGGCCCGCCACGGCGCGATGGAGGCCGCGCAAAACGACGCCTTCGCCTGGGCCGCCACCGCGCGCGAGGCGCTCGCGGCGCTGCCCGACCACCCTTTACGCGAAATGCTCGCCGATCTCGCCGATTACGTCGTCTCGCGCCTGAACTGACGCCCGCCCGGCACAGCCGTCGAAGCCTCCGGCGGGGGTATTTATCTCAGGGTGAAAGCCCTTTCACCCTGACCCAAATACCCGGGGGAGTCTCCGAAGGAGACGGGGTGAGGATGCAGGCGGCATTGGTTCGAACCTGCATCTTCGGCGGCCCCCGCGCCGCTTCCGCCCTCAGTTGCCCGGGTAAAGCGGCGCCGGCGCGACCCACCAGCCGGGCCGCGCTACCGTGAGCGCCGCCGCCGCGGCCCGCGCCGCCGCTTCTTCCGCGAAAAGCGCGAAACAGGTGGCGCCCGAGCCCGACATCCGGGAGAGCAACTGCCCCGCCTGCGCGCGCAGCATCATCAGCACTTCGCCGATCACCGGGGCGACCGCCAGCGCCGGAGGCTCCAGATCGTTACGCTGCAAGGCCAGCCAGCCCGCCAGCGCCGCCATATCGGGCCAGTGGGGCAGTGCATCGGGCAGCGGCGGGTTCTCCTTCCGCGACAAGGCGCGGAACACGGCGGGCGTCGGCACTTCCACCCGAGGATTGGCCAGCACGATCCAGCCCGGGGGGAAGCGCTCCAGCAAATCAAGCCGCTCGCCGATCCCGCGCATCCGCGCCGGGCGCGAGGCGAGGCAGACCGGCACATCGGCGCCGAGCGCCTGCACCACGCCGGGGTCCGCCGCGCCCCCTCGCAGCCGCAAGACCGCCCGCACCGCCGCCGCCGCATCGGCCGAGCCGCCGCCGATCCCCGAGGCCGGCGGCAGGTTCTTCTCCAGCGTGAAGGCCAGCGCCAGATCCGGCGCCACCGCCCGCGCCGCCCGCAGCACCAGATTGTCGCCTCCGGCAGGCAGCTCCGGCCCGAAGGGCCCACCGAGCGCCAGCGAGGCCTCCCCGAGCGTCAGAGAGGCCTCCAGCCGGTCCCCCACCCCGGCGAAGGCCACGACACTGTCCAGAAGATGATAGCCGTCCGCCCGCTGCCCCGTCACATGCAGGCAGAGATTGATCTTCGCAGGGGCGAATTCAGTTACCGGCGGCGCTCTCATCCACCGGCTCATCCTGTGTGGCGGGCTTTTTCCCGGCCTCATCGGCCATGACCGCATCCAGCCCGACCTCCAGCTTCCGGCGAATACGGACCGCGTCGTCTTCCCTGGGACCATAGGACAAGGCCCGGTGCCACTGGAACTCGGCCTCGCGCTTGCGGCCGTTCATCCAGTAGACATCGCCCAGATGGTCGGTCACCACCGGATCGACCGGCTCCAGCACCGAGGCCTTCTCCATCGGCTCAAGCGCCTCTTCATAGCGGCCGAGCGTGAAATAGGCCCAGGCGAGGCTGTCGATGATATAGCCCGCATCGGGCTGCGCGGCGACCGCCTGGCGGATCATCTCCAGCGCCTCGTCGAGGTTCTTCCCCCGTTCGACCAGGCTGTAGCCGAGGTAGTTCAGCACTTCGGGACGGCCCGGGTTGATCTCCAGCGAGCGGCGGAAATCGAGATCAGCCTCGTCGTAGAGCCCCTGGCGCTCCTTGGTGATCGCCCGGCTGAAGAACAACACCCAGGCCCCCGGCGGCGGGGTTTCCGGCAACAGCGCCGCCGCGGTGTCATAGGCGGCGCGCGCCTCGGCCCAGCGTTCCTCGCGCCGCAGCATGTCGCCGAGCGCGGCCTGCACCACCACCAGTTCGCCATGGCTGCGGGTCAGCGCGCGCAGAGCCTCGACCGCCGCATCGGCGCGGCCCGCGGCATAAAGCGCATCGGCGCGGCCCAGCTGGGCGTTATACCAGGTCGGGTGGTCGGGCGGGAAAGTGGCATAGGCCTCTTCGGCCAGATCGTATTCGCCCAGATCCTCAAGCATCGCCGCCCCGAGCAGCACCGCATCCGAATGATCAGGTTTCAGCGCCGCGGCGATGCGGCAGTTCAGCAGCGTATAGGCCGGATCGGCATCGCGGCTGAGCAGCGTCGCCAGCGACCAGAACACCTCGGCCAGCCCCTCGCGCGCGTCGCGCACCGTATCGAACGGCACCGCCTCGCCCGCTTCGAGCCGCGCGCGCAGCGCATCGGCCACCGGCTCGCTGCCGGGAAGCCAGTTCCTGTCCAGCAGCGCGACCGCATCCGGGTTGCGCCCCAGCTGCGACAGGATCTGCGCATGGGCCAGCACGCCGCGCTGGTTCAGCCCCAGCCCCTCGTCCGAGAGGACGCGGTCGGCGCCCTCGAAATCCCCGGCCAGCGCCAGCGCCAGCGCCTTGTGATAAAGCCCGTAGGCCTCAAGGCCCCGGGTGGCGGCGATCCGGTCGAAATCCTTCAGCGCATCGGTCATGTTGCCCTGGCCAATGGCGGCCCATCCGAGGGCCAGGCTGTCGACCATCGGCCCGATCGACTGGCCGCTCTGAAGCGCCTTGCTGACGGCGGCGTAATCGCCGTTCTGCGCATCCCGCGCGATGGTGGCGTAATCGGCAAGCTGGCTGGCGGGAAGGTCCGGCAGACCGCGGCGGCGGTCGGCGATCTCTGCCGCCGCCACAATCTCACCCAGGCTGAGCCGCGCGAAGATCGCGCCATCCATGATCAGCGGATTGTCCGGGTCGGCCAGCAGCGCCTGGCCGAACCAGGCGGCGGCCGCACGGAAATCCCCCGTCGCCTCGGCATTGCGCGCGGCGAGATAGGCCCCGGCATCGACACTCGCCAGAGGTTCGGGCGCGGGGCTCACGCTTGCCTCCTGCGCCGCAAGCGGCACGGCCAGCCCCAGGCTGAATCCAAGCGCCGTGGTCAGCAGAAGCAGGGAACGGATCATCGCGGACATACTCCTTGGCCTGCCACAGGACGAGGCCATTGCGATCCTGCCCCGCTTCACCGGGCCAGTCTGACGCGCCTGTGCAGGCGCAAAGCTAACGCCCCGTTTTGCCGCGTGCAATGCGGCGCGCTTCGGATCGGTGCGGGGATCCGCGGCCAGAGGGCCCTTGAGGGTGAACTCTTCGTGAGACAGGGGTCAGCGGGCGAGGAATACGCCGGGATCATCCGGAAATACGAAAAGAACGACCAACAGAACACAGACGAGAGCCATACGAATCCAGCGCCTGATCGCGGCCCGGTCCCGCAAAAACGGGTAACGCTCGAACCGATGCGGCGGATGCGTCTTGTTCCAGACCCCGGCCCCGGCGGCGGTGACGAAATCCTGCACCGTGATCGGAAACAGCGGCAGCTCTGCACCGGTTTCGGGATCGACCGCATGCCAGCGCCTGCGAACTGGCGGCTCATCGGCGATATAGTAAAGCCAGGGCTCGAAATTCCTGAGATCCACGCCAAAGCGTTCGGCGAAATCCTCGAACAATTCGCTCGCGTTGTCGCCATCACAGCGAAGCGAGCCGAGAATATCCCCGGGGTCGGGTTCAGCGCCCCGGGAGATATGAGGCTGAAGCCAGGCGAGGACTTCCGCCTCGCTGACCATCACATATTCGGATAGTTCGGCCCCCCGCCGCCCATCGGCGTGGTCCAGACGATGTTCTGGCTGGGGTCCTTGATGTCGCAGGTCTTGCAGTGGACGCAGTTCTGGAAGTTGATGCGGAAAGTGGCCTCCGCGCCCTCGCCCAGCACCTCATACACCCCCGCCGGGCAATAGCGCTGCGCGGGTTCGGCATAGAGCGGCAGGTTCACCGCGATCGGGATCGACGGGTCTTTCAACCGCAGATGGGCGGGCTGGTTCTCGTCGTGGTTGGTGAAGGAATAGGCCACATTGGTCAGCCGGTCGAAGGACAGAACGCCATCGGCTTTGGGATAGTCGATCTTCCGGTAATCCGCCGCCTTGCCGGTCGCGGCCGCATCAGACTTGCCGTGTTTCAGCGTGCCGAACAGCGAGAAGCCGAACAGGTTGTTGGTCCACATGTCGAGCCCGCCGAAGACCAGCGAGGCAGTGAGGCCCCATTTCGACCACATCGGCTTGACGTTCCTGACCTTCTTCAGATCGGCCCCGATGGCGCCGCCGCGCACGTCGGCCTCGTAATCCGACAGCTCGTCGCCCATCCGGCCCGCCTTGATCGCGGCATGCGCCGCCTCGGCCGCGGCCTTGCCGGAAAGCATGGCGTTGTGGTTGCCCTTGATCCGGGGCACGTTCACCAGCCCCGCCGAGCAGCCCAGCAACGCCACCCCAGGCGCCACCAGTTTCGGAATCGACTGCCAGCCGCCCTCGGAAATCGCCCGCGCGCCGTAAGCCACCCGCTTGCCGCCTTTCAAAAGCTCCGCCACCATCGGATGGTGCTTGAAGCGCTGGAACTCGGCGTAAGGGTAGAGATGCGGGTTCTTGTAGTTCAGGTGAACCACGAATCCCACATAAACCTGATTGTTCTCAAGGTGATAGATGAACGATCCGCCGCCCGCGTTCTTGCCGAGCGGCCAGCCCATCGTATGGGTGACCGTGCCTTCCTTGTGCTTTTCCGGGTCGATCTCCCAGATTTCCTTCATGCCGAGGCCGAATTTCTGCGGGCAATGGCCGGCGGAAAGATCGTATTTCGCCATCACCTCTTTCGCGAGGCTGCCGCGCACGCCTTCCGAGAGGAAGACGTATTTGCCGCGCAGCTCCATTCCCGGCTCGTAGGAGGGGCCGGGTTCGGCGGTCTCCGGGTCCAGCCCGAACTCGCCCGCGACCACACCGGCCACACGGTCGCCGTCGTAAACCAGCTGCGAACAGGCCATGCCGGGGAAGATCTCGACGCCGAGCCCCTCGGCCACGCCCGCCATCCAGCGGCAGACATTGGCCATCGAGACGATGTAATTGCCGTGATTGTTCATCAGGGGCGGCATCGGGAAATTCGGGATGCGGATCTGCCCCGCCGGCCCGAGCAGGTAGAAATTATCGTGCTTCACCGGCACCCTGATGGGCGCGTCCATCTCCCGCCAGTCGGGCAGCAGCGCATCCAGCCCCGAAGGGTCGAGCACCGCGCCCGAAAGGATATGCGCGCCGACCTCGGAGCCCTTCTCCAGGACCACCACCGACAGATCGGGGTCGAGTTGCTTCAGCCGGATCGCGGCCGCAAGGCCCGAAGGCCCGGCCCCCACGATCACAACATCATATTCCATCGACTCGCGGGTGATCCCGGTCATGGCGCTTCCTTCTTGCTTCTGCGGCGGTTTATCACACCGCACGTCCTTGGCTGGCACTTCCTGTCGGCGCCCCATTCCCCCGGGCGCCCCGTGATTGCCCGAAGGGCAACCCGACGTCAACCGTGACGCAACATCACGCCGGCAGCCGCAAGCAGGGCGGCATGATCCGGTCCGCAAGCGACAGGCCGCGCATCGCCGCTGCCATGGCCCTTGCTTTTTCCTCGCCCATCGGGTGAGGTTGCCTCTGACCGAGGCGTGAAGTCATGATCCGGGCGACCGGATCGTGGCTTCTGTTTTTTAAAGTGACGGCATAGCTATGGAAAAAATCCCGGTAACGCGGCGTGGGTTCGATGCACTGGATGCGGAACTGAAGCAGCTTAAATCGGAGGCGCGTCCCGCGATCATCCACGACATTGCCGAGGCCCGGGCTCACGGCGACCTGTCGGAGAATGCCGAATATCACGCCGCGCGTGAAAAGCAGGGCTTCATCGAGGGCCGGATCAAAGAGCTTGAAGGCATCATCTCGCTGGCCGAGGTGATCGACCCGAGCCACTTCTCGGGCGGGGTGAAATTCGGCGCCACCGTGACCGTGGTCGACGAGGACACCGACGAGGAAAAGACCTGGCAGATCGTCGGCGAGGTCGAGGCCAATATCGAGGCCGGGCTGCTGAACGTCCGCTCGCCGATCGCGCGCGCGCTGATCGGCAAAGAGGAAGGCGACAGCGTCGAGGTCACCACCCCCGGCGGGCAGAAAAGCTACGAAATCCTTTCGGTGCGCTACGTCTGAGGCGGGGGCCGGATGCCGGTGAAAGATCAGGACATGACCGCCCCCCCGCATTCCGGCGCCCCCGCGCCGCAGCGCCGTTCGCCCGTGACCGAAATCGCGGCGGGGGTGATGTCGGGGATCTGGGTGGTGGCGGTGCTGGCCTGGATCTTCGCCTCGCCACCGGGCGACGAGACGCGCACCCTTGGCCTCGTGATGACGCTGCTGATCCTGTTCCTGCCGCTGGTGCTGATCTGGGTGGCGGTGATCACCCTGCGCTCGGTCCGCGATCTGCGGGCCGAGGCCGCACGGCTGCATGCCTCGGTCGAGGCGATGCGCAATTCCTACATGCAGACCGCGCAGCAGGTGCAGGCCGCCGCGATCCGCCCCTCGGTCGAGAAGAAACTCGACGAGATCGCCCAGGCCACGCGCGAGGCGGGTTCGGTGCTGGCGACGTTTTCCACCCGGCGCGATGCCGCGCTGTCGGTGCCCTCGGCCGACCGCCGCGCCGCGCTGGCCGCGCCGCGCCCTGAACCCGAGGCCGAACAGCCGGGCCTTGCGCTCGGCACCCCGGCCGAGGCTTTGCGCGCGCCCTTGTCGATGGGCGATTTCATCGCCGCGCTGCAATTCCCCGAAAGCCCCGAGGACAAGGCCGGTTTCCGCGCCCTGCGCCTTGCGCTGGAAGACCGCGAGGTCGCCAGGCTGATCCGCGCCGCCCAGGACGTGCTGACGCTGCTCAGCCAGGAGGGGATCTATATGGACGACCTTCGCCCCGAGATGTGCCACCCCGACCTGTGGCGCCGCTTCGCCGGCGGCGAGCGCGGGCGCGGCGTGGCCGCGGTGGGGGGCATCCGCGACCGTTCCTCGCTGGCGCTGACCGCCAGCCGGATGCGCGAGGACACCATCTTCCGCGACGCCGCGCATCACTTCCTGCGCACCTTCGACCGGCTGTTCCAGGCCTTCGAGAAGAACGCCTCCGACGCCGAGATCGCGGCATTCGCCGATACCCGCACCGCGCGGGCCTTCATGATCTTCGGCCGGGTCGCCGGGGTGTTCGACTAGGGCTAAAGCGGGCGGATCATCGTCGTCGCCGCCCTGAAGCCGAAGGCGTAGCGCAGCAGCCCCATCCGCTCGGTGCGGGTGGCGACGAAGCCCTCGCGCTCATAAAGCGCCCTGGCGCGGGTGTTGGTCTCGATCACCTCCAGCCGGACCGCCTCATAGCCGCGCCGCCGTGCCTCGGCGCACAACTCGGCCAGCAGCGCGGCGCCGATGCCCCGGCTGCGGGCGTGTTCCGTCACCGCGATGCCGTCGATCAGGAACCGGCGGTTGTCGATCTCATCAATCAGCAGACGCAGCAAAGCCAGCCGCCAGACCGCGCCGATCCGGCCGTAGATCCGGCGCAGATCGGCCCGGGTTCCGGCCGAGAAACTGCCCTGCGGCGTCTTGAACCCGGCCAGCCCGATCACCCGCCCCTGCCCGTCCAGCGCCGAGAAACAATGATCCGGACGCAGGCCCGCGCGCAGGAATTCCAGCGCCCGCGCATCCGGCCCCATCACCCGGCTCAGCTTGCCGCCGAAGGCCTCCCAATAGACCCGCGCCGCCCTGTCGCGCTCTCCGGGCGGAAAGCCGCGCCGGATGGTGACGCCCTCAGCCGGCAAGACCCGTCTCGCGCAGAATGAAATCCGCGACCCGCGCGGCCTCGTTCAGGTCGAGCACCGGCACCGTCAGCCCGGCAAGCGGCGCATCCGTCGCCACCGCGCGCACCAGCGGATCGCCGGGCTGGATCAGCGCGCGATCAGTGACGCCCTCGCGCCAGACCTCGATCTTGGGATGGGCATCGCGTTTGTAGCCCTCGACCAGCACCAGATCGACCGGGGCCAGCCGCGCCAGCACCTCGCGCAGATCCGGCTCGGGGCCGCGATGCTCGCGCAGGATGGCGAAGCGCTTCACCGAGGCCAGCACAACCTCGCGCGCGCCCGCCTCGCGGTGGCGGTATGTGTCCTTGCCGGGGCGGTCGAGATCGACATCGTGGTGGACGTGTTTCACGGTGGAGACGCTGAAGCCCCGCGCGGTGATATCGGCCACCAGCCGCTCCATCAGCGTGGTCTTGCCGCTGTTCTGCCAGCCGATGACGCCGTAGATCCTCATGCCCTGCCCCCGGGCCGGGCCTCTGCCCGCGCCAGATCCTCGGGCCGGTTGAGGTTTTCGAAAGCTGCCGGATCGGGGAAATCCACCGCCACAGCCCCATGGGCGGCGGCGAAATCCGCGATCTTCGGCTTCGCGCCCGAGGCGAGGAAATCCGCGAGCGGCCCGGCCAGAGCCACCGGCCACAGCGCCGTCGCATTGTGATCGCGCCCGCCCGCCCGGGCAAAGGCCGCCCCCCCGGCGCCCGTCAGCCGCGCCGCCAGGTCCGAGGGCAGGAACGGCGCATCCACCGGCACCGAAATCACCGCATCCGCCCCCTCGCCCCGCGCGTATTCCAGCGCGGCAAGGATCCCCGACAGCGGCCCCATCGGGGTGTCATCAGGCAGAACCGGCAGGGAAAAGGCCGAAAACCGCGCCGGGTCGCCATTGGCCGAAATCACCACGCTTTCGACCTGCGGCAGGGTCCGTTCCAGCACATGGGCGATGAGTGGTCGCCCGCCGAGCGGCAGCAGCGCCTTGTCGGCGCCCCCCATCCGGCGGCCCTCGCCCCCGGCCAGCACAACGGCAAACAGTCTCACGGACCCGCCCCTTTTCCGCCCGCGGACAGCCTGCACCCGGGGGCAGGCGTCCGCAACCCGGGCTCAGTTGATCCGCCGGCCCTTCTTGTCGACCATCACCACGCCATGCCCCTCGCCGGGGTTGTCGTTCTCTTCGGTGACGATGCGCTCGGTCACGCCGGGCAGAGCGCCGAAAGCCGCGCCCAGCTTCTTGGGGAAATACGTCTGCGGCAGGCTCTCGAACCCGGGCACGTCGCGCAGGATCGCCGAGATCGAATTGGCGCAGTTCGCCTTGGCCACCGCGCCGTTCGACATCGCGCGCTGCATCAGCAGCTCGGCCGTCCCGGGCGAAAGCACCAGAGTATGTTCGATGATGTAGAAATGCTCGTCGGCGGTGTCGCGGGCGTGGTAGTCGCGGTAGAAATTCACCACCCGGTCGGTCATGCCGAAATGCACGTCGTTGCGCTCGGGCGCGGCCGGATGGGTCCAGGTGCCCGCCGGATCGAACAGCACCCTTTGCGAGGCATTGATCAGAAGACCCGTATGCGCGCCCGCGCCGGTGCGTCCGTTGATCACCGTAAACAGCGTCACCGAGGGCGGCGGAGGCGCGACATAGACCGCGCGCGCCACCTCCTCGTCGCTGGCCCAGAGCGATTCGCCGCCGCACCCGGCCAGAGTCAGAGCGACCGAAACCGCCGCAATCACACGCAACATATCTTGTCTCCGGGGATCTTGTCCGGCGCCTTGCCCGCCCGCGCGGATCAGGCCCCGGTCAGTGCGAGGAAGACCAGCACCACGAAAATCACCACCAGGCTCCAGTTCACCAGCCGGAGGAAGCCGTGGAAGGTCTTTTCATGCGCGCGGATGTTCATCGAGCCGTGCTGATGTTCGCTGTGGTCGTGCTGGGCCATCGCTGTCTCATTCCCGGGATCGTTCGCTTTCCCGCCTGTTAGCCGATTCATCCGGCGCTGTCACCCGGTCAGACGCGCGCTTTTGCCGCGCCGATGCAGCCCCGCTACAACGCAGCCCGCGGCCCGGGCCAGGCCGAGCCATCGCCGGATTCGCCGCCGCGCCAGCCCTCGGACAGCCGAAACCCGATGCGCAGAGGCGGCTCTTCGGGAACATGTTTCGGCACGGCGCGCAGGATCACCGACAACTGGCTGACATGCTGGATCAGCTGGGTCTTCATCCCGTCCTCGTCGCAGCCATAGAAGGAAATGATGTCGGGCTCGTAAAAGCCGATCCCCTCGATTCGCAGCACGCCCGCCTCGCTGCCCGCAAAGCCCATGGCGATCTCCTGGCTCTGGTCGAGCTGGGTCTCGAAGTTGCGGATATAGAGGATCAGCCGGTCATAAGCCCGTTCCGCGGGCGATTTCCCCGGCGCCGCCACCGCGGTCGCCTGTTTCGTCCTGCGCCTTGCGGGTTTCGCCCCGGGTTCCGCCGCTTTCGCCATCCTCACCGCCTCTGCCACAGCCATGCCCCATCCGGCCCGAGGGAACGCGACAGTTCCCCCCGGCGCAAGAGGTGGTTCAGATGCGCGACGGATTCCGCCAGCGCGAGCCCGGTCTGATCGGGCGGAATCCCGCGCCGGAACAGCACCGGAAAACAGTCGGTGGCGCGGCGGGGCGCGGCCAGAAACTCCGTCAGCCGGTCGAGCGCCGAGATATGGTTCTCGATCATCTGACGCAGCCGGAACGGCAGGCCGGTGAACGGCAGTTTATGGCCCGGCAGCACCAGCTGATCCTCGCGCGCGAAAGCCGAGAGGCGGGTGCAGCTTTCCAGCCATTCCGCCAGCGGATCGGCCTCGGGCTCGGTCGGCCAGACCCCGATATTGGCCGAGATCCCGGGCAGAAGCTGATCGCCGCCAAGGACGATCCCCTCGCTCCACAAGGTCGCATGGGCGGGGGCATGGCCGTGGCCGATGCGCACCTCCCAGTCGCGCCCGCCGATACGCAGGCTCTGGCCCTCCTCCAGCCGGGTGAAGCCCGGCGGCAGCGGATGGACGCAATCGGCGAAGTTGAACGGCCGCTCGCCCGCGCGGCGCGCGAGTTCCGCCTCATCCATCCCCGCGCGGCGCCAGAATGCCAGCGCGGCGGGCGAAGGGCGCTCCTCGACATCGAGCGTCAGCATCCGCCCGTAAAGCCAGGCGGTGCGGGTGATCAGAAGCTCCGCGCCCCGGGCAAGAAACCAACCCGCCATGCCGATATGATCGGGGTGATGATGCGTCACCACCACCCGGCGCACCGGCCGCCCCCGCAGCGGCCCGGCCAGCAGCCGCTCCCACAAAGCCACCATGCGGCGCGAGTGCAGCCCAGTGTCGATCAGGGTCCAGCCGTCCCCGTCCTCCAGCGCGAAGACGTTGACGTGATCCAGCGCCATCGGCAGCGGCAGGCGCAGCCAGAGGATGCCGGGCGCGACCTCGATGGCGGTCCCGGCGGCGGGCGGCTCAGGAAAGGGATGGAGGATCTCTGTCATGGCGGCAACAATGCAAAGCCCGCGCCCGGGCGCAAGCCCCGAAACCCGCCGCCGCGCGCCACCTGCGTCCGGCCCGGCAGGAATGAAAGCCCCCTGGCTTTCACCCTGATCCAAATACCCCCGCCGGAGGCGTCACGCCCCCAGCAACTCCGGCCCTACGTCATAAAGCCCTGAAGCCCCCTCGCGCGCCACCGCCAGCAGCGGGGCATGGCCCGGCAGCAGCCGGCGGATCATCACCCGCGCCAGCGGCAGCCGCGCCGCATCGGCCAAAGCCGCGCGCAGATGGGCATGGCCGCCCAGCACCAGCGCGAAACCGTGCAGATAGGGCACGGCACCCGCGAAACGGTCGTTCAGATCCATCGCCAGCAGCGCCTCGGTCGCCTCGCGCAGATTCTCGGCGGATTGCCAGACCTCGCCCGCCAGATCCGGCAGATGCGCGCGGGCCTCTGCCGCGTCGCTCTCGATTTCCGCGATCAGCCGCAGCGCCGCCTCGCCGCCGTCGGCGAGCTTGCGGCCGACCAGATCCATCGCCTGGATGCCGTTGGTGCCCTCATAAATCGCGGTGATCCGCGCATCGCGCAGATATTGCGCGGCGCCGGTCTCCTCGATGAAGCCCATACCGCCATGCACCTGCACCCCAAGATCGGCGACCCTTATGCCGATATCGGTGCCGTAAGCCTTGGCGATGGGGGTCAAAAGCGCGGCGCGGGCACGGCAATCCCCGTCGCCGGTCGCGGTCGCCATGTCGATCGCCCGCGCGCAGGCCAGCCCGATCACCCGGGCGGAAAAGACCTCGGCCCGCGCCTCGGCCAGCATCCGGCGCACATCGGCATGGCCGATGATGCCGGGACTGCCGTCCGGGGTCTTGCCCTGAACGCGCTCGGCGGCGAAGGCCACAGCCTTTTGCAGCGCCGCCTCGGCGACGCCCACGCCCTGCATCCCCACCCCGAGCCGCGCGTTGTTCATCATGGTGAACATCGCCGCCATGCCCTTGCCGGGCGCATCGACCAGCCAGCCCTTCGCGCCCTGGAATTCCATCACGCAGGTCGGGCTGCCATGGATGCCGAGCTTGTGCTCCAGGCTCACCACCCGCAGGCTGTTGGCCACGCCGGGGTTGCCGCCCTCATCGGGCAGGAATTTCGGCACCAGAAACAACGAGATCCCTTTGGTGCCCGGCGCGGCATCGGGCAGGCGCGCCAGCACCAGATGGCAGACGTTGGGCACCAGATCCGAATCGCCCCAGGTGATGAAGATCTTCTGCCCGGTGACGCGGTAAGTGCCGTCGCCATCCGGCTCGGCCCGGCAGCGCAGCGCGCCCACGTCCGAGCCCGCCTGCGGCTCGGTCAGGTTCATCGTGCCCGACCATTCGCCCGAGATCAGCTTCGGCAGATAGAGCGCCTTCAGATCGTCCGAGGCGTGGTGCTCCAGCGCCTCGATCTGGCCCTGGCTGAGCAAGGGCTTCAGTTGCAGCGAAAGGCAGGCCCCCGCCAGCATCTCGTTCACGCAGGTCGCCAGAGTATGCGGCAGACCCATCCCGCCGTATTCCACCGCGGCCGAGACTCCGACCCAGCCCCCTTCGGCAATCCCACGGTAAGCCCGGTCGAACCCGGGCGAGGACCGCAGCACGCCGTTTTCCAGCCGCGCCGGATGCAGATCGCCGTCACGATTCACCGGCGCCACCACTTCGTCGCACAGCCGCGCCGCCTCGGTCAGGATCGCAGCCGTCACATCAGGCGTGGCGTCGCGGAAGCGGTCGGTCCCGGCCAGGCCCGCGAAATCCACGATATGATCCAGGATAAAGCGCTGATCGGCGGCGGGGGCATGGGCCATCTGGGATTCTCCGTCTTGTGCGGGCGGCTCCGGTCCAATATGCGCCTGAGGCTAACCCATCAAGCCTCTCCCGCAAGCCGGACGCTGCGTCATGGAACGGACCGAAATCCTTACCGCAGACGATGCGGGCATCGCCCGCGCGGCAGAGCTGCTGGCCGGGGGCGGGCTGGTCGCCTTCCCGACCGAGACGGTCTACGGATTGGGCGGCGATGCGCGCCGCGACGAGACCACGGCGCGGATCTTCGAGGCCAAGGGCCGCCCGCGTTTCAACCCGCTGATCTCGCATCTGCCCGACCTTGAGGCCGCAGAGGCCCTCGCGCAGTTCGACGCCCGCGCCCGCGCGCTGGCGGAACGGTTCTGGCCCGGCCCGCTGACGCTTGTCCTGCCGCTGCGCGAGGGCGCGGGGATCTCGCCGCTCGCCACCGCGGGGCTGCCAACGGTGGCGCTGCGGGTTCCCGCCCATCCGGTGGCCCGCGCGCTGCTCACGGCTTTCGGCGGGCCTCTGGCCGCGCCTTCCGCCAACCCTTCGGGCCGGGTCTCGCCCACCCGGGCCGATCATGTGCTGGCGGGGCTGTCGGGCAAGATCGCGGCGGTGATCGACGGCGGGCCCTGCGCTGTCGGGGTGGAATCGACGATCCTGGGCCTCGATGGCGAACCGCGGCTTCTGCGCCCCGGCGGGCTGCCGGTCGAGGCGCTGGAAGAGGCGCTCGGACAGAGAATCGCGACCGGCGGCGACGCAAAACGCCCCAACGCGCCGGGGCAGCTGAGTTCGCATTACGCCCCCGCAGCCCAGGTCAGGCTGGAGGCCCGGGCGGCCGAGACCGGCGAGATCCTCGTCGGATTCGGCCCGGTGAAGGGCGATCTGACGCTCTCGGATTCCGGCGATCCGGTCGAGGCGGCGGCGCGGCTCTTCCATATCCTGCGCGAGGCCGATGCGCTGGCGGGCCCCGCGGGACGGATCGCCTTCGCCCCCATCCCCGAACAGGGGCTGGGGCGCGCGATCAACGACCGCCTGCGCCGGGCCGCAGCGCCCCGCGGCTGACGCAGGCCGGAGTTTTCAAAAACTCCGGCCCGGAATTTTGCAAAATTCCGGACCCTGCCGCAGCCGGTTGCCGATCCGCGCCCCGCCCCCTAGATTGGCCCCGACCGCAGGAGGCCCTATGTCCGAAACCCAGCCACCGGCCTATCAGGTTCTCGCCCGCAAATACCGCCCCGAGACCTTCGCCGATCTCGTCGGCCAGGAGGCGATGGTCCGCACGCTGAAGAACGCCTTCGAGGCCTCGCGCATCGCGCATGCCTTCGTGATGACCGGCATCCGCGGCACCGGCAAGACCACCACCGCCCGCATCATCGCCAAGGGGCTGAACTGCATCGGGCCGGACGGCCAGGGCGGCCCGACGACCGAGCCCTGCGGCAAATGCGAGCATTGCGTGGCCATCGCCGAGGGCCGCCACGTCGATGTGATGGAAATGGACGCCGCCTCGCGCACCGGGGTGAACGACATCCGCGAGATCATCGACTCGGTCCATTACCGGGCGGCCTCGGCGCGGTTCAAAGTCTATATCATCGACGAAGTGCACATGCTCTCGACCGCGGCCTTCAACGCGCTTTTGAAGACGCTGGAAGAGCCGCCCGCCCATGTAAAATTCATCTTCGCCACCACAGAGATCCGCAAGGTTCCGGTCACGGTGCTGTCGCGCTGCCAAAGGTTCGATCTGAAACGGATCGAGCCCGAGGTGATGATGGCCCTTCTGCGCAGGATCGCCGGGGCCGAGGGCGCGCAGATCACCGACGAGGCTCTGGCGCTGATCACCCGCGCCGCCGAAGGCTCGGCCCGCGACGCGACCTCGATCCTCGACCAGGCGATCAGCCACGGTCAGGGTGAGACCACCGCGGGCGCGGTGCGCGCCATGCTGGGCCTCGCCGACCGGGGCCGGACGCTCGATCTGTTCGACATGGTGATGAAGGGGCAGGCGTCTGACGCGCTCACCGAACTGTCGGCGCAATATGCCGACGGGGCGGACCCGATGGCGGTGCTGCGCGATCTGGCCGAGATCACCCACTGGATTTCGGTCATCAAGATCACGCCCGAGACCGCCGAAGACCCGACCGTGCCCCCCGACGAGCGCGCACGCGGGCTGGAGATGGCCGCGAAACTGCCGATGCGGGCGCTGACGCGGATGTGGCAGATGCTGCTGAAGGCGCTGGAAGAGGTCGGCCAGGCCCCGAACGCGATGATGGCGGCGGAAATGGCGATCATCCGCCTGACCCATGTGGCGGAACTGCCCGATCCGGCGCAGCTGGTGAAGAAACTGGCCGACTCGCCGCGCCCGCCCCCAGGCGGCCCCACAGGTGGCCCCTCCGGCGGCGCTCCGGCCGGGGGCGGCGGCGGCACCGTCCATGGCGCGATGCGCGCGCCGATGGCGCCCGCACGCGGCCCCATGATGGGCGCCACCATGTCGGCCGCGGCCCCCGCACTTGCCGCCGCGCCGCAGGTGATCTGCGCCTCTTTCGAACAGCTGATCGCGCTGATCCGCGAAAAGCGCGACGCGCTTTTGCTGAAAGAGGTCGAGGATTACGTCCGGCTCGTGCATTTCGCCCCCGGAAGGATCGAATTCGAGCCCGCCCCCGGCGCGAAACCCGACCTCGCCGCGCGGCTGTCGCAGCGCCTCCAGGGCTGGACGCACACCCGCTGGGGCGTCTCGGTCGTCGGCTCGGGCGGTGCGCCGACCATCGCCGAGGCCCAGGCCAGCGAGCGCCGCGCCGCCGAGGCGGAAGCGCGGCTCAGCCCGATGGTGCAGGCCGTGCTCAAAGCCTTCCCCGCGGCCCGGATCACCGACATCCGCTCGCCCGAGGATCTGGCCGCCCAGGCCGCCGCCGAGGCCCTGCCCGAGGCGGACCCGGAAACCGGCGACGACTGGGATCCGTTCGAGGAATAGCCCTCTCTTGCGCGGGCGCCCTGGCGTCCGTATCTCGGGATAAAGCCGGTTTCAGGAAGGAAAGCCCATGTTCAAAGGTCTCGGTGCCCTCGGCGGTCTCGGCGATATGTCGAAGATGATGAAGGCCGCGCAGGAAATGCAGACCAAAATGGCCGAGTTGCAGGAGAGCCTGGCCACCACCGTAGTGATCGGCGAAAGCGGCGCCGGCCTCGTGAAGGCGCGCGCCACTGCGAAAGGCGAGGTGACCGGGCTCGACATCGACCCGTCGATCCTGGTGCCGACCGAGAAAGAGGTGCTGGAAGACCTGATCCTCGCCGCGATCAAGGATGCCCAGGGCCGCGCCGCCACCAGATCCGCCGACGAGATGCGCAGGCTGACCGAGGCGCTCGGCCTGCCCGCCGACATGAAGCTGCCGTTCTGAACGTGGGCGCCGCCCCCGAAGACGCCGGGATCGACGCGCTGATCGAGCTGATGGCGCGGCTTCCGGGCCTCGGGCCGCGCTCGGCGCGGCGCGCGGTGCTGATGATGCTCAAACGCCGCGGCCAGGTCATGGCGCCGCTCGCCCAGGCCATGGCCCAGGTGGCGCTGAACGCCCGCGACTGCCAGATCTGCGGCAATATCTCGACGACCGAGATCTGCCCGATCTGCCAGGACCCCGCCCGCGCCACCCGCGAGATCTGCGTGGTCGAGGATGTGGCCGATCTCTGGGCGCTGGAACGCGCAGGCGTGTTCCGCGGCCGCTACCACGTGCTGGGCGGCACGCTGTCGGCGCTCGACGGGCTGGGGCCGGATGAACTGGGCATCCCCCGCCTCGCGCGGCGGGTGACGGACGAGGGCATAGCCGAGGTGATCCTCGCGCTGAACGCCACGGTCGACGGCCAGACCACCGCGCATTACATCGCCGATGCCCTCGCGGGAACCGAAGCGCAGATCTCGACCCTCGCTCAGGGCGTGCCGGTCGGCGGCGAACTGGACTATCTCGACGACGGCACGCTCGGCGCGGCGTTGCGCGCGCGGCGCAGGATCTGACCGCGCGCCCGATGGCAGGCGCCGGACGCCTCCGGCGGGGGTATTTGGGTCAGGATGAAAGCCCCTTATGCTTTCACCCTGATATAAATACCCCGGGGGTGAGCGCCGAAGGCGCGAGGGGGCAGGGCCCCCTTTCGCCGCCGAACCCCGCGCCTGCGGATTGCAATCGTGCCCTGCCCGGCTTATCTCGGGGCCGACCGACACCGGCCGGAGAGGCATTCGCATGAACTGGATCACCAACTACGTCCGCCCGAAGATCAATTCGCTCTTCTCGCGGCGTGAGGTGCCCGAGAACCTGTGGACCAAATGCCCCGAATGCGGGACCATGCTGTTCCACCGCGAGATGGAGGCCAGCCTCAACGTCTGCTCGAACTGCGACCACCATATGGCGATCACGCCGCGCGATCGTTTCCGGGCGCTGTTCGACGGCGGCATCTTCACCGAGGTGAAGGTGCCCGACCCGATCGCCGATCCGCTGCATTTCCGCGATCAGAAGAAATATCCCGACCGGCTGAAGGCGGCGCAGAAGGCCACCGGCGAGAAAGAGGCCATGCTGGTGGCCGAGGGCGAGATCGGCCGCACCCCGGTCGTCGCCGCCGCGCAGGATTTCGCCTTCATCGGCGGCTCTTTGTCGATGTATGTCGGCAATGCCTTCATTGCGGGCGCCCAGCGCGCGGTCGCGATGAAGAAGCCCTTCGTGGTGTTCTCCGCCGCGGGCGGGGCGCGGATGCAGGAGGGCATTCTTGCCCTCATGCAGATGCCACGCACCACAGTCGCGATCCAGATGCTGAAGGAAGCAGGGCTCCCCTATATCGTCGTGCTGACCCATCCGACCACCGGCGGCGTCACCGCCTCTTACGCCATGCTGGGCGATGTGCAGATCGCCGAGCCGAATGCGCTGATCTGTTTCGCCGGGCCGCGCGTCATCGAACAGACCATCCGCGAGAAACTGCCCGAGGGCTTCCAGCGCGCAGAATATCTGCTCGACCACGGCATGCTGGACCGGGTGACCCACCGCAAGGAACTGCGCGAGGAGCTGATCACCATCCTTCGGATGCTGATGGGGCAGCCCCCGGAGATGCGCGGCGATCTGGCGGCCCCCGCCGCCGCCCCGGAACCCGCCCCCGCGAGCGGAGACCAGGCGTGAGCACGCTCGGTTCCGACGCCATCCTTGAGCGGATGATGACCCTGCACCCCAAGGTCATCGACCTGACGCTCGACCGGGTGCATCGCCTCTTGGCCGCGCTCGGACATCCCGAACGGAATCTGCCGCCGGTGATCCATCTGGCGGGGACGAACGGCAAGGGCTCGACCCAGGCGATGATCCGCGCCGGGCTGGAGGCCGGAGGCGCGCGCGTCCACGCCTATACCTCACCGCATCTGGCGCGGTTCCATGAGCGGATCCGGCTGGCGGGCGAGCTGATTTCAGAACCCGCGCTGACCGCGCTGCTGGACGAATGCGTGGCGGCGAACGGCGGCGAGGCGATCACCTTCTTCGAGATCACCACCGTCGCGGCGATGCTGGCTTTTGCCCGCACTCCCGCTGATTTCACCCTGCTGGAGGTCGGCCTCGGCGGTCGGCTGGATGCCACCAATGTGGTGGACCAGCCGCGGCTGACGATCATCACGCCGGTTTCCATCGACCATCAGCAATATCTGGGCGAAACCCTGCGCGAGATCGCCGGTGAGAAGGCCGGGATCATCAAGCGCGGCGTGCCGGTCGTGGTCGGCCCGCAGGAGGACGAGGGGCTCGCGGTGATCGAGGCCACCGCCGCGCGGCTTGGCGCGCCCATCTTCGCCCATGGCCAGCACTGGCATGTCGACGAGGAACGCGGGCGGATGATCTATCAGGACGAGAACGGCCTGCTGGATCTGCCGCTGCCCAACCTGCCCGGGCCGCATCAGATTATGAACGCGGGCGCGGCCATCGCGGCTTTGCGCCTTCTGGGCCGGGACGAGGCCGCCTGCGAGGCCGCGGTGACGCGCGCCGTCTGGCCCGCCCGGATGCAAAGACTGACACGCGGCCCGCTCGCGGAAAGTGCACCGCAGGCCGAACTCTGGCTCGACGGCGGCCACAATCCGGCGGGCGGCGAGGCGGTGGCGGCTACGCTCGCGCGGATGCCCGCGCGCGAGACCTTCCTGATCTGCGGCATGCTCAACACCAAGGATGTGACCGGCTACATGCGCCCGCTCGCGCCCCGGGTGCATCGGCTGATCGCGGTCGGGATCCCGGGCGAGCCGAACACCCTGCCGCCTGAGGCCACCCGCGACGCGGCGCACACCGCCGGAATCAACGCAGAGACCGCTCCCTCGGTCGCTGCTGCGCTGGCGAGGGTGGTGGCGGAGAACCCCCAGGCGCGGGTGCTGATCTGCGGCTCGCTCTATCTGGCAGGCCAGGTGCTGAAAGAGAACGGCTGAGGCCAGGCCGGGGCCAAAATCCTTCGAAGGATTTTGCAATTTTCTTCGAAGAAAATTGTCCCGCGCGGGCGGGCAGCCCTTCTTCGAACACAATCGGCGGAAAAACTGATGCGGTTTATCAGATGAATTGCCGCGCCCATGGATCTGTCGCCCACCGCCGCCCTGTCCGCCCCGCTGACCGCTCTGGTCGACACCCCGCTTGCCCTGCTTGTGGATGGCGAGAATATCCCGAAGACCTTTGCGCCTGATCTGCTGCCGGTCGCCCGGCTCTGCGGCGATGCCCGGATCCGGCGGGTCTATGGGGGATTGCAGCATATCTCGGGCTGGGAAGATCACGGATTCCGCCTGTGCCCGACCCGGCCGGGCAAGAATTCCGCCGATATGCTCCTGTGCGTCGAGGCGATGCTGCTGGCGCTGCGCGAGGAGTTCCCGACCATCGCCATCGTCACCGGAGATCGCGATTTCAGCTATCTGGCCGAGCAATTGCGCGAGATCGGAATCCGGGTGATCGGGATCGGAGACGGCAGAACGCCAGCCTCGTTCCGCAATGCATGCTCGTGCTTTTATCAGTTCGATGAGGTGAAGGCGGGCAAAGCGGCCACGGGTAAAACGCGGACCACACCCCCGGCTCCGGCGCCCAAACCTCTCAGCGCCGCGTCGGCGCCCTCCGAACTGGAACGGCTGATCCCCGAACTCGAGCGGATTCTCAGAAGTTCCGATATGCCCGGCGGCTGGACGGCCTCCCACTGGTTACGCAAGCAACTGGCGCAATCAAGCCCCGAATCCGCCTTGGGCAAGCTGAGCCACCGGGACTTTGCGCAGGCATTGAGAGAATGCGGGAGATTTGAAGTTCTGCAACATAACAAGACGGCACTTCTGCTTCGCCCCCTTCAGCCGGACCTTTCGGCACGCTCCGCTTCCCCCCGCGCCCCGTAACGCGCCATGAACATCTCCACCGCGCTCTCGACCGATTTCGCCACCTCTTCGGGGCGGATGTCCTGCACCAGATCCAGCATCAGCCGGTCGTGGACCGCCGCCCGGCAGAGCTGCACGAACTGATCGGCGGCGAGGTCGTAGTCGGTGATCGAAAGCTCGCCGCGCTGGCTGAGTTCGCGCAGACGCTCCACCAGCTTGCGGCGCAGAAGGCCCGGCCCGTTCGAGTAGAACTCCCGCGCAAGTTCGGGGAATCGTGCTACCTCGGCCACGATCAGCCGGAACAGGCGGCGGCCGAAATCCGACAAAGTGAACTCGATCACCCGCTGGCCCGCGAAGGTCAGGAACTCACGCGCGCCCGGTGTGCGCGCCAGTTCGGTCTCGGCACGGTCGGCCTGGCGGTGGCATTCGGCACTGAACACCTCGGCGAACATGATGCGCTTGTCGGGGAAATAGGAATAGAGCGTGGCTTTCGACACCCCGGCCTCACGCGCGATCTCATCGACCGAGGCGCCTTCGAATCCGTCGCGAAGGAAGACACGCAAAGCGCCGTCCACCACCTGCTCAAATTTTCGGCCCCTGCGGACCTCGGGTTCTGGAATGGAACTCATGGCCGCGCCATCATGCCCGCCGGCCCGGCGGTTGGCAACTGCGGCCGGGCCTT
This sequence comes from Pseudogemmobacter humi, assembly GCF_900609055.1. Taxonomy (GTDB): domain Bacteria; phylum Pseudomonadota; class Alphaproteobacteria; order Rhodobacterales; family Rhodobacteraceae; genus Pseudogemmobacter; species Pseudogemmobacter humi. The sequence goes on along the minus strand of NZ_UXAW01000048.1, from coordinate 209,443 downwards.
TCGTCATGCCCGTCTTCCGGCGCGCTTCGGCCCGTCCGGCCCTGCCCCCGCCGCGGTTGCGGCCTTGCCCCCCGCCGCGGTTGCGGCCATTGTGGCGCCGGACAAGCCCGCATCGCGCCAGACCCTGTTCGCGCGACCTACCCAGGTGGAGACGCTATGAAGACGATTTCGGAAAACCGCTGCTTCGGGGGCGTGCAAGGGGTCTATACCCATGCCTCGCAGGCCACGGGAACCGATATGACCTTTGGCCTGTTCCTGCCCGAAGGGGCCGAGGACGGGCCGGTGCCGCTGCTCTGGTATCTGTCGGGCCTGACCTGCACCCATGAGAACGCCATGGTCAAGGCGGGGGCGCAACGCTGGGCGGCCGAGGCCGGGATCGCGCTGATCTTCCCCGACACCAGCCCGCGCGGCGAGGGCGTCGCCAATGACGAGGCCTATGATCTGGGCCAGGGCGCCGGTTTCTACGTCAATGCGACCGAATCCCCCTGGGCGCCGCATTTCAGCATGTGGGATTACGTGACCGACGAACTGCCGGATCTGGTGTTCCGCGCCTTCCCGCTGGAGGAAACCCTCCAGGCGATCACCGGCCATTCCATGGGCGGCCACGGCGCGCTGACCATCGCCATGAGCCTGCCGGGCCGGTTCTCCTCGGTTTCGGCCTTCGCGCCGATCTGCAACCCGTCCGCCTCGGACTGGGGCAGGAAGCAGTTCACCGCCTATCTGGGCAAGGACGAATCAGCCTGGGCGCCGCATGACGCCACGCTTCTGATGAGGAAACGCGGCTTCGACGGGCCGGTGCTGATCGACCAGGGCACGGCCGATCAGTTCATCGACCTGCTGAAGCCCGAGGCCTTGGCCAGCGCGATGACCGAGCGCCGCCAGGGCGGCACCTTCCGCATGCAGAAGGGCTACGATCACAGCTATTTCTTCGTCTCGTCCTTCATCGAAGACCATATCGCCTTTCACGCCGATGCGTTGATGGGCTGAGCCGCCAAATTCCTTCGAAGGAATTTGCAAAAATCTTCGAAGATTTTTGCGGCAAGGGGGAAAGATGGTGCTCTACATCGACGCCGACGCCTGCCCGGTGAAAGCCGAGGCCGAGCGGGTCGCCGTCCGGCAGTCGGTGCCGATGGTGCTGGTCTCGAACGGCGGCATCCGGCCGTCGGCGCATCCGCTGGTGTCCTCGGTCTATGTCGGCTCGGGGCTCGATGAGGCCGACCGCTGGATCGCCGATCATGCCGGGGCGGGCGATGTGGTGGTGACATCGGACATTCCGCTCGCCGCCCGGGTGATCGCCGGAGGCGCGGCGGTTGTGAAGCCCGACGGCCAGGAACTGACGCCGGCGAATATCGGCACCACCCTCGCCACCCGCGATCTGATGACGGATCTGCGGTCGGCCGATCCGTTCCGCCAGGGCGGCGGGCGCAGCTTCTCCAAAGCCGACCGCTCGCGGTTTCTCGACACGCTCGACCGCGTTCTGCGGCGCGTCCATGTCGCGGCAAGGACAGACGGCGGCGCCGGTCCGGGCCAATCCTCGATCCAATGACCAGGCCCTCAAATCCTGCCCTGACCGGAATCCTGCTCGCCGCGGGCGGGATGGCGCTGTTCTCGGTCAATGACATGGCGATCAAGCATCTGTCGGCGGGCTATGCGCTGCATCAGATCGTGCTGATCCGGGCGATGATCGGGCTGTGCTTCCTTCTGGTGCTGATCACGCGCTCGCAGGGCGGCTTCGCGCAACTGCGCACGCGGCGGCCCTTCGGGCATATGACCCGGGTGCTGGTGATCCTGACCTCCAATTCGGTCTATTTCACCGGCCTTGCCGCGATGCCGCTGGCCGATGCGGCGGCGGTTTCCTACACGAGCCCCCTGTTCGTCACCGCGCTCTCGGTCGTTGCCCTGCGCGAAAGGGTCGGAGCGCGGCGCTGGACGGCGGTGGCGCTCGGCCTGTCCGGCACCGTGCTGATCCTGCGCCCCGGCGCCGGGGTGATCCAGGGCGCGGCGCTTCTGGTGCTGCTGGCGGCGCTGCTTTACGCCATCGGCAATCTGATGACCCGGATGATGCGCGAGACCGAGACGGCGCTTTCCTTCTCGTTCTTCACCATGGCCGGATTCATGCTGATCTCGGTGATCATGGGGCTGGTGGCGGGCGACGGGCGTTTCGCGAACGACGATCCGCTCTGGGCCTTTCTGTTCCGGCCCTGGATCTGGCCGCCCGCCGCCGACTGGCCCTGGTTCCTGCTGACCGGGCTGTCGGTCTCGATCGCCGGGCTGATGGTCGCCCAGGCCTACCGCACCACCGAAGCCGCGCTGATCGCGCCCTTCGACTATGCCGGAATGCCGATGGCGATCTTCTGGGGCGTGGTGATCTTCGGCACCTGGCCCGACCTGACCTCATGGGCCGGGATCGCGCTGATCTGCGGCTCGGGCATCTATGTGGTCTGGCGCGAGGCCGTGCTGGCCCGCAAGCGACACTAGAGCCCCGCGAGCACCTTCGCCAGCATCGCCCGGTCGCCGGGGTTCCCCAGCAGATCCGGCGCCTCACTGGCATCCAGCCAGACCGCGGTATGGCCCGCCTCGCGCGGCGGACCCAGAGGCCGCACCGGATGCGCCAGATAGACCGTGCAGATCTTTTCCGCCCAGAAGTCGTATTCCGGCATGTAAGTAAAGCGCCGGAACGCCCCCACCCGGCGCGGCGCGGCGATCTTCCAGCCGGTCTCCTCGAACACCTCGCGGTGCAGGGCGGCCAAAGGATGCTCGCCCGGGTCGATGCCGCCGCCGGGAAGCTGGAACTCAGGGACCGGGCTTTCCTGGAAGGTGACAAGGATCTTCCCGCCCCGGGGCAGCACCGAATAGACCCCCGGGCGGCGGCGGTAGCTCTGCCCCGGTTTCACCGCCTCGCCATATCGCCGGATCATGACCCGCCCCCTTGGTCGCCCTGGTTTTACCGCCTATATAGGCCCGGATTGCCAGAGCCTTCCCGTCAAGGCAAGGCTGACCCCACATTCCCGCGGCTCCGTTCTGCGGCCCCGTTCTGCGGACACCCCCGCGCGCAAGGATATCCTCATGGCCATCGGCTCTAAAATCGCATGGGACGATACCGTCCTTCCCTTCCAGCTCGACCGTTCCGGCATCCGCGGCCGGGTGGCGCGGCTTGACGGCGTGCTGGACCAGGTGCTGGCCCAGCACAATTATCCGCCCGCCATCGAGGCGCTGGTGGCCGAGGCCGCGCTCTTGACCGCGCTGATCGGCCAGACCATCAAGCTGCGCTGGAAGCTCTCGCTCCAGGTGCGCGGCAACGGCCCGGCCCGGCTGATCGCCACCGATTACTACGGCCCCCAGGCCGAAGGCGAGCCCGCCCGCATCCGCGCCTATGCCAGTTTCGACGCGGATCGCATCAGCGGCACGCCGGATCCGTTCGGCCTGATCGGCGAAGGCTATTTCGCCGTCATGCTCGACCAGGGCCAGGGCATGCTGCCGTATCAGGGCTTCACCCCGATCGCGGGCGGCAGCATCGCCGCCTGCGCCGGAGCGTATTTCGCCCAGTCCGAGCAGTTGCCGACCCGGTTCCAGCTTTCGTTCGGCAAAAGCGCGGTGCCGGGCCAGGCGGCCTCGTGGCGCGCGGGCGGCGTGATGCTGCAACACATGCCGCAGACCGGCGGCGTCGCGGCTTCGGGCGGCTCGGGCGAGGGCGGGCTGCTGACCCACGCCGATATCCTCTCGGGCGAGCCGGCCGAGGACTGGAACCGCGCCAATCTGCTTTTGGATACCGTCGAGGAACTGGAGATGATCGGCCCCCTGGTGGCGCCGACCGACCTGCTGGTGCGGCTGTTCCACGAGGAAAGCCCGCGCGTGTTCGACGCCCAGCCGGTGCGTTTCGGCTGTTCCTGCTCGGAAGAAAAGGTCCGCAGCACGCTGTCGATCTACAGCCGCAAGGACATCGCCCATATGACGACCGCCGAGGGCATCGTCACCGCCGATTGCCAGTTCTGCGGCGCGCATTACGAGATGGACCCGGTGAGCCTCGGGTTCGAGGGCGGCGATGCCGGATGACGTGGGCCTTCTGCTGGGGCGCCTGCTGGAAAAGTCCGGCGGCGCCTCGTCGGATTACGACCTGAACCCGGGCGTCCGGCTGCCCGAGGGCCGCCCGCTGCGCCCCGCCGCCGTGCTGGTGCCGGTCTGGCCGTGCGAAAGCGGCCCCCGGGTGGTGCTGACCAAACGCTCGTCGCAGCTGCGCCACCATCCGGGCCAGGTCGCCTTCCCGGGCGGCAAGATCGACCCGCAGGACGGCAGCCCCGAAGCCGCCGCCCTGCGCGAATCGCGCGAAGAGATCGGGCTGGATCCGGCCTCGGTGGAAACCATGGGCCGCCTGCCCGATCATGAGACCGTGACCGGCTTCACCGTCACTCCGGTGCTGGGCCTGATCCGCGGCCCCTTCACCCCGCGCCCCGAGGCGGGCGAGGTGGCCGAGATCTTCACCGTGCCGCTGTCGCATCTTCTTGCGATCCCGCGCTATTCGATCGAGCGGCGGATGTGGCGCGGCGAATGGCGGCGCTATTACACCATTCCCTGGGGCCCCTGGTATATCTGGGGCGCGACCGCGCGTATCCTGCGCGGCATGGCGGGAAGGCAGGCGGAATGAGGATCACCGGCGACTGGCTGACACGCGCCGGGACGCAAGAGGTGCTTGCGATGCTGGAGGCCGCGGGCCACCGGGCCTGGGCCGTGGGCGGCTGTGTGCGCAATGCGATCCTCGGAGAGCCGGTCGCCGATGTGGACATCTCGACCGACGCGCGGCCGGAACGGGTGGCGGCACTCGCGGCCGCGGCCGGGCTGAAATGCGTGCCGACCGGGATCGGCCACGGCACGGTGACGGTGATCGCCGGGCACGAGCCCTACGAGATCACCACCTTCCGCCGCGATGTGGAAACCGACGGCCGCCGCGCCGTGGTCGCCTTTGCCGACCGGATCGAGGACGACGCGATGCGGCGCGATTTCACCATGAACGCGCTTTACGCGCGCCGCGACGGCGAGGTGAGCGACCCGCTCGGCAGCGGTATCGCCGATGCCCTGGCGCGGCGCATCCGCTTCGTGGGCGAGCCCGGCGCGCGCATCCGCGAGGATTACCTGCGCATCCTGCGCTTTTTCCGCTTCCTCGCCTGGTATGGCGATCCGGCAGAGGGGCCGGACCCCGAGGGCCTCGCCGCCTGCGCCGAACTGGCGGACGGCATCGGAACGCTCTCGCGCGAGCGGATCGGGGCCGAGATGAAGAAGCTGCTCTCTGCCCCCGACCCGGCGCCCGCCGTCGCCGCGATGGCGGCAAGCGGCGTGCTGACCCGCATCCTGCCCGGCGCGGACCCGCGCGCCCTGCCGGTTCTGGTGCATCTGGAGAACGGCGAGCCCCCCCGCTGGACCCGCCGTCTGGCCTGTCTTGGCGGCGAGGGCTGGCGCGACCTGCGGCTGTCCTCTGCCGAAACCCGCAGCATGGAAAGCCTGAGCGAAGCCACCCGCGAAGGCGGCCTGCCGGCCGCGCTCGGCCACATGTTCGGCGCAGAAATCGCCACGGATGCGATCCTGGCCCGCGCCGCGCTGACCGGCAACCCGCCGCCCCGGGGCTGGCGAGAGAACATCGCGCGGGGCGCCGCCGGCACCTTCCCCGTAACCGCCGCCGATCTGATGCCCGGGCTTTCCGGCCCCGCTCTCGGCGCGCGGCTCAGGGCGCTGAAGCAAGCCTGGCTCGCCTCGGACCTGCGGCTGAGCCGTGCCGCACTTCTGGCCCTGCCGGAAGCCTGAGTTCCCTTCCGCCGCGAAAACCGCTAAAACCCGCAGGCAATCCCGGGTGCTGAAATGTTTCGCTTTTTCGAGGGTCTGATCGACCCCTATCGTCCCTACGCCGAAACGGACACGCCGCCGCGCCGGCTCTGGCCGTTCCTGCTGGAGTATATCCGCCCGTTCCGCCGGGTCTTTGCCGTGACCGGCGCGCTGTCGGTCGCCTCGGCCTTCATCGAGGTGGCGCTGATCTGGTATCTGGGGCGGCTGATCGACCTGATGGTCGCCACCGGCCCGGCGGATTTCCTGCGCGAGAACGGCGCCGAGGTGGCGCTGGTCGCGCTGGCGGTGCTGGTCTTGCGCCCGCTGATCCAGGTCTCGAACGTGGCGCTTCTGCACAATACGATCCTGCCGAATTTCGGCACCATGATCCGCTGGCGCGCGCATCGCCATGTGATCCGCCAGCCGGTCGGCTGGTTCGAGAGCGATTTCGCCGGGCGCATCGCCAACCGCATCATGCAGACGCCCCCGGCGGCGGGGGATGCGGTGTTCCAGACCTTCGACGCCATGGCCTTCGCCGCCGTCACCGTGATCGGCGCCGGGCTGATGCTGGCCGAGGCCGACCCGCGCCTGCTTTTGCCGCTGGTGGCCTGGTTCGCGCTTTACATGGCGCTGGTGCGCTGGACGATCCGCCGCGCCGGACCGGCCGCCATGGCCAGTTCCGACGCGCGCTCGGCCGTCACCGCGCGGGTGGTGGACGCCTATTCCAACATCCATTCGGTCAAGCTGTTCGCCCATCACGACCGCGAAATCCTCTACGCGAAAGAGGCCATCGAAAACGCCCGCGCCACCTTTCAGACCGAGATGCGGATCATCACGAAGATGGACCTCGCGCTGACGCTCTTGAACGGGTTCCTGATCGTGGCGGTGATCGGCTGGGCTGTCTGGCTGTGGATCGGGGGCGAGGCTTCGACCGGCACCGTCGCCGCGGCCTCGGCGCTGGTTTTGCGGCTCAACAACATGACCTTCTGGATCATGTGGGCGTTCTCGGGCCTCGTCCAGGCTTTGGGCGTGGTGCAGGAGGGGATGCAGACCATCACCCATCCGATCGGCCTGACCGACGCGCCCGGCGCGAAGCCGCTGGAATACCGCGAGGGGCTGATCGAACTCCAGGACCTGCGCCACCATTACGGGCGCGAGGCCGGGGGCGTTCAGGGCGTCAGCCTGGTGATCCGCCCGGGCGAGAAGATCGGCCTCGTCGGGCGCTCGGGCGCGGGGAAATCCTCGCTGGTCAGGCTGATGCTGCGGTTCTACGACCCCGAGGGCGGCCGCATCCTGATCGACGGCCAGGACGTGACCCGGGTCACGCAGGACAGTCTGCGCCGCCTGATCGGCATGGTGCAGCAGGATAGCAGCCTTCTGCACCGCTCGGTGCGCGAGAACATCCTCTACGGCTGCCCCGACGCGACCGAGGACGAGATGATCGCGAGCGCCCGCCGCGCCGATGCGCATGAGTTCATCCTGACGCTGGAGGATCCCCAGGGCCGCAAGGGCTATGACGCCCATGTCGGCGAGCGCGGGGTGAAACTTTCCGGCGGGCAGCGCCAGCGGGTGGCGCTGGCGCGGGTGATCCTGAAGGACGCGCCGATCCTGATCCTCGACGAGGCGACCTCGGCGCTGGATTCCGAGGCCGAGGCGACGATCCAGGACGCGCTTTACGGCGTGATGCAGGGCAAGACCGTGATCGCCATCGCCCACCGGCTGTCCACCATCGCCGCGATGGACCGGATCGTGGTGCTGGACGACGGCCGCGTCGCCGAACAGGGGACGCATGCGGAACTTCTGGCGCTGAACGGGCTTTACGCAAGGTTCTGGGCGCGCCAGTCGGGCGGGTTCATCGGCCTGGAGGAAGAAGGGGAATGAGCGTCTTCACCAGTGGCTTCGCCTGGCTCGGCGACCGGATCGACGCCTTCCGCCCCGCCGAGGGGCCGCCGCCGCAAAGCCTTGGCGCGTTCATGCGCTGGTGCCTGCGCGGGGCGGGGCCGATGCTGCTGCTGGCCGGTGTCCTGTCGGCGCTGGCGGGCACGACCGAGGTGGTCAGCGCGATCATCCTCGGCTGGGTGATCGACACCGCGGTCGAGGCCGGGCCGCAGGGCTTTTTCGCCGATCACCTCGGGCTGATCGCCGGGTTCCTCGTGTTCTACCTGGTGCTGCGGCCGCTGGCGTTCGGGCTCTCATCAGCCTCGAACGCGGTGGTGATCGGGCCGAACGTGATGCCCCTGGTGCTGTCGCGCCTGCACCGCTGGACTTTGGGCCAGGCCGTCACCTTTTTCGACAACGATTTCGCCGGGCGCATCGCGCAAAAGCAGATGCAGGCGGCGCGCGCCGTCACCGATACCGCGACCGAGATCATCAACACCGTCTGTTTCGCGCTGGCCTCGGTGGTGGGCTCGGCGATCTTCCTCTTGGTGATCGACCCCCTGGTTGCCGCCGCGCTGATGGTCTGGCTGGCGGCCTATCTGGCGATGATCCGCTTCTTTCTGCCCCGCATCCGCAAGAACTCGGCCGCGCGGGCGTCGTCGCGCGCCATGGTCTCGGGCCAGGTGGTCGATACGATCACCAATATCAAGACCGTGAAGCTGTTCGCCCATCACGCTTTCGAGGACCGGGTGGCGCTGAAGGCGATGGAGACCTACCGCGAGGCCTCGCTGGAATATGGCGAGATTTCCACCTGGTTCCGCCTTGCGCTGATGACGCTGGCAGGCGTCTTGCCGGTGGTGCTGATCGGCGGCACGCTCTGGCAATGGCAGGCGGGCGCGGCGACGGCGGGCGACATCGCCGCCGCGGGTGCCGTGGCTCTGCGCATCGCGCAGATGTCGGGCTGGGTCAGCTTCACCCTGATGGGGATCTACACCAGCGTCGGCGAGGTCGAGGACGGGATGAACACCCTTTCCGTTCCCCATACGCTCGCCGATGCCGAGGGCGCGCGGCCGCTTCCGGCGGTGAAGGGCGAGATCGGCTTCAACGGCGTGACCTTCGCCTATGGCCGCCAGGACGAAAAGGGCCACGGCGGGGTGCAGGGCATCCGGCTGACCATCCTGCCGGGCGAGAAGATCGGCATCGTCGGCGCCAGCGGGGCGGGGAAATCGACGCTGGTGTCGCTCCTGTTGCGGCTCTACGACCCCGAAACCGGCTCGGTCACCATCGACGGCCATGACCTGCGCGGCGTCACGCAAGAGAGTTTGCGCCGCCAGATCGGCATGGTCACGCAGGAAACCGCGATGTTCAACCGCTCGGCCCGCGACAACATCGCTTACGGCAAGCCCGGGGCCCCGGATGCCGAGATCGAAGCCGCCGCCCGCGCTGCCGAGGCGCATGAGTTCATCACCGGCATGGCCGACCACCAGGGCCGCCGGGCCTATGACGCCTTCCTTGGCGAGCGGGGGGTGAAACTTTCCGGCGGGCAGCGGCAGCGGATCGCGCTGGCCCGCGCCTTTCTGAAAAACGCGCCGATCCTCGTGCTGGACGAGGCGACCTCGGCGCTCGACAGCGAGGTCGAAGCCTCGATCCAGGAGGCGCTTGAGCGGGTGATGCAGGGCAAGACCGTGCTCGCCATCGCGCACCGTCTCTCGACCATCGTCGCGATGGACCGGATCATCGTGATGGACCGCGGAAGGATCGTCGAGGAAGGCAGCCATGAGGCGCTGCTGGCGCAGAACGGGCTTTACGCGCGCTACTGGAAACGCCAGTCCGGCGGCTTCATCGTCACCGGAGAAGCGGATGAGTGAGACGATACGGCTGGTCATCGACCGGCTCGGCCATCTGGGCGACGGGATCGGGGCCGGTCCGCGCGGGCCGGTCTTCGTGCCCGGGATGCTGCCCGGCGAAGAGGTCGAAGGCGTGCTGTCGGGCGACCGGCTGGAGGGCGCGCGGATCCTGACGCCCTCGGCCGAGCGGGTGAAACCGCCCTGCCCCCATGCCCGCACCTGCGGCGGCTGCCAGTTGCAGCACGCGGCAGAGCCCTTCACCGCCGCCTGGAAGCGCGAGGTGGTGCGCGAGGCGCTGGCGCAGCAGGGGCTGGAGACCGGGATCGCGGATCAGACGCTGACCTCGCCCCCGGCCTCGCGCCGCCGTGCCACTTTGTCGGGCCGGCGCACCAAGGGGGGCGTTCTGCTCGGGTTCCACGCCAAAGGCCAGGGCATGATCGTGCCGGTGCCGGGGTGCCGCCTGCTGCACCCGGATCTGATGGCCACCCTGCCCGCGCTTGAGGCGCTGGTCGCCTTCGGCGGCTCGCGCACCACGGAAATGTCGCTGACGGTGACGCAGAGCCTGACCGGGCCGGACGTTTCCGTCACCGGCGGCAAGCCCGCGGATGCCGCCATGCAGATGGAACTGGCGCGGCTGGCCGACCGCTTCGGCCTCGCGCGCCTGACATGGGAGGGCGAAATCGTCGCGCAAAGCGCGGCGCCGCAGATCGCCATCGGCCCCTCGCGGGTGGAATTTCCGCCCGGCGCCTTTCTTCAGGCCACCTGCCAGGGCGAGGCCGCGCTGCTCGCCGCCGCCCGCGAAGCCATCGGCCCGGCCAAGCGCATCGCCGATCTGTTCTGCGGTCTCGGCACTTTCGCGCTGCCGCTCGCGCGCGAGGCCGAGGTTCACGCGGTCGAGGGCCACCCGGCACTGACCGCCGCGCTGGAAAAGGCCGCCCGCGCCACGCCGGGGCTGAGGCGCATCACCACCGAGACCCGCGATCTGTTCCGCCGCCCGCTGGAGCCGGACGAGCTGAAAGGTTTCGACGCCGTGGTGATCGACCCGCCCCGCGCCGGGGCCGAAGCGCAATGCCAGCGTCTTGCCCGGGCAGAGGTTCAGCGCCTCGCGATGATCTCGTGCAACCCGGTCACCTTCGCCCGCGACGCCCGAATACTGGCACAGGGCGGCTGGCGGCTGGACCATGTCCAGGTGGTCGATCAGTTCCGCTGGTCGGTGCATATCGAACTGGCCGCCGCCTTCTCGCGCGGGAAATAACGCATCCGTGAGAGCCTCGCGGCACAGCTTCCGCTGGCCTGATGCGGCGATTTTCGCTATCGGATGAAAAAAACATACAGGCAGACCACAGGCGGTACCCATGCGGGCCTTCAGACTTCTTCTCATCCTGGTGATCGCGCTCGGGCTGGCGGCCTGCGGGCCGAAATCCAAATTCCTGAAATACCGCGGCCCCGAGGTCACCTCGGTCCAGATCCACAAGGCCGAGCGCCGGATGTATCTGCTGCATGACCAGAAGGTGCTGAAAAGCTACGATGTCGCGCTTGGTTTCGCGCCGGTCGGGCACAAGCAGTTCGAGGGCGACGGCAAGACCCCCGAAGGCACCTATTACATGACCTTCAAGAACCCGAATTCCAGCTACCACCTTTCGCTCTACATCAACTACCCGAATGTGGTGGACAAGGAATTCGCGGAATCCCAGGGCAAAAAGCCCGGCGGCGAGATTTTCATCCACGGCGGGCCAAAGCGGAAGGTGTATCAGCGCGACTGGACCGAGGGCTGCGTCGCCGTCACCGACAAAGAGATCGAGGTGATCTATTCCATGGTCAACATCGGCACGCCGGTCCATATCCTGCCCTGACCGGCCCTCCGGGCGGAAACGAAAAGGGCGGCCCCGGAAGGGCCGCCCTTTTTCATACCGCCGGGGGTTCAGCCGCCGGTGACCATGGTCCACCAGATCTTGCCGCCCTCTTCCTGATACCAGGCGAAACCGACCTCGCGCGCCGCCGGATCCAGGATCACCGACCGCTGATCGGGGGCCGCCATCCAGACCGAAAGCGTCTCCAGCTCGGTCTGGTAGGTTTCCGAGATATTCTCGCCCAGCAGCCGCCCGGTATAGCCTACCCGCTGCACCCGCGTCAGCGGCGACGAGCCGTCCGAGCCGAAATGCCAGGGCCGGTTCTGCACCGACATGTCGCGCGAATGGGTCTCAGCCGCGGCGTTCAGCTGCGAACTGAAGGTCAGCGGACCGATCCCCTTGGCCGAGCGCAGCGTGTTCACCGAATCAAGAAAGCGGAAAGGGATCTGCTGGGCGACGGCCGGAGTGATCCGGTAGACCCGGGGCAAGGGCTTGCCGTCCGGGCCAAGTTCGATCTGTTCCGCCCCCGAGACGCAGCCGGCCAGCAGAATCGCCGGGCCAAGCAGCACGAAAGCACGTCTGTTCATATTTCTCACCAGATAACTGCCCGTTGCGGTGTTTTGCCTTCTTTACCGAAACCGCGGCGGGCTGGCAAATGCCAGTTCTGCGCGCCAGCCGATCTTTGCAAGGCAGCGGCAGCGTGGTTTCGGCGGCGCAAGGCCGCTGACGGGGCTTTGATTTGCGGAGGCCGGGCAGAATCGCTATGGTGCCGTTAAAATCCAGGGCCTCAGGAGTAACGAGATGACCGCCGACCGGCTGAACCGCCGTGTATTGCTGGGCAACGCCACCGCCGCACTGGGCGCCGCCGCCTTCGGCGTGAGCGCCCTTCCCGCCCTTGCGCAGGAAGCCCCCGCGCGCAACAACGCCTCCAGTTTCCGCATGCTGGACTGGCGCGGCTATTTCGACAACACCCGCAAGGGCGCGATCCTGGTCGATATCACCTCGCGCGCGCTGCATTATTGGTCCGAGGATCAGTCGGTCTACCGGCTTTACCCCACTTCGGTGCCGCTGTCGGACGATCTGACCCGCCTTGGCCGGACCGAGGTGGTCCAGAAGGTGGTCAATCCGTCCTGGCGCCCGACGCCGGCGATGAAGGAACGCAACCCCGAATGGCCTGATGTCGTCGAGGGCGGTGCGCCGGACAATCCGCTCGGCACCCGCGCGCTTTACCTGAGCTGGACCTATTACCGGATCCACGGCACCCATGACACCCGCAAGATCGGGCGCAGATCCTCGAACGGCTGCATCGGGCTCTACAACGAGCATGTCGAGGAATTGTTCTCGATGGCTCAGGTCGGCACCCAGGTGTTGCTTATTTGACGACAACCGCCGCAAGCGTGCATCCCACGCATGCGGTGAATTGCATTTTTTGCGGCCTGCTGCTTAACAGGGGGTCACGAGGACAGAACTTGGGTGCGTGCCGTTACCTCTGCAATCTTGACGGCATGCGATAACTGGAGATTCAAAATGAAGAAAATCGCGCTTGCAGCCGCTCTCTCGGTCGCCGCTTCGTCCGCTTTCGCCGGTGGCTTCGTCGAGCCCCGCATGGAGCCGGAAGTCGTGAAGGCCTCGACCTCGTCGTCGGGCGGCGTTCTCGTTCCGCTGCTGCTGCTGGTCGTGCTGGCCGCTGCCGCCGCCAGCTGAGCTGACGGGTATCTTCGGAAAAGGACGGCAGAGCGATCTGTCGTCCTTTTCTTATTTCGCCCCGAGGGCGAAATGAAAACGGCGCCCCCGGATATTCCGCGGGGCGCCGTTTCGTTCGTCTGTCGCGGTCAGAGCCAGCCTGCCAGGTTGTCCGACAGAACCTCGGTCAGCGCCGCGATATGGGCGGGATCGTCGTTCAGGCAGGGGATATAGGTGAAACTCTCGCCCCCGGCGTGCAGAAACGCCTCCTGGATCTCGCCCTGGATCTCCTCCAGCGTCTCGATGCAATCGGCCGAGAAGGCCGGCGCGATCACCGCGATGCGCTTTTTCCCTTGTTTCGCCAGTTCGGCGACATGTTCGACCGTATAGGGCCGCAGCCATTCCTCGGGGCCGAAGACCGACTGGAAGCTGGTGTCGATATCGGCCTCATTCCAGCCGAGGCTTTCGCGCAACAGCCGCGTGGTCTTGCGGCACTGGCAGTAATAGGGGTCGCCCTCTTCGACATAGCGCTTCGGCATGCCGTGATAGCTGGCGACCAGCACATCCGGCCGCTGGTCCAGCGCCTCGTACGCGCGCCGCACCGAGCCCGCCAGCGCCTGGATATACAGCGGATGGTCGAAATATTCCGGCACCACCCGCAGGCTGGGCTGGCGCTTTTCCTTCATCAGCGCACGGAAGATCTGATCGTTCGCCGTTGCCACCGTCGCCCCGGCATATTGCGGATAAAGCGGCAGAAAGACGATGCGGCGGCAACCGGCGTCGATCATCCGGCGCAGCACGGATTCGGTCGAGGGGTTGCCATAGCGCATGCAGAAATCGACCATCACCCGGTCGCCGAACCTTTCCGTCAGCGCCGCGCCGATCGCCGCGGTCTGCGCTTTGGTGATCGTCATCAGCGGCGATTCATTCAGCTCTTCGTTCCAGATCAGCTTGTAATTCGCGCCTGACGAGAACGGCCTTTTGCCGAGGATCACGGTTTGCAGGATCGGTTGCCATTTCCAGGACGGATAGTCGATCACCCTCTTGTCCGAGAGAAATTCGTTCAGATAGCGCCGCATCGACCAGTAATCATAGCCGTCGGGTGTGCCGAGATTCGCCAGCAGCACACCAACGGGCGCGCTGCGGCCCGGAACGGGGTGACCGGCGGGGATTTCGTCGCTGGCGGTCTCGCGCCTTTGTGCTTCGCTCATCTCCGGCTCCCTTTCATGGTGACATGCCCGAGATATAGCCTGGATCGGCCGGGTCAAGCGGCCGGACCGCTCAGGGCAGGCGGTGTTCCGTCGCATTCAGCGCGTCCGACAGCCGCGCGGCGGCCGATCCGGGGCGCAGCGGTTTTTGCTGGCTTTCATGCGGGGTCCAGCCGGTCAGACAGATCACCTCGAACGTGGCCCGGATCCGGCCACCTTCCGCCGGGAAGTTCTGCGCATAGATCTCGGCCGCGCGCAGAAAGACCGCGCGCCGGGTCGGCCGGCGCAGGCGCGAGGCCAGCGCATTGGTCTCGCCCATGGCGCGCAGGTCGCTGATCAGATGGAACAGATCGCGGTAGGCCACGGTGCGGGTGAAGCTGTCGGCCACCGGCAGCGCGAAACCGGCGCGCTGCAACAGCCCGCCCAGATCGCGGATCTCGGCCATCGGCAGCACCCTGGGCGAGAGGCCGCCGGTGATTTCCGCCTCGGCCTCGGCAAGGCTCGCGCGCAATTCATGCAGGGTCTGGCCGCCGAACAGAAGCGCGAGGAACAATCCGTCGGGCTTCAGCGCCCGGAAGGCCTGGACCATCTGGCCGACCGGATCGTCGGCCCAGTGCAAAGCCATGGCATGGATCACCGCATCCTGCGCGCCAGGTTCCAGATCCAGCACAGGCGCGTCAGTGATCAGACGCGCCTGCGGCAGCGCGCCGCGCCAGAAATCATGAAAACCGCCCACCAGGACCGGCGCCGTAAAGGTTCTGTTAACCGAGGCGAGTCTTTCCTGAATCTCGTAAGCCGCCTCTTCCAGCAGAAAGAAGGCAGGCCCGCGCGCCGCGCGGGCACGGTGGAGGGCAAGGGCGTTGCGGTCGGTCAGGACGGGGGCGGACATGGAAGCGGACCATAGGGCGCGCGCGCGCGGATGCAAGAGATGCGGATAGGCCGCGCGCTTTCCACCGCCGCCGCGCCGATGGGGGCACTGGTCCGCGCGGTCTATCCGCCGCAATGCCTGAGCTGCGGCACGCTGGTCGGCTCGGATTTCGGCCTGTGCGGCCCCTGCTGGCGCGAGACGCCCTTTATCGCGGGCGCCGCCTGCGCGGCTTGCGGCCAGCCGGTGCCTGCGGGCGACGACGAGGAAACCGCGCTATGCGAGGATTGCCACCAGAATCCCCGGCCCTGGGCGGCGGGGCGCGCGGCGATGCTGTATCGCGACAACGGGCGCAGGCTGGTGATGGCGTTGAAACACGGCGACCGGATGGATCTGGCCTGGCCGATGGGCCGCTGGCTCGCCCGCGTCGCCGCGCCGCTGGTGACGCCGGATACGCTGATCCTGCCGGTGCCGCTGCACTGGTGGCGGCTGTTTCGCCGCCAATACAATCAGGCCGCGCTGCTATCGCAGGCGCTGGCGAAGGCCACGGGGCTGGCGCATTGCCCCGATGCGCTGATCCGCAGCCGCCACACCGGCAGCCAGGAGGGCCGCTCGCGTGACGAGCGCCACCGGGCGGTGACGGGTGCCTTCCGCATCCATCCGCGCCATGCCGCGCGGATCAGCGGTCGTCCGCTGCTGATCGTGGACGATGTGATGACCTCGGGCGCCACGCTCGCCGCCGCCACCGCGGCCTGCCTTGCGGCCGGTGCCGGTCAGGTTTCCGTGCTCGCCCTCGCGCGCGTTGCGAAGGAGGCTTAAATCCCTATAGTTCGCACCGAACAAAGGGATCACCATGCCGAAAGTCGAGATCTACACCACCCCCACCTGCCCCTATTGCCATGCGGCAAAACGGCTTTTGACGAAAAAGGGCGTGAATTTCACCGAAATCGACGTGAGCCGCGACCCGGATCTGCGCCTTGCCATGACCAACCGTGCAGGCGGGCGGCGCACCGTGCCGCAGATCTTCATCGGCGACCGGCATGTCGGCGGCAGCGACGATCTTCATCTCCTGGACCATGAGGGCAGGCTCGACGCCCTGCTGGCCGACTGATGCGGGCGGCGCTGATCCAGATGAACGTCTCGGACGATCCCGCGGCCAACCTGGCCGCGGCGCTCGGGATGATCCGCGAGGCCGTCGCGGGCGGCGCCGATTTCATCCTGACGCCCGAGATGACCAATTGCCTGTCCTCAAGCCGCGACCACCAGCGGACGATCTACCGGCATGAGGAAGAGGACATCACCCTCGCCGCCCTGCGCCAGGCGGCGAAGGAGGCGGGGAAGCATCTGCTGATCGGCTCGCTCGGCCTCCTGACCCATGACGCGGACGGGCGTTTCGCCAACCGCTCGTTCCTGATCGGGCCGGACGGCGGCATCCTCGCGCGCTACGACAAGATCCATATGTTCGACGTGAACGTGACGGAAACCGAGGTCTACCGCGAAAGCGCCGCCTACCGGCCCGGCCGCCAGGCGGTGGTCGCCGACACGCCCCTTGGCCGGATCGGCATGGCGGTCTGCTACGACCTGCGCTTTCCGCATCTGTTCCGCCGCCTCGCGCAGGCGGGCGCTCAGATCCTGACCGTGCCCGCCGCCTTCAACGACACCACCGGCCGCGCGCATTGGGAGACCCTGCTGCGCGCCCGCGCGATCGAGAACGGCTGTTTCGTCCTCGCCCCGGCGCAGACCGGCTTCCATGCCGAGAGCCATGGCCGCGGCCGTCGCACCTGGGGCCATTCGCTGGCCATCGCGCCCTGGGGCGAGGTGATCGCCGACGGCGGCACGGAACCCGGCGTCACCTTCGCCGGGATCGACCTGACCGAGGTGGACCGCGCGCGCGGCCGGGTGCCCTCGATCCGCCACGACCGCGATTTCACCGATCCCGAAACCGGGCCAGAGGCATGAGCCAGGACCGCACCGACGACATCGCCGTCGCTTTGTTCGGCGAGCTGTTCATGGCCGATCAGCTTGCCCGCAACCGCATCTCGAAGGTGCTGCCGCGCGGGATGGAACTGTCGCATTTCTCGGTGCTGAACCATCTGGCCCGGATCGGCGACGAGCGCACGCCCGCGCAGCTTGCCCGTGCCTTCCACGTCACCCGGGGGGCGATGACCAACACGCTGGCGCGGCTGGAATGGGCCGGCCATATCCATATCCGCCCCGACTGGGACGATGCGCGGCGCAAATTCGTGGCGATCAGCCCGGCGGGCCGCGCCGCGCGCGACGCAGCCGTCCAGGCGGTGACGCCGCTGATCGCCGAAGTGGTCGAATCGCTCGGCGCAGACCGGGTGCGCGCGGTTCTGCCGGTGCTGCGCGAGATGCGCGCGCGGCTGGAACAGGACTGAACCTTACTCTGAAATCGCCTGCGCGGTGCGTCCGATCCCCAGCACCGCCGCCGCCAGCCCCAGAACCGAGGCCGCCGAGCCGATCGGGCTTTCCGCCACCACCACCACATCCTTGTTCTGCACCTGGAACTGGCCGGCGCTGAACAGCCCGTCGGCCGAGGTCAGGTCGATGGCGAAGATCACCCGTTGTTTGCCGGGCCCGCTGCCGTCGGCCTTCAGCGCAGAGGCCGGATAGTTGCGCAGGATCAGCACGCCTTTCGCATCGGCGCGGATATCGTTCAGCCCGCCCGACATCGACAGGGCTTCCAGCGCGGTGATCCGGTCCTGGCTGAACCGCACCTGCGATTCGCGCCCCGAAGCGCCCAGCGCGATGAAATAGCGCTCGTCCGCCTCGACCCAGACCTTGTCGCCGCCACGCAGCGTGGTGTCGAGCGCGGGCTCTTTCATCAGCCGGTCGGCGGAAATGCCGTAGAGCTTGCCGTCGCGCATCAGCCGCACCTGCGGATTGTCCATATCGTGCGGGATGCCGCCGCCCTGGGCGATCAGACCGAGCACGGTGAAATCGCGGTCGGGCATCGGGAAGGCGCCGGGCCGCGGCACGCCGCTGACCAGATCGACGGTGGATTTGCGCCCCGGCTGATGCGCGATCAGCACCTGGGCCGAGGGAATGATCGGATCGAGCTTCTTCTGCACCGCCTCGCGCGCCTGATCGGCCGTCATATTGGCGATGTAAACCTTGTCGGCGTAAGGCAGATAGACCGAACCATCGGGCGAGACCGTCAGCCCCGGCAGCGCCACCAGCTTCTGCCCCGGCGCCGAGAGCAGCGTGACATCGCCGGTTTCCCAGATCGTCAGGTCGATCTTGTCCCCGGCCGCGATCAGATTGCCCGCAGGCCCGCGCTGGCGCGAGATCCAGCCCGATATACCGCTGCCGCTGCCGATTCCCGGCCAGTCGCCCAGCCGCGCCACCGTCTCACGCGAGACCTGCACGACCTGGAAATCCGCATCCTCCTGATCCGCGCCTTTCAGGATCTCGCTGGCCTTGCCGGCGCCGCGCGGCGCATTGCAGCCGGGCAGAGCAAAGACAAGAGTGGCGGCCAGCGCCAGCTTGAGCACGGTCGTGGATCGCATCGGCAACTCCGGTTCCGCCAGCCCCCCAGCCGGCTGCGCCACCCTGTATATGGACAGCAAGCCCGCGGCGACCATAATCTGTGGCCGGTCGCGGTCAATCGCCTGGCGCCGGGCACAAGCAAGAATCCTGGGGGTAATCCTGTCTGCGATCCCTGTCATCGTCACCGGCGCCGGGGGGCGGATCGGAAAGATGCTGCGCCGGATCTGGCGCGCGGCACCTCCGCCGGGGCTGGCGCCGCTCTGGGCCGGGCGAGGGCCGGAGCCTGATCTGACCTGGGATATTCTGACCGGCCCCGCGCCGTCCTGGCCGCCGGGCGCGGTGCTGCTGCATCTGGCGGGATCGACCGGCCGCACCGATCCGGCGCTGAACACGGCACTGGTGCCGCCCCTGCTGGCGGCCTGCCGCGCGAATGCGGTGCGGCATCTGCTTTTCGCCTCGACCGCGGCGGTCTATGCCCCCGGGGCCCGGCCCGCGCGCGAAACCGATCCCGCGGCGCCCGCGAACGCCTATGGCCGCGCGAAGGCCGAAGCCGAATCCCTGCTGGCTGAGGCCGCGCCCGGGCTGACCGTGCTCAGGATCGGCAATGTCGCCGGGGCCGATGCGCTGCTCGGCCCCCGCCCGGACGAGGGGGCGATCCGGCTCGACCCGGTGCCGGGCAGCGAAACCGGGCCGCTGCGGTCCTGGATCGGCCCGGTTTCGCTGGCGCGCTGCCTTGCGGCGCTGATCCTGCGCGCGGATGACCTGCCTGCCGTGCTGAACGTCGCGGCAGCGCCGCCGCTCGGCATGGCCGATCTCTTGCGCGCGTCAGACCGGGCCTGGAGCTGGGGGCCGGTCAATCCGGCGGTGGTGCCCGCCGCCGTGCTGGACACCACGCGGCTGAACGCCATCGCCCCGCCGCCCCCGGCCAGCCCCGGGGGGATCATGGCCGAACTCGCCGCTCTGAAGGACCTGCCCGCATGACCCCCGGCAAACGCCTGTTCGATCTGGCGCTGGCACTGATCGCCGCGGTGATTCTGCTGCTGCCTGCGGCGCTGATCGCGCTGTGGATCCTGATCCGTTCGGGTCGCCCGGTGTTCTACGTCGCCGAGCGGATGAAGACGGTCGACCAACCCTTCGCTTTGTGGAAATTCCGCACCATGACGATGTCGGGCGGCGATTCCGGCGTCTCGGGCGGTGACAAGACCGCCCGCGTCACGCCCGAGGGCCGCATCCTGCGCCGCTGCCGCCTCGACGAGATCCCGCAGCTCTGGAACATCCTGAAAGGCGATATGAGCTTCGTCGGCCCGCGCCCGCCGCTGAGGCAATATACCGAGCGCTTCCCCGATCTCTACCGCCGGGTGCTGCGGTCGCGCCCGGGGCTGACCGGCCTTGCCACGCTGCATTTCCACCGGCACGAAGAGCGGCTGCTGGCGGCCTGCCGCGATGCCGCCGAAACCGACCGCACCTATGCGCGCCGCTGCGTGCCGCGCAAGGCCCGCCTCGACCTGATCTGCCAGCGCAATGCCTCGGTCTGCCTCGATGCGGTGATCCTTGCGCAAACTATCGCCAGGGTTGTGCGCCAAAAACGGCCGGTCCGGCCCCGCAATCGCCCGGATAAGGCGTGAAACACTTGACTCGCCCCGCCAGGACCGCATTCTCGGTAACAGTATCCAGTAAAACCCGGCAGACAGTATGAACGCCCTCCGCAAGACGCTGTTCCGGGTTTCCCAGTCCCTGACCCGCCAGCACAAGCAACTTGCAATCTGGCTGCTGGATGTCTCGCTGGCTCCGGCGAGTTTCCTTCTGGCCTGCATGTTCACCTATAATTCGCCCTGGCCGTCCGAGCAGCTTTCGCGGCTCGGCATCGTCTTCGCGATGCTGGCGGTGTTCGGCGGCTTTGCCTCGGTCGCCTTAGGGTTGATGCGGATCAAGCTGAAAAGCTATCAGACCTTCGGCACCGCGGGGCTCTTTCCCTATGCCGCGCTGGTGGGCGCGGGGGCCTTCTTCTTCACCACCCTGCCGGGGCTGCATTTCCCGGTGGTGGGAACGCTGGCCTTCACGATGATCCTGTTTCTGGCCTCGATCGGCGCCCGGGTGCTGCTGTTGCAGATCTATCTGGCGGCGCTGCGCTACAACAAGGTGCCGGTGCGGGTGCTGATCTACGGCGCGGGCACCACCGGGCTGCGGCTCGCCTCTGCGCTCAAGGCGCATGAGACGATCCGCGTGGTCGCCTTCCTCGACGACGACCCCCATCTTCACAGCCAGCGCATGGCCGGGCTGCGCATCCTTTCGCCCGACCGGATCGAGGATATCGTGCGCAATCACGAAATCAGCCGGGTGATCCTGGCGATCCCTTCGGTTTCGGCGCCGCGGCAGATGCGGATCGGGCGGCAACTGCAATCTCTGGGCCTTGAGGTGCAGGTCGTCCCCTCGTTCGAGCAGCTTGCCGGGACCGGGACGATGGCAGATGTGCTGCAATCGGTCCCGGCGGGCCATTTCCTCAACCGCGACCGGCTGGATGTCAGCCTGCCCGACGGCAGCGAGACCTATCAGGGCCGCTCGGTGATGGTCAGCGGCGCCGGTGGCTCGGTCGGATCCGAACTGTGCCGGCAGCTGGTGGCCTGCGCCCCGCGCCGCCTGGTGCTGTTCGAAATCTCGGAAATCGCGCTCTACACAATCGAGCGCGAACTGCGCGCCATGCCCTGCACCCGGCTGACCGAAATGGTGCCGGTGCTCGGCTCGGTCACGGATGCGCGGTCGGTGCGCCAGGCCATCCTCGAACACGAGGTCGAGGTGGTGCTGCACGCCGCCGCCTACAAACATGTGCCGCTGGTCGAAGGAAATCCGATCAGCGGGCTGACGAACAATGTCTTCGGCACCCGCACCCTGGCCGATGCCTGCGTCGAGGCCGGGGTGAAGCGCTTTCTGCTGGTCTCCACCGACAAGGCGGTGCGGCCCACCAATGTGATGGGCGCCTCGAAGCGGATGGCGGAACTGGTGATCCAGGACATGGCGCACCGCCACACCGGAACGCAGTTCTCGATCGTGCGCTTCGGCAATGTGCTGGGCTCTTCGGGTTCGGTCATCCCGTTGTTCAGAGAGCAGATCGCCCGCGGCGGTCCGGTCACCCTGACGCATGAGGATGTGACGCGCTATTTCATGACCCTTTCCGAGGCCGCGCGGCTGGTGCTGCTGGCGGGCTCGTTCAGCGATGCCTCCAGCATCGACCGGGCGAATGTCTTCGTGCTGGACATGGGCAGGCCGGTCAGGATCCGCGATCTGGCGCAGCAGCTGATCGAGGCGGCGGGCTACACGCTGCGCGACAGGAACAACCCCGGCGGCGATATCGAGATCAAGGTGATCGGGCTGCGGCCCGGCGAGAAGCTGCATGAGGAACTGCTGATCGGCGACGGGCTGCTGAAGACCCCGCACCCCAGGATCCTGCGCGCCAGCGAGGAAGACACCGGCGGCTGCGAGATCGCGGTGGTGCTGCAGCATCTGGGCCGGATCGCGGCCACCGGCGATGCCGAAGCCGCGCGGCGGCTGGCGCTGGACGTGGCGCTTGGCGTGCCGGATGTGCTGCCCCTTGCCGCCATTGCCGTCCGCTCGTCATAAACCGCCTGTATTTCGCTCAATCCCCTGCCCGGGGCTTGCCCGGTCCGCGGCCAGCCCGCATAGATGAGGGGAACGGAGGGCTTCATTTGGCGAGCAAACGACGCAGCCTGCTGCTGGCGACACTGGGCGCATCGGTGTTCCTTTTTCCGGCGGCGCAATCTTCGCGCGCGGAAATGAAACCGTCGCTGAGTTTCAGCGGCGTGCCGGGGCTGATCGACATGCCCTCGGGCGATACGATGGCCGACGGCATCTTCTCGATCAGCACCAGCGCCTTCGGCCCGGTTTCCCGCGCCACGATCAGCTTCCAGATCACCCCCTGGATGGCGGGCAGCTTCCGCTTGCAGAACACCCGCAAATGGAACGCAGCGACGGGAGTGGATCCGCTAATCCCGGATTCCGTCTATTCGTCCTACAACGACCGCAGCTTCGATCTGCGGTTCCGGCTGGCGGAAGAAGGCGTCTGGATGCCCGCCGTCACGCTCGGGTTGCAGGATTTCCTCGGCACCGGAATGAATTCGGCGGAATATCTGGTCGCGACCAGGACTTTCGGCGACCGGCTGAAAGTCACCGGCGGGGTGGGCTGGGGAAGGCTCGGCAGCTACAATTCCTTCGGCGCGCCCTTCGGCGAGCGTCCGCCCGGTTTCGATCCGGCCACCGATACCGGCAGCGAGCTGAACGCCGATACCTGGTTCAAAGGTCCGGCGGCGGCCTTCGGCGGGCTCGAATACCGGGTCAACGACCGCTGGACCGTCAAGGCGGAATATTCCTCGGATGCCTATGACTTGGAATCGGGCGAAAAGCAGACCTTCGAGCGCGGCAGCCCCTGGAACTTCGGTGTCGAATATCAGTGGGGCGACTATGCCCGGATCGGGGCTTATTCGCTTTACGGCGAGGAATTCGGCCTTTCCTTCCATCTGATCATGGATCCGAAACGCCGCCCCGGCACCATCGGCATCCTCGGCTCCGGTCCGGTGCCGGTCGGCCACCGCCCCTCGCGCGCGGCAAATCCCGACGCCTGGGACAAGGGCTGGGTGACGCAACCCGACGCCAACGCCCTGCTGCGCAAGAACCTGAGCAAGTATCTGGAAAAGGACGGAATCCTGATCGAGGATTTCGCCTATACCGCCGGGACGGTGCAGATCCGCATCCGCAATTCCACCATCGACGCGCCCTCGCAGGCGGTGGGCCGGGTGGCGCGGGCCTTGTCGAACGTCATGCCCGCCTCGGTCGAGACCTTCGAGATCGTGCCGGTGGTGCGCGGCATGGCGGCGTCGAAGATCACCATCCGCCGCTCGGACCTGGAGCGGCTGGAATATACCCCGAACGCCGGCGCCGTGCTGCGCGAGCGCATCGCCTACAGCGACGCGGGCGGGATGATCCCCGGCAGCCTGGGGCCGGACGAGGGGCTCTATCCGAAATTCCGCTGGCGGATCATGCCGGGCTACCGGGTCAGCGCCCCCGCGCGCGGCGATATCGGCATCCGCGCCACGGCCAGCTACGATATCGCGCCGGGCTGGATCGTCTCGGGGCAGGTCTATCAGCGGGTGGCGGACAATCTCGACAAGGTTTTCGTCATCGACAAGGGCGGCAGCCTGCCCCCGGTGCGCAGCGACGTGCGCGATTACAACCGCGAAGGCGCCTTCGCCGTCGAACGCGCCACGCTGGCCTGGTATGCCCATCCGATGGAAAACATCTACAGCCGCGTCACCGTGGGCTATCTGGAACGGATGCACGGCGGCGTCTCGGGCGAAATCATGTGGAAGCCGGCGAACAGCCGCCTCGCGCTCGGGGCCGAGCTGAACTTCACGAAGCAGCGCAACGTCGACGGCGGTTTCGGCTTCGGCTACATGCGCGAGCCCGATGGCGGCGGACCGGAATATTTCTACGAACACGAGGCCGTCACCGGCCATCTTTCGGCCTGGTATGATTTCGGCAACGGCTATCTGGGCCAGCTCGACGTGGGCCGCTATCTGGCGGGCGACGTGGGCGCGACGCTGACGCTGGACCGCGAATTCGCCAATGGCTGGAAAGTGGGCGCTTTCGCCTCTTTCACCGACGCCAGCGCCCAGGAATTCGGCGAGGGCTCGTTCGACAAGGGCGTGCGGCTTACCATCCCGATGAACTGGATGCTCGGCAATCCGACCCGGCAGGAGATCAGCCAGACCATCCGCCCGCTGCAACGCGACGGCGGCGCCCGGGTGGATGTGGACGGAAGGCTTTACGATCTGATCCGCGACTACCATTCCGACCGGGTGGACGACCAATGGGACCGCGTATGGCGCTGAAATCCGCAACCCTTGCGCTGACCTGCCTCGCCCTGCTGGCGGGCTGCGGCTTTCTGGAAAAGCTGACCCCGCGCGCGGGCGGTCAACTGGCCCCGATCGGCCAGGTCTCGCGCGCCGAGATCGCGAAATCCGGCCAGCCGGTGATGCGGCTGAGGGTGCCCTCGCGCGGGATCGACACCTTCCTGACCATCCGCGACCGACGCGGCGATGTGGTCAACTGGTTCTCGGCCGACGGGATGCTGTTCACCTTCCGAAACGACGTGCTGATCGAGACCCGGGGCCTGGGCGCGGATCTGATGTCCTCGGCCGCGCCCGGCGCCGGCCAGATCGCCGCCGGTGCCGGTCATCGCCGCGCCTATTTCTTCGTCGATGACGACGACCAGACCGGACGGCGCGATTACCTCTGCCGGATCACCACCGACGGCGGCGAGCAACTGGAGATCTTCGGCCGCGGCCACAACACCCGCAAGGTGAGCGAAACCTGCGAGCGCGAGATCGGCCGCATCACCAATCATTACTGGCTGGAAGGCGGAAAGATCCGCAAATCGCGCGAATGGGTCAGCCCCGGTATCGGCCAGATCGAATTCGAACGTGTGATCGACTGACGGTATTCCGGCCCGGATGTTTCCGGCCGGATCCGTTGCGCCGTTCTGCCTCTGAATCGGCAAGCGATTGCCTCAATGCCACAGTTTCCCGCTCAGTTCGTGAGATTCGCTTTCGGAAGCAGTTGAAAAATGCTATCCGGTACAAGGAGTGGTTCTGGAGGTTCAAATGAATAAAGTTATGACTGCGGCAGTTGCGCTCTCGCTGATGGGTTCGGCTGCTTTCGCCGGCGGCCCGGTTGTGATCGTCGAAGAGGTCGAGCCGGTCGTCGTGACCGAGCGCGCCAGCACCAGCGGCGGCGTTCTGATTCCGCTGCTGATCGGTGCTGCGGTTCTCTGCGCGGTTGCCTGCGGCAGCGACAGCTGATCCGCTGCCCTCAGGGCAAAGCGAACTGAAAGGGTCAGCCTGCGGCTGGCCCTTTTTCATTTGGATTGCGGAATGAAAAAACCAATGAAAAAACCCCGGACCGCAAAGGCCGGGGTTTTTCCTGAAAAACAGAGTAGCTGCTTTCAGTAATCGCGTTCGAGGAAAAGGCCGATCCCGCTGCTGCCATCCGAATCGACGCGCCCCTTGACCGTCACCCCGGGCCGCAGATCCAGGTTGAGATTGACCCTGGTATTACCGCTCTGATCGACGCCGAATTCGGTATAGACATTGTCCGAGATATATTTCCCGGCGCTGACCGAGGTGGTCCCGTCGGCGGCGGTATTCACATCCAGATCGTCCACCCCGAAGCCGCGCCGCAACTTGCTGACGATGCCCTCGCCGCCGCGCCCCGCCAGCGTCGCCACCGCATTGGCGAGCTGCGCCGCCTGGAAGGCCGAGATCGTGTCCAGCCCGCGCCCGAACAAGAGCCAGGCCAGCACTTCCTCCTGCGGCAGTTCCGGGTCGGACGAGAAGGTCACCACCGGATCGTTCGCCGGACCCTCGATGGTGACGATGCTGGTCACATCCTCGGTGACATTGGTCGCGACGAAGGTGATGTAGGGGATGAAACTGCCCTCCAGCACCAGGCTCGCCTCGTCCAGCACCAGGCGCTTGCCGAGAATGTCGAGCCGCCCGCGCACCAGATCCAGCGCGCCCGAGGGGATGATGTTGTTCAGACTGCCGCCGATGCGGATCTCGCCGCCGAGCTCGGCGTCAAGGCCACGGCCGCGCACAAAGACGCGGTTCGGCGCCGCGATCACCACGTCGAGCAGCCAGCCCGGCAACCCGCCCGCAGCCCCGGTGCCGCCGCCCGAAGCCGCGCCGACCCCGGCCCGCGCCCGGGTGGCCCGCACTTCGGCGCGGTCGTTCACATGCGAGATCGCCTCCAGATCGGCGGCCGAGGCGAAGCCGGTCGAAGGCACCCGCAGCTCGGTCTCGTCCAGCACCACCCGACCGGTCAGCCGCGCGGCGCCCAGAAGCGGGCCGCTCAGTTGCAGCACCGCGTCGAGGGTGGTGTCGTAAAGCTCGGGATCGCGCAGCCGCAGCCGCTCCATCCGCAGCGACAGATCGGCATTGTAGGGCGCGACCAGCCCCAGCGGGCCGTCCAGCCGCAACCCGCCGCCGCGCGCCGCGCTGGCGGTCAGCGCCAGCCGCGCGGTGCCGCCCGACAGATCCGCCGTGGCCGCCACGCTGTCGAGCGACAGCCCGCGCGCAGGCACCGCCACCTGGCCGCCCGACAAGGTGACGCGGCCCGTGGCATTCTGCGGCGCCCAGCCCCCGGAAAGCCGGATGTCGTAGCCGAGCCTGCCGCCCAAAGTCACCGGATCGGTCAGCGCATTCGCGACCGCCGCCTCGCCGGTGCCGCTGATCGCGAGATCGGGCACCGCACCGATGCGGCCGTTCACCCGCGCGTCGATCCCCGCCGGGCCGGTCACCCGCAGATCGGCGTCGAAATCGCTGCCCCGCGGGGTGAGCCGCCCGGAAAGCGTGACCGGGCCGGGGAAGTCGGGCGCCAGCAGCGCCAGATCGCTCAGCCGCCCCGAGACCCGCATCGCGCCGGAATCGCCCTCGCCCGCCACCTCGGCGCTCAGATTCGGCGAGGTCAGGTTCAGGTCGCGCAGCACCGGAGCGCCATCCAGAAGGGCGAGCTTCAAGGCGATGTCGGAACGGCCCGCGATCAGCCGGTCGACCTCGGCCTGGCCGATGCGCAGCCCGTCGCCCTGGCCGGTCAGCGTGATCAGCCCGTCCTGGAGGGTGCCGTCGAACCCGCCCGCGACGTTGAGGCTGCCGCCGTAGTTCGGCCCCAGATCGGCGAGACTGGCCCAGACGATATTGCCGGTCAGGCTGGCGCCCGAGCTTTGCAGCCTGCCCTGGCCGGTGACGTTCAGCGTCGCCGCCGAGGCGGTGAAAGAGCGCAACTCGGTGCCGGTGGTGTCGCGCAGAACCGAAGCCGTGATCGCCGAACGCCCCGCCAGCAGCCGGTCGGCCTCAGCGATTCCGCTGGTCAGCCCCTGCCCCGTCACATCGAGCACCAGATCGAAGGCGCCGGTCAGCGGTGAGACCTCGCCGCGCAGCCCGACCTCTGCCGCGCCGCCCAGCGGGCGCCCCGCGAGGCCCGAGAAGCGCGACAGGTCGCTGGCATCGACCTCCAGCCGCAGCCGGGTTTTCAGCGCCTCGCCCAGCCCCTCGATCCAGATGCCGCCGTTCAGGCCATAATCGGCGCCCGTCAGGGTGATCTGCGGGATCGCAAGCCGCCCGGCGCCCTCGCGCCAGGAGAACACCGCGCGGCCGTCGAACCTTTCGCCAAGCGCCGTCACCAGCGCCGGGTCCAGCCCGCCGAGGCCGGTCATGTCGAACAGAAGCGTGCCGCCCACGCCGCGACGCCCGGCCGCGCGGTCAAGCCGCCCCGAGCCCCGCAGCCCGGCGCGCTCCACCGTCAGATCGGGGCGGTTCAACCCGGCCAGATCCACCCGCGCCGACCAGCCCGAATCCTGCGTGGCATCGAAAGCCAGCACCAGATCGGCGCGTCTGATCCGGGTCTCGACCGGACCCGAAGTCGGCAGCAGCACCTCGCCCCCGGCCGGATCGGCGACCGAGGCGGTGATGTCCAGCAGTTCCGGCAGCCCGTCGGGCGCCAGCCGCAGCTTGCCCGAAAGATTCAGCGAACGCGCTTCCAGCAGCAATTCGTCCAGCGACAGCGTGCCGGTCGGGGAACGCGCGCCGGTCACGTCGAGTTTCAGATCCTCGCCCAGGAACTCGGCATATTCCGGCAGGAACAAAGGCGCCGGATTGCCCGACAGCCGCGCCGCGAAACCGCGGGTGCCGTCCTCGGCGGTCTTGACCGAGATCGGCCCCGCAAGCCGCTCGTCGCCGTCGCTTTCCAGCCGGAATTCGGCGGCGAAATCGTTGAACGTGCCCTCGCCCTTCAGGGTCAGCGCCGCGGGCGGCGCCCCGGGCAGATCCAGCGCCGAAGCGACGATCCCGCCCGCGCCCTCGCGCGCATCAAGGTCGAGGACCAGCCGCCCGGTCTCGTTGGCATAGCTGCCCTCAAGCGCGATCCGCCCCTCGGGGCCATCGTCTTTGCGCTCGATCAGCACCGAGGCATTGCCCTCGCCGCCGGCCAGATGCACCTTGGCCGAGAGCGTGCCTTCCAATGGCTGGCCCAGCACCGGCGCGCCCAGCACGATCCGGTCGGCCCGCACCTCGCCGATGTCGATGGAAACCGGCAGTTCGGGCAGAGAAAACTCAAAGGTTCCCGCCTCGGGCGTGGTCTGATCCGGGTCCCCCGTGGGGATCCGCTCCATGGTGATCGCGCTGGCGGACAATTCGTTGACGATGACCTGGCCCGACAGAAGGGCGGTGCGGCTCCAGTCCAGCACCACATCGTCAAGCGTGATCCAGATGCCCTCGTCGTCGGCGATGGTCAGTTGCTGAATCGTCGCGCGCGAGGACAAGGCCCCGGCAAAGCCGGTGATCGTGACCTGGCGGCCCGCGCCCGAGAGGTTGTCCTCCAAAAGCGCGGTCAGATAGCCGCGGTCGTCGGCGCTCGCCGCGGCGGGGGTCAGGACTAGGAAGAGGGGGAGAAGAACCTTGCGCATCAGAATGCCTGCCCCAGCCCGATATAGATCTGCACCCCGTCGTCGGTGTCGCCGCTGACGGGCGCCGCCACGTCGAAGCGGATCGGACCGAAGCCGGTCTCGTAGCGCACCCCGATTCCGGCCCCGGCATGCGAATCGCTGCTGCCATCGGCGCCGACATAGCCCGCATCCACGAAGGCCACCCCGCCCCAGCTGGTGCCGAAGCGCGCGCGCAACTCCATCGAGGCGGCGGCGAATTCGGTGCCGCCGATCAGATAGGTGCCGCCCATCCCGTCCGGCACCGCGATGCCGAGCGAGCGGTAAGGCTGGCCGCGCACCGTGCCGCCGCCGCCCGAGAAGAACAGATCGTCGCGCGGTGTCTCCAGCAATTCGCTGCCGAGAATCGCGCCGCCCTGGAGCCGCGCGGCCACGGTGAAGCGCTGATCGCTGAAACTGCGGTAGCCGCGCATGTCCAGCGTCAGCCGCGCCCCCGATCCGGTGGTGCCGAGGCCGTAGAACGGCTTCGCCGTGCCGTCGATATAGAAGCCGCGCAGCGCGTCGGTGGTGCTGTCGCGCCGGTCCCAGGTCACGCCGAAGGGCAGCGAGAGGTTGCGGTAGCGGAAATCGCCGGTCGGATCGGTGCCCTGCACATATTCAAACGAGAACCCGCCCCGCAGCGTCAGTTGTTCCGAGAAATACTGCGTGAAGGTCAGGCCGAATTCGGCGTAATCGGCGTCGTAGTCGATTTCGTCCAGATGGCCGATCTTCGCCATCAGCCCGGCGGTGGTGTCGGGCGTCAGCGTGGCCGGGCGGTCGATGGAGACGCCGAATTCGTAATCGACCCCGCTCTCGCCCGAGCCGATATTGGTGATCGCTCCGTCGAGGCGCAGCCGCTCGGCCCCGCCCATCAGGTTGCGGTGCAGCCAGTAGCCGGTCAGCGCGACGCCATCCACCGACGAGAGTTCCGCCCCGACCGAATAGCGCCGCGGCTTCTGCTCGGCCACGGTGATCTCGATCGGCAGCAGGCCGCCGTTCAGCACCGTCTCGCTTTCCGCCAGGCTGACGGACGAGAACACCCCCGTCCGGCGCAGCCGGTTCGCGGCGCGGTCAAGCTCGGTCTGGCTGAATTTCGTGCCCTCGCGCAGCCCGGCGATCTTGAGGATGCGCTGCACCCGCATCCGCTCGGCGCCCTTCACCGTGACCGGGCCGAAGCGCAGCGCCGGGCCGGGGGCAAGAGCGATATCGGCGGAAAGCGTCTGGCTGGCGTGGTTCGCGACGATATCCTCGCGGCTGACGCGGGCCTTGGCGTGGCTGGCCTCGCGCCAGGCCAGCACCGCCGTGTCCACCGCCTCGCCGATCACGCCCGAGGCGGCAGTCTCGCCGGGGCGGAACCCTTCGGGCAGTTCGGTGCGTGGCGCCAGCGGCGCGACCACCGTTTGCGAAAAGCGGAACCGCGGCCCGGGATCGACGAAAACGGCAATCGTGCCGATCCGCCCCGGCACGTCGAGAGGCGCGATTCCCGCGGCCTCGCGCCCGTCGATGGCGATGCGGATCACCGCGGAATAATGCCCCTCGGCGTAAAGCGCGCCAAGAATCCGGCCGTAATCGGCGCGGGCGGCGGTGAAAAGATCCTCGGGGTCGGTCTGATTGTCGCTTTGCTGCGCGATCAGCAGCGAGGCGCGGCGGACGGTGCGCTCCAGAGCCTCGTCTCCGCCCGCAACCACGAAATCCAGCCGGTCCAGCGCCTGGGCGGACATCAGGCTCAGGGCCAGCACGGCCCCCGAAAGCAAGGCCCTGCGGCCCCCCTGACACTGGAAAAAGCGACGCAAATCATACCCTCCGACTGGCCCGACCATAATGGCGAATGAAGCGGAGAGAGCAACACCCCACCGCAGATTTCGCGGCTCCCGGCGCCCTTTCCCGCAAGATGCTGTCGGCGCGCCGGCGAACCGCACGGGGGCATAACGCACAACCCCCGGCGCCCGTTGCTTTGAAGGCTTGCAAAGCCGGTTTTTCCTGCGTATATGGCTTGCAACAGCGGTTTCGGGTCCGGCCCGGAACTACCGGAAAAGTAAGCGGGCCGCTGGCCCGCTTTTTCGTTTTGGGATACCCATGAGTGATCTTATCGCCAAGACCGCCATCGACCGCCGGCTGGCCGACATCGTCGGCCCGGTGATCGAAGGACTGGGATACGAGCTGATCCGCCTGCGGCTGATGGGCGGCCACGGCAAGGTGCAGCGCACCCTTCAGATCATGGCCGACCGCCCCGACGGCGGCATCGGCGTCGAGGATTGCAGCAGGATTTCGACCGCGGTTTCCGCCGTGCTGGACGTGGAAGACCCGATCGAGGAAAATTACGTTCTGGAGGTTTCGTCCCCCGGCATCGACCGGCCGCTGACCCGGCTGAAGGATTTCGACACCTGGGCCGGCTGGGAAGCGAGAATCGAGACCAGCGAACTGATCGACGGCCGCCGCCGCTTCAAGGGCGATCTGAAGGGCGTCGAGGCCGAAGAGGTGCTGATCGAGATCGAGGATCACGGCGCGCCGGTGATCATCGGGCTGAATTTCGACTGGCTCTCGGATGCCAAGCTGATCCTCTCGGACGCGCTGATCGCCGAGATGCTGCGGCAGAAGAAGGTGGACCTGCCCGAGGACGGCGGCTTCGACGAGATCGAAGAGACCGACGAGACGGATGACATCGACGGGGACGACGACGCCGTTCCCGGCACGAAACACTGAGACAGGGTGAGACCCATGGCAATCACTTCGGCCAACCAGCTTGAGCTTCTGCAAACCGCCGAGGCGGTGGCGCGCGAAAAGATGATCGACCCGGATCTGGTGATCCAGGCGATGGAGGACAGCCTCGCCCGTGCCGCCAAATCGCGTTACGGCGCCGATATGGACATCCGCGTCGCCATCGACCGCAAGACCGGCCGGGCGAGCTTCACCCGGGTGCGCACCGTGGTCGAGGACGATGCGGTCGAGAATTACCACGCCCAGCTGACCGTCAAACAGGCGAAGGATTACCTGAAGGATCCGCAGATCGGCGACGAGATCACCGACGAGGTTCCCCCGGTCGATCTGGGCCGCATCGCCGCGCAATCCGCCAAGCAGGTGATCCTGCAAAAGGTGCGCGAGGCCGAGCGCGACCGCCAGTATGACGAGTTCAGGGACCGCAAGGGCACCATCATCAACGGCGCCGTCAAGCGCGAGGAATACGGCAACGTCATCGTCGACATCGGCCGCGGCGAGGGCATCCTGCGCCGCAACGAGAAGATCGGCCGCGAGGCCTATCGCATCGGCGACCGCATCCGCTGCTACATCAAGGACGTGCGCCGCGAGGTCCGCGGACCCCAGGTCTTCCTGTCGCGCACCGATCCGCAGTTCATGGCGGAACTGTTCAAGATGGAAGTGCCCGAGATCTACGACGGCATCATCGAGATCAAGGCCGTGGCCCGCGACCCGGGCTCGCGCGCGAAGATCGCCGTGATCAGCTACGACAACTCCATCGACCCGGTCGGCGCCTGCGTCGGTATGCGCGGCAGCCGCGTCCAGGCCGTGGTGAACGAGCTTCAGGGCGAGAAGATCGACATCATTCCGTGGAACCAGGATCACGCGACCTTCCTCGTGAACGCGCTGCAACCGGCCCAGGTCTCGAAAGTGGTCTTCGACGAGGACGGCGGCAAGATCGAGGTCGTGGTCCCCGACGAGCAGCTCTCGCTCGCCATCGGCCGGCGCGGTCAGAACGTGCGGCTTGCCTCGCAGCTGACGGCGCTGGATATCGACATCCTGACCGAAGCCGAGGAATCGCAGCGCCGCCAGGCCGAATTCGCCGCACGCACCGCCCTCTTCATGGAGACGCTGGATGTCGACGAGATGATGGCGCAGCTTCTGGTCGCCGAGGGCTTCACCAATCTGGAAGAAGTCGCCTATGTCGAGCAGGACGAGCTTCTGTCGATCGACGGCTTCGACGAAGGCACCGCCGAGGAACTCCAGGCCCGCGCCCGCGACTATCTGGAAGAGCAGGCGAAAAAGGCTCTGGAAGCCGCCCGCGCCATGGGCGTCGAGGAAAGCCTCATTGAATTCGAGGGGCTCACCCCCCAGATGCTTGAGGCGCTCGGCAAGGACGGCATCAGGACGCTGGAAGATTTCGCCACCTGCGCCGACTGGGAACTGGCAGGCGGCTGGACGACCGAGAACGGCCAGCGCAAGAAGGACGAAGGCATTCTCGAAAAATTCGATATGTCGCTGGAAGAGGCGCAGACCCTGGTGATGACCGCGCGGGTCATGCTGGGCTGGGTCGATCCGACCGCGGCAATGCCCGCTGAAGAGGAAGAGGCCGGCGAGAGCGAGACCAGCGACGACGAAGAGGAGGCCGGGGCCTGATCCCAGGCCTCGGGGATCCGCGATGACGCGCGGCGGCCGGGACAAATTGCGGGACGAGCCGGAACGGAAATGTATCGTTTCCGGCGAGACGGGGCCGAAAGCCGGCCTCGTCCGTTTCGTTGTCGGACCCGAAGGCGAGGTGGTGCCCGATATCACGGGCCGGCTGCCGGGGCGGGGCATATATGTCTCGGCCTCGCGCGGGCTGATCGAGAAGGCCGCGAAGAAGGGGCTGTTCGCCCGCGCGGCGCGGGCGCCGGTGAAGGCGCCGGCGGATCTGGCCGATACGGTCGAGGCCCTGCTGGCGCGGCGGGTGGTTGATCTTCTGTCGCTTGCGCGTAAGGCGGGCGACGCGGTGACGGGTTACGAGAAGGTTAAGGACTGGCTGGTGAGCGGGCGCGGACGCGTCCTGATCCAGGCAGAGGACGGATCGGAACGCGGGAAAAGCAAGCTGCGGCCGCCCGAAGGGGAAAACAGGCTGATTTCCTGGCTTTCGGCAGGGGAAATCGGTTTGGCTTTCGGGCGCGAACGTGCAATACACGCGGCGCTTGCGGCTGGTGGACTCAGCGAACGCGTTGTAGAGGAAGCGGCAAGGCTTGCCGGGTTGAGAGCGCCAGCGGGCGCGGAAACCGGCAGGCAGGTCGGCGGGATTTCCGCCGGGAAGGATATGTAGGACGGATGAGCGATACTGACGGCAAGAAACCCCTCGGGCTTGGTGGCGGCCCCCGTTCCGGTTCGGTGAAGCAAAGCTTCTCGCACGGACGGACCCATGCTGTGGTCGTAGAGACCAAGCGCAAGCGCGTTGTGGTGCCCAACCCGGCCAAGCCGGGCGCTCCCGCCGGGGGGGGCTCATCGGGCGCCTCCCATCTGGGTGACCCCTCGAAACGCCCTGCCGGCATCTCGGACGCCGAGATGCAGCGCCGGCTTGACGCTTTGCGTCAGGCCAAGGCCCGCGAGCAGGAAGAGGCCGCGAAACGCGCCGCCGAAGAGCGTGAGCGCGAGGAAGAGCGCCAGCGCCGCCGCGAGGAAATCGAGACCAAGGAACGCGAGGACCGCCAGCGCGAAGCCGCGCTGCGCGCCCGCGCCGAAGAGGAAGAGCGCCAGAAGCGCGAGGCCGAGGAAGAGGCGAAGAACCGCGCCGCTGCCCGCAAGGCCGACGTGCTGGGCACCCAGCGTCGCCAGCCCGCGGCCCCCGCGCCGGCCGCCAAACCGGCCGAAGCCGAAGTTCCCGGCGATCGTGGCGCCGGCCAGAGCCGCCCGCGTCCGGGCGCCGCGGCCGAAGGCCCTGCCGCCGGCGGCCCGCGCCCCGGCACCACGCCGCGCAAGACCGACCGCGAGCGCGAGAACCGCGAAACCGACCGCGGCGCCGCGCGCCGTGGCGACGAGGGCCGGCGGACCGGCAAGCTGACGCTTTCCGCTGCCACCTCGGAAGACGGCGGCCGCCAGCGCAGCCTCGCCGCGATGAAGCGCAAGCAGGAAAAAGCCCGGCAAAAAGCCATGGGCTTCGGCCAGAAGGCTGAAAAGCAGGTGCGCGACGTGCAGCTGCCCGAAACCATCGTGGTCAGCGAACTGGCGAACCGGATGGCCGAACGCGCCGCCGATGTCGTCAAATCGCTGATGAAAATGGGCATGATGGTCACGATGAACCAAGTGATCGATGCCGATACGGCGGAACTGGTGATCGAGGAATTCGGCCACCGCGCCGTCCGTGTCACCGATGCCGATGTGGAACAGGCCATCGACTCGGTCGAGGACAAGGCCGAGGATCTGGTCTCGCGCCCGCCGATCGTGACCATCATGGGCCATGTCGACCACGGCAAGACCTCGCTTCTGGACCGGATCCGCAAGGCCAATGTGGCCACGGGCGAGGCCGGGGGCATCACCCAGCATATCGGCGCCTATCAGGTCAAAGCGCCGAACGGGCAGGTCATCACCTTCCTCGATACGCCTGGCCACGCGGCCTTTACCTCCATGCGGGCCCGCGGCGCGCATGTCACCGATATCGTGGTGCTGGTGGTTGCGGCCGATGACGCCGTGATGCCGCAGACCATCGAGGCGATCAACCACGCGAAAGCGGCTGGCGTCCCGATGATCGTGGCGATCAACAAGATCGACAAGCCATCGGCGAACCCGACCAAGGTCCGCACCGATCTGCTCCAGCACGAAGTCGTCGTCGAGGCGATGTCGGGCGAGGTGCAGGATATCGAGGTCTCGGCCCATACCGGCCAGGGCATTGACAGCCTGCTGGAAGCCATCGCGCTTCAGGCCGAATTGCTGGATCTGAAAGCGAACCCGAACCGCTCGGCCCGCGCCGCAGTGATCGAGGCCAAGCTGGATGTCGGCCGCGGCCCGGTCGCCACCGTCCTGGTGCAGAACGGCACGCTGAAGAAGGGCGACATTTTCTCGGTCGGCGAGAAATGGGGCAAGGTCCGCGCGCTTATCAATGACAAGGGCGAAACCGTCACCGAGGCTGGTCCCTCGGTCCCGGTCGAGGTGCTTGGCCTTGATGGAACGCCATCGGCAGGCGACACGCTCGACGTGGTGAACTCGGAAGCCCAGGCCCGCGAGATCGCGGATTACCGCGAGAAGGCCTCGAAGGACAAACGCGCCGCCGCCGGTGCCGCGACCACGCTTGAACAGCTGATGGCCAAGGCCAAGGCCGACAAGGATGTGGTCGAGATCCCGGTGATCGTGAAGGCTGACGTCCAGGGTTCTGCCGAAGCCATCGTTCAGGCGCTGGAAAAGGTCGGCAATGAAGAGGTCCGGATCCGGATCCTGCATTACGGCGTTGGTGCCATCACCGATTCCGATGTGGGTCTGGCCGATGCCTCGGGCGCGCCGATCCTGGCCTTCAACGTCCGCGCCAATGCGACCGCGCGTGGCTCGGCCTCGCAAAAAGGCGTCGAGATCCGCTATTATTCGATCATCTACGATCTGTTGGATGATATGAAGGAAGCGGCGTCGGGCAAGCTCAAGGCCGAGATCCGCGAGCATTTCATCGGCTATGCGAAGATCCTCGAAGTCTTCCGCATCACGGGCACCGGCAACGTGGCGGGCTGCCAGGTCACCGAAGGCGTGGCGCGGCGTTCGGCGGGCGTGCGGCTTCTGCGCGACAACGTGGTGATCCACGAGGGCACGCTGAAGACGCTCAAACGCTTCAAGGACGAGGTGAAAGAGGTCTATGCCGGCCAGGAATGCGGTATGGCCTTCGAGCGCTACGAGGATGTCCGCGCGGGCGACGTGATCGAGATCTTCGAACGCGAAGAGGTCCAGCGCACGCTGGCCTGACGCGCCGGGGGCCTGACGCGCCGGGAAACCGGGGGGCAGCCCCCGGTTCGTCCCAGGCCTCAGGATACAGACGGAATGCAGAAAGGGCCGGGAAATCCCGGCCCTTTTCTGTTGCTCCGGCCCCGCCAGGCGGGATGGAATGATGTCAGGACTGGCGCACCGGCTGCACCGGAGTGCCGACATAGACCCGGTTGTCGACGCTGACCGCAATCTTGCCGTCAGGCCCCTGCGAAACGAAAAGCCCCTGCACCGAGATATGGTTGCCGATCGAAATGGTCCGCAGCATGGTGCCCCCCTTCAGGCATTTTCTCCTTACAGTAGAAATAAACGGCGAATTGCGTCAGAAAACAATCAAAATATGGGCTGAATTTTAAGATTATTGCGCAATTTCTACAACCAGTCGCGCAGGATCGGGATCAGCGGCAGATCCGCGGGCGGCATCGGATAGTCGCGCAGCTTTGCCGGCGCCACCCAGGCGAGGGTCTGGCCCTCCTGGGCGGCCGGAATGCCCTCCCATTTGCGGCAGGCGAACAGCGGCATCAGCAGGTGGAAGTCGTCGTAGCTGTGGCTGGCGAAGGTCAGCGGTGCGAGGCAGGACTGCCAGGTGTCGATCCCCAGTTCCTCTTTCAGCTCGCGGATCAGGCAGGCCTCGGGCGTCTCGCCCGGCTCGACCTTGCCGCCGGGGAACTCCCACAATCCGGCCAGGCTCTTGCCCGGCGGGCGCTGCGCGAGCAGCACGCGGCCGTCGGCGTCGATCAGCGCGACGGCAGAGACGAGGATGGTTTTCATCGGCGGTTTTCCTCGGACGCGGCGGAACCGGGGGACTTCGCGTCCCCCGGGCCCCCTGCGGGATATTTACAGACAGAAAATGATCAGGAGCGGTAATCCGCGTTGATCTCGATGTAGCGGTTGGTCAGATCGCAGGTCCAGACCGTGCGCTTCGCGCGGCCCATTCCGAGGCTCACGTCGATCAGCAATTCCTGGCCCTTCATATACTCCGCCCCGGCCTCTTCGGTGTAGGAGGGCGATTTCCAGCCCTTTTCCGCCACCAGGATATCGCCGAAGCGGATGGTCAGCCGGTCGCGCTCAGCCGCGGCGCCGGATTTCCCCACCGCCATGACGATGCGGCCCCAGTTCGGATCCTCGCCCGCCACCGCGGTTTTCACCAGGGGCGAGTTGGCGATGGCGAAGGCCACTTTCGCGGCATCCTCGTCGCTGGCCGCGCCCGAGACCCGGACCTCGATCAGCTTGGAGGCCCCCTCTCCGTCGCGCACCACCTGGAGCGCCAGATCCTGCATCACTGCGGCCAGCGCGGTCTCGAACGCTTTCAGCGCGGCGCCTTTCAGCTCGGCCGCGGGCGACTGGCCGGTCGCGGCGACCAGCAGCGTGTCGGAGGTCGAGGTGTCGCTGTCCACCGTGATCGAGTTGAACGAGCCACTGAGGTGGCGCGAGACCAGTTTTTGCAGGTTCGCCTGGCTGATCTTCGCATCGGTGAAGATATAGACCAGCATCGTCGCCATATCCGGCGCGATCATGCCCGAGCCCTTGGCGATGCCGGCGATATGGACCGCGCCGCCCTCGGCCTCCACCGTCGCGGTGGCGCCTTTGGGGAAGGTGTCGGTGGTCATGATCGCCTCGGCGGCCATCTGGATGCCCTGTTCCGACAGGCCCGCCGCCAGATCGCCGATCACCGCGGTGATCTTCTCATGCGGCAGCGGCTCGCCGATCACGCCGGTCGAGGACGAGAACACCCGGCTTGCGGGCAGGCCGAGCGCCTCGGCCACGCCGCCGGTGACGGCCGCCACCGCCTGCTCGCCGCGCTTGCCGGTGAAGGCGTTGGAATTGCCCGAGTTCACCACAATGGCCGCACCGGCGCCCGCGGGCACCTTTGCCGCCAGCTTCGCCTCGCAGTCGCGCACGCAGGCCGAGCGGGTGGTCGAGCGGGTGAAGGCCCCGGCGATCACGCTGCCCGGCGCCAGCCGCACCAGCATCACATCCTTGCGGTTCTGGTATTTGATCCCGGCGCCGAGGGCGGAAAACTCCGCCCCCGCGATCAGCGGCAGCGCCGGAAACGCGGCGGGGGCCAGGGGCGAGACCGGATGTTTCGCCTTTTGCACCGCCTGCGCCACCATATCTGACACCGCGTCCGAGACGCTCACCGCCACCGGCAGCACGGCATCGGTCACCCGCGTCTTCAGCTTGCGGACCTTTTTCTTCAGCGCCTTCACTTCGGCCTTCCAGTCGGTCTTTGCCATGGCGCTGCCCTCAGTCGATCAGGCTGGTGTTTTTCAGAAGCGCGGGGTCCAGCCCCTCGCCCGGTTTTTCGATGGCGGCGCCGTCGGCCAGGCCCTTGATATGGGCCTCGATGGCGGCGGTCTCGATCTCGGCGGCCAGATCCTCGCGGATCTCGTCCAGCGTCGGCTGCTCGGCGACGCGCGTCTCGTGCACCAGCACCAGATGCCAGCCGAACTGGGTCTCGATGGGGCCCTCGACCTTGCCCGGCGCTGCGGCGATCACCGCATCCTCGAAGGGTTTCACCATCATGCCGAGGCCGAACCAGCCCAGTTCCCCCCCGGCCGCGCCCGATCCGGTGTCGAGCGATTTCGTCCGCGCGAGTTCGGCGAAATCCGCGCCGCCGTCGAGCTGGGTCTTCAGCTCTTTGGCCTCGGCCTCGGTTTCCACCAGGATATGCGCGGCGCTGTATTCCTTTTGCGGCTCGGCGGCGGCGAATTTCTCGTCATAGGCCTTTTGCAGCGCCGCATCGTCCACCGCCGCCGTGGCGATCCTGCCGATGGCCACGCCCGACAGATAGCCGCGGCGGTCGTTCTCCAGATTGGCCGCGTCGCGCGCGGTCAGATCGCCGGCGGACTGCGCCAGAACCTCCTGCTGCACCAGCTGATCGAGGATGCCCTTGAACAGCACATCGTCGGGCAGCATGCGGTATTGCTCGGGCAGGCTTTCGCGCAAGGCGATCATCTGGCCAAGCGTGATCACGGTATCGTTCACCTTCGCCACCACGGTCGCGGCGCTTTCGCCCTCGGCCCAGGCGGGGGCGGCCACGGCGAGCACCGCCGCAAAAGCCGCGCCGAGACGCATCTGTTTCGCCATATCACCCACTCCTGATCTGCCGCGCGACCCGCGCACGTTGACTATGGCCCCTGCACCCCTTACATCGCGACAGTCGCGTGAAACGGGGCACCCCGAACCTTCTCCGGGAACCTTCCCGGGCATTTCTATGGAAGGCGCCGCGGGCGGGCAAGTCACAGCCTCACACGATCACGCAAGAACCGCCGCACGGAGAGATCATGCTGGGTCTGGGAACGCTCGCGAAAAAGGTTTTTGGCTCGCCCAATGACCGCAAGGTGAAAGCGGTTCGTCCGCTTGTCGCAAGGATCAACGCGCTGGAAGCGGAATATGCCGCGCTCAGCGACGAGGGCCTGATCGGAAAGACCCGCGAGTTTCAGAAGCGCGTGCAGCAAGACGGCGAGAGCCTGGAAAAGATCCTGCCCGAGGCCTTCGCCAACTGCCGCGAGGCGGCGAAGCGCGCCCTTGGTCTGCGGGCTTTCGATGTGCAGCTGATGGGCGGCATCTTCCTGCATCAGGGCAATATCGCCGAGATGCGCACCGGCGAGGGCAAGACGCTGGTCGCGGCCTTCCCGTCCTACCTGAACGCGCTGACCGGGCGCGGGGTGCATGTCGTCACCGTCAACGACTATCTGGCCAAACGCGACGCCGACACCATCGGCAAGGTCCATACCAGACTGGGGCTGACCACCGGGGTCGTCTACCCCTGGCAGCCCGATACCGAGAAGCGCGCGGCCTATGCCGCCGACGTGACCTATGCCACCAACAACGAGCTGGGCTTCGACTACCTTCGCGACAATATGAAGGGCTCGATCGACGAGATGATGCAGCGCGGGCATTACTACGCCATCGTCGACGAGGTGGACTCGATCCTCGTCGATGAGGCGCGCACGCCGCTGATCATCTCCGGCCCGGCCCAGGACCGTTCCGAGCTTTACGTCTCGATCGACAAGCTGATCCCGCATCTGGGCGCCGACGATTTCACCCTGGACGAAAAGCAGCGCAACGTCACCTTTACCGAGGCCGGCAACGACCATATCGAGGCGCTGCTGAGCGAGGCCGGGATCCTGCCCGAGGGCCAGCACCTCTTCGCGCCGGAAAGCACGACCATCGTGCATCACATCAACCAGGCGCTGCGCGCGCATCAGATGTTCTTCCGCGACCAGCATTACATCGTCCGCGATGGCGAGATCGTGCTGATCGACGAATTCACCGGCCGGATGATGAAGGGCCGCCGCCTGTCCGATGGTCTGCACCAGGCCATCGAGGCCAAGGAGGGCGTGGCGATACAGCCCGAGAACGTGACCATGGCCTCGGTGACGTTCCAGAACTACTTCCGGCTTTACGAAAAGCTGGCGGGCATGACCGGCACCGCCGCGACCGAGGCCGAGGAATTCATGCAGATCTACGGCCTCGGCGTGGTCGAGATCCCGACCAACCGCCCGGTCGCGCGCAAGGACGAACACGATCAGGTCTACCGCACCGCGCGCGAGAAATTCGACGGCATCGTCGTCTCGATCAAAGAGGCGCATGGCCGCGGCCAGCCGATGCTGGTGGGCACCACCTCGATCGAGAAATCCGAGGCCCTGTCGGAAATGCTGAAGAAAGAGGGCATTCCGCACAATGTGCTGAACGCCCGCCAGCACGAGCAGGAGGCGAAGATCGTGGCCGATGCCGGCCGGTTCGGCGCGGTGACCATCGCGACCAACATGGCGGGCCGCGGCACCGACATCCAGCTTGGCGGCAATATCGAGATGCAGGTGATGGAGGCGCTGGCCGCCGATCCCGCAGCCGATCCGGTGGCTTTGCGCGCCCGGATCGAAGCCGAACATGCCGATGAAAAGGCGAAGGTGCTGGAGGCTGGAGGCCTGTTCGTCCTTGCCACCGAACGGCACGAAAGCCGCCGCATCGACAACCAGTTGCGCGGCCGTTCGGGCCGTCAGGGCGACCCGGGCCGCTCGGCGTTCTTCCTGTCGCTGGAAGATGATCTGATGCGGATTTTCGGCTCGGACCGGCTGGACAGGATCCTCTCGACGCTCGGCATGAAGGAAGGCGAGGCCATCGTTCACCCCTGGGTCAACAAATCGCTGGAGAAAGCCCAGGCCAAGGTCGAGGGCCGCAACTTCGACGTGCGCAAATCGCTCTTGCGCTTCGACGATGTGATGAACGACCAGCGCAAGGCGATCTTCAGCCAGCGGCTTGAGATCCTCAAGGCCGAGCATGTCTCGGAAATCGCCACCGACATGCGCCATCACGTCATCGACGATATGGTCGATGAATTCATGCCGCCCAAGACCTATCCGGACGCCTGGAATCTGGAAGGCCTGCGCGATGCGGGCCGCCAGCGGCTGAACATGGACATGCCGGTCACGGAATGGGCCGCCGAGGAAGGCGTCGATCAGGCCGCCATGGCCGAGCGGATCATCGAGAACTCCGACCGCTACATGGCGGAAAAAACCGAAGCCTTCGGC
The DNA here is from genome assembly GCF_900609055.1 of Pseudogemmobacter humi. Taxonomy (GTDB): domain Bacteria; phylum Pseudomonadota; class Alphaproteobacteria; order Rhodobacterales; family Rhodobacteraceae; genus Pseudogemmobacter; species Pseudogemmobacter humi. The sequence goes on along the minus strand of NZ_UXAW01000048.1, from coordinate 167,058 downwards.
GAAACCACCATGCTGCAAATCGAAAAGCAGGTGCTTTTGCAGGCCATCGACGCCAAATGGCGCGAGCATCTTCTGCGGCTGGAGCATCTGCGCTCGGTGATCCATTTCCGCCAGTATGCGCAGCGCGATCCGCTGAACGAATACAAGACCGAGGCCTTCCAGCTTTTCGAATCGATGCTGGAAAGCCTGCGCCTCCAGGTCACCGAGCAACTGTCGCGCATCCGCCCCCTGACCAAAGAGGAGCAGGAGACGATGATGGCGCAGATGCTGGCGCAGCAGCAGGCCCAGACGGGCCTCCAGGCTGCGGAACTGCCCGCGCCCGCGCCGCAACCCGAGGCCCCGGCGGCGCAGCTTGCCGGTTTCAATGAGGCCGATCCCGCGACCTGGGGCAATCCGGGCCGCAACGACCCCTGCCCCTGCGGCTCGGGCGAGAAGTTCAAACATTGCCACGGCAAACTGGCCTGAGCCTGTGAAACATGGCGGCAAAAGGGCGGCGCGGCCGCCCTTTTTCGTTTCCGGGCCGCAGGGGCGGGAATCATTCCACACCCCCGCCATCGGAAAGCCCGGATTCACCGCGATTTTCCCCTCAGTCATTATGATTCCGGGGCTTTTGAAGATGAACACGAAACGCAGGGCATTACGCGCGGGCGCCGTTCTTTTCGTGGCACTCGGGGCCGGGCATCTGGTCCAGACCATGGGCGCGGGCAGGCCCGCCTCTGAGCCGGCACATGCGGCGATCCGGGGCATCGAAACCGTCGCGGCCAGCGATGCCGGCACCCCGGCCGCAGGCAAGGCGCTGCTGCCGCCCGCCGCCTCGCTGACAGGCCCCGCCCCGGCCGCAGCGAAGGAAACCGCCCCGCCGCCCGTTCCCGAGATCGCGGCCGCCCCCGACTGCACCCCCGCTCTGGCGGTCGCTGCCGCCCCGGGCGCGCTGCTCTCGCTCTCGCTGAGCGCGCCGTGCAACGGTGGAGAAAGCGTCTCGCTGCGCCACGGCGGCCTGGTGATTGCCGCGGCGCTGGATACGCAAGGCAGCCTGCGCCTCGATCTTCCGGCGTTCGAGGCCGCGGGCCAGGTCTCGGCCCTGCTGGAGGGCGGCGGTTTCGCCAGCGCCGCGGCAAAGGTCGATCTGACCGGATACCGCCGCTTCGCCGTGCAGTGGATGGCCGATGACGCCTTCCAGCTTCACGCGCTGGAACAGGGCGCGGATTACGGCGCCCCGGGCGATGTTCACGCCGGGAATGCGGCCTCGCCCGAGGGCGGGGCGCTGATGCGGCTCGGCGACCCGGCCCTGCCGGTGCCGATGCTGGCCGAGGTCTACACCTGGCCCACGGGCAAGGCCGTCAGCGTGCGCCCGGTGGTCGAAGCCGCCGTGACCGCCACCACCTGCGGCCGCGAACTGGCGGGCGAGACAGTCAGCCTCTCCTCCGGCCGGGTCACCGTCCAGGATCTGACGCTGACCATGCCGGGCTGCGACGCCATCGGCGACATTCTGGTGTTGAATAATCTCGTGCCGGAGATGACACTCGCCGCCATGAACTAGGGGGCCGGTGGGCGTTATGTATTCGGGACACAGCGGCGCGGCGGTTTTCGCCGCGCTTGTTTTTGCGGCCTTGCTGTCGGCCCTCGCCCCCGCCCGGGCCGAGGACGTGACGCTGATCTCGCGTGAGGGCAATATCGTGCTGCCGGGCCGCCTGCTGGGGTTCGACGGCGAATTCTACCGCATCGACACTGCCTGGGGGCTGCTGACCGTCGATGGCCAGGGCGTGATCTGCGAGGGCCCCGCCTGCCCCGACCTGACCGCGCCGCGCGCCGAAATCCGCCTGACCGGCGCGCCCGATGCCGGGATGCGGCTGATGCCCGGCCTGTTCCGCGCCTTCGCCGCCAACCGCGGTCTCGTGTTCCAGGAGACCCTTCCCGAGGCGCCGCAATCCTGGGCCGCGCGGATCCAGGAACCCGACGGCGCGCAGATCCTCGCCGACATCTCCTTCACCCCCGCCGATCCCGACACCGCCCGCGCCGCGCTCGACGCCGGGGCGGCCGAGTTCGCACTCACCCTGATCGGCTCGCGCGGGGGCGAGGCCCGGCCCGTCGCGCTGGAAGCGCTGGTCCCGGTGATGGCGCCCGACAATCCGACGCCCCGGATCTCGACCCCCGATCTGGCGCGGGCGCTCTCGGGCGAGGTGAAGAACTGGGCCGGTCTGGGCGGGCCGGACATGCCCATCGTGCTGCATGCCCTGGCGCCCGAAACCGATATGGCGCGGGCGCTGGCGGAACGGCTGGGCACGCAGATCCGCGCCGATGTGCTGCACCCGGATATGGCCAGCCTTGCAAGCGCGGTGGCGAAAGACCCCTGGGCGCTGGCGATCACCGGCCGGGCCGAGATGGCCCCCGCCACGGCGGCACCGTTGACCGACAGCTGCGGCTTTCCGCTGTTGCCGCTGCCGGTCTCGGTCAAGGCCGAGGATTACCCGCTGGCGCTGCCGGTCTTTCTGGTGCCACCGCCGCGCCGCCTGCCGCTGATCGCGCGCGAGTTTCTGGAATTCCTCGCCACACCGCAGGCCGACACAGCGGTGGCGGCCGCGGGCTATATCGACCGCTCGGTCGAAGCCGCGCCGATGACGCGCGACGGACTGCGGCTGATCAACGCGATCCGCGGCGCGGGCGCGGATGTGACTTTGGCCGATCTGAAGCGGCTGGCCGAGGTGATGGACGGCGCCGACCGGCTGTCGCTGACCTTCCGCTTCGAGGAGGGCACGTCAGAGCTGGACGCCTCGTCGCGCGAGAACCTCGCGCAGCTGGCGCGGCTGATCGGCTCGGGGCAGTTCCCGGCGAAGGCGCTGATCTTCGCCGGTTTCTCGGACGGAACCGGCGATGCAGCGGCGAATCGCGCGCTGTCCTCCGAGCGCGCCGAACGGGTGGCTCAGGACCTGGCCGCGCTGGCCCCCGATCTGCGCCCCGAGCAGATCCCGATCGTCGAGGGCTTTGGCGAGGCGCTGCCGATGGCCTGCGACGAAACCGCCATCGGGCGCCGGCTGAACCGGCGGGTCGAGCTCTGGGTGGTCCCGGATTTCACCCCCGCCCCGCTGTGACCCGGGCGTCAGGGGGCAGCGAACGCCTTTTTTTAAGCGGGCGGATCGGCTGTGGATTCCTCCCCCCTTCGGTGAACTGCGATCGAAGCCCGGCGCCGGCAGAACCCGCGAGAGCACCAGGCACGGTATTCCCCACCGCTATCGACAGGCTCATCAAAGAGACGCCGCACCGATCCGCCCCCCGACGCTGCGCCCGCGCATCCTGCAACCGATGCGTTCAGGCAGGCGGCCGCCGGGGATCGGCGCAGAATGACAACCCGATCATCGTCCCGGCACTGGCCGGGCTTTGAACGTCAGATCGCACTTCCGACCCTCAGCAGATCGAGCACTGGATCAAAGGTATACATGGCAGCAGCCCGCGACTGCTTTGACCGGGCGCAAAGGGCCAGCCTCCACCATCCGGCGTGACAGGGCCCCGCCCAGGATGACGGAATCCCGGAGCGATCGGCAAACCGGTCGTTGCGAAGGATCGGGCCAGCGAACACGAAGTCCAATACCTGATCATGGAACCGCGAGTTCATCACCATGCGGCTTTCCTTTCCCTGTTTTCCGAACGGCGACCGGTACGGCTACGACCAGCCCCGAAGCGTCGCGGCTCCCCAATGGTGTGGTTTGACCCGCAACTGGCCCGGGTCGCGGCCCCGAGCGGCAGGGGGCATCCAAGAAGTCTCACTGACGGCCGTCCGGTTCTGCCTCCCGACCGGGAGCCTGTCCGGGCTGCCGCTCCGGCAGATCAGGCCATGAACATATGCCGGTGGTGTCGCCACCGGTTCAGGAAACCGGAGGCATGTGGTCCCGGCGACCATGGCGAGGGGCGGGTGGCCAATCACCGGGAAAACAAAATTGCAGGGCTTTTGCCCCCGGATCAATGCTGACCCTACTCATAGCCGGGCTGCTTTCCGGCCCGGCCCATATCCGCGGGCACGGGGCCGACCGCCATCGCCGGCGGCGCAGGATCCATATCGGTACTGATACAGATAGGCCGGAGGGGCGGTCGGTCGGGATGACCGGCAACCGCATCGGGGATGCCGGGTCGGCGAAGCGCCACCGGCTCGGACGAACCGGAAGATCAGGCGCCCCCCCTCGCCGGAGGCGCGGAAGGCAGTATCACCACCGACGGAATCCATGACACCAGGGGCCGCCACAGCACCATCGCAGCCCGGGGGCCAATGCCGCCACACCGCAGCGCCGGAATGCCCGGGACCGGAAGGGAGATGACCCCGGTCTGAAGGCGCGCTTAGAGCGCTGCGCGCCGGCAAGTGCTCCGGGCGGGCAAGCTGGCAGAACGGGCAAACCGGAAGAAATGGTCCGGACATCACCTGTGATGTGGTGTGGAAGCCAGGATGAGCCCGTGGGTCACCCGATCCGGTGGCGTTCGCCTGCTCCGCATGATCGTCTTCTCCCCGGCAACCCCTGACGCCAGGCCGGGCATCCGGTTCCAGCGCTTCCACCGGTTGCATAGGGTCCTGGGCGGGCCATATTCGCTGGGCGCATCGCACCAGCGCAAGCCACTGCCTTTGATGAAGATTATGCCGCCAGGAACGCGGCGGTCATCAACACGGGGACGGCCATGGCGCTTGAGGGAGAAGGGCTGGAGCCGGGCCATCTGCGCCTTGGTCAGTCAGACAAGATTGCTCATCGGAAGGGTGTCGGGACACCTTCTGAAGCACCGAACAGAATCACGATCAATGGGGCCTGATCCTGGCGGCAATGCAAGCGGCTGCCTGCGCCACTGTCCAGGCTCTGGCACACAGGGGCGAGGTGACGCTCCGGTTTGAGGCGATCAACTGGAAGGGGGGCAGGCCTCCGCAGAGCTTTCATCGCGCGGCCGAACGGCCAGGAGAGCTTCTCTGGGCCCCGGATGTCAGATGGTCCTCGATATATTGCGGAGCGATGTTTCTGTGCCGACAAACACTTTAAGTCCCGAACCTGCATATTCCAGGCGGGATCGGTCGTGTTTAACACCTCGCCGAAGCCAGCCGGCCTGTTCTGTGCCCTGAATGCCCGCACGCTATCCGGCAGGGTGGTTATTGAAGCTACAGATACCCCAATGACCGCAGGCTGACTTCCTTTGATTTGCCGATAATCAGGTGATCGTGAAGAGTAATTCCAAGAGTACGACAGGCGTCCTGCACCTGCATCGTCATCGTGATATCCGCCTCGGACGGGGTCGGATCGCCACTCGGATGATTGTGCACGAGGATCAGCGCCGAGGCGTTCAGTTCCAGCGCCCGCTTCACCACCTCGCGCGGATAGACCGGGACGTGATCCACCGTTCCCCGCGCCTGTTCCTCATCGGCGATCAGCACGTTCTTGCGGTCGAGAAACAACAGCCGGAACTGCTCGGTCTCGCGATGCGCCATGGTGGTGTGGCAATAGTCGAGCAGCGCGTCCCAGGATGACAGCGCCGGCCGGTTCATCACCCGCGCCCGCATCAGCCTCTGCGCGCTGGCCTCGACCAGTTTCAACTCCAGCACCACCGCCTCGCCCACGCCCTTCACCGCCGTCAGCCGGGCGGGCGGCGCCGAGAGCACCCGGTTGAAATCGCCGAAAGTGTCGATCAGCAGCCGCGCGAGGGGCTTCACGTCCTGGCGCGGGATGGCGCGGAACAGGATCAGCTCCAGCAGTTCGTAATCCGGCATCGCCGCCGCCCCGCCCTCGGTGAAGCGGGCGCGCAGCCGGGCGCGATGGTCGCGGATATAGCTGGGAAGCCGCCCGGGAAGCGGGACAGCTTCCGCCTCATCCCCGAAGGGGAAGCTCAGCGGAAGCGGCGATTCGGCGAAACCATGATGCTGTGCCATGCGGGCAGCCTGGGCGACCGTGGTTTAGAAAGGGTTAACGCCGGACAGGGCAGAGCAAATTCCTTCGAAGGAATTTGGCCGGATCCTTTGAAGGATCCGGCTGTCAGGTCAGCCCTTCATCCCGTCCCAGAACCCGCGCACCTTCGAGAAGAACGAGCTGCCCTCGGGGTTGTTCTCCTCGGACAGTTTCTCGAATTCGCGCAGGAGTTCCTTCTGCCGTGCGGTCAGGTTGACCGGGGTTTCCACCGCCAGTTCGATCACCATATCGCCATGGCCCGCGCCGCGCAAAGCCGGCATCCCCTTGCCGCGCAGCCGCATCTGCTTGCCCGACTGCGCCCCCGCGGGCACCTTCACCCGGGCGCGGCCGCCGTCGATCGTCGGCACCTCGACCTCGCCGCCGAGCGCCGCCGCGGGCATCGAGATCGGCACCCGGCAGAACAGATGCACGCCGTCGCGCTGGAAGATCGGGTGCTCTTTCACCTCGATGAAGATGTAGAGATCCCCCTGCGGCCCGCCGCGCAAGCCAGCCTCGCCCTCGCCCGCGAGACGGATGCGGGTGCCGGTTTCCACCCCCGGGGGGATGTTCACCGAAAGCTGGCGGTCCTTTTCGATCCGACCGGCGCCATGACAGGATTTGCAGGGGTTCTTGATGATCTGGCCGGTGCCGGCGCAGTTCGGGCAGGTCCGCTCAACCGTGAAAAAGCCCTGCTGCGCGCGCACCTTGCCCATGCCCGAACAGGTCGGGCAGGTCTGCGGCTCGGCCCCGCCCTCGGCACCCGAGCCGTGGCAGACCTCACATTGCACCGAAGTGGGCACGTTGATCGTCTTCTGCACCCCGCGCGAGGCTTCTTCCAGCGAGACCCGCAGGTTGTAGCGCAGATCCGAGCCGCGCTGCGCCCGGGAGCGCCGGCCGCCACCGCCGCCGCGCCCGCCCATGAAATCGCCGAACAGATCCTCGAACACATCCGAGAAGGCCGAGGCGAAATCGCCCTGGCGGAAGCCGCCCTGCGGCCCGCCGCCACCGCCGCCCATCCCGCCCTCGAAAGCGGCATGGCCGAAACGGTCGTAGGCCGCCTTCTTCTCGGCATCCTTCAGAACGTCATAGGCCTCGTTCGCCTCTTTGAACTGGGCCTCGGCCTGGGGATTGTCGGAATTGCGGTCGGGGTGCAGCTCTTTCGCCTTCTGGCGATAAGCCTTCTTGATCTCGTCGGCCGTGGCCCCGCGGGATACGCCGAGAACCTCGTAGTAGTCGCGTTTTGCCATCGCAAAAGCCCTCTCCTGACCGGAGAAGGGCGGCCCGCGCCCGGACCGCCCCCCTTTCCGGCCAAAACGGAATTACTTCCGCTTGTTGTCGCCCAGGTCCTCGAAATCGGCATCGACGATATCGTCCTCGTCGACCGGGCGCGGTGCGTCCTCATCCCCGCCGGCTTCCGCCGCCTGGGATTTGTAGATCGCCTCGCCCAGCTTCATCGCCGCTTCGGTCAGGTTCTGGATGGCGCCCTTGATCTTGCCGGCATCCTCGCCTTTCAGCGCGTCTTCCAGCGGGCTCATCGCCAGTTCGATCGCCTCGACGGTGGACGGATCCACCTTGTCGGAATGCTCGGCCAGCGACTTCTTCGTCGAGTGCAGCAGGCTTTCGCCCTGGTTGCGGGTTTCCACCAGTTCCTTGCGGGCCTTGTCGGCATCGGCATTGGCTTCGGCGTCGCGGACCATCTTTTCGATGTCCTCGTCCGAGAGACCGCCCGAGGCCTGGATGGTGATCCGCTGTTCCTTGTTGGTGCCCTTGTCCTTGGCGCTGACGCTGACGATGCCGTTCGCGTCGATGTCGAACGTGACCTCGATCTGCGGCACGCCGCGCGGCGCCGGCGGGATCTGTTCCAGGTTGAACTGGCCCAGCATCTTGTTGTCGGCCGCCATTTCCCGCTCGCCCTGGAACACGCGGATCGTCACCGCGTTCTGATTGTCCTCGGCGGTCGAGAAGACCTGAGACTTCTTGGTCGGGATCGTGGTGTTGCGGTCGATCAGGCGGGTGAACACGCCGCCGAGCGTTTCGATCCCCAAAGACAGCGGGGTCACGTCGAGCAGCACCACGTCCTTCACGTCGCCCTGCAACACGCCGGCCTGAACGGCGGCGCCCATGGCCACGACCTCATCGGGGTTCACACCCTTATGCGGTTCCTTGCCGAAGAATTTCGAGACTTCCTCGATCACCCTCGGCATCCGGGTCATACCGCCGACCAGAACCACCTCGTCGATCTCGTCCTTCGACAGGCCCGCATCCTTCAGCGCGGCCTGGCAGGGCTTGAGCGACTTCACGATCAGATCGCCGACCAGGCTTTCCAGCTTGGCGCGGGTCATCTTGACCACCAGGTGCAGCGGCTGGCCGGTGTTCTTGTCCATCGAGATGAACGGCTGGTTGATCTCGGTCTGCGACGAGGAGGACAGTTCGATCTTGGCCTTTTCCGCCGCCTCTTTCAGGCGTTGCAGGGCCATCTTGTCCAGCGTCAGATCGACGCCATGCTCTTTTTTGAACTCATCGGCCAGATACTGGACGATGCGCATGTCGAAGTCTTCGCCACCGAGGAACGTGTCGCCGTTGGTCGATTTCACCTCGAACAGACCATCGTCGATTTCGAGGATGGTGATGTCGAAGGTGCCGCCGCCGAGGTCATAGACCGCGATGGTCTTGGTTTCCTTCTTGTCGAGCCCATAGGCCAGCGCGGCCGCGGTCGGCTCGTTGATGATGCGCAGCACTTCGAGGCCCGCGATCTTGCCGGCGTCCTTGGTGGCCTGACGCTGGGCGTCGTTGAAATAGGCCGGAACGGTGATCACGGCCTGGGTGACCGTCTCGCCAAGATAGCTCTCGGCGGTTTCCTTCATCTTTTGCAGGATGAAGGCGGAAATCTGGCTGGGCGAATATTTCTCGCCGCGCACCTCGACCCAGGCGTCGCCGTTGCCGCCGTCGACGATGTTGTAGGGGACGAGCTTCTTGTCCTTCTCGACCTCGGGCTCGCCCAGGCGGCGGCCGATCAGGCGCTTGACCGCGAAGACGGTGTTCGAGGCATTGGTCACCGCCTGGCGCTTGGCGGCCTGGCCCACGAGACGCTCGCCTTCGGTGAAGCCGACGATCGAGGGCGTGGTGCGCGCGCCTTCCGAGTTTTCGATGACGCGGGGTTGCGAGCCATCCATGATGGCGACGCAGGAGTTGGTGGTGCCGAGGTCGATACCGATGACTTTGGCCATATTCGTATCCCTTTCTTCAGGCGATCATCCGCTTCGGGCCCGGGAACTTCGGCACCCGTCGCGGGTTCATGGAATGCGGCGGTGCGATAACCGCCCTGTGACTGGCCGTATATAGGCAGGGCAAAATGCGCCTGCAACGGTTCTGATCCCGTGATTGAGCCGAATTTTCGGCAAAGCCCGTGCTACTGGCGCGCATCCAGCGTGCAGCAGCCGGAATAAAGCCGGTTTCCCCCGGGCGAAACGGCGAAAACCCGCGCGGAAAAGCCGTAGATCCGGTCGGACATCCCGTCCGAACAGGTCTCGCGCGTCACGATCAGCTGGTAGCTGCCGCTCAGGCTATCCTCGCCCCAGGCCGAATATCCCCGGTCGGCGACATATTCCCGGGGAAAGCCGAGCGTCTCCTCTGCCCCGGGGGTGGACCAGGTGCCGCCATTGGGGGCGCGGGTCAGGCTCCAGAACGGCTCGGTCCCGAGGCAGCGCAGGGGCGCCGGAATCCGCGCCGGATCTTCGGGCGGCGTGGCTTCCAGATAACGCATCGCCACCCAGCCGTTGCCCTCGCCGCTGTGGACCAAGCCCCATCTGCCGTCTTCGCTCAGCCCGACCACCTCGACGCCGCGGGTGTCCGGGGCGATCACCCCCAGAACCTCAGCCGCCGCCGAAGGCGCGGCCCGGACATTGAGCGCATCCCCCGCCGCCACGCCCGCGACCCGGTAGAGCGCGGGCAATGTTTCAGCCGCGGCCGGAGCGGCAAGGGCAAGCCACAGCGCGAAAGACAGGCGGATCACCGGCGTTTCCCCCAGCTTGCCGAAGCGAATCTGCGGGTGAAGAACTGCCCCATCAGCCCGATCATCAGGCAGACCAGCACCGCATAGACCGGATATTCCAGCGAGGTGTAGCGCGGCTGATAGTTGAGGAACATATGCCCGCGCGCCTGGTCGATGGTGTGATAAAGCGGATTCCAGTCGAATTTCGAGCGCAGCCAGGAGCTGGCCTGGTTGGCGACGAACATCTTGCCCGAAGCGATCATGTTCGCCCGCTGATAGATGGTCGCGGCGATGCCGACGAAATCCGGGTGCCAGGGTTTGGCGGCATAGAAGATCAGCCCGATCGCCGCCCCCGAGGCCCAGGCCACCAGAAACATCCCGATCGTGCCCACCGGATCGAATATGCTGATGGGGCGGAACAGCGTGTGATAGGCGAACAGGATCATCCCCGCCGCAAAGGCCTGACGATAAAGCGCCGCCAGCGCCGCCGAAACCACCGCGATCACCGGATTCATCGGCGCATGCATCATCATCGTGGAGTTCGGCGCATCGGCGCCGGAAACCGCGCCCAGCGTCTTCACATGCGTCATGAACATGAAGACCCCGGACATCACATAAAGGATGAAATCGCCCCGGATCGCAAAGCGGCGCATCCCCAGAATGTCGAACATCATGACGAAGATGAACAGCATCACCGCCGCCTGGACCACGTTCATCACCAGCGCGGTCACCGCATTGGAATGGCTGCCGCGCAGCTGACGGACGGTGGCGTAATAGATGACCTCAAGGATCTCGAACCCCGTCCTCAGCCCGGAGGGCCGTTTCGCCTGTGCTCGGAACATTGTCGGTCCTTGGCTGTGCCCGCCGTTCCGCCGGCATATGGCGGGGTTCGGGACGGTATTTCAGACGGGAAATCTTGCCGTTCTCTTAAGCGCGGAGGATAAAGGGCCGGATTTGCGCTGGCAACTGTCTGCCGGGGCCGTATCCGAGGAGTTTTTCATGGATTTCGTCCGCCTTTCCTCCGTGCTCCGCCGTCTGGCGCTCGAAGCCGGGGACCGGATCATGCAGGTCTATGACGGCCCCGACTTCGCGGTGAAGGCGAAAAGCGACGCAAGCCCGGTGACCGAGGCCGACGAGGCCGCGGATGCGCTGATCTCGGCGGGGCTGCGCGCGGCCTTCCCGGATCTGGCGCTGATCACCGAGGAACAGGCGGCGAGCCATGCGCTGACGGCCAGCACCTTCCTGATCGTCGATCCGCTGGACGGCACCAAAGAATTCGTCCAGCGCCGCGGCGATTTCACCGTCAACATCGCCTGGGTCGAAAACGGCGTGCCCTTGCGCGGCGTGGTCTACGCCCCCGCGAAGGGACGGCTGTTCTACACCACCGCCGACGGCACGGCGGTCGAGGAGAGCGGCGCTTTCGACAAGGACACCCCCGGCCCGCTGACGCCTTTGCGGGTGAACCCCGCACCCGACAATGCCGCGCTGATGGTGGTGGCGTCGAAATCGCACCGCGATCAGGCCACCGACGATTACATCGCCCGCTACGGGGTGCGCGACATGACCTCGGCCGGGTCGTCGCTGAAATTCTGCCTGGTGGCGACCGGCGAGGCCGATCTCTATCCCCGGCTGGGGCGCACCATGGAATGGGACACCGCCGCGGGCGACGCGGTGCTGCGCGGCGCGGGCGGCCATGTGGTGCGGTTTGACGACCATACCCCGCTGGCCTACGGCAAGCCCGGCTGGGACAACCCGTTCTTCATCGCTTATGCGCCGGGGGTCGCGCTGAAGTGAGCGTGCTGATCGCCATCCCCGCCCGCTATGCCTCGACCCGCTACCCGGGCAAGCCGCTGGTCGCCCTGCGCGGGCCGGACGGCGAAAAGACCCTGATCCGCCGCAGTTGGGAAGCCGCCTGCGCGGTGCGCGGCGTGGACCGGGTGGTGGTGGCCACCGACGATGCCCGGATCGCCGATCACGCGGCCGGGTTCGGGGCCGAGGTGGTGATGACCTCATCCGACGCCCGCAACGGCACCGAACGCTGCGCCGAAGTCGCCGCCGCACTGCCGGGCTGCGATATCCTCATCAACCTCCAGGGCGATGCGCCGCTGACGCCGCCCTGGTTCGTCGAGGATCTGATCGCCGGGCTGCAAGGCGACGACGAGGCCGCCATCGCCACCCCGGTGCTGCGCTGCGACGGCGCGGCACTGGCGGGGCTTCTGGCCGACCGCCGGGCGGGACGGGTCGGCGGCACCACCGCCGTTTTCGGTGCGGGCGGGCGCGCGCTGTATTTCTCGAAAGAGGTGATCCCCTATACCGGGCGCGACTATGCCCCCGACGCCCTCACCCCGGTCTGGCATCATGTCGGCGTCTATGCCTACCGCCCCGCCGCCTTGCGCGACTACCCGTCCTGGCCGCAGGGCCCGCTTGAGGAACTGGAAGGGCTGGAGCAGCTCCGCTTTCTGGAACAGGGCCGCAAGGTGCTGTGCGTTCCGGTCGAATCGCGGGGCCGCCGTTTCTGGGAACTGAACAATCCCTCGGACGTTGCGGTGATAGAAGCGATGCTGGCGGAAACACGCTGAACGGTCATAATCTTGTTCTGCGTATATTTTCCTTCGGGATTTCCGGGCATATTCACACGAAGCCGCCCGGGCGCCCGAATCCCGCCACATTACTCTGAAAAGTCAACAATCGCATCCTGAAGCGCAAGCTGAGCGAGTAACGAGAACGATCATGAAGCCCAAAAAGGTCACGAAAGCCGTATTTCCCGTTGCCGGGCTTGGCACACGCTTTCTTCCCGCCACGAAGTCGATCCCGAAAGAGATCATGACGCTGGTCGACCGCCCGCTGATCCAATACGCGATCGACGAGGCGCGCGCGGCGGGGATCAAAGAATTCATCTTCGTCACCTCGCGCGGGAAATCTGCGCTGGAAGACTATTTCGACAGCGCCCCCGAACTGGAAAGCGCGCTGAAGAAATCCGGCAAAGAGCAGCTGCTGGAAATCCTCAAATCCACCAATATGGATTCGGGCGCCATCGCCTATCTGCGGCAGAACCGGCCGCTCGGCCTTGGCCATGCGGTCTGGTGCGCGCGGCGGCTGATCGGAGACGAGCCTTTCGCGGTGCTGCTCCCCGACGACGTGATCGCGGCCGAACAGCCCTGCCTTGCGCAGATGGTCGAAGCCTATGAGCAGACCGGCGGCAATATGGTCGCCGCGATGGAGGTGCCGCCCGCCAAAGCCTCGGCCTATGGCGTGCTGGACATCGCCGAGGATATGGGCGCCATCGTCCAGGCCCGCGGCATGGTCGAGAAGCCGAAGGCCGAGGAAGCGCCCTCGAACCTCGCGGTGATCGGCCGCTACATCCTGTCGCCCAAGGTGCTGACCAACCTCAACCGGCTGAAACAGGGCGCGGGCGGCGAGATCCAGCTGACCGATGCCATCGCCGAAGAGGCGGGCGAGGGCGGCTCGGGCGTCTACGGCTTCCGCTTCCGCGGCATGCGCTACGACTGCGGCTCGAAAGCGGGCTTCCTTCAGGCCACCGTGGCCTTCGGCCTGTCGCGCCCCGATCTGCGGGACGAATTCTCGTCCTATCTGCACGACATGATGGCGCAGCTGAAGGCGGCGCAGTAAGCCGATGACGGCCGGGCGCAGCGCGACCGCCTGCGCGACCGACGCACCGCCGCCCCCGGAAACGGGTGCGGCAAACCTGTGGCAGGCCTGGCGCCTGCGCATCAGGCGCCGCGCCCTGATCGCCCGCGCCATCCGCAAACGGCGCGAGCTGCGCAGGCTGACCGACCGCACCGCCGCGATCGGCAAGGGCGCCATCCTCTGCGCCATGGTGGTCAGGAACGAGGCGGCGCGGCTGCCGTATTTCCTCGACCATCACCGCCGCCTGGGCGTGGATCACTTCCTGATCGTCGACAATGCCAGCCATGACGGCACCGCCGCTCTGCTGCGCGATCAGCCGGATATCTCGCTCTGGTCCACCGCGGCCAGCTACCGCCGCAGTCGCTTCGGGCTGGACTGGCTGAACTGGATCCTGTTGCGCCACGGCCACGGCCACTGGTGCCTCGTTCTCGATGCCGACGAGCTGCTGGTCTATCCCTATCACGATACCCGCCCGCTGCCCGCGCTGACCGGCTGGCTCGACAGCCAGGGCCTGCCGGCGATGCCCGCGATGATGCTGGAGCTTTACCCCGAGGGGCGGCTCGGCGAGGGCAGCTACCGGCCCGGCGAGGATCCCACCGCGCTGCTGCCCTGGTTCGACAGCGGCAATTACGTCGCGCAGATCCAGCCCCGGCTGCAAAGCCTGTGGATCCAGGGCGGCCCCCGCGCCCGCGCCTTTTTCGCCGATGAGCCGCGCCGCGCGCCCACGCTGAACAAGCTGCCGCTGGTGAAATGGCACTGGCGCTATGCCTGGCTGAACTCGACCCATTCGCTGCTGCCCGCGCGGCTGAACCGGGTCTGGGACGATGCGGGCGAGCGGACCTCGGGCGTGCTTTTGCACACCAAATTCCTGCCCGAGGTGCTGGAGAAATCCGCCGAGGAAAAGACCCGCCGCCAGCATTTCGCCGATCCCGCCCGCTTCGGCCCCTATTACGACGGGCTCTTGTCGGCGCCGGTGCTGAAATGCCCGCAGTCGCAGCGATACCGGGGCTGGCGCCAGCTTGAGGCGCTTGGCCTCATGTCGCGCGGGGGCTGGATATGAGCCCCGCGGCCAGCGCCTTTGAATCGTTGCGCAATTGTTTACTTTTTGGGCCCAGACCAGTAATCAGAGCCAATCTGGTTTCCGGTTCCGAAACACCGGCGGCCGCAGAAAGGATGCCGGTGGGTAAGGTCGGGAAATCCTGGTCCTGTCGCAGGGGCGGTGCGCGCGGCGCCCGGCCAGCGCACAGGCACGAGACGCCCGGCGGGCGCGGATCGTGAGCGTCGTCGATTCATATCGCCTGCGCTGGCGCAGGAAACGGCTGCTCGGCCGGGCGCTCCTGCGCTCATATCAGCTCCGTCCGGTCTCGGTCGGGGCCGACCGGCTGTCGGGCGATCCGGTGCTCTTGTTCTGCACCCTCAGGAACGAGCGAATCCGCCTGCCGTTCTTCCTGCAATATTACCGCGACCTCGGCGTGGATCATTTCCTGTTCGTCGACAACGACAGCGACGACGGCAGCCGGGAATATTTGGCCGGCCAGAGCGATGTCTCGCTCTGGACCAGCAAAGGCAGCTACAAGGCCAGCCGCTTCGGCATGGACTGGATCTCGGCGCTTTTGCGGCGCTACGGCCACGGGCGCTGGTGCCTGACGGTGGATGTGGACGAATTCCTGATCTATCCGTTCTGCGAGACCCGCCCCCTGCGCGCGCTGACCGACTGGCTGGACACCAGCGGAATGCGCGCCTTTTCGGCGATGCTGCTGGACATGTATCCCAAGGGCCCGGTCCAGGATCAGCCCTACCGCGAAGGGCAGAACCCGTTCGAGATCGCCCAGTGGTTCGACAGCGGCAATTACACGATCAGCCGCAACTGGAGCTACGGCAATCTCTGGATCCAGGGCGGCCCGCGCGCACGGACCTTCTTTGCCGACAGCCCGCGCCAGGCCCCGGCGCTGAACAAGATCCCGCTGGTCAAATGGCACCGCGGCTATGCCTATATCAGCTCGACCCATATGCTTTTGCCGCGCGGGCTGAACCTCGTGTTCGACGAATGGGGCGGGGAAAAGGCTTCCGGCTGCCTTCTTCACGCCAAGTTCCTGGATACATTCGCCGCCAAGGCCGAAGAGGAAATGGCCCGCGGCCAGCATTATGCCGAAAGCCGCGAATACAAGGCCTATCTCGAAGGGCTGAAGGAACAGCCGGATTTCTGGTGCAAGTGGAGCGAAAAATACATCAACTGGCGGCAGCTCGAAATCCTCGGCCTGATGTCCAAGGGGAACTGGGCATGAGCCTCGGCTTCGTGATGCTGTGCCACACCGCGCTGGACCGCGCCGCCCAGGTTGCCCGGCACTGGGCCGAACGCGGCTGTCCGGTGGTGATCCATGTCGACAAATCCACCCCCGCCGACCGGTATGAGGGGATGCGCGCCGCGCTGGCCGATCTGGAGAACATCCGCTTCTCGCCGCGCCATGTCTGCGAATGGGGCACCTGGGGCATCGTCGCCGCCACCCAGGAGGCCAGCGCGATCATGCTGCGCGACTTTGCGGATGTGCGCCATGTCTGCCTCGTCTCGGGCTCGTGCCTGCCACTGCGCCCGGTCGGGGAATTGCGCGACTGGCTCGACGCGCGGCCGCGCACCGATTTCATCGAAAGCGTCACCACCGCCGATGTGGGCTGGACGGTGGGCGGGCTGAACGCCGAACGCTTCACCCTGCGCTTCCCGTTTTCCTGGCGCAAAAACCGGATGCTCTTCGACCTTTACGTCGAGGCGCAGCGCCGGATGCGGGTGCGCCGCAAGCTGCCCGCGGGCCTCGTGCCGCATCTGGGCAGCCAGTGGTGGTGCCTGACGCGCCAGACGCTTTCGGCGATCCTGGAAAGCCCCGACCGCGCCGAATACGACCGTTATTTCCACCGGGTCTGGATACCGGATGAGAGCTATTTCCAGTCGCTGGTGCGGATGGTCTCGGCCAATGTCGAAAGCCGCTCGCTGACGCTTTCCAAATTCGACTATCAGGGCAAGCCGCACGTCTTCTACGACGACCATCTTCAGCTTCTGCGCCGGTCGGACTGCTTCATCGCGCGTAAGATCTGGCCGCATGCCGACAAACTCTACGGCACCTTCCTGCATCCCGACGCCGCCAGCCAGCCCCGGGCCGAGCCCAACCCCGGCAAGATCGACCGGCTGTTCGCCAGAGCGGTCGAGCGGCGCACCGCGGGACGCGCCGGGCTTTACATGCAGTCGCGCTTTCCGAACCGCGAATGGGTCAACGGCCGCACCGCCGCGCCCTATTCGGTGTTCGAGGGCTTTGCCGAGCTGTTCGAGGGCTTCGACACCTGGCTGTCGAAAGTGGCGGGCACCCGCGCCCACGGCCATCTCTTCGCGCCCGAGCGGGTGGAATTCGCCGGCGGCGCGCAGTTCTACAACGGCTCGCTCTGCGACAGCGCCAGTTTGCGCGACTACAATCCGCGCGGCTTCCTGACCTCGCTGATCTGGAACACCCGGGGCGAGCGGCAGTGCTTCCAGTTCGGCCCGCGCGACAGCCAGAAGATCGCCCCTTTCATCGCGGGCGACCCGCATGCGCAGATCTCGGTCATCACCGGCGCCTTCGCGGTGCCCCTGTTCCAGTCGAACCGCAATTTCGGCGAGATCCGCGCCGAGGCCGCGCGGCTGCAACGCATCGAATCGGAATTCCTCACCATCCTGCGCGCGCCCGAGGTCAAGGCGCGGGTGCGGATCTGGAAGCTCGCCGAATTCGTCGAAAGCCCAATGGAGCCGTTGCAGATGATCGTCGATGAGATCAGCCCGCGCTCCCTGCGCCGCCTGACCGAGGTGCCGCGGCTGACCAATCTGACCGGCTTCGGCCAGTTCCTGCAAAACCTGCGCAACCAGGGCATGAAACCCGAGTTGATGGGCGATTTCCCGGTGGGCGGCGATCTGCCCAATCCCGGCGGCCGCCGCCCGCGCCCCTATCTGGTGAAGTGACGATTCCATGGCCGCCGCGGTGAAATTCACCTCTTTCGTGATGTTCGCAGAGATGCGCACCGGCTCGAACTTCCTCGAAGCCAATCTGAACGCGCTGGCGGGGGTGTCCTGCCTCGGCGAGATGTTCAATCCGCATTTCATCGGCAAAAAGGACTGCCAGGAGGCGTTCGGCGTCGATCTGGCCACGCGCGAACGCGATCCGCATCTGCTTTTGCACCGGATGCGCGAACAGACCCCGGGCCTCGCCGGGTTCCGCTATTTCCACGATCACGATCCGCGCATCCTGCCCGATCTGATCCAGGATCCCGCCTGCGCCAAGATCGTGCTGACCCGCAATCCGCTGGAAAGCTACGTCAGCTGGAAGATCGCCCAGGCCACCGGCCAGTGGAAGCTGACGAACGTCAAGAACCTGAAAACCGCGCAGGCCCGCTTCGACGGCGCCGAGTTCGAACGCCATCTTGAGAAGGTGCAGGCGTTCCAGATCCAGCTGCTGAACGGGTTGCAAACCACCGGCCAGACCGCCTTCTACCTCGATTACGAGGATATCCAGGATGTGGCGGTGCTCAATGGCCTCGCCACCTGGCTGGGGGTCGCGGCACGGCTCGACGCCCCCGACGCCACGCTGAAAAAGCAAAACCCCGAGCCTTTGGCCGGGAAGGTCTCGAACCCCGGGGCGATCGAGGCCGCACTGGCGCGGCTCGACCGTTTCAACCTCTCGCGCACCCCGAATTTCGAGCCGCGCCGCCCCGCGGCAATCCCCGGCTTCCTCGCAAGCGCCGGGGCGCCGCTGATCTGGATGCCGGTCAAAGGCGGCCCGGTCGCAGGCCTGCGCGACTGGCTCGGCCAGCTCGGCCAGGGTGGCGTGATCGGCGATTTCGTACAAAAGAGCCTGCGGCAATGGAAACGCGCCCGCCCCGGGCATCGCAGCTTCACCGTGGTCCGCCACCCGCTGCTGCGCGCCCATGTGGCGTTCCGCGAGATGATCGTCAGCGGCAAGCTGATGGATCATCGCGCCACGCTGATCCGCGCCCACAAGGCCGACCTGCCGCCCCCCGGCCGCGATTTCGCCGATGCGGCACAGCACCGCGAGGCGTTTCTCACCTTCCTGCGCTACGCCAAACTCTCGACCGGCGGCCAGACCGGGCAAAAGGTCGATCCGCACTGGGCCAGCCAGACCGCGGTCATCCAGGGCTTCGCCGGCTTCCAGCCGCCGGATCTCGTGATCCGCGAAGACCGCCTCAGCGCGGGCCTCGCCTTCCTCGCCGCGGAACTCGGTCTTCCCTCTCCGCCCGTCACAACCGACGAAGCCGCCCCCGCCGCGCTGGACGCGATCTGGAGCGAAGAGATGGAAGAGGCCGCCCAGGACGCCTGGACCCGCGACTACCTCGGCTTCGGCTTCGCCCGCTGGAAACCCTGATCCTTTCACCCTGAGCCAAATACCCCGGGGGAGGGCGCAGCCCGTCCGGGGGCAGGGCCCCCGGGCTGGCCGCAAGGCCAGCGCCCGCCTTCACGGGCGGGTTTTCCGCCCCCGCGGTTGACCGCTGACCGGCCAGGGACTAATTCCCTTCCATCCCAGCCGGAAAGCACCCCCCTTGGCCATTCACCTGCATCAGAACGACCTTCCCGACGGGCTCGATCTCGGCCCCGTCGTCGCCATCGACACCGAGACCATGGGCCTCGACCCGCGCCGCGACCGGCTTTGCGTGGTCCAGTTGTCCGCGGGCGACGGCGACGCGCATCTGGTGCAGATCGCCCGCGGCCAGACCAGCGCCCCCAATCTGGAGCGCCTGCTGACCGACCCCGCCCGGCTGAAACTGTTCCACTTCGGCCGTTTCGATATCGCCGCGCTGCAACGCGCCTTCGGCGTCACCACCGCGCCGGTCTGGTGCACCAAGATCGCCTCGAAGCTGATCCGCACCTATACCGACCGCCACGGGCTGAAATATCTGCTGGCCGATCTGGTCGGTGTCGATGTGTCCAAGCAACAGCAGACCTCGGACTGGGGCGCGGCGGAACTGACCGACGCGCAGAAGGATTATGCCGCCTCGGACGTGCTTTACCTGCACCGGCTGAAAGCCGCGCTGGAAGAAAAGCTGATCCGCGAGGACCGGCTGGCGCTGGCGGAAAAGCTGTTCGACTTCCTGCCGGTCCGGGCCGGGATGGACCTTCTGGGCTGGGATGACACCAATGACATCTTCACCCACTGACGAGGCCTTCCTCGCCACCGGCCGCCGGGTGATCCGGCGCGAGGCCGGGGCGCTTGATCTGCTCGCGGACGCGCTCGGCCCCTCCTTCACCGAGGCCGTCGCGCTGATCCTGAAGGCCAGCGGGCGGATCGTCGTCTCGGGCATGGGAAAATCGGGCCATATCGGCAAGAAGATCGCCGCTACCTTCGCCTCGACCGGCACGCCCGCGCAATTCGTCCACCCGGCCGAAGCCAGCCACGGCGATCTCGGCATGATCGCGACAGGCGACGTGATCCTGATGCTGTCGAACTCGGGCGAGACGCCGGAGCTTGCCGACATGCTGGCGCATTCCCGCCGCTTCGGCATCCCGCTGATCGGCATCGCCGGGCGCGCGGGCTCGACCCTTCTGCGCGAGGCCGATGTGGCGATCGTGCTGCCCGCCGCCCCCGAGGCCTGCGAGACCGGGATCGTGCCGACCACCTCGACCACGATGACCCTCGCGCTCGGCGACGCGCTCGCCATCGCGCTGATGGAGCACCGCCGCTTCACGCCCGAGCATTTCCGCGTCTTCCACCCCGGCGGCAAGCTGGGCGCGAAACTGTTGCGCGTCGGCGATCTGATGCACCGCGAGGCGCCGCTGGTCGCGCCCGATACCCCGATGTCCGAGGCGCTGATCGCCATGACCCGCGCCGGTTTCGGCGTGGTGGGGGTGGCCGAAGACGGCCACCTGCTCGGGATCGTCACCGACGGCGATCTGCGGCGGCATATGGAGGGTCTGCTTGGCCACAGCGCGGGCGAGGTGATGACCCGGGCGCCGCTGACCGCAAGCGCCGATACGCTCGCGGTCGAGGCCCTGGCGCTGATGAACGACAAGAAGATCACCTGCCTTCTGGTCACCGGCGCGGGCCAGAGGGTGGAGGGCATCGTCCATATCCACGACTGCCTGCGCGCGGGCGTGGCCTGAGAGGGGGGGCGGGCCATGCCGAAGATCGACCGTCATTCGAAGATCGTCGGCTGGCTCAAGCTGGCGCTGCCGCTCACGGCGCTGGCGCTGCTCTCGACTTTGTTCCTGCTGGCGGACCGCATCGACCCCACCGCCGCGATCCGCTACGCCGAGGTCGATGTCGAGGCGCTGGCGCGCGATCCGCGGATGAGCGCGCCGACCTATGCCGGGATCACCTCGGACGGCGCCGCGATCACCCTGACCGCGAAAGCCGCCCGCCCCGCCAGCGCCGAGCGCACCGCCGCCGCCGAGGATGTCACCCTGCGCCTTGAGATGCCCGACGGCGGCAGCACCGACATGACCGCTTCCGGCGCCGAACTCGACACCGGCGCGGGCGAGCTGCGGCTGACGGGCGGGGTCGAGATCGCCACCTCCAGCGGCTACCGGGTGACGACCGAGGCGCTGACGGCGGCGCTGGACCGCTCCGGTGCCGAGAGCCAGGCCCCGGTCAAGGCCACCGGCCCGGCGGTGACGATAGACGCGGCCTCCTTCACGTTGCATCACGAAACCGGCGGGGAATCGGAACCGGCCTATCTTCTGGTTTTCTCCGGCGGCGTTAAGCTGGTATATCAGCCCGGCGGCTGATGCCGCGGATCGGAACCCCCTCATGACCCTGTTTGCCCGTGCCCTGATCCTGACCCTCGCCCTTTCGGCCCCTGCCCTCGCGCAAGAGGCCAATGTCGCCTTCGGCGGGCTGACCCAGGACACCAGCCTGCCGGTCGAGATCACCGCTGACACGCTTTCCGTCAACAACGCCGACGGCTCGGCGGTGTTTTCCGGCAATGTGCTGGTCGGCCAGGGCGAGATGCGGCTTTCCGCCGCCGAGGTGCGGGTGGATTACGCCACCGACAGCCGCGCGATCGAGCGGCTGCACGCCACCGGCGGCGTGACCATCGCCAGCAGCCAGGACGCCGCCGAGGCGCGCGAGGCGGTCTATACCATCGACAGCGGCCTCGTGGTGATGACCGGCGACGTGCTGCTCACGCAAGGGCAAAGCGCGCTGACCGGCCAGAAGCTGACGCTGAACCTGAAAGACGGCACCGGCGTGATCGAGGGCGGCGTCTCCACCACCTTCCTGCCGGGGAAGAACTGATGGCCGCGATGGAACAGACCCGCCCTGCGCTGACCGTGACCGAGGGCGGCCAGGGCCTTCAGATCCGCTCCTTGCGCAAAAGCTACAAGAAGCGCCCGGTGATCCGCGACGTGACCATGGATCTGCGTCGCGGCGAGGTGGTGGCGCTTCTTGGCCCCAACGGCTCGGGCAAGACCACCTGTTTCTATTCCATCGCCGGTCTGATCACGCCCGAGGGCGGCCAGGTCCTGATCGACGGCCGCGACGTGACCGCCTTGCCGATGTATCGCCGCGCCCGCCTGGGGATCGGCTACCTGCCGCAGGAGGTGTCGATCTTCCGCGGCCTCTCGGTCGAGGACAATATCCTTGCCGTGCTGGAAATCGCCCATGCCGACCGCCACAAACGGCGCGAGCGGCTGGAGGAACTGCTGAGCGAGTTCTCGATCACCCATCTGCGCCAGGCCCCGGCGCTGGCGCTTTCCGGGGGCGAGCGCCGCCGGGTCGAGATCGCGCGGTGCCTCGCCGCCGATCCGAAATACCTGCTGCTGGACGAGCCCTTCGCCGGGGTCGACCCGATCGCGGTGAACGAGATCCGCCACCTGGTCCAGGATCTGAAAAGCCGCGGCATCGGCGTGCTGATCACCGATCACAACGTCCGCGAGACGCTGGAAATCGTCGACCGCGCCTATATCCTGCATGACGGCACCGTGCTGATGTCGGGCACCACCGACGAAATCGTGCGCGATGAGACCGTGCGCCGGGTCTATCTGGGCGAGAATTTCCGTATGGTCTGATCAACCGCCGCCTGCCCGGCCAGGGCGGCGCACCGATTCTGTTGACAGTCTTCGCGCGCTGTCACCAAATGGACATATGAGCGCGACACATCCTCCCCGCAGCCCGGCCCGGGCGGCCATCCAAAGGCCCCGCCGCCTTGCGGTTTTCTCTCCCGCCACCCAAGTGAAATTGAAGACCCGGGTTTCGTGACCGATGCGTCACGCGGCCCGGCCCATACCGCAGAGGAGATATCATGCGCTACCAGATCAGCGGCAAGCAGATCGATGTCGGCGAGGCTCTGACAACTCATGTCAAAGCCGAAATCGGCGAGCTGGTCGATAAATATGCCCAGAGGGCCACGGAATGCATCGTGGTTTTCTCGCGCAATGCCCATGAATTCGTCTGCGAAACCGCGATCCATCTGGCCACCGGGCTGAGCCTCCAGGCCAAGGGCAACGCCACCGAAGTCTACGCCGCTTTCGAGAGCTGCCGCGAAAGGCTGGATAAGCAGGTCCGCCGCTACAAACGCCGGTTGCGCAGCCACAACAGCGGACGCAAGGGGCCGGTTGAATTCGACGCGGCGCCGTCCTATATCCTCGCCCCATCCGAGGAAGCCGAGGATGCCGAGCCCGAGACGCTTGCACCCGTGGTCGTTGCCGAGATGGAGACGAAGATTCCTTCGATCACCGTCGGCGAGGCCGTGATGCAGATGGAACTGGCGGGGCAGAAGATGCTCGTCTTCCGTAACGAAGGCCATGGGGGCGTGAACGTGGTGTACCGCCGGGATGACGGCAACATCGGCTGGATCGACCCCCGCAACAGCAGGTAACGGGCTGCGCCCGCCTGCCTGACCACAGGATCTCTGCGCTCTCATGGAACTTTCCAGCCTCCTCGTGCCATCCGCCGTTCGTGTCGTCGGCCAGTTCACCTCGAAGAAACGTCTGTTTCAGGAACTGGGCGAAATCGCCCAGTCCGCCTGGGGGATCGCCGCCGACCCTGCGGTGGATGGTTTGCAGGAACGTGAGACGCTGGGGCCCACCGGCGTGGGGCATGGCATCGCCTTGCCCCATGCGCGGATCGAGGATCTCGACAGCATCGCCGGTATCTTCATCCGGCTGGAAAAGCCGCTGGATTACGACAGCGTGGACCGCCAGCCGGTCGATCTGGTGTTCTGCCTGCTGGCGCCGAAGGATTCCGGGGTGGATCACCTCAAGGCGCTGGCGCTTGTCAGCCGCACCATGCGCGACCAGAGCGTGGTGTCGAAACTGCGCTCGAACACCGATCCGGCGAAACTGCACGCCATCCTGATCGAAGCCCGCAGCACCCAGGAAGCCTGAGCGCCGCGGGGCCACCTTCGGGGGCGCGGCCGGGCAGGTCTGCCCCCGTCTTCATCGGCGGACCCGGCCCGGGCGCGCGGCGGCACCTTGACCATATCTTCGCAGAAGTGTAGATATCGCTCATGACCCCGGAAACGAGCATAGACCCCGAGAGCATGCGCGCCGCCGCGGACGAGGCGAGCGAGCTGCTGAAGTCGCTCGGCAACCGGCACCGGCTCCTGATCCTGTGCCAGCTGGTGCAGGGCGAGAAATCGGTGGGCCAGCTCGCGGAATTTCTCGGCATCCGCGATTCGACGGTTTCGCAGCATCTGGCGCTGCTCAGGCGCGACCGCATCATCACCGGGCGGCGCGACGGGCAGTCGATCTGGTACCGGATCGAAAGCGAGGTCGCGCAGAAGGTGATGCAGGTGCTTTACGAAAGTTTCTGCGGCTCGGGCGGCTGATCGCCCGCCAGCGCGCAATCGGCCTCGTGCTGGCTGAGGAAGACCTCGCCGGTCAGGTGGCTGAGGAAGGTGCTGCGGTGCAGCCGGTCCATCACCGGCCCCTTGACCTCGGAAAGGTGAAAGCGGATCCCGGCCTCGCTCAGGCGGCGGTTGATCTCCTCCAGGCTTTCCAGCGCGCTGGCGTCGATCTCGTTCACCGCCGGGCACATCAGCACCACATGCCGCAGCCCGGGCCGGTCGGCGACCAGGGCGGCGATGCGGTCCTCCAGAAATCGCGCATTGGCGAAATACAGGCTCTCGTCCACCCGCAGCGCCAGCACCCCGGGGGTGGTGATCACCTGGTGGCGCTCGATATTGCGGAAATGCCCGGTGCCGGGCACCCGGCCCACCACCGCCGAATGCGGGCGGCTGGTGCGCCACAGATAAAGCGCCAGCGACAGGAGGACACCCGCCGTTATGCCCTGCTCCACCCCCAGGCCGAGGGTGACGAGGATCGTCGTCAGCATCGCCGCGAAATCCGGGCGCGAATAGCGCCAGGTCCGGCGCAGCGCCGGCAGATCGACCAGCGACAGCACGGCAAGGATGATGGTCGCCGCCAGCGTCGCCTGCGGCAGACCGGCCAGCCAGGGCGTCAGGAACAGCGTGGCCAGCGCGATGCCGAGCGCGGTGAAGATCCCGGCGGCGGGGCTCTGCGCCCCGGCCTCATAGTTCACCACCGAGCGCGCGAAGCCGCCGGTGACCGGGTAGCCCGAGGTGAAGGCAGCGGCGAAATTCGCCGCGCCGAGGCCGAACAGCTCGCGGTCGGGCCGGATGCGCTCGCGCCGCTTCGCGGCCAGGGTCTGGGCAACCGAGACCGATTCCACGAAGCCGATCACCGAGATCAGCACCGCCGAGGGCAGCAGCGCCAGCACCAGATCGGGCGCGAAGGGCGGCAGCCCCGGCACCGGCAGGCCGCGCGGGATCTCTCCCACCAGCGCCACCCCGCGCGCGCCCAGATCGAAGGCGGCGCTGGCGAGGATGGTCGCCGCGATCGCCGCGACCGGCGCGGCGCGGACGATCCCGCCGGCGAGGCCCGCGGAAAGGCCGAGGCCGACCAGCCCGCGCTTCAGGCAGCAGCGCGTGGCCCAGAGGAAGGCCAGCACCCCCGCCCCCACCGCCAGCGTGGCCGGGTTCACCGCACCGATCTGCTCTGCAAGGCCGGCCACGATCCCGGGCAGCGTCCCGCCGCCCGCGGGCACGCCGAGGATATGACGCAGCTGCCCCGCCGCGATCAGCAGGCCCGAGGCGGTGATGAAGCCCGAAATCACCGGATGGCTGAGGAAATTCGCGAGAAACCCCAGCCTCAGCAGCCCCATCCCGACCAGCACCGCCCCCGACAGCGCCGCCAGCGTCAGCGCCGCAGCGGGGGCGCTCGCCAGCCCCGCCTCCAGCACCGGCGCCACGGCCGAGGCGGTCATCAGCGAGACCACCGCCACCGGCCCCACCGCCAGCACCCGCGACGAGCCGAACTGCGCATAGGCCACCAGCGGCAGGATCGAGGCATAGAGCCCGGTCTCGGGCGGCAGCCCGGCCAGCATCGCATAGGCAAGGCTCTGCGGGATCAGCATGACGGTGACGATCACCGCCGCCATCACATCGGCGCCCAGCAGGGAAGCATCGTAGCGCCGCGCCCAGTCGGGCACCGGGAAGCGTGGTCTCATGGCATCATCCTGGATGTTCAGCCGCGGGAAAGCCGCCACAAGGCCTCGGCGCGCGCGCCCGAGCGGCACCAGCCCAGCACCGACCCGCGCGCCCCGGCCATCACCGCGCGAAAGGCCGCCAGCTCCTGCGCCCCCGGCATGCCCGAAACCGGGATGTGGAAGGCGCTCAGCCCCAGGCGCGCGGCTTCGTCCGCGATCACGGCGAAGGCGGGCTGGCCCGGATCTTCGCCATCGGGGCGCAGGCAGAGCAGCATCGAAAACCCCGCCTCGCGGATGGCGGGCAGATCGGCCGCGCGGACCTGGCCGCCGGCCGAGAAGCTCTCATCCAGCCGCCGCCATGCCGGGCGTTTGCTGAACGGCCACATCTCACGCCCCTCCCATGCGGCGCAACTGCCGCGCCAGAAGGATCCCTGCCAGCATGGCAAGGACGAAGATCAGCGCGTCGGGCTCCAGCAGCCCGAGCGCCGGGACCGCGCCCCCCGGGCAAAAGCCCGAGATCCCCCAGCCGACCCCGAACAGAGCCGAGCCGCCGACCAGCGCGCGGTCGATGCGCCGGGTGGCGGGCAGGTGGAACCTGTCGTCGAACACCGGCCCGTGCCGGCGCAGCACGATGCGGTAGCCGATGAACGCCACCGTCAGCGCGCCGCCCATGACAAAGGCGAGCGACGGATCCCAGGTTCCGGCGACATCGAAGAAATTCAGCACCTTGGCCGGATTGGCCATGCCCGAGACCGCGATCCCGGTGCCGAAGATCAGCCCCACGATCAGAAGCGAGAGGAAAGCCATGTCAAAAGCCTCCGAGCAGATGACGCACCACGAAAACCGTCAGCCCGGCGGTCAGCATGAAGGTCAGCGTCGCCACCACCGAACGCGGCGAGAGCCTCGCATTGCCGCAGATCCCGTGCCCCGAGGTGCAGCCGCCGCCATAAGTGACGCCCACGCCCACGATCAGCCCGCTGAGCACGGTCCAGAGCATCGGCGTCTCGCTGCGGAAGGGGATTTCCATCCCGAACCGGATCAGCAGGAAGGGCGCAATGACGGCGCCTGCAAAGAACAAAAGCCGCCAGACCCGGTTCTCGGCCCCCGGCAGCAGACCGGACAGGATCGCGGTCATTCCCGCGATCCGGCCGTGCAGCGCCATCAGAAGCACCGCGGAAAGTCCGATCAGCATGCCGCCGGACAGCGACTGCCACGGAGTAAATTCCGTCACTTCCGCCCTCCGATGCCAAGGATGCGCCACACAGGGCAGAAGCGGATCGCGCCGGTGACCAGCATCACGACGCCCGCGATCACCGACACCCAGGTCCAGAGCGGCGGGAACTGTGCCAGCCAGGGCAGCACGACGAGGACCACGCCAAGGATCAGGCGGGCGATACGTTCAGGGGTTCCGATATTGATCTGCATGTCACTCACTCCCAGGGGGCTTTGAGCAGGTCGAGCGGAATTTTCAGATAGCGCCGCCCGTTCGCTTCCGGCTCGGGCAACCGGCCGGCATTGGTGTTGACCTGCAAGGCGTGCAGGATCAGCTTGGGCATCGGAAGCGTCGCGTCCCGCGCCTCGCGCGCGGCGACGTAATCGGCCTCGGTCAGATATTTCGACATATGGCTGTTGGTGGCGCGCTGTTCGGCGACGGTGGATTCCCAGGCCGGCTCTCGCCCGCCCTGGCAGTAATCATGCCCGGTGAAGATCCGCGTCTCGTCGGGCAGCGCCAGGATATCCTGAATCGAGCGCCAGAGCGCCTGCGCGCTGCCGCCGGGAAAATCGGCGCGCGCGGTGCCGCTGTCGGGCATGAACAAAGTGTCATGCACGAAAGCCGCATCCCCGATGACATAGGTGATCGAGGCGAGCGTATGGCCGGGCGAGAACATCACCCGCGCCGGAATGTCGCCTATGCTGAACGTGTCGCCCTCGGCGAACAGCCGGTCCCATTGCGAGCCATCGGCGGGAAAATCCGGCCAGTTGTAGAAGTCTTTCCACAGCTTCTGCACCTCGACCACCTTCGCGCCGATGGCGGTTGGCGCCCCGGTCCTGCGTTTCAGATAGTCCGCGGCCGAGAAATGGTCGGCATGCGGATGGGTGTCGAGGATCCATTCCACCGCATAGCCCTTGTCGGCGATGAATTTCAGGATGCGGTCGGCCTCAAGCGTCGCGGTGGCGGCGGATTTCTCGTCATAGTCCAGCACCGGGTCGATGATGGCGCATTTTTTCGCAGCCGGATCGGCCACCACATATTGCACCGATCCGGTCCGCTTTTCGTAGAAAGCCGTCACTTCGGGGGTCTGGGTCATCGCGTGTCTCACCTGGAAAACCGGCGGCGCGCAATCTTCTGCGCCACATATTCATTTATGCGAATGTATGTATCATGGTCAAGGCCCGCCGCACCCGAAACGGTCGCGCAGCAGGTGCTTCTCGATCTCCAGCAGCACCAGCGAACCCGCGCCGATGGCGACGATCAGCATGCCCTCGGACAGGCTCAGCGGACGCGAGCCGAAGATCGCGTTCATCACCGGCAGATAGGTGAAGGCGAATTGCGCCAGCACCACGATGGCGATGGCGCCCAGCACCGGGCCGGTGCCCTTCACCCCGGTCAGGGTGAAAGAGGTCATGTGCAGGTAGCGCACGTTGAACAGATAGAAGATCTCCAGCACCACCAGCAGGTTCACCACCATGGTGCGCGCGGTTTCCAGATCGCGGCCAGAGGCCTGGGCCTGGAAGAACAGCGTCAGCGCCAGCGCCGTGAACAGGACCGAGACGAAGCAGATCCGCCAGACGAGGAACGGCGTCAGCAGCCCCGCATCCGCCCGGCGCGGCGGGCGTTTCATCACCCCGGGCTCGGACGGCTCGAACGCCAGCACAAGGCCGAGGGTGCCCGCGAGGATCAGGTTGATCCACAGGATCTGCACCGGCGTCATCGGCATGGCGAAGCCGAACAGGATGGCAAGGATCACCGCCAGCGCCTCGCCGCCGTTGGTGGGAATGGTCCAGCCGATCACCTTGCGGATATTGTCGTGGACGGTGCGCCCCTCATGCACCGCGGCGACGATCGAGGCGAAATTATCGTCCATCAGCACCATTTCCGAGGCCTCCTTGGCGGCCTCGGTGCCTTTGATCCCCATACTGATGCCGACATCGGCCTGTTTCAGCGCCGGGGCGTCGTTCACCCCGTCGCCGGTCATGGCGACCACCCGCCCCATGGCCTGGAGCGCGCGGACGATGCGCAGTTTGTGCTCGGGCGAGGTGCGGGCGAAGACCTCGGTTTCGCGCACCGCCTCGGGGAAGTCAGCCTCGGACAGCCGGTCGAGATCCTGGCCGGTCAGCACCCGGGGATCCCCGGCGAGGCCAAGCTGCGCGGCGATGGCGCGGGCGGTCGCGGCATGGTCGCCGGTGATCATCTTCACCGCGATCCCGGCGCTGCGGCATTCGGCGATGGCGCGCATCGCCTCGTCGCGCGGCGGGTCGATGAAGCCGGTGATGCCGAGGAAGACGAGGCCGGTCTCGACATCGGGGAAGTCGATGTCGGTGGCGCCCGGCGGCATCTGCCGCATGGCATAGCCCAGCACCCGCTCGCCCTCCATGGCGGCCTCGTCAATCCGGCGCTGCCAGAGATCGTGGGCCAGCGGCTCGGGCCCCGATGCGCCCTCCTGGCGGTCGCACATGGCAAGGATGCGCTCCGGCGCGCCCTTGACCAGCGCCACCCGCCCGCTGTCCGCCTCGTGCAGCGTCGCCATGAAACGGTGCTGCGCATCGAAGGGGATGGCGTCGAGCCGCGGCGTGCGGGCGCGTTCCGGGCCGGGCTCCAGCCTCGCCTTCAGCGCGAGCGTGACCAGCGCGCCCTCCATCGGATCGCCCCCGACCGTCCAGCCCGGCCCGAGATGGGCGTCGTTGCACAGAAGCCCGGCGCGGATCAGCGCCTGCTGCGCGCCGCTGGCCGTCAGCCGGTATTCGCCCGGATCGTAGCCCGCGCCTTCGACCATCAGCGCGCCGCCCGCCGTGACCACGCGGCGCACGGTCATCTCGTTGCGGGTCAGCGTGCCGGTCTTGTCGGAACAGATCACCGAGGTCGCGCCCAGCGTCTCGACCGCCGGAAGCCGCCGGATCACCGCATGGCGCGCGGCCATCCGCCGGACGCCGATGGCCAGCGTGATGGTGATGACCGCGGGCAGCCCCTCGGGCACCAGCCCCACCGCCAGCGCCACCACCGCCATCAGCGCCGCCTGCCAGTCGAAGCCGCGCAGAAAGACCGCGAACAGGAACAGCGCCAGCGCGCCCCCGAAGGCGACCAGCGAGAACCGCCGCCCGAAGGCGTTGATCTGGCGCAGGAGCGGCGTCTCCAGTTCCGTCACCGCCCCCAGCATGGCCGAGATCCGGCCGATCTGGGTGTCGGTGCCGGTGGCGGTGACGACGCCCGTGCCCTGGCCGGTGGCGACCAGCGTGCCGGAAAACGCCATGCCCTTGCGGTCGCCCGCGGCAGCCTCTTCCGCCACCGTGGCGATGGATTTGGAACTGGTGACGGATTCGCCGGTGAGGATCGCCTCGTCCAGCGTCAGGCTGCGGGCGCGGATCAGCCGCAGATCGGCGGGCACCCGGTCGCCCGCCTCGATCAGCACGATGTCACCGGGGACCAGCGATTCCATCGGCAGCGAGACCCGCGCGCCGTCGCGCAAGACGCTGGCGCGCGGCGCGACCATGCCGCGGATCGCCGCCAGAGCATCCTCGGCCTTGCCCTCCTGGATGAAGCCGACCAGCGCATTGACCAGCACCACGGCCAGGATCACCCCGGCATCGACGCTGTGGCCAAGCGCCGCCGCCGCCGCTGCGCCCGCCAGCATGAACCAGATCAGCGCATTGTTGAACTGGGTCAGGATCCGCGCCAGCACGCTGCGCCGGTGCCCCTCGGGCAAGGCGTTGGGGCCGAAGACCCGCAACCGGCGCGCGGCTTCCGCGCCGCTCAGCCCCGCTTCGCTTGTGTCCAGCGCCCGGCAAACCGCGGCCGGAGGCATAGCATGGGCCGATCCGGCGATCCCGGCAAGCCCGGCCGGGGTAAGGTCCGGCACTTCCGGGTTCTGGGGATGCGGATTGTCTTCTGCCATCTTATCCTTGCCTTTCAGATCATGGGGGCGCTGCCACGACAGCCGCGAAGGAACGGAAATCAGACCATGAATTGCCGCCCCATGCCACACCCTGGGGTTGCCGGGGCCTCGCCCGCCCTGACACCGATCATCCCGCCGCCGCAGCCGCCCGGCCCGGACGCGCCCGCCCGGCAGCCCCGAATGACGGAAAATTCAGAACCTGCGCTGCGGCTTTAAAAGGTTTTTCAATGATAAGGGCTTGTAATCTACAGCCATTATATTTCATCTGGGCCTATCGGTTCGCCCCTCGGGAACTGTCTCCTGCCATCAGAGACTCCTCACGCCGCCCCGGCGCGAAATCCCTTAAGGCGCGGCCATCAGATTAAAACGCCAGGAGAAACCGCGGGACAATGATTGAGCAGAATCTGATTCTCATTCTTGTCCTGTTGCCCTTCCTCGGCGCCATCCTGGCCGCCACGCTTCCGGTCAATGCCCATAACGCCGCCGCCTGGGTCTCGGGCCTGTCGCTGGGGGCGGGGCTTTTGCTGCTGGCCGTGCTCTATCCCCGCATCGCTGAGGACGAGGTGGTGCGCGGCGTGGTGCGCTGGCTGCCGATCCTGTCGCTGAACCTGAATTTCAGGATGGACGGATTCGCCTGGCTGTTCACCGGCCTCGTGCTGTCGATCGGCGTGCTGGTGGTGATCTATGCGCGCTATTACCTGTCGAAGACCGATCCGGTGCCGCGGTTCTATTCCTTCCTGATGGCCTTCACCGGCGCCATGATCGGGATGCTTCTGTCAGGCAACATCCTGATGCTGGTGGTGTTCTGGGAACTGACCTCGATCCTCTCCTTCCTGCTGATCGGCTACTGGCACCAGAGCCAGGCCGCGCGCGACGGCGCCCGGATGGCGCTGATCGTGACCGCGGGCGGCGGTGTCGCGCTGACGGTGGCGATGATCGTTCTGGGCCAGATCGTCGGCGGCTACGATCTGGATCTGGTCCTGCGCTCGGGCGAGATCATCCGGGCGCATCCGCTGTATCCGGTGGTGCTGGGGCTGTTCCTGCTGGGGGCCTTCACCAAATCGGCGCAGTTTCCGTTCCATTTCTGGCTGCCCGGCGCCATGGCGGCGCCGACCCCGGTTTCGGCCTATCTGCATTCGGCGACCATGGTGAAGATGGGGGTCTTCCTG
Source organism: Pseudogemmobacter humi (assembly GCF_900609055.1). Lineage (GTDB taxonomy): Bacteria > Pseudomonadota > Alphaproteobacteria > Rhodobacterales > Rhodobacteraceae > Pseudogemmobacter > Pseudogemmobacter humi. Next base: position 134,760 of record NZ_UXAW01000048.1, on the reverse strand, counting down.
CTGATCCGCTTCCAGCCCGCGCTCGGCGGCACCGAACTGTGGTTCTACACCGTCACCGGGACCGGGGTGATCACCCTGACCGTCGGGGCGATGATCGCGCTGTTCCGCCACGATCTGAAGGGCCTGCTGGCCTATTCCACCATCAGCCATCTGGGCCTGATCACCGCGCTGGCGGGGATGAGCTCGACCGGCGCCATCGTCGCGGCGATCTTCCACATCTGCAACCATGCGGTGTTCAAGGCCTCGCTGTTCATGGCCGCGGGGATCATCGACCACGAGACCGGCACCCGCGATCTGCGCCGCCTGTCGGGGCTGATGAAGGCGATGCCGATCACCGGCGCGCTGGCCATCGTCGCCTCGGCCGCGATGGCGGGGGTGCCGCTGCTGAACGGCTTCCTGTCGAAAGAAATGTTCTTCGCCGAGGCGGTGGGCTGGCACAACGGCACCTGGCTCGATTCCGCGCTTCCCTGGATCGCCACTTTCGCCTCGATCTTCTCGGTGGCCTATTCGCTGCGCTTCATCATGCAGGTCTTCTTCGGCCCCGAGGCCACCGATCTGCCCAAGGCGCCGCATGAGCCGCCGCCCTGGATGCGCCGCCCGGTCGAATTCCTGGTGCTGACCTGCCTTGCGGTCGGCATCCTGCCCGCGCTGACGCTGGAGCCGGTGCTCAACATCGCCGGCCGGTCGGTGCTGGGGCCGGATCTGCCCGAGATCCATATCGCGATCTGGCACGGGTTCAACACGCCGCTGATCATGAGCATCATCGCCATGACGGCGGGGATCGTGCTTTACTTCGCCTTCGCCCGCCGGATCGACGCCGGGCCCGAGGGGCCGCCCATCCTGTGGCGCATCCGCGCGCAGAAGATCTACGAATGGCTCCTCTTGCGGCTGAGCTGGGCCTGGCCGCGCTTTCTGCACAAGCTGTTCGGGACCGAGCGGTTGCAGCCGCAGCTTCGCCTGATGATGCTGATCGGGCTGGTAGCGGCGATGATCGCGGTCTGGGGCGGGCTGACGGTGGCGGAAAAGCCGCTGACCAACGATCTGAGCCCCGCCTTCGCCATCATGTGGCTGGTGGGCGGCGCCTGCGCCATCGGTGCCGCCTGGCAGGCGAAATACCACCGTTTCGCGGCGCTGGTCCTGCTGGGCGGCGCGGGTCTCGTCACCTGCGTGACCTTCGCCTGGTTCTCGGCCCCCGATCTGGCGGTGACGCAGCTGGTGGTCGAGATCGTGACCACGGTTCTGCTGCTTCTGGGTCTGCGCTGGCTGCCCAAGCGGCGCGAGGAGATCCCGGGCGACGAGCTGCTCTCGGCCCGGATCCGGCGCCTGCGCGATCTGGGGATCGCCACGGTGGGCGGCCTCGGTCTTGCCGGGCTGGCCTATGTGGTGATGACCCGGCCGCTGGTGCCGAACATCGGCGACTGGTTCCTTCGGAACGCCTATTATGAGGGCGGCGGCACCAATACGGTGAACGTGATCCTCGTCGATTTCCGCGCCTTCGATACTTTCGGCGAGATCACCGTGCTGGCCATCGTCGGGCTGACGGTCTACGCGCTTCTGCGCCGCTTCCGCCCGGGGGCGGAAAGCATCGCCCTGCCCGAGCAGCAGCAGGGCGACACCGCCGACCGGCTGGGGAATTACATGCTGGTCCCGGCCACGATCATGCGCTGGATGTTCCCGGTGACGCTGGTGATCGCCGCCTATCTGTTCTTCCGCGGCCATGATCTGCCCGGCGGCGGCTTCTCGGCCGGGGTGACGGTGGCGATCGGTCTCTTGCTGCAATACATCGCCGCCAATGTGCGCTGGATCGAGGCGCGGATCGTGATCCTGCCGATCCGCTGGATGGGCTTTGGCCTGCTGATCGCGGCGGCTACCGGGATCGGCGCCTGGCTGTTCGGCTATCCGTTCCTGACCGCGCATGCCCGCTATGTCGACGTGCCGCTGGTCGGCAAGGTGCCGATGGCGACCGCCATGGCTTTCGATCTGGGCGTTTTCCTCGCGGTGGTGGGGGCGACGGTGCTCTTGCTGATCGCCATCGCGCACCAGTCGCTGCGCTCGGCCCGCCTGCGCGAGCTGGAGGAAGAAAAGACCCCCGAGAAATCCGCGCAGAAGGAGGCCGTCTGATGGAACTCGTGCTGTCGGCCGCCATCGGAGTGCTTTCCGGCTCGGGGATCTGGCTGATCCTGCGCCCGCGCACCTTTCAGGTGATCACCGGGCTTTGCCTGCTGTCCTATGCGGTGAACATCTTCATCTTCGCCATGGGCCGGCTGACGGTGGGCAAGCCGCCGATCATGCCGAAGGGAGGCTTCGTCAATACCGCCAATTACGCCGACCCGCTGCCCCAGGCGCTGGTGCTGACCGCCATCGTCATCAGCTTCGCCACCACGGCCCTGTTTCTGGTGGTGATGATCGCCTCGAAGGGCCTGACCGGCACCGACCATGTTGACGGAAGCGAGCCGACGAAATGATGCTGGCGACCGAACATCTGATCATCGCGCCGATCCTGATCCCGCTGATCGCGGGCGCGCTGATGCTGCTTTACGACGACCGGCAAAGGAAGGCGAAGCTCGCCATCTCGGTCGGCGCGGCGGTGGCGCTTCTGTTCGTCTCGGTGGAACTGCTGAACCGCTCGAAAGGCACGCCGCTCTCGGGCGGCAACGAGATCAGCTTCTACCTGCTTGGCAACTGGGCGGTGCCCTTCGGCATCATCCTGGTGCTGGACCGGCTGTCGGCGCTGATGCTGGTGCTGGCCTCACTGCTGGCGATCCCGACGCTGATCTATGCGGGCGCGGCCTGGCACCGGCAGGGCCAGCATTTTCAGTCCCTGTTCCAGTTCCTGCTGATGGGGCTGAACGGCGCCTTCCTGACCGGGGATCTGTTCAACCTGTTCGTCTTTTTCGAGGTGCTGCTGGCGGCCTCTTACGGGCTGCTGCTGCACGGCTCGGGGCAACTCAGGGTGCGGGCGGGGCTGCATTACATCGCGGTGAACCTCGCCGCCTCACTGTTCTTCCTGGTGGGCGTGTCGCTGATCTACGGAGTGACCGGCACGCTTTCCATGGCGCATCTGTCGCAGATGGTGGTCAATATCGCCCCGTCCGAGCGACCGCTGTTCCACGCCGGCGCCGCGATCATGGGGATCGCCTTTCTGGTCAAGGCCGGGCTCTGGCCGATGTCGTTCTGGCTGCCCACCACCTATATGGCCAGCGCCGCGCCGGTGGCCGCGATGTTCGCGATCATGACCAAGGTGGGGGTCTATGTGATCCTGCGGCTGTCGATGCTGCTGTTCGGCCCCGATGCGGGGGCCTCGGCCGGGTTCGGCGCCCAGGTGCTGATCTGGGGCGGCATGGCCACCATGGTCTACGGCTTTCTCGGCGTGCTGGCGGCCCAGGGCCTCGGGCGGATGGCCGCGCATCTGGTGCTGATCTCTTCGGGCACGATCCTTGCCGTCACCGGGCTTGCGCTGTCGGGCGGCGGGCCGGCGATGCTGTCGGGCGCGCTTTACTACATGATCAGCTCGACCATCGCCACCGCGGCGCTGTTCCTGCTGCTGGAGCCGATGAGCCGCGAAGAGGGCGGCATCGCCGCGCTGCTGGCGCTGACCTCGGATGCCTACGGCCTCGACCCCGAGGACGAGGAGGAAGAGGAGGTCGGCCTTGCCATCCCCGGCACCATGACCGTGCTCGGCCTCAGCTTCGGCGCCTGCCTGCTGGTCCTGGGCGGGCTGCCGCCCCTGTCGGGCTTCATCGGCAAGGTGGCGATGCTGTCGGGCATGTTCGGCAACGGCGCGCTGCCCCCCGGCCTCGCCTGGACCTTCCTGGCCGTGCTGATGCTCTCGGGCTTTGCCACGATCATCGGCCTTGTGCGGATCGGGATCCAGACCTTCTGGGCCTCGGATTCCTCCCCGCCCAAGGTGCTGGCGATGGAATTCGCGCCGGTGCTGCTGCTGGTGGCGATGATCGCCTTGCTGACGGTGCGCGGCAATGATGCTTTGCGCTATATGGATGCCACCGCCCGCGCGCTGCATCAGCCGCTGATCTATTCCGACGGGGTGTTCGCCACCCGCCGCGTCACCAATGGCGAGGACGCACAATGACCCGGCTGTTCCCCCATCCGCTGTTGTCGCTGGCGCTGGTGGCGGTATGGCTGCTCCTGAACAGCTTTTCGCTGGGCCATCTGATCCTTGGAACGGTGGTCGCCACGCTGGCCGCCCGGGCCTTCGCCGCGGTCGAGCCCGAGCGGGTGAAGCTGCGCCGCCCGATGGCGCTGGTGAAGCTGTTCTTCATCGTCGGCGCCGACATCATCCGCTCGAACATCGCGGTGGCGGTGCTGATCCTGACCCGGGGCCGCCACGGCCTGCGCCATTCCGCCTTCGTCGAGATCCCGCTGCGGCTGCGCCATCCGGCGCCCCTGTCGCTGCTTGCCATGATCGTCACCGCCACCCCCGGCACCGCCTGGGTGGATTACGACGAGGAAACCGGCATTCTGCTGCTGCATGTCTTCGACATGGTGGACACCGCCGACTGGAAGACCCTGATCCGCGACCGATACGAGGAACTGCTGCTGGAGTCCTTCCCATGAGCGCCATGATCATGACCTTCGCCCTGAGCTACGCCCAGATCGCGCTGGCGCTGGCGGCCTGTCTTGCGGGCTGGCGGCTGCTTTACGGCCCGCGCGCCCAGGACCGGGTGCTGGGGATGGACACGTTCTACGTCACCGCCATGCTCTTGTTCGTGGTGACGGGGATCCGCGTCGGCTCGCCCTTCTTCTTCGAGGCGGCCATGGTGATCGGCGTGCTCGGCTTCGTGGCCACCGTCTCGCTGGCGAAATTCCTGATCCGCGGCGAGGTGATCGAATGAGCTGGATGGAAACACTCCCCGCCTGGGTGGCGATCCCCGTGGCGCTGTTCCTGATGCTGGGGGCGACGCTCACGCTTCTGGGCACCGTGGGGCTGGTGCAGCTGAAAAGCTTCTACGACCGGCTGCATGCGCCGACTTTGGGCACCAGCTGGGGCGCGGCGGGGATCCTGCTCGCCTCGATGCTGCTGGTCAGCTGGACCGAAGGCCGCGCGGTGCTGCACGAGCTGGTGATTGGCATCTTCCTGATGATCACCACGCCGGTGACGCTGATGTTTCTGGGCCGCGCCGCGCTGCACCGCGACCGGATCGAGGGCACCCCGGGCATCCCCGGCGCGGTCGAGCGCAGCGACATTCCCGCTCCGCCAGGCGACGCCCTCGCCGACCCCGCCGACGCGCCGGGCGAATCCTGACCCGCGAAACACCAAAGGGCAGCCCGGGGGCTGCCCTTTTGCTTTCGATCCGTCCCGTCGGGCTGGATGGCTCTGGCTTGCGTGGCACCTGGGCTGCGCGGCTGGCTGTCGGGGCATGGCTGCCTTGCTGGCGGTCTTCCGGGGAAGATGGCTGGCGCAGAGGCCGGGACGCATGGGGAGATGGCTGACCTGGAGCGATCCGGCGCATGGCCTGGCTGGGCGCGCAGCGCCTGGCTGAGAGGGCCGGATCATCTGGCTGGCTGTATCTGTCGAGAGCTGGCTTGCGCGGACGCTGGCTTGCTTTCCTGTGATCCTACATAGGGACGATTCGCGTCGCGGTCAAGGAAAAATCAACAAAATCAAATAGTTGACTATTTTACTTGGTTGTGAGGAGGAAAGTGTTTCGGTCGGAAAAACTGATCCCGCGTCCGGCGACTAGGCAGAACGGTCGCGCCACGCTAAGCTGCGCCGGGCCGGGGCGTTACATGCTTGTTACATTTCAGCAATCCTGCCGACATGAACCCGCACTACGCAGGCCAGGTCCCATCCACCTCCGGCGCCTTTCCGCCGGATCACGCGGAGATCTTTCGAAATGACCCTTATCAACCGCCGCACTTTCGTCAGAGGCGCCGCCGTCGCCTCTCTGGCCGCGCCGCTCGTCTCGCGCGGGGCGCTGGCGCAGGGCTCGTCCGGCTCGGTCAATATCTTTGCCTGGGCCGGTTACGTCTCGGACGAACTGCTCGCGGCCTTCGAAAAGGCCACCGGCATCAAGGCCGTCTACACGCCCTACGGCACCAACGACGAGTTGCTGAACCAGATGCGGGCCTCGAACGGCTCGGGCTATGACATCATCTGGCCCTCGGTGGACCGGGTGCCGAATTACGTCGAATTCGGCCTGTTGCAGCCGATCGACGATTCCAAGGTGGAATGGGACCGCGTGCTGCCCTCGGCGGCGAAGAACTCGGAAACGCTCGGCGCGGTGGTGGATGGCAAACGCTACCAGGTGCCGACCGACTGGGGCACCGAGGCGCTGGCCTTCGATCAGAACGACATGCCGCTGGAATACGGCACCGCCTCTTACGGCGACATCTGGAAGCCCGAATCCGCCGGCAAGGCGACCGTGCGCGGCCATTCCTCGCTGGTCGGCCTGGCGCTCTGGCTGGAAAGCGAAGGGAAGCTGCCGCATCCCTTCATCGACAGCTACAAGGACGAAGCGGTGATGCGGGCGAATTTCGACGTGATCACCGCCGAGGCCATCGCGCGCAAGGGCAACATCATCCAGTTCTGGTCGAACGAGAACGAGGCCCAGGGCGCCTTCCGCACCAATGGCGCCAAGATCGGCCAGACCTGGGACAGCAGCGCCGCCGGCTTGCAGAAAGAGGGGCTGCCCGTCGGCTTCATCGCCCCGAAAGAGGGCGCGCTGGCCTGGATGGAGGGGATCTCGATCCCGGTGGGCGCCGCCAATATCGACCAGGCCTATGCCTTCCTGAACTGGCTGCTGACGCCCGAGGCGGGCGCGATGTATTCCACCCATACCTCGATCAACTCGACCGCCGTGGGCGCCGAGGCGCATCTGCCCGAGGCCTCGCGCAATTTCTTCGCTGCCGCCTATCCGGGCGATGCGCTTGAAAAGCTGTGGTGGTGGCCGATCCAGGAAAACTGGTATGTCGCCCTGCGCGGCGAATACCAGGACAAGTTCCTGTCGGCCTGAGCCCCTAATTGCTGGCCGCGGCGCCCCTTGCGCCGCGGCCGCCCCCTTTCAGCGAGAGCCCGCATATGTCGCATTCAGTCGATCTGATCGACGTCGAAATGGTTTTCGGCACCGTGCATGCCGTGCGCAAACTCTCGGCCCATATCGAGGCGGGCGAGTTCTTCTCGATCCTCGGCCCCTCGGGCTGCGGCAAGACCACGCTTTTGCGGCTGATCGCCGGGTTCAACGAGCCGACCAGCGGCAAGGTGCTGATCGGCGGCAAGGACATGGCCGGAATCCCGGCCGACCGCCGCCCCACCGCGATGATCTTCCAGTCGCTGGCACTGTTTCCGCTGATGCCGGTCTGGGAGAACATCGCCTTCGGGCTGGAGGCGCGCGGGGTGCCGAAGGCCGGGCGCCGCAAGAAGGCCGAAGAGCTGCTCGATCTGATCGCGCTGCCGGGCTACGGCAACCGCATGGTGCATGAGCTGTCCGGCGGCCAGCGCCAGCGGGTCGCCATCGCCCGCGCGCTGGCGGTCGAGCCGCAGGTGCTGCTGCTGGACGAGCCGCTCTCGGCGCTGGATCTGAAACTCCGCCAGCATATGCGGGCCGAGTTGCGCGCGCTGCAAAAGCGCACCGGCGTGACCTTCGTCTATATCACCCACGACCAGTCCGAGGCGCTGGCGATGTCGGACCGGGTGGCGGTGATGGAGGCGGGCGTGTTGCAGCAGATCGCGACCCCGCAAGAGCTTTACGCCAACCCGGCCACGCCCTTCGTCGCCCGTTTCATCGGCGAAACCAACGAGATCGCGGGCAAGGTCACCGGCGTTGAGAACGGCCTCGCCAGTATCGATACGGCGCAGGGCAGCTTCACCGCCCGCGCCGGTGCGGGCGTCACGGCAGGCGCAGCGGCCACCCTGTTCGTCCGGCCCGAAACCATGTCATGCAGCCGCATCGCCATGCCCAACAGCCTGCCCGCGAAAGCCGTCTCGCTGGAATATGAGGGCGCGCTGGCCATGCTGCGCGCCGAAACCGATCAGGGCCAGGTTCTGCTGGCCACCCTGCCGAACCGCCAGCTTGCCGACGCCCCGCAGCCGGGCGAGCGGATCTGGCTGAGCTTCGCCGCCGATGAGGCCCTGGTGATGGGCGCTGGTGATGGCCATGGCTGAGCTTATCAGACGCTTCGGCCCGGGCCTCGGCGGGGTGATCCTGATCCTCGTGGCGCTGTGGATCGTCGGGATGGTGCTGGCGCCCAATCTGATGATGCTGAACTTCTCGCTGAAGCCGAACCTCTTCCCGTCCGAGATCGGCGGGCCGAAGGATCAGTATACGCTGCTCAACTACACCGCGCTGTTTTCCGATCCGGTCCATCGGGCGATCTTTCTGAAAACCGTCTGGGGCTCGGCGCTGGTCACAGCGATCACGCTGGCGGTGACCTATCCGCTGGCGTTCTGGATGGCCAAGGTCGCCTCGGTGCGCGGCGCGCGGGCGATGCTGATCGCGCTGATCATCCCGTTCTGGATCAACGAAGTGCTGCGGACGCTTGCCTGGTATATCCTGCTCGCGTTCAACGGGCCGCTGAACATCTTCCTGCAAACGCTCGGGATCATCGACCAGCCGGTCCGCTGGTTCGGCGACACCGGCGTGCTGGCGGGGATGGTCTATGCCTATATCCTGTTCATGCTGTTCCCGATCTACAATTCGATCTCGACGCTGGAGACAGCGCAGATCGACGCCGCGCGCGACCTCGGCGCCTCGACCCTGCGCATCCACCGTCGCATCGTGATCCCCCATGCCAAGGCCGGGATCGCCACCGGCTGCGTCTTCACCTTCATGCTGGCGGCGGGCAGCTATGTCGCGCCGGCGCTGCTCGGCTCGCCCGGCTCGCGCTGGTTCACCGAGATCATCTACAACTGGTTCTTCGAGGGCGGGAACTGGAACCGCGGCGCGGCCTATGCGCTGATCCTGCTGGTTCTGTGCATGGCGGTGGTGCTGGCGGCGCTGCGGCTGTTCCGCGTCAACCTGGCGGATGTGGCGAAATGAGCGCGCAGGCCCCGCTCCACCGCCTCGCCGCGCTGCTGCCCCGGGTGCTGTTCGCGCTCTATATGGCGGCGTTCCTGATCTATCTGTTCCTGCCGCTGGCGATCATGTCGGCGGCAACCTTCAACACCTCGCGCTTTCCGACCGTCACCCCCTGGCTCGGCACGACCTTGCAATGGTTCCAGGCGCTCTGGAACGATCAGGCGATGTGGAAGGCGCTGTGGCTGTCGATCGGCATCGGCCTTGCGGTGGTGGCTTTCGCGCTTCCGGTCGGCACCGCCGCCGCGCTGTTCCTGACCAGCATGAACGCGCGGGCGCGCAGCTTCTTCTACGCGGTGATGGTCTCGCCCCTGCTGACGCCCGGGGTGGCCATCGGCATCGCCACGCTGATCCTGTGGCGCCAGGCGGGCGTCTCGGGCGGCACCATGCTGATCGTGCTGGCGCAATCCACCTTCATCACCGCCTATGTCATGCTGATGGTGGTCGCGCGGCTGCAACGGTTCGACCGCACACAAGAGGAGGCCGCGCTCGGCCTTGGCGCCTCGCGCTGGATGATCTTCCGCCGGGTGCTGCTTCCCTTCCTGAAACCGGCGCTGATCGCGGCGGGGTTCATCGCCTTCCTGCAAAGTTTCGAGAACTACAACACCACGCTTTTCGTGCGCGGCACCGACACGCCGCTGACGGTCTATATCGCGACCAAGGTCCGCACCGGCCTGACCCCCGCGGTCAACGCGCTGGCGCTGATCCTGATCGCGCTGACCCTGGTGACGGCGGTGGTTCTTGAACTCAGCCGCCGCCGGAAAGAGCGGCATCAGCCGGGCTGAGCCTCGCAAAGCAGAAGCAGTTTGCCCAGCGGCGCGTGGCTTTCCACGATGCGGTCGGTGTCGCGCAGGCAGGTGCCGGCGGGGGGTGAGAGCAGCCAGTAGCTTTGCAGCCCGGCCAGCTTTTCTTCGGGCAGCCAGGGCCAGATCTCGCGGCTGCCGATGGTCAGATGATCGGTCTGGCCAAACAGCCCGGCGCGGTCGAACCAGGTGCCGGTCAGCCGTTCCTTCAGCCGCAGCATCCCGTCGCGCACCGGCGGCTGGATGTCCAGCGCGGAGTAGCGCGGCACCCCGGGCAGATAGCGGCTGACGCCCCACAGATCGGGCACCCCTTGGGTGAACATCACCGCATCGGGCGCGGCGCGTTCCGCCCACAGCTCCGCCGCGCCACGGTAGCCCTCTTTTTCGAACCGCAGCGAAGAGTTCAGCCCCGCCACCGCGAACAGGGCCAGCGCCAGCACCGGCCAGCGGCCCCGGGCGAGTCCAAGCACGACGAAGGGCAAAAACAGCCCGAGGGTGCGATACATGAACACCGTCTTGACCGTCAGCGTCAGCGCCAGCAGCACCGCGAAGGGCAGCACCACCAGCCACAAGGCCATCGGCCGCGACCGCCCCGCCAGCAGCGCCGCCAGCACCAGGACCAGCGCCAGATAGCCCAACAGCTCCGGCGAGGGCGCGTGCATCCCGAGGAAGGTGATCGCCAGGTGGATGCCGAGGGTGGCCAGGTCGAAGCTCTCGATCCCCTCGGTCTGGCGGAAACTGCCGATACCCAGCGACCACAGCGAGGCCAAAGCCACCGGGATATAGTCCAGCACAAGGATCAGCGCCGCCCGCCGCCCATGCGCGCGGTAAAGCCGCACCAGCGCCTGGAAATACAGGAAGAACACCACGAAAAAGCCAAGCCCGTGGGTCAGCGTCGCCGCCAGCCCCAGAAGCAGCACCGCCACCCGCCCGCCGCCGCCCCGGCGGATACGGTTCTCCAGAAGATACCAGGCCCAGATGATCTCAAGGAAGAACAGCGCATACATCCGCAGGTTTTCCGCGAAGAACAGGCCGAGCGGCAGCACCGCCCAGAGCGCCGCCGCCCAGAGCCCGGTCTCGCGCCCGTAAAGCCGCCCGGCGACATGCCAGAGCGACAGGATCACGCAAAGATCCAGCAGCACGCTGTTCAACAGCAGCCAAAGGTCCGAGCCGCCCGCCAGCGCCCAGAGGTGCAGTTGCAGATAGTAAAGCGGCGGGTGGGTGTCGAACCGCGGCACCGCCAGCAGCAGATCCGGCAGCGGGCTTTGCGCCATTTGCGCCGAGAACACCTCGTCCAGCCACAGCGACGGGTCGCTCGTCACGTTCCAGAACCGCAGCATCACCCCGGCGAAGATCGCAAGGATCAGAACGGCTCTCAGGCCCTGGGTCATGGAACGCTTCCCTTTTACGCCGGTGGACAAGGCCCCCGGCATGTAACACTCTGGCCCGGCATCTCTCAACCGCGGGGCGGGGTCATGGCCCGGGCGCGGAAAAATTCTGGCGGAACGGCTTTATGGAACAGCGACCCAACCCCGGACTGATCTCGGTCGTCTGCCCCTGTTTCAACGAAGAGGACGGGCTGGCCGAGTTCACCGCCCGGATCGGAAGGGTGCTGACCCCCCTGGGCCAGGAGTATGAGATCGTCTTCGTCAACGACGGCAGCCGCGACGGCACGCTCGCGGTGATGCACGGGCTGGCCGCGCGCGAGGGCAATATCACCGTGGTCAACCTGTCGCGCAATTTCGGCAAGGAGATCGCGCTGACCGCCGGGCTGTGCCACGCCACCGGCGATGCGGTGGTGGTGATCGACGCCGACCTCCAGGACCCGCCCGAGTTGATCCCCGAATTCATCGCCCGCTACCGCGAGGGCTGGGACATCGCCTATGGCCGCCGCACCCTGCGCCAGGGCGACAGCTGGCTGAAACGCGCGACCGCCCATGGCTTCTACCGGCTGATGCGGCGCCTTGGCCCGGTGGATCTGCCGGAAAACGTGGGGGATTTCCGGCTGATGAGCCGCCGCTCGCTCGACGCGCTTTTGCAACTGCCGGAGACGCACCGCTTCATGAAGGGCCTCTTCGCCTGGATCGGCTTCCCCTCGGTCGCGGTGGATTACGTGCGAGAGCCGCGTTTCGCGGGCAAAACGAAATGGAACTACGTCAAGCTGATCAACCTCTCGATCGAGGGGATCACCTCTTACACCACCGCGCCGTTGCGGATGACCACCTGGCTCGGCTTCGTGCTGGCGCTGGCGGCTTTCGCGGGGGGCGGGTTCTATTTCATCCGCACGCTGATCTATGGCGAGGATGTCCAGGGCTTCCCGACCCTGTTCCTGACCATCCTGCTGCTTGGCGGCACGCAACTGATCGCGCTCGGGGTGCTCGGCGAATATCTCGGCCGGGTGTTCAACGAGACCAAGCGCCGCCCGCTGTTCCTGATCGAACAGGTGCGCTGGTCCGGGGCGGGCGCGGCGCGGCGCCCGGCAGAGGACCGCGCCGCGCATCTTTACGGCATTACCGGCGACGCGCGCGCGCTGACGGATCAGGCCGGTGCGAATTTCGCCAGATAGGCGCGGCCCAGTTCCGCCGAGACGCGGGCGAAATGCGGCGCCATCGCCTGGGGTTCGGGCGCCTCGATATGGCTGCCGATCCAGGCCAGCAGCGCCATGCGGCGCAGCATGATGAAGGTGTCGATCTCGCGTTCCTCGTCATCCGACAGCGCCCGGACCGAGCGGTAGCCCTTCACCCAGGCCGCGCGCAGGGCGGGCACCTGGGGGTGGTCTTCCATGAAGCTGATCCCGGCGGCGAAATCGTAAAGGAACCAGCCCAGCCCGCAATCGTCGAAGTCGATCAGCCGCGTGGTCTCGCCGTCGATCAAGAGATTGGCCAGCCGCATATCGGCATGGATCAGCCCGTAACGATCCGCCCCCTTGCCGAAGGCGGCGAGCCGGGCGCAGATCGTCGTCTCGACCTGTTCCAGCACCTCGCGCACCGCGGGGGTGACGTTCGGCGCATCGCGCCAGTTGCCCCAGTTCGCGCGCGGGCCGAAAACGGCATCGGTGTCCCAGACCAGCCGCTCCAGCGGTTCCGGCTTTTGCCAGGTCTGCGAATGGATATGGGTGCGCGCCGCGATGGCGCCGAGGCCCTCGAACGGCGCCACCAGATCCTCGTTCTCGTCGGGCTGGCGGCCTTCGGCGAACTGAAACATCACCATGAAGCGCGGTTCCGGCAGGCCGGGGGTGCGCCCCTCCTGCACCAGATCGCCGTTCCGCCCGGCAATGGGGGGCGGCGTCAGCACCATGCCGCTGTCGGACAAGGCCCGCGCCCAGGCCAGTTCCTGCCCGATCCCGCGGCGGCTGTGATAGGCCGGGCGGTGAATGCGCAGGACCGAGCGGAACTCCCCGGCCTCGACCAGATAAGTCGCGTTCTCCGAGACGTTGATCAGCCGCGCCGTCGCCCCCTCAGGCACCGGCCAGAGCGGCAGCGAGTCGTTGGCCAGCCGCTCCAGATGCTTCAGGATCTCCTGAAGCGGCATGGTGTCATGAGCCATGACTTTCCCCCCTCAGATCGATTCCAGAGCTTCCAGCGATTCCGGCAGGATCTGGCCGCCGTCGACGATGATCTGCTGGCCGGTGATATAGGCGGCCTCGTCCGAGGCAAAGAACAAAGCCGCATTGCCGATATCCTCGACATCGCCCAGCCGTTTCAGCGGGATCGAGGCGGCCATGGTCTTCAGGTAATCCTCGCCCAGCCCTTGCAGACCCTCGGTCACGATATTGCCCGGCATCACCGCGTTGATCGTGGTGTTGTAGCGCGACAGTTCCATCGCGGCGGTCTTGATGAAGCCAAGCTGCCCGGCCTTCGAGGCCCCGTAATGCGCCCAGCCCGGATAGCCCGTCACCGGCCCGGTGATCGACGAGGTGACGACCACCCGCCCGCGGCCCGCCTTTTCGAAATGCGGGATCGCGGCTTTGACGCAGAGGAAGGTCGAGCGCAGGTTGTTCGCCATCATCGCATCCCAGTCGGCGGAGGTCATGTCGACCATCTTCACCTGCGGGAAGGATCCGGCATTGGCGCAGACCACATGCAGCCCGCCCTGGGCCTCGGCCGCCTCATCGACCATGCGCTGCACCTGGTCGTAATCGCTCACGTCGCAGGTGGCGGCGCGGGCGGTGGCACCGGCGGCGTTCATCTCCTCCACCGCCGCATCCAGAGCGGCGCGGTCGCGGCCGACGATGGTCAGTTTGACGCCCGCGCGCGAGAACACCCGCGCGATGCCGCGCCCGATCCCTTTCGAGCCGCCGGTGACGATGACGCTGCGGCCTTTCAGTGATGTCAGCATGGTCTTTCTCCCTGTTATGGTTGGTCCGCGCGTGCTCAGGCGCGGCGGCGGGTCCAGCGGAAGACGAGGAACCCGATGGTCATCAGAAGCGCCGATCCCACCACCGACAGCACCCCAAGCGCCGGGATCTGCGGCGTGTAGCCCGAGACCATCCGCGCATAGAGCCATTTCGGCAGCGTCGAATCGACGCCGGTGGTGAACAGCGAAAGCGGGAAATTGCCCCAGGACAGCAGGAAGGCGAACAGCCCCGCCGAGATCACCCCGGGCATCAGCAAAGGCAGCGTCACCTCGCGCAGGATGGTCAGCGTCGAGGCCCCCATGTCGCGCGCGGCCTCTTCCAGCGCGGGGTCGAACCCATAGGCGCGGATGGCGATGATCAGCGTGGTGATCGGCGCGATCCACACCAGATGCGCGACCACGGCCGTTTTCCAGCTCGGCTGGATGCCAAGCGCCGAGAACCAGATCAAAAGCGCCAGCCCCAGGACCGTCTGCGGGAAGAAGATCGGCAGAAGGATCAGCTTCTGGAACAGGTTGCGGTATTTCCACTGGAACCGCGCGAAGGCCAGCGCGCCGAAGAAGCCGATCACCATCGACAGCACCGTGACCGAGACGGCGATCTTCAGCGATGTCAGCACCAGGTCGTGGACATTGGGGCTGGTGACGGCCTGGACCATCCATTCGCTGGTGTAGCGGTTGATCGGAAAGGTCAGATAGCGCGCTTTCGAGACCGAGGCGAAGCCGACCGAGACCAGCGGCAGATAAAGCACCGCGATGATCAGGAAACCGTAGAGGTAAAGCGCGATCCTTGTGGTGTTGGAAACGGGTTTCATCGCTTCCTCCCCATGATCGCATCCAGATTGATCCGGCTGATCGGCACCATGGCCAGGACCGCGACGATCACGATCAGCATCAGCGAGAGCGCCGAGCCGAGCGGCCAGTTCTGCCCGAAGGTGAAGGCGCTTTCCACATCGTCGGTCAGCACCACGACCGAGCGCCCGCCGAGGAGTTTCGCCTCGGCCACCGCGCCGGCGGACAGCACGAAGGTCAGGAGGCTGCCGACCATGATCCCGGGCGCGGCGAGCGGCATTTCGATCTCGAACAGGATCCGCGCCGGGCTGGCGCCAAGGTCCGAGGCCGCAAGCCGCGCGTCGTCGGGCACCAGCGAAATCCCCTGGGCCAGCGGGAACAGCATGAAGGGGAAATAGACGTAAGCCATGCCGAAGACGATCACCGGCCAGTCATAGAGCGGGCTCTCGAAGCTCAGCCCGGTCCAGGCGCGCAGATGGCCCTCGATCAGCCCGCCCTTCATCAGCGAAAGCGTCCAGCCGAACAGGCGGATGTTTTCCGAGACGAACAGGATCAGCACCACGGCCAGCGTGATCACCAGGGTGAAGCGGCCGAAGACCTTGGCCATGCCGTAAGCCAGCGGCCAGCAGACCACGAACAGGATCGCCGTGGTCAGGAACGCCAGCCCCAGAGAGCGCAGCAGCGATTTGTAATAGCCCTGCTCCCAGATCACCGCGAAGGACGAGAAATCCGGCAGATGCGCCAGCTCGAACACGCGCTGCGGCATGATGGCGAAGCCCGCCACCACGAACAAAGGCATGATGAAGCTGATCAGCAAGAGGACGATGATCGGCAGGCCGGTCAGAAAGCCGAGCCGGTGTTCAAGCCTTTCCATCGCCGCCCCCTTCCCCGGTTCCGGCGATCGGATGCACCGCATCGCGGTCCCAGCCCAAAGCCACCGGCGCGCCCGGGGCGCCGTGGTGCCGGGCCTCGAACGGGCGCTCGACGGTGATCACCATGCCGCCTTCGGTCTGCACCGAATACTGGATGCGCGAGCCGAGCGCGTATTCCGCCGCCATCTGGCCCTGCACGGTGAAATCGGCGCTTTGCCCAGGGGCCAGGAAACGCACCAGTTCCGGGCGCACCATCAGCGCGCCCTGCCATCCCGGGGCCAGCGTCAGCGCGCCGGGGGCGGCGGTGACACCCGCGCCCTGCCAGACCGGCTGGCCGGCGCCGTCCACCGCCAGGTCGAACAGATTCACCTCGCCCATGAAGCTGGCCACAAAACGGCTGACCGGGCGGGAGTAGATCTCTTCGGCGCTGGCGATCTGCTCGAACCGGCCGCGGCGCATGATGGCGATGCGGTCGGACATCACCATCGCCTCCTCCAGCGAATGGGTGATGTAGACGAAGGTCTTGCCGGTGCGGCCGTGCAGATCCTTCAGCTCTTTCTCCAGCGTCTTCCTCAGCCGGTAATCCAGCGCCGACAGGGGCTCGTCGAAGACGATGATCTCGGGATCGAAAGCCAGCGCGCGGGCCAGAGCCACCCGCTGCCGCTCGCCGCCGGAAAGCTGGCCGATCATCTTGCCGTAGTAATCTTCCGGCAACCGCAGGAGCCGCAGCAGCTCCAGCGCGCGGGCGCGGCGGTCTGCGGGCGTAACCTTTTTCAGCTTCAGCGGAAATTCGATGTTCTTCCCCACGCTCATATGCGGGAACAGCGCCAGCGACTGGAACACCATGCAGGTCGGCCGCTTGTTCGCGGGCACGGTGTCGATCCGGCTGCCGTTCAGGCTGATCGTGCCCTCGGTCACGTCGTCGATGCCGACGAGCAGCCGGATCAGCGTGGATTTACCGCTGCCCGAGGGGCCGACGATGGTCAGAAACTCGCCCTCGGCGATGTCGAGGCTGATCCGGTCCAGCGCGGTGAAGCGTCCGAAACGCTTGGTGACATTATCGATCCGCACGAAAGGCTGGACGAGCATCGGTCTCTCTCAATTGGGGCGGGAAAACCGCCTGCCGGGCGCGAAGAGCCCGGCAGGATGTTACGCGAGGCGCCGGGGCTCAGCCGCGGCGGGCAGCGACATAAGTCGCCAGCAGGGCGTCATACGAAGGCACCACATCGAATTCGAGGCAGCGCGCGAGTTCGGCTTCCAGCGTGTCGAACTGGATCGCCTCCAGCATCTCTTCGTCGAACAGCGCCATGACCTCCGGGTCGCCCATCTGGGCGATCGGATTGTAGGTGCCCTCCGAGAAGGCCACCGCCTTGCATATCTCGGGCTGCTGCACGAATTCGAGGAAATCCTCGGCCAGAGACGACGGATCGGGGTTGTTCACCGCCGAGGTCAGCTCGACCCAGACCACGCCGCCCTTGCCATCGACCGGCCCCGAGCGCGGCGTGATCGCGCGCACGAAGGTGGCCCCGTCATAGCGCGCGGGCGAGGCGGTATAGGTGCCGCCGGTGAAATAGGCGTCGATCTCGCCGTTGATCAGCGCGGTGTTCATCGCCACCAGATCGTCGGTCATCAGCTTGGCGCCGCCGACGATCTGCTTGCAGGTCTCGGCGAATTTTTCGGCATCCGCGCCTTCGACCGGCTGGAACGGGTTCAGCCCGGCGGCAAGACAAAGGTGGATCACGTTCCAGTTGTCGTAGGTGAGAAGCCCGTAGCGGCCCTTCATCGCCGGGTCGAAGAACAGGTTCCAGCCCTGTTCCTCGGCCGAGTCCTGGCTGATCTTGTCGGTATTGACCACGAAAGAGAACGGCCCGTAGCGCTGCGGCATACCCAGAAGATCGCCGTTGTCCGCGAAGGCCAGCGCATAGGGTTTCGCGAATTCCGGGGTCATCTTGTCGAACCAGGGCATGAACCGCTCTTTGCTCAGCGGTTTGATCAGGTTGTCGCGCAGGAGTTCCCCCCGCGCCCAGGGCTGGTTCACGTTGATCAGATCCCAGGTGCCGATCTCGCCCGCGCGCAGGCGGTTGATCATCTCGGGGTCCGAAGTGCCGCTTTCGGCGCGCACAGTGGCGCCGGGATGCGCGGCGCGGAACGGGTTCAGCACCGTGTCGGAATTGTAGCCTTCCCAGCAGAGGATATTGAGCTGATTGTTACGGTCAGCCAGGGCACGGCCAGGCAGCGAAAGGGCCGAAAGACCGGCCATACCGGCGGCTCCCAGCGAGAACTGTCTTCTCGTAATCATCTGTCTACTCCCATGTTGATGGCGTATCCGGGCGGTTGATCCGCCTCTCGCGTCGTGCTGCGGCCCCTTTTGCCGGTGGCCGCTTTCAGGTCATCTTCCCGTGATGGCCTCCAGCTTCGCGGTGATCGTGTCGCGTGCGATCCTCATGTCCTCCAGCGTGCCCGAGATGAACAGACGGCCGGTCGCACCCATCATCTGCACATCGTTGATCACGGCATTGGGCGCGGCCTTCTCGGCCTCGTTCGCGGCCACGCAGGCGAACAGCGCCGGGGCCATCTCGTAGATCAGGAGCGCCACGCCCGGCACCAGAATCGAGGCATCGCGCGAGCGGTTCAGGATGATAGCATGCTGATCCGACAGGTCTTCGATAATATCGTGATACAGGATCTGCGGCTTAAGCTGATCGCCGGGCTGCGCGCCGATGCCTTGCAGGATCGCCTCACCCGCGGCGGTCAGATCCTCCATCCGGTCGGAATGCAGCTCCAGCAGGCCGAACTGACGTTCGGTGTAAAGGATGCCCGGCTCCATCTCGGGCGCGGATTTCAGCGCGAGATCGGTTATCCGGTGGATCGCCAGCGCCGGCGAGACCTCGATGATCAGCGAATGCTGGCCCGCGAAGGGCGGGTATCCCCTCGCCCTGGTGGGCGAGGAAAGATAAGCCGCGAACTGGGGCTGAAGATCCTCGATGGGAAGATAGACGCGAAGCTCTGTCATGCCTCAGTTCCTCATGCGCGCGTCCGGGCCTCAGCCCTTCACCGCGTCGAAATGCTTGGCCAGGTCGGCATGCGGGCGCGGGATCACATGAACGGCGGTGACTTCGCCCACCGCAGCGGCGGCCTCTGCCCCGGCCTCGGTCGCGGCCTTGACCGCGCCCACATCGCCGCGCACCACCACCGAGACCAGACCGCCGCCCACTTCGTTGCGGGCGATGATCTCGACATTGGCGGCCTTGACCATGGCATCCGCAGCCGAGAGCGCGGGGACATAGCCTTTGGTTTCGATCATTCCGATTGCAAGATTAGCCATTTGAGAACTCCCTTACTTGCGTTTCGCTGCCGGTTTCCCGGCGGATTCTTCGTCGATCGAGCCGATGATCAGCGCGTCGATCGGGGCCTGACGGTCGGTGAACCATCCCGCCGCGACCGAGCCCTGCGTGACCAGCACCGCCTCGCCCTCGGCACAGCCCAGAGGGTCGAAGGCGATCAGCTTCGCCCCGGTTTCGGTTTCGACTTCCAGCAACGCCCCGGTGGGCAGCGTGCCGATATGGCGGGTGGACCAGAGCCTGCCGCTGACGCGCGCCCTTATCATGCCAGTGTCCTTTCGATCCTGATGCCGCGGCGGCGGGCCTCGTCGCCCGCAAGGGGCGTCAGCCGCGCGGTTTTTGTGATGCGCAGCCGCGGCTCGCCCTCGGGCACGGCGGCGATATCGCGTTCGGTGATCAGCCCCTTGCGCAGTTCCGGCACCGAAGGCGGCACGGTCGCGACCAGAGCCGCCGGCGGTGCCGCGCGCGGCGCGGCGGCGGGAACCAAAGCCGGGGCATATGCGGCGGTGTGCGCCGGAGCATAGCGGATCCGGCCCGCTTCCAGCGCGGAGACGAACCCCGGATCCTGCGCCCGGCGCGCGATGTTCAGCGCGAAAGCCGTCAGTTCCGCCTCATTGCCCACGGCGACCCGCTCGGCCTGCGTCCCGCCGAGAATCTCGGCGCGCAGAGCGGCGATCTCTTCCGAGAGCAGATCGCGGATCAGGGCGCGCAGATCGTTCATCCTGTCGCCCCCGCCTCGCGCAGGGCGCGCTCTGCCGCGTCGCGGGCATTGCGCACGTCGGCCTCGGTCCCGGCCAGATAGAGCCGCCCGTTCGCCCCGATCATCCGCATGTCGATGACCTTGATATCGGCCTCTTTCTCGGCCTCGTTGCAGGCAAGGATCGCATAAGCCGCGGGCTGGCATTCCAGGAGATAGACGCTCTCGCCGCCCAAAACCATCGAGCCGGTCTTGTTGCGGTTCATCAGGAAAGCGTGCTGGTCGTCGACCCGGGTGACGATTTTCGACGCCATAATCTTCGGCCGCTCGGCCTCGTCGCGTTTCTTGCCCATGGCGGCAAGCGCCGCCTCGGCCCCGGCCTGCACCTCGGCGGTGGAATAGGCGTGGAATTGCAGCGTGCCGAACTGGCGTTCGACCACCAGGAAGCCCGCCCGCACCTCGGCGCTTTTCAGCACGGTGTCGGTCAGCGCCTCGACATCCAGCCCCGGGGCGATCTCGATGATCTGCGCGGCCATCCGCGCGCGCGGCAGCGTGCCGCGCATCCAGGTCGACGTATAGGCAAGCGTCTGCGGCTGGAGCTGGTCGATGAAGATGAAGGCGCGAAGATCGGTCACGACTGGCCCCTGGTCAGTTCACGGAGTTCCTGAAGGATGAGCTGGCGCAGCATGTCGCGGTCCATCCCGGCATCATTGGCGGGTGCAGGCGCGGGGGCCAGCGTCACCGGCCGCGGCGCGGCGGGCGGCGGCGCGGAAGGCCCGTCGAACGGCGCGCGCACATCGGTGAAATCGCCCATCGGCACCGCGGCGTCCGAATTCCAGGCCAGCCGCGTCCAGTGCACCAGATGCTGCGGCCCGATGTTCTCGCCCACCGAGGACCGCCCGGCATAGCCGGTGCCGATCATGAACGAGGGCGCCAGATGCGTCGCGAACCCGGCCGCGCCTTGCGAGCACGGCGCGTTGACCACAACGCGATAGACCGGCAGCGCCGAGGCGAAATCCATCGCCTTCTGCGGATCCTCGCCGTGGAAGGCGGCGGAATGGCCCGCGCCGCTCATCCGCAGGATCATCTGCGCCATGCCGGTGGCGCGCTCGAACGTGCCCACGGTGGCCCAGGCCAGCACCGGGGCCAGCTTTTCCTTCGACAGGGGCTCGTCCAGCCCCACCACCTCGACCGGCGCGATCAGGATGCGGGTCGAGGGCACCACCCGGAACCCGGCCTGCGCCGCGATCCAGACCGCCGATTTACCCACGGCGGCGGTGTTCAGATGCCCCTCGGGGAACAGCCAGGAGCGCAGCTTCGCCACCTCGGCCTCGTTGCAGATATGCGCGCCGTTGGCGCGAAGCGCGCGCTCCAGCCGGCTGCGGTCCTGGTCGAGCGAGATCAGCACGCTCTCATTGGTGCAAAGCACCGAATTGTCGAAACTTTTCGAATCGACGATCCGCTTCGCCGCCGCGTTCTGGTCGGTGTCGGGATCCACATAGACCGGCGCATTGCCCGGCCCCACCCCGATCGCCGGATTGCCCGAGGCATAGGCCGCGCGCACCATCGGGCTGCCGCCGGTGGCCAGGATCACCTGCACCTTCGGGGACGCCATCAGCGCCTGCACCAGCGGGACCGAGGGCTCTTCGATGCACTGGATCAGCCCGGCGGGAGCGCCGGCCGCCACCGCCGCCGCCTCAAGCCGCACCGCCGCGTCATTGCAGCAGGCTTTCGCCATCGGATGCGGGCTGAAGATCACCGCGCTGCGCGACAGCACCGCGAGCAGGGTCTTGTAATACAGCGTCGAGACCGGATTGGTCGCCGGTGTCAGCGCCAGCACCACGCCCGCGGGCTTCGGGATCTCGACCATCTTGCGCGCCGGATCGACGCGCGGGTTCACCAGATCCATCCCCTCGTAGAAATCCACCAGCGGATGGGCGGAAAGCTCGTTCTTCAGCTTCTTGTGTTCCACCACGCCCATGCCGGTCTCGCGCACCGCCCATTCGGCATAGGTCTGCGCCGCCTGATGCGCGGCCTCGGCCACGGCGCGGGCGATCTTCATCACCGCCGCCCGGTCATAGCGCGAGAAGGCCCGCACCGCCCAGGTGGCGCGGTCGATCTTCATCCGCGCGATGGATTCGGCCCGGTCGGGGATCGCAAGGCGCGGGCTGTCGTCGTGAAGCTGAATCGGCATGACTTACCCCCGCCTCAGGCCGCCCGGCGCATGTTGCGCAGAAGCGCGCGCGCCCGCGGCATGGCCGCTTCCATCCGGTCGATGATTTCCTGGCAGGTGGCCGCATCCAGCAGTACCCCAGGCTTGAACTGCAACACGCGCTTGTCGAGCGAGGAGAAGATCGCCCAGACCCCGTGTTCATAAAGCGCCCGCGACACCGCCACCGCGCCCTCAGGGTGGTCGAATTCCAGCCCCAGGATCACGCCGCGCTGGCGGATGCCGACGAAGATGTCGGAATGCACCGCCATCATCTCGGAAAGGCTGCGGCGGAAGAACTCTGCCACGAATTGCACGTTCGAGATCACCTCGGGGCGCTGAAGCATGTCGATCACCTGATGGCCGACGATGCAGCCCAGTTCCGAGCCGCCCGAGGTCGAGATATGCGCCGCGCCGTCCTCATGCAGCCAGCCGCCGCATTTCTCGGTGACGACGCAGGCCGAGATCGGATAGATCCCGCCGCCCAGCCCCTTGCCGGTGACGAACATGTCGGGCTCCAGCCCGTAGCTCTGCCAGCCCCACATCGTGCCGGTGCGCATCAGCCCGGTCTGCACCTCGTCGGCGATGTAGAGCGTGCCGTAGCGGCGGCAGAGATCCTGGCAGGCTTTCAGATAGCCCTCGTCGGGCAGCGGGAAGCCGTAGGTCGCCGGAATGGTCTCGATGATGAAGGCGGCCACGTCGCGGCCGCGCAGAGCCCGGTCCAGCGCGTCGATGTCGTTGAACGGCACCTGGAGGAATTCGTCGGGCTTGTCGGCGAGGAAGATCTTCGAGAAACGCTCGTCCCCGGTGGCGACCGACAGGCCGGAATGGCCGTGGTAGCCTTTGATGATCGAGACGATCTTCTTGCGCTTTGTGGTATATCGGGCAGTTTTAAGTGCGATTTCCACAGCCTCGGCCCCGCCCGCGCCGAAGATGGCGTAGCGCATGCCGTCGGCGGTCTTGACCAGCTTCTCGGCAAAGGCGGAACGGGCGACCGAGGGGAACCAGTGGTTGCCCATGTCGAAATAGTCCAGCGCCGACTTCAGCACCGCGATCAGTTCGGGGTGGCGATGGCCGAAATTGTAAGTCCCGCCATTGAGATGCAGGTCGATCAGCCGCCGGCCGGACATGTCGTAAAGGAAGTATCCTTCGCGCCGGTCGATCACCAGGTCGATGCCCGCGTCCTGCCAGAACTTCGTCTTGCCGGGGTTCCAGTATTCCACGGCTTTGTCGAGCACTTCGGCCTTCGAATCGAAATTGAAGTATCCGTAGTTGAACACGAGCGCACCTCCGTTTGACCGGAGATTGTCACCACATCCTTCATCTGGCAACATATATTTGTTGCTAGTCGGGCATAAAATATGTTTGAAGGTTCGCAGCGGCGCTGCGATCCTGTGGCGAACCGCAAGATCAGAGACCCAGCCCCGTGAAATCAGTGAAGTCGCGCAAAGAGTTGCGGCAGAGCAGCATCCTCGCCGCGCTGGAAGGCAACCCGGCGCTGCGGGTGAACCAGCTGGCCGAGGACCTGTCGGTCTCGACCGAAACCATCCGCCGCGATCTGGCGGAACTGGATCACCTGGGCCGGCTCAGCCGCACCTATGGCGGCGCGGTCAGCGCCGCGAACCGATTCGAGCCGGCGCTGAACGACCGTCTGCTTCTGAAGGTGGCCGAGCGCCGCGCCATCGCCGGGCATGTGATGGAACTGGTGGCGGGGGAAGAGGCGCTGCTTCTGGGCGGCGGCGCCACCATGCTGCAATTCGCCCGCGCGCTGCGCGGCATCGACCGGCGGCTGACGGTGATCACCCCCACCTATCCGGTGGCGCTGGAACTCGCCGCCAATCCGCTGATCGAGATCGTGCTCCTGCCCGGCACGTTCGAGGCGCAGGAACGCATGGTCTGCGGCCCCGAGACGATCCGCGCGGTGGAGCGCTACCGCGCGCCGGTGGTGCTGATCGGCGCCTCGGGGCTGAACGGCGAGGGGGTAAGCGAGGCGATGCTGGGCGCGGGCGAGGTCTATGCCGCGATGCTGCGCAGCGCCGAGCGGTCCTTCATCCTGGCCGATCACGGCAAATTCGACAAACGCGCGCTGGTGCTGCTGACGCCCTGGCACGGGGCGATGACACTGGTCACCGACCAGGAGCCCGGGGGCGTGCTGCTGGCCGCGATCCGCAAGGGCGGCGCGGCGCTGTCGATCCCGGGGTCCGCTCATCGGCCCTGACGGGCCTCTTCGCTCAGCGATGACGCCCGTCAGGGCGGAAGAGCGGCCCGTGGCGCCCGCGTCAGTGCAGCTCGCGCGCCAGCGCCTGCAAGCGGCAGAAGGCGTGATAGCGCCGGTCGTGCAATGCGCCGATGTCGCCGCCCGCGGGCAGCGTCCCGGCCCCTGCCCGGCTCAGCCCGGACATGGCGGCGCGCATATTGGGAAACAGCCCGCCCGCCACCGCACCCAGCACGGCCGCGCCCAGGAGAACCGGCTCTTCCGCCTCGGGTGCCAGCACCGGCCGGCCGGTCGCGTCGGCAAGGATCTGGCGCACCAGCGCCGACTGCCCGGCGCCGCCGGAGATCACGATCTTCTCCACCTTCGCGCCCGCTTCATCCTGCGCCTCCAGGATCTGGCGCAGCCCATAGCCGATGCCGCACAACCCGGCGACGTAAAGCGCCAGCAGCGAATCGAGATCGCGCTCCATCCCCAGGCCCGAGATCACCGCCCGCGCATGCGGGTCGGCATGGGGCGCGCGGTTGCCGAGGAATTCGGGCACCACATGCAGCCGGTCCGCAAGCCGCACCGTGGCCGAGAGATCCGGCCCGCCGTCGCGCAGCCGTTCGGTCAGCCAGGCCGCCAGTGACATCCCCTCTTTCGCCGCCAGGATCGTCGCCTCGGCCTCGGCCGGATGCAGCGCCAGCAACTGGTCGATCGCCGCCCCCGCCGCCGACTGGCCGCCCTCATTCAGCCACATCCCCGGCACCATGGCGGAATAATACGGCCCCCAGACCCCGGGCACGAAAACCGGCGCCTCGGTCGAGGTCATGGTGCAGGAGGACGTCCCGAACACATAGGCCATATGGCTGGCCGGATCGCCGCCGATCCCCACCGTGCCGATGCCGCCCGCATGCGCGTCGATCATCCCGGCGCCGACCGGGGTGCCCTCGGCCAGGCCCAGTTCCTGGGCCGCGCGCGCGTTCAGCCCCCGGCCGAGCGGCGTTCCGGGCTCGACCACCTTCTGCCCGATCCGGGCGAATTGCTCTTCGGCCAGTTCCTCCAGCCCGATCTGGCGGAAATAGGACGGATCCCAGCGGTTCTCATGCGCGAGATAGGTCCATTTGCAGGTCACCGTGCAGGTGGAGCGCGCCAGATCGCCGGTCGCCTTCCAGGTCAGGAAATCCGCCAGATCGAAGAAGTGCCGCGCGGCGGCAAAGACCATCGGCCGGTGCTCCTTGAGCCACAGGAGCTTCGGCGTCTCCATCTCGGGCGAGATCCGGCCGCCGACCCAGGCCAGCACCGGATGGCCCATGTCGTTGATCCGCTCGGCCTGATCCACCGCGCGGTGATCCATCCAGACGATCACGTCGCGCGCCGGGTCTTCCGACGGCCCCACGGCCAGCGACGCGCCGCCCTCGCCCAGAACCACCAGCGAACAGGTGGCATCGAATCCGATCCCGGCGACCTGCGCGGGGTCGATCCCGGCCACAGAGACCGCCTCGCGCACCGCGGCGCAGACCGCATCCCAGATCTGGGCGCTGGATTGCTCGACCATGGCGCCCGGGCCGCGCCAGAGCGTGATCTCGCGCTTCGCCGCGGCCAGCATCGCGCCCTTGCCGTCGAACAGCCCGGCGCGGGCGCTGCCGGTGCCGACATCGACGCCGATCAGATAGCGGTCCATCCTCACCCCTCCCCTACAGATCGACGCTGTTCGGCAGGATCACCAGATCGCGGATCGTCACCCCTTTGGGCCGGGTCAGCATGAACAGAACCGCCTCGGCCACCTCAATGGGCTGCATCAGGCTGCCGTTGGCCAGCGCCTCCTCCATCTTCGCCTTCGGCCAGTCATCGAGCAGCGCCGTGACCACCGGCCCCGGCAGCACCGCGCCGACCCGCACCCCATGCGGCGCGACCTGGCGGCGGGTGGAGTGGACGAACGCCTGCACCGCGAATTTCGAGGCGGTGTAGATCGGCTCCCACACCACCGGCACCACGCCCGCAATGGACGAAGTGAACAGGATGTCGCCGGACTTTTGCGCGATCAGATGCGGCAGCACAGCATGGACCGAGCGGAACGCCGCGTTGATGTTGAGGTTCAGCATCCGGTCCCAGGCATCGGGGTCGCCCTCGGCCACCGGCCCGCCGATATAGGCCCCGGCATTGGCGTGGAACACGTCAAGGCCGCCCGCGAGGTCCAGAATCCGCGGCAGCATCCCCGAGACCTGCGGCCCATCCAGCAGATCCACCACCAGCGGCAGCGCGTTCGGCCCGATCCCGGCGCAAAGCGCGCGCAGACGGTCCTCGGCGCGGTCGATCATCACGACCTTCGCGCCTTCCGCCGCCAGCAGCCGCGCGCATTCGAGGCCGATCCCCGAGGCCGCGCCGGTGATCGCCGCGACCTTGCCCTTCATCCGTTCCGCCATGTCTTGCTCCTTCGGTCAGCCCCGGCCATGCGTCACACGCGATTGGCGGGCCAGAGAATCGACGATCACCGCAATGGCCAGCACGCCGCCGGTGATCATGTAACGCAGGCTCGACGACAGGTTCAGAAGCGTCAGCCCGTTCGAGATCGCCTGGATCACGATGATGCCCAAAAGCGCCGCCCAGGCCGAGCCGCGGCCGCCGAACAGGCTGGTGCCACCGATCACCGCCGCCGCGATGGCGTTCAGGTTCACATCGCCGGTGCCCGCCTGCTGGCTGGAAGACGCAAGCCGCGCCGCCGCCAGCACACCGCCAAGCGCCGCAAGCGTCGAGCATAGCATGAAGGCGGAATAATAGATCCGCCGCACGTTGATGCCCGAGCGCCGCGCCGCCTCGCGGTTGCCGCCGACGGCGAAAAGCGAGCGGCCCCATTTCGTCCGCGTCAGCGCATATTGCAGCACGACGACCAGCAGCGCGAACAGGCCGAACATCCACGGCACACCGCGCCCGAGGTTCAGATACCAGACCGCGAATTCCAGCGCCGCCGTCAGCACCCCGGCCTTGATCAGGAGAAGGCTCATCGGCTGCGCGGTCAGCCCCGCCGCGCGGCGCCGGGCAGCGGTGCCAAGCCCGGTCAGCAACAGCACGATCCCCGGCAGCAGCGCCACCGCATGCGAGAACCAGGCCGGCATCACCATAAGCTGGCCGAACCGCACCAGCGGCGAGGCATAGGGCAGGTTGATCGAGCCGGTCGGCCCGAGGATGTAGAGTTGCATCCCCAGGATCGCGAGCAGCCCCGCCAGCGTCGCGATGAAGCTGGGCATCCCCAGCCTCGTGTAAAGCGTGGCGTAGATGAAGCCGATCACCGCCCCGGCGATCAGCGCCGCGCCGATGGCGACCGGGATCGGCCAGCCCATGTTCACCCAGAGCACGCCGACCATGGCCGAGGCGAGCCCGCTCATCGAGCCCACCGACAGGTCGATCTCGCCCAGCATCAGCACACAGACGATGCCCAGCGAGATCACCCCCACCGTGGCGCAGTCAAAGAGCAGGTTCACCAGGTTGTTCGGCGCCAGGAACACCGGGTTCAGCATCGAAAACACCACCGAGATCACCACCAGCCCCACGGCGACCGGCAGGATCCCCAGATCGCCCGAGCGCACCCGGTCGAGGAAACCGCGCAGCGCGCCCGCGATGCTGTCGTCGTTCCTGACCCGCTCGTCGGCGCGGTCCAGGGCTTTGGGGGCGAGAGGTTTTTGCGGCTGGTTGCTCATTCCGTCACCTCGGCGGCCTTGCGGCTTTCGCGGCGCGAGACCGCGTTCTCCGTCGCCCCGGTGATGGCGGCGACCAGTTCGTGATTGCTGGCGTCGGGGGTGAACACGCCGTTGTTCCGCCCGAGCCGCAACACGACGATGCGGTCGGCGACGGCGCGCACATCCTCCATATTATGGCTGATGATGATCACGCCGAGGCCGCGGTCGCGCACCCGCTCGATCAGGTTCAGCACCTCGGCGGTCTGCGCCACGCCCAGAGCCGCGGTCGGCTCGTCCAGCATGATGACCTTGGGCGACAAGAGCAGCGAGCGCGCGATGGCCACGGTCTGGCGCTGCCCGCCGGAAAGCGAGGCGACCGGCTCGCGCACCGAGGGGATGCGGGCGGCGAGTTCGCGCAGCAGCGTCCAGGCCCGGACCTCCATCTGCACCTCGTCGAGCTGCCAGGGGTTCATCTCATGGCCAAGGAACAGGTTCGCCACCACGTCGAGATTCTCGCAGAGCGCGAGATCCTGGAACACCGTGGCGATCCCGAGGTTCAGCGCCGCCGCCGGGCTGTCGAGCGTGACCTCGCGGCCCATGAATTCGACCGTGCCCGCCGTGGGCTGGTGCACCCCGGCCAGCACCTTCACCAGCGTCGATTTCCCGGCGCCGTTGTCGCCGACCAGCGCCACCACCTCGCCGGCATGGACATCCAGCTCGATGTCGGTCAGCGCCGAGACCGCGCCGAATTTCTTCGATATGCCGCGCAGGCTGAGCAGCCGCTCACCCGCCCGCCCTGTTTCATTCCCGCTCATGACCGCGCCTTTTTCGGATGGGGCATCCGGCCGGACTGAGCCCGGCCGGACAGGACAAGTGGCAGCGCCACCCCGAAGGGTTACTGGGTGATCCCCAACTCCTGGCAGCCGGCGGCATATTCGCCGGTGCAGATCTGATCGGCGGTCTGGATGCCGGCATCAAAAATCTCGGCCTTGATGTTCTCGCGCGTCACCACGGCGGGCACGAACAGCTCCGAGGGGGTCTCGTAGAGCGTGGTCTTCGCCTCGGGCGTCTCGCCGTTCAGGAACTGCACCACGATATTCGCCGCCGCCGCCGCCACGATCTCGGAAGGTTTCGAGATGGTGTTGTACTGATCGCCCGAGATGATCAGTTGCAGCGCCGCGATGGTCGCGTCGTTGCCGGTCACCGGCGGAACCGGATCGACGCCCGCCGCCTTGAAGGCCGCGACCGCGCCACCGCCGGTGCCGTCGTTCGCGGCCACCACGCCCTTGATCTGATCGCCGAAGCGGGTGATCTGGCCCGCCGCCCATTCCTGCGCGCGCGGCGGCGCCCAGTCGGGCGTGTCGAACTCGGCCAAAGTCTCGTAGGGCGATTCGGCCAGCGCGCGATGCACGCCGTCGCGGATCAGCCCGGCGGCCGCATCGGTGGGCGAGCCGTTGATCTGCAACACGCCCGAGCCGTCCGGAATCCCTTCGGCCTTCATGTGATCGACCAGCGATTTCGCGATGGCATAGCCGATGCCCTCGTTGTCGAAGGAAACGTAGTAATCGGCGGGCGCGCCGGGGATCGGCCGGTCATAGGCGATGACCTTCACGCCCTGCGACTGCGCCAGCGTCACCAGCCCGGCGGCGGCGGCCGAATCGACCGGATCCAGCACGATCACCTTGGCGCCCTGGGTCAGCAGCGCGTTGAACTGCTGCTGTTGCAGCGCAACATCGGCATTGGCGTTCTGATAGATCACCTCGCAGGAGGGGCAGAGCTTTTCCATCCCGGCCCTGAAGCCGGGGAAGTCGTGCTCTTCGTAGCGGGTCGAGGCCTGGTCGGGCATCAAAAAGCCGACGAGGCCCGAGGGTTCGGCCAGCGCGGCGGTTCCCATCACGGCGCTCAGGGCGGCCGCCGACAGGGTGCGGGCGGTCAGGGCGTTCAGTTTCATCAGGGTTTCTCCTCCCGTTCATGCGACAGACCGGCCGCCCGTCCCGGGAAGTCGAACCGGGGCCCCGCGCCTCCCCGGACGCAACGCACCGGCGCAGCCGGACAAGGGGCGGCACAGGCCGCCGCATCCGGTTCCGCGCATTCCTCCCCCGGGCCGTATTCAGACGAACATTCAGATGAACATTCAGATGAACATTCAGTCGAATCGGCCGTGTTCCATCGGTTGCGCAACGATGCTCAACCGATGGAGCAAACTTGCGCCATGGCGGGATAGCTGTCAAGTTGCCTGTTACCGGAGCCAGCTTCCCGGGAAGGAAACCGCCGTGAAACCCGCCCGCACCAGCCCAGGCAGACGCACCACGATCTACGATCTGGCCGGGCTGGCGGGGGCCTCGCCCACCGCGGTCAGCGCGGTGCTGAACGGCACCTGGAAGAAACGCCGGATCAGCGAATCCACCGCCGCCCGCATCCTGAGGATCGCCGACGAGCAGGGCTATGCGCTGAACATGCAGGCCAGCGGGCTGCGGCGCGAACGCTCGCATCTGATCGGCATGATCGTGCCGAAATACGACAACCGCTATTTCGGCTCGATCGCCGAGGGGTTCGAGGTGATGGCGCGGGCGCGCGGGCTGTTCCCGATCATCACCTGCACGCAGCGCGACCCGGATCTGGAGATTCAGGCGGCGCGGGCGATGATCTCGCATCAGGTGGATTGCCTGGTGGCGACCGGCGCCACCGATCCCGACCGCATCACCGAACTGGCGCGGGCGGCGGGGGTGCGCTCGCTGAACCTCGACCTGCCGGGGCGGCTGGCGCCCTCGGTGATCTCGGACAACCGCGGCGGCGCAAAGGCGCTGACCCGGCGGATCCTTGCGGCCTCGGAACCCGCGCGGGGGGCGGGCGAGCCGCTGCTGTTCGTCGGCGGCCGCCCCGGCGATCACAACACCGCCGAGCGGATCGGCGGCTTTCGCGACGCCCATGCCGAGGCCGGGATCGCGGTGGACGAGGAGCTGATCCTCGCCGCCGGTTACGCGCCGGAAAAATCCCGCCGTGCGCTGGAAGATCTGGCGGCGCGGCGGCCCCGCCTGCCTGCGGGGCTGTTCGTCAACTCCACCATCTCGCTGGAAGGCGTGCTGCAATGGAGCCGCGCGAGCCGCCATTACGGCAACCACGCGCCGCATATCGGCTGTTTCGACTGGGACCCGCTGGCCGCGGTGCTGACCGAGAACATCGTCATGCTGCAACAGGACGTGCCGGCCATGCTGGCGCGGCTGTTCGATCTGGTCGACAGCGAGGAAACCCGGCCCGGCGTCAGCGAGATCCCCACCCGATTCGCCCCGGTCTGAGACGAGGGGCGCCCCGAGAAGCCGCCGCGACCTCGCGCGGCGGCCCCGATTTCATCCGGCTTACTGCGGCGCAGGCCCGTCCGCGGGCGGCGGAGCGGGAGGCGCGCCTGCCGGGGCGTGATCATGACCCTTGCCGGGCCCGCCCGCACCGCCGCCGGGCCGTTTCCAGTCCATGCCCTTCTTGTGATGTTTCCCCTTGCCTTTGGCCCCGTCCTTCGCGGGCCCGGCTGCCGGGGTGGAGGCGACTTTCTCGACCAGCGGCGCCACGGCCTCGGCACAGGCGGCGAGGTCGGTCTGGCCGCACATCACATGAACCGAACGGCCCGCGCCGAAGTCCAGCCGGATCGCGGCGGCCCGGGCGCGCGGCGCCTGCGCGGTGGTCTCGGCAGCCGGGGCGGTGTCCTGCGCCAGCGCGGGCAGCGCGGTGAACGCAAGCGCCGCGGCGATCGCGGCGGGAAGGATCAGCGGTTTCGCCATGGGAGGTCTCCTTTCATGGGTCTCTGCGGGGTCACACGCGGCCCGGAGCGGATTCCGTCGCCTTGCCTGCGCGGCCCGGCGGGCACCTTGTCCGGGCCGGATTGCGCGAGGCCAGGCGACTTTCCTGCGGAAATTCCGGCTTTCAGCGCCCCAGCCGGCGCCCGGCCCCCGCGCAGAAGGCGCCGGCGCGATGCCGGAATTGTGAACCGCCAGGGCAGAACCCCGCGACGCCCCCGTCACGGCACGCCCCGCTTGACGGCCCGTGCCGGATCGGGCCAATGCAGAGAGCATGGCCGAGGACACCCCAGACCAGCCCGAAGACCCCCGGCCTGCGCCCCGCAAGCCGCGCGCCCGCGCGCCCGCGAAAAAGGCGCCGCCGCCGCGCCCGGGGCTGCTGAAGCGCCTCAGGGTCTGGGCGCTGCGGGTGACGGCGGGGGTCGCCGGGTTCTTCCTGCTGCTGATCCTGTTGTTCAGCTTCGTGCCGCCGCCCTTCAACATCTACCAGCTTCAGGAAAGCTGGCGGCTCGGCGGGGTGCAGCGGGACTGGGTGTCCTGGGACGAGATCGCCCCGGTCATGGGCCGCGCGGCGGTCGCGGCCGAGGATGCGAATTTCTGCACCCATTGGGGTTTCGACATGGCGGCGATCCGCGATGCGATCAATTCCGGCTCGAACCGCGGCGCCTCGACCATCAGCCAGCAGGTGGTGAAGAACGTCTTTCTCTGGCACGGGCGCTCTTACGCCCGCAAGGCGATGGAGGCCACGCTGACCCCGGTGGTCGAGCTGTTCTGGTCCAAGCAGCGCATTCTGGAGGTCTATCTGAACGTGGCCGAATTCGACGAGGGCGTGTTCGGCGTCCAGGCCGCGGCGCAGCATTACTTCGGGGTGGATGCGCGCGAGCTGTCCGCGCTTCAGGCCGCGCGGCTGGCGGCGGTGCTGCCCGACCCGAAGGGGCGCTCGGCCTCGAAACCCTCGGATTTCGTGAAACGGCGCACCCGCGCCATCCTTTCGGGCGCTGAGACGATCAAAGCCGACGGCCGCGCGGGCTGTTTCGACTGAGCCGGGAGACGCCCGCCCGCGCCCGCCGGGATTGATCGGGCGCTGGCCAGCGGCTAGGACAGGGAAAGCATTCCCCGGATCCGCACCATGAACCGCCTGTATCACGTTCCGCTTTCCCCCTTTTGCCGCAAGGTGCGCCTGACGCTGGCCGAGAAGAAGATCGAGGTCGAACTGGTCGAGGAACGCTATTGGGAGCAGAGCCCCGACTTCCTGCGCCGCAATCCGGCGGGCAAGGTGCCGGTGCTGCGGCTCGACGGGCGGCTTCTCAGCGAGAGCCAGGCGATCTGCGAATATCTCGACGAGACCCACCCCCATCCGCAGCTTCTGCCGCGCGATCCCGAAATGCGCTATGAGGTGCGCCGCCTCTGCATCTGGTTCGACGACAAGTTCCACAACGAAGTGACCTCGAAACTGCTTTACGAGCGGGTGAACAAGAAGCTGACCAAGGAAGGCTATCCGGATTCGAAGAACGTCAAATCCGGGGCGGCGCGGATCAAATATCACCTCGACTATCTGGCCTGGCTGCTCGATCAGCGGCGCTGGCTGGCGGGCGATGTGATGACGCTGGCCGATTTCGCCGCCGCGGCGCATCTGTCCAGCCTCGATTATATCTCGGACGTGGACTGGAACCGCCATGCGGTGGTGAAGACCTGGTATGCCACGATCAAATCGCGCCCCTCGTTCCGCACGTTGCTCTCGGATCAGGTGCCGGGCTTCCCGCCGCCGCAGCACTATGCCGATCTGGATTTCTGATGGCCGGGCGCCGGGGGCGCTTTGCCTTCCGCAGTCCGATGGTTCCCCGAACCAATGGCGAAACCAATGGACGGCCCAGAGGGTATTTGCATCAGGGTGAAAGCCACAGATCCATCAGATCTGAAAGCGCGGCTGAGCGCGCGGGCCCTGGAGGAAGGCTTCTCCAGGGTCGGCATCTGCGCGCCCGATGCTGTGCCCGGAACGGCAGAGCGGCTACGGGAATTTCTGGCGGCGGGGCATCACGGCTCGATGGGCTGGATGGAGGAGCGGGCGCATTGGCGGGGCGACCCCAGCGCGCTCTGGCCCGAGGCGAAATCGGTGATCATGCTGGCCGAGGTCTACACGCCCGAATCCGATCCGCGCGCGGTGCTGTCGCAGCCTGACCGCGCGGCGGTCAGCGTCTATGCCCAGGGCAAGGATTACCACGATCTGGTCAAGCGGCGGCTGAAACGGCTGGGGCGCTGGCTGCTGGATCAGGCCCGGGACGAGGAGATCAAGGTCTTCGTCGACACCGCCCCGGTGATGGAGAAGCCTCTGGCGCAGGCGGCGGGCCTTGGCTGGCAGGGCAAGCACACCAATCTGCTGAGCCGCGACCTGGGGAACTGGTTCTTCCTCGGCTCGATCTTCACCACGCTGGACCTGCCGAAGGATCCGCCCGAGGTCTCGCATTGCGGATCGTGCCGGGCCTGTCTGACCGCCTGCCCGACCGATGCCTTTCCCGCGCCCTACCGGCTGGATGCGCGGCGCTGCATCTCCTACCTGACCATCGAGCACAAGGGGCCGGTGGCGCCGGATCTGCGCGCGCGGATGGGCAACCGGATCTACGGCTGCGACGATTGCCTGGCCGCCTGTCCCTGGAACAAATTCGCGGTCGCGGCGAGAGAGGTCGGCTATCAGCCGCGGGTCGGCGCGCCGGAACTGGCGGAACTGGCGGCGCTGGACGATGCCGGATTCCGCGCGCGCTTTGCCGGCAGCCCGGTCAAGCGCATCGGCCGCGACCGCTTCGTGCGGAATGTGCTCTACGCCATCGGAAATTCCGGAATGCCGGCGCTCGCGCCCTCGGCCCGCGCTCTGCTGGACGATCCCGATCCCGTGGTGGCCGAGGCGGCCGAATGGGCGCTGGCACGGCTGGTTTCCGCCTGATCCGGGCGGCAGACGCGGCGGGTTATTTCGCATTCGCAGGATGACGCTCTGTGGAAACCGGCCCACCTGTGTTAGGCTCTGCCTCCGACCGATTGGCGCCCAAGGAGGACGTTATGAGCAAACATCTGGCCGACAAACGCAAATCCAGCACCGGGTCCCGGGTGCAGGCCTTCCTGCGCATCGCCCGCAGCGGGCGCGAGACCTTCCACAAGCCGCGCGGCGTCGCCGGCACCAGCCGCATCCGGCAGTTCCTGCGCATCGAGCGCGGACGGACGGTCTGAGCCATGTCCGTCGATGTCAAATACCGCACGGCGGCGAAAGCGACCGGCGGCGGGCGCAATGGGCTGGCCACGCTTGAGAACGGCCAGCTGACCATGACCATGGCCAGCCCGAAGGAGCTCGGCGGCTCTGGCCAGGGCCACAACCCCGAAGAGCTCTTCGCGCTCGGCTATGCCGCCTGCTACCTCGGCGCGATGCGCTTCGCAGCGCAGAGCGAGGATCTGGGCAAGGTGCCCGACGACGCCTCGGTGCGGGCCGAGGTCGGGATCGGCCCGCGCTCCGACGGCGGCTTCGGCCTCAAGGTGAAGCTGACCGTCTCGCTGCCCGGACTCGACCGCGCCCAGGCGGAAAAGATCATCGAACGCGGGCATTTCATCTGCCCCTACTCGAACGCGACCAAAGGCAATATCGAGGTCGGGACCGAACTGGCCTGAGCGCGCCGGCCCGCTTCCGCGCGGCACTCATGGCTTTCACCCTGACCTGAATACCCTGGGGTGAGCGGCGCAGCCGCGAGGGGCAACGCCCCTTTCCCGGCCCGACAGGAAGCCGGCCCGAAAAGAAAAGCCCCGCCAAAGCGGGGCTTTCTCACACCGGCGGCGCCTTACGACCTCACCAGCTTTTCGTATTCGGTGGCGACGCGCTTCGTCAGCTCGCCCACCTCGAAATTATAGGTGCCGATCTGCCCCACCGGGGTCACTTCGGCCGCGGTGCCGGTCAGCCAGCATTGCTCGAAACCTTCCAGTTCCTCGGGCATGATGTGGCGCTCATGCACGGTGATCTGCATGTCGCGCAGCATTTGCAGCACGGTCTGGCGGGTGATGCCGTTCAGGAAGCAATCGGCTTTCGGCGTATGCACCTCGCCGTTCTTGACGAAGAAGATGTTCGCCCCGGTCGCCTCGGCGACATAGCCGCGATAATCGAACATCATCGCATCCGAACAGCCGCGGGCCTGGGCGGCGTGTTTCGACATGGTGCAGATCATGTAAAGCCCGGCCGCCTTGGCCTCGGAGGGGATGGTCTCGGGCGAGGGGCGCTTCCATTTCGAGATGTCGAGCCTGGCGCCCTTGAACTTGGCGTCGCCGTAATAGGCGCCCCATTCCCAAGCCGCGATCGCCAGACGCACCGGATTGGCCAGCGCGGCGACGCCCATCTCGTCACCGGCGCCGCGGAAGGCGATGGCGCGGACATAGGCGTCGGTATAGCCATTCGCCTTCAGCACCTCGTCCTTGGCGGCGTTGATCTGCTCCACCGTCCAGGGGATGTCCATGTCGAGCAGTTTGCCCGAATGGATCAGCCGCTCGGAATGTTCGGTCGATTTGAAGATCTTGCCGTTGTAGCAGCGTTCGCCCTCGAACACGGCCGAGGCATAGTGCAGCGCATGGGTCAGAATATGGACATTGGCGCCGCGCCATTCGACCAGCTTGCCGTCCATCCAGATCTTTCCGTCGCGATCGTCATATGCCGCCATATCCCGGCCCCTCCGTTTTTACAAAAGTTGCGCAGATTGCGTCCGTTGCGGCCATTATCTTGCGCCAAAGCACGGACTCGCTACGCTTTAGAACTTGGAAAGTCAACAAGGCTGACGTAAATTCCGCCGAAAAGGAGGCGGAAAATGGTGCAGACCCCGGGCGGCGAAAGCCTGCTGTTCCTGACCGACGAGCAGCTGCGCAAAGGAATCGAGGCGATGTTCTTCGCCTATCGCGGCTTCACCGCCGACCCGGACCGCATCCTCGCCACCATGGATTACGGCCGCGCCCATCACCGGGCGCTGCATTTCATCCACCGCTCGCCCGGAACCACGGTGTCGAACCTGCTGGGGATCCTCGGCGTGACGAAACAAAGCCTGAACCGGGTCTTGCGCACGCTGATCGACGACGGCCATGTACGCAGCGAAAAAGGCCGCAAGGACGGGCGCGAGCGGCATCTCTACCTTACCGAAAAGGGCGAGGCGATGGAGAAGCAGCTCTCCGATGCGCAGCGCGCCCGGATGCGCGCGGCCTATCGCGCTGCCGGCCCCGCCGCGGTCCAGGGCTTCCGCCAAGTGCTTGAGGCGATGATGGACCCCGATCTGCGCGATTATTACAACCGCCTGCGGGAGGGCTCCTGATGACGGGTGACGCACATCTTCTGGTGGTCGATGACGACGAGCGGATCCGGGTGCTGTTGCAGAAGTTCCTGGTGCGCAACGGCTATATGGTCACGGTCGCGAAGGATGCCTCGCAGGCGCGGCGGCTGCTTGCCGGGCTGGAATTCGACATGATCGTGCTCGACGTGATGATGCCGGATGAGGACGGCATCGCTTTGACCCGCGATCTGCGCAAAAGCATGCAGACGCCGATCCTTCTGCTGACCGCGCGCGGCGAGACCCAGAACCGGATCGAGGGGCTGGAGGCCGGGGCGGACGACTATCTCGCCAAACCGTTCGAGCCGAAGGAGCTTTTGCTGCGGGTGGGGGCGATCCTGCGCCGGGTGCCGCAGGCGGTGGCGGGCGCGGCGGCCCCGAAGATGCTGCACCTGGGCGCGGTGCGCTACGATATGGACCGCGGCGAATTGTGGCGCGGCGACGAGATCGTGCGGCTGACCGCGACCGAGGCCGCGCTGATGCGGCTGTTCGCCGCCAGCCCCGGCGAGGCGATCACCCGCGAGCGGCTGGTCCTCGACATGGGCCGCGAGGAAGAGGCGCAGGAGCGCGCGGTGGATGTGCAGATCACCCGGCTGCGCCGCAAGATCGAAGACGACCCGAAAGCGCCGCGCTATCTGCAGACGGTGCGCGGCGAAGGCTATATGCTGGCGCCGGACTGACGCGGTCGCTGGCGCGGGGGGGCCCTGCCCCCGCACCCCCGGGGTATTTAGGTCAGGATGAAAGACAATGCTGGTCTATTCGCATAAGGATTGCCGGAAGCATCTGACGCCCGAGGGGCACCCGGAGCGATCTGCGCGGCTGGAGGCTGTGGCGCGCGGGCTGGAGGGGCTGGCCGTTGAGCGCCGCGATTGTCCGCTGGCCGATGAGGCCGAGGTGTTGCGCTGCCATCCGGCGTCTTATCTGGCGAAGGTGAAGGCCGCCGTGCCGCGCGAGGGGCTGGCGGCGCTCGACGGCGACACCTGGCTTTCACCCGGCTCGCACCGGGCGGCTTTGCGTGCCGTGGGCGGCATGGCGGCGGCGGTGGATGCGGTGCTGGCGGGTGAGGACAGCGCCGCCTTCGTCGCCGCGCGCCCGCCGGGCCACCATGCCGAGCGTGAGCGCGCCATGGGGTTCTGCCTTTACGGCACCGCCGCGATCGGGGTGAAGCGGGCGCTGGACCATCATGGGCTGAGCCGCGTGGCGGTGGTAGATTTCGACGTGCATCACGGCAACGGCACTCAGGACCTTCTGTGGGACGAGGCGCGCTGCCTGTTCGCGGGCTCGCATCAGATGCCCTTGTTCCCCGGCTCAGGGTCAGCGGCCGAGCGCGGCGCGCATGGCCAGATCCTCAACCTGCCGCTGGCTGCGGGCACCGATGGCGCCCATATGCGGCGGCAGTATGAGCGCGCGATCCTGCCCGCGCTTGCCGATTACAAGCCCGAACTGCTGATCGTCTCGGCCGGGTTCGACGCGCATGGCGACGATCCGCTGGCCGCGCTGGACTGGGAAGCGGGGGATTTCGCCTGGCTCGCCGCGCGGCTGTGGGACGTGTCCGGCGGAAAGCTGGTCTCGACTCTGGAAGGCGGTTATGATCTTCCCGCGCTTGCGGCATCCGTCGCGGCTTATGTTGGCACAATGACCGATCTTTCACGCTGAGGCCCCGGCTCATGACCGAAAAACCCGTTACCGAAATGAGCTTTGAGGAAGCGATGGCGGCGCTGGAAGGCGTGGTCGGCCAACTGGAACGCGGCGAGGTCGCGCTGGAACAATCCATCGCGCTTTACGAACGCGGCGCCGCGCTGAAAGAGCATTGCGCGCGCAAGCTGGCCGAGGCCGAGTCGCGCGTCGAGATGATCCGCGCCCAGGAGGGCAAGGCCGTGGGGACCGCACCGGCGGAGGGGCTGTGAGCTTTCCCGAACGGCTGGCCCGGGATGCCGCGCTGGTCGCGGCGCGGCTGGAGGCGGAGCTGGCGCCGCGCGCCGAGCAGCCGGTGATCCATGCGATGCGCTACGCTTTGCGCGGCGGCAAGGGGCTGCGCGGCTTTCTGGTGCTGGAAAGCGCCCGGCTGCACAATGTCGCCCCGGAACGGGCGCTGGCGGCGGCGGCCTCGGTCGAGGCGTTGCATGCCTATAGCCTGGTGCATGACGATCTGCCGGCGATGGACGACGACGATCTGCGCCGCGGCCAGCCCACGGTTCATGTGAAATGGGACGAGGCGACCGCGATCCTCGCGGGGGACGCGCTTCAGACGCTGGCGTTTGAACTTCTGACCGATCCGGCGCTCGGGCCCGCCGAGGTGCGGATCGCACTGGTGGCGCGGCTGGCCAAGGCTTCCGGCGCCGAGGGGATGGTGCTGGGCCAGGCGCTGGACATCGCGGCTGAGAGCGCCGGGCGGGCGCTGACGCTTGATGAGATCACCGCGCTTCAGGCCGGCAAGACCGGCGCGCTGATCCGCTACGCCGCCGAGGCCGGGGCGGTGCTGGCCGGCGCCGATCCGGCGCCTTTGGGCGAATACGCCCGCGCGCTTGGCCTCGCGTTCCAGATCCACGACGATCTTCTGGATGTCGAGGGCGACCCGGATGCCACCGGCAAGCGCACCGGCAAGGATGCCGGGCGCGGCAAGGCGACTTTCGTGTCGCTTCTGGGGCTCGACGGCGCCCGCGCCCGCGCGCAGGCGCTGATCCGCGAGGCCGAGGCGGCGCTGGCCCCCTGGGGCGAGCGCGCGCTGCCGCTGATCGAAGCCGCCCGTTTCACCATCACCCGCCAGGCCTGAGAGGGACCACGCATGGCTGATCCGCAACGCCCCGCCACGCCCTTGCTTGACCGGGTGCATTTCCCCTCGGACCTGAAAGGGCTGAGCGACCGCGAGTTGCGCCAGCTTGCCGATGAGTTGCGGGCCGAGACGATCTCGGCGGTCTCGGTCACCGGCGGGCATCTGGGCGCGGGCCTTGGCGTGGTCGAGCTGACCGTGGCACTGCACGCGGTGTTCGACACCCCGCGCGACAAGCTGATCTGGGACGTGGGCCACCAGTGCTATCCGCACAAGATCCTGACCGGGCGGCGCGACCGGATCCGCACTCTGCGCACCGAAGGCGGGCTCTCGGGCTTCACCAAACGCTCGGAAAGCCCCTATGATCCTTTCGGCGCGGCGCATAGTTCCACCTCGATCTCGGCGGCGCTCGGCTTCGCCTGCGCGGCGGGACTGGGCGGCGATGCGGGCGACGCCATCGCGGTGATCGGCGACGGCTCGATGTCGGCGGGGATGGCGTTCGAGGCGATGAACAACGCGGGCGCGCTGAAGAAGCGGCTCTTCGTGGTGCTGAACGACAACGAGATGTCCATCGCGCCGCCGGTGGGGGCGCTTTCGGCCTATCTGAGCCGCCTTTACGCCG
The DNA here is from genome assembly GCF_900609055.1 of Pseudogemmobacter humi. Lineage (GTDB taxonomy): Bacteria > Pseudomonadota > Alphaproteobacteria > Rhodobacterales > Rhodobacteraceae > Pseudogemmobacter > Pseudogemmobacter humi. The sequence continues at coordinate 94,271 of NZ_UXAW01000048.1, read as the reverse complement.
AGGCCCCGGTCCAGGACCTGAAAGAGGTGGCGAAGGGGCTGGTCTCGCTCTTGCCCGCGCCGCTGCAAGAGGGGGCGAAACGCGCGCGCGATATGCTCAAGGGCATGGCGGTCGGCGGAACCTTGTTCGAGGCGCTCGGCTTCACCTATGTCGGGCCGATCGACGGGCATGATCTGGACCAGCTTCTGCCGATCCTGCGGATGCTGAAGGCGCGGGCCACCGGGCCGGTGCTGATCCATGTGCTGACGAAAAAGGGCAAGGGCTACGCCCCGGCCGAGAACTCCCCCGACCGCGGCCATGCGCGGGCGAAGTTCGACGTGGTGACCGGCGAGCAGAAGAAGACGCCCTCCAACGCGCCGTCTTACACCCGCGTCTTTGCCGAGAGCCTGATCGACGAGGCCGCGCGCGACGACAAGATCGTTGCGGTGACGGCGGCGATGCCGGACGGCACCGGGCTCGACCTGTTTGGTGCGCGGTTTCCGCGGCGGCTGTTCGACGTGGGCATCGCCGAGCAGCATGCGGTGACGTTCAGCGCCGGGCTGGCGGCGGGCGGGATGAAGCCGTTCTGCGCGATCTATTCCACTTTCCTGCAACGCGGCTACGACCAGGTGGTGCATGACGTGGCGATCCAGCGACTGCCGGTGCGCTTTGCCATCGACCGGGCTGGCCTCGTGGGGGCGGATGGCGCCACCCATGCCGGGTCGTTCGACGTGGCTTTCCTTAGCAATCTGCCCGGCATGGTGGTGATGGCCGCCGCCGACGAGGCCGAATTGCGTCATATGGTGGCGACCGCCGTGGCCTGGGACGAGGGCCCCATCGCCTTACGCTATCCCCGCGGCGAAGGCGCGGGGGTGGAGATGCCCGACCGGGGCGCGGTGCTGGAGATCGGCCGCGGCCGGGTGATGCGCGAAGGCGGGCGGGTGGCGCTGCTCTCGTTCGGGACGCGGCTGTCTGAGGTGCTGAAAGCCGCCGAGGCTCTGGCCGCGCGCGGGCTGGCGCCGACCGTGGTGGATGCGCGTTTCGCCAAACCTCTCGACCGCGATCTGATCCTGCGGCTTGCGCGTGAGCATGAGGCGCTGATCACCGTCGAAGAGGGCGCCGTGGGCGGCTTCGGCAGCCATGTGGCGCAGCTTCTGGCCGATGAGGGCGTGTTCGACCGCGGGCTGAAGTTCCGGTCCATGGTGCTGCCGGATATCTTCATCGACCAGGCCAGCCCCGAGGCGATGTATCGCATCGCCGGGATGGATGCCGCGCAGATCGCCGCAAAAGTGCTGGAGGTTCTGGGGATCGCCACGGCCAGCCGCCGCGCCTGACCCCGTTTCCTTTAAAGGAAACGGGCTAATTCCTTCGAAGGAATTAGCCCGAAATCTTCGAAGATTTCGGAGTCACAGCCCCATCCTGGTCAGCAGATCGTCAAGCACCGCCGGATCGTCGATCTTCAGCCGCACCACCAGGGTCAGCACCTTCATGCGGAAGGAAAGCGGCAACCGGGCCGCGTCCTTCTCGGTCGTCACCAGTTGCGCGCCCAGGAGTTTCGCCTCGGCCTCCAGCCGCGCCAGCAAAGCGGGCGAGAGCTTCTGGTGATCGTCGAGCGGCTCGGCCCGCACCACCTCGGCCCCCTCGGCGCGCAAAGTGGCGAAGAATTTCGCCGGATTGCCGATGCCCGCGAAAGCCAGCACCCGCGTGCCCTGCCAGTCCATCCCCATCTGCAACGGCATGAGCCGCCCGGTCAGATGCGGCAGCCCGGCGATCTGTGCGCCCCAGCGGGCGCGGAACGCCGCCTGCGCGGCGTCAATCCCGATCGACAGCACCGCATCGGCGCGGGAGAGGCCCGCGCTCACCGGCTCGCGCAAAGGCCCCGCCGGGATACAGCGCCCGTTGCCGAAACCCTGTTCCGCATCGACCACCACCAGCGACAGATCCTTGACCACCGAGGGGTTCTGATGCCCGTCATCGAGCAGGATCACCCCCGCGCCCGCCGCCTCGGCGGCGCGCACCCCGGCGGCGCGGTCCTTCGCCACCCAGACCGGCGCGAAGGGCGCGATCAGCAGGGGCTCGTCCCCCACCCGGTCGGAGGTGTGGCGCATATCATCGACACGCAGCGGGCCTTCCTCGCGCCCGCCGTAGCCACGGGTGACCACATGGACCTGATGCCCGCGCGCTTTCAGCCGTTCGGTCAGGGCGATGACCGTGGGCGTCTTTCCCACCCCGCCCGCGTTCAGATTGCCGATGCAGATCACCGGCACACCGGCGCGATAGCCTGCCCCGCGCGCCAGCCGCCGCGCCGTCGCACCCGCATATAACGCGCCCAGCGGAGCGAGCAGCCGCGCCGCCAGCCCCGGCCGTTCCGGCGGATGGTTCCAGAACCCCGGGGCGCGCATCAGCCGCCCCCGCTTGCGGTGCGGGCGCCGGTCAGCCCGCGCAGGGTTACGAGCACGTTCTCGGTCACCTCGGCGCCTTCCGACACCACCCCCCAGGCCGCCTGGGCCAGCCGGGCCGCGCGGTCGGGCGACAGCAGATCGCCGAGCGCCTCGTTCAGATCGCGCCCCGAGGCCACCGCCCGCGCCGCCCGCGCCGCGCCCAGCCGGCCGAGCGGCGCCCCGAACGCCCCCGGCCGCGGCCCGTGCACGATGGCCGAGCCGAGCGCCGCCGGCTCCAGCGGGCTCAGATGCAGCCCGGTGCCGGAAAGCCCGCCGCCCAGATAGGTGATCGGCGCCAGCCGATACCACAGGCCCAGTTCAGCCTGGTCGCTGACGATATAGATCTCGGTGTCGTGCTCGGGCTCGCTCTCGTCATTGCGCGAGGCCACCCGCCAGCCCGCCTCTTCCAGCGACCGCGCCAGCGGCCCCGCCCGCGCCGGATCCTGCGGCATCAGGATCAGCAGGATGCGATGCGCCATCTGCATCGCCTGGCGCTGCGCCTCGATCACCACGCCCTCTTCGCCCTCGGGCACCCCGGCGCCGAACCAGACCGGCCGCGCCACCATCAGCTTCGCCAGATATTCGCGCTCGGCCTCCAGGCAGGGCAGCGCCGAAGAGCTTTCCTCCAGCCGCCCGGCGATCGTCACCTTGCCCTGCGCCGCGCCCGCCTTGCGGAAGGCCCGCGCCGCAGCGGCATCGATGGCGTAGATCTTCGTGAACGCCGCCAGTGCCCGCCGCATCGCGCCGGGGATCCAGCTTTCGCGCCCGCGCGGCAGATGCGGATCGCGCGCATCGGCCAAGAGGATGGGCAACCGCCGCTCGGCCGCCTCGTGCAGCAGCGCCGGACGGATCTCACCCTCAGAGAACACCGCCGCCCCGGGGTGCCAGTGGTCCAGGAAGGCCCGCACCTCGGCGGCGGTCTCGGCGGGGATATCGTCGTGCAACACGCCCCCGGCCCCGGAAGGCGCGCCGGTCATCAGCACCGCGACATCCTCTTCCTCGGTCAGCCGCACCGCCAGTTCGCGCATCCCGGAAACCGAGGCCGGCCCCCCGACATGCAGCCAGACCAGCGGCCCGGACGGCCGGGCGGGCCGGCGCGCGGCCCCCTCCGGCATCCGCCGTCCGCCCAGCGTCCACCAGCTGCGCCCGGGCGATACCACCATGGATCAGCCCAGTTCCTCGGTGGCCGAGGCGGGCTTTTCCTCATCCCGCAGCCGGTGGATATGGGCGATGAAATAGCGGGTATGGGCGTCGTCCACCGTGCGCTGCGCCTCGGCCTTCCAGGCCTTAAAGGCGGAATCGTAATCGGGGAACATGCCGACGATATGGATCTTGTCCACATCCCTGAACTGGGTCTTGTCGGGCGACGTCAGTTCGCCGCCGAAAACGAGATGAAGCCTCTGGGTCATGGCCGTCCTTGCCGCGAGGGTGAGAATACCGCGCCAACCTATAGCGGCGCGGGCCCGGAGGGAAGGCGGGCGGAAACTCCGCCCTTGCGGCGCATCCGCCCAGGCGGCACAGTGATCATGCCTTCGGAATGTGGCGCTGTTGGGAGTAATGAGCGATGGATCTGAGCAGTTTCGCGGGCTGGAACGCCGTCTATCTGGCGGTCGCCCTCTTCGTCATTCTCTGCATCTTCCTTGGCGTGCGCATCGTGCCGCAGTCAGAAAAGCATGTGGTCGAACGCTTCGGGCGGCTGAAATCGGTGCTGGGGCCGGGGATCAATTTCGTGGTGCCGTTCCTTGACCGCATCGCGCATAAGGTCTCGGTGCTGGAGCGGCAGTTGCCGAACGCCAGCCAGGACGCGATCACCGCCGACAACGTGCTGGTGAAGGTCGAAACCTCGGTGTTCTACCGGGTGACGGAACCCGAAAAGACCGTCTACCGGATCCGCGACATCGACGGCGCCATCGCCACCACCGTGGCGGGGATCGTGCGCTCGGAAATCGGCAAGCTGGAACTGGACCAGGTGCAGTCCAACCGCAGCCAGCTGATCGAGCGGGTGCGCGAACAGGTCGCCGCCATGGTGGACGACTGGGGGGTCGAGGTGACGCGGGCCGAGATCCTCGATGTCAATCTCGACGACGCCACCCGCGCCGCCATGCTGCAACAGCTCAATGCCGAGCGCGCCCGCCGCGCCCAGGTGACCGAGGCCGAGGGCAAGAAGCGGTCCGTCGAGTTGCAGGCCGATGCCGAGCTTTACGCCGCCGAGCAGCAGGCCAAGGCCCGCCGCGTCACCGCCGATGCCGAGGCCTATGCGACCGAGGTCATCGCCGGGGCCATCGCCAAGAACGGGCTGGAGGCGGCGCAGTTCCAGGTCGCGCTGAAACAGGTCGAGGCGCTGGAGGCCGTGGCCAGGGGCAACGGCAAGCAGACCATCCTGATCCCGGCCAATGCGCTGGAAGCCTTCGGCGATGCGTTCAAGATGCTGAAAGGGCGTGGCTGAGATGGATCAGATCTGGACCGTCTGGTGGGCATGGATCGTGCTTGGCGTGGTGCTCGGCGTGATCGAGATCATCGTCCCGGGCTATATCTTCGTCGGCTTCGCGATCGGCGCGGCGCTGACCGGGGTGCTGGTGGGCCTTGGCATCAGCGCGGGGCTGCCGCTGCTGATGCTGATCTTCGCCATCCTCTCGCTGCTGGCCTGGCTGGCGATGCGGCGGATCATGGGGCAGCGCGAGGGCCAGGTGAAGATCTGGGAACGCGACATCAACGACAATCCGTGACGGATTTCTGCGGCGCCAAGGCCGCGCTCTTTCACGGCGCGCGTCTGCTGACCTACCTGCGCGACGATTTCCCCGGCCTGCCCTGGCCAGGCCACTGGGATCTGCCCGGCGGCGGGCGCGAGGGGGACGAGACGCCCGAAGCCTGCCTCTTGCGCGAGCTGAACGAGGAGTTCGGCCTCACCCTGCCGCCCGCGCGGCTGGAGCGGCGGCTGGTATTCCCGTCGATGACCGGCGATCCGCGCCCCGGCGTGTTCTTCGCGGGCCGGATCACTGCCGAAGAAATCGCCCGCATCCGCTTTGGCAGCGAAGGCCAGGGCTGGCAGATGATGGAGGTCGCCAGCTTCCTGACCCGCCCCGATTCGGTGCCCGCCCTGCGTGAAAGGGTGCGCGCCGTCGCAGACTTTGGCTAGTCCGCGCCAAGCGCGGTCATCAGCGCCCGGTGCAGCGCCGGGGGCGCGGCGATCACGCCATCCGTTTGCGGCTCGGGCCGGTTGAAGGCCAGCGCCCGGCCCCGGCGGTCGCTGATCCGGCAGCCGGCGCGCTCGGCGATCAGGCTGCCGGCGGCGGCGTCCCATTCCCAGGTCGGCCGGAGCGTCAGCATCGCATCGGCCCGCGCCTCGGCCGCCAGACACAGCCGCCAGGCCAGCGACGAGCGGAAGCTGCGCTTCACCTCGGGCAGGCCGCCGGGCCAGAAGGCTGGCGCCAGATTGGCCTTGTTGGTCATCAGATCGGCGCCTTCTAGGTCCTGGCGCTGGCTGGCCGCGATCGGCAAGCCGTTGCAGGTGGCCAGCGTATCGAGACTGGCCGCATAGGTCAGCCCTCGCGCAGGCAGATGCACCGCCGCCGCCGTGATCCTGCCGCCGACCGCCACCGCAAGCGACACGGCCCAGGCCTCGTCGCCCGCAAGGAAGGCGCGGGTGCCGTCGATGGGATCGACGATGAACACCCGCTCCTGCGACAGCCGCGCGGCATCGTCCGGGGTTTCCTCGGACAGCCAGCCATAGCCGGGCCGGGCCGCCGTCAGTTCCTCGTGCAAGGCGCGATCCACCGCCAGATCGGCCTCGGAGACCGGACCCGCATCGCCGGGCTTGTCCCAGGCCTCGGGCGAGCGACGCCAGTAGCCGAGCGCGATCTTCCCCGCCGCTTCGGCCGCGTCAACCAGCAGCGCGGTATCAGCCGCTGGCTCAGACACCGGCAAGGGTCATCCCCCCGACCAGCAGCGAGGGCACCCGGATCGAAAGCTGCGGCCGGGCGTCGTTCGCGGGCACGATCCGGCGCAGCATGTCGCGCAGATTACCCGCGATGGTGCATTCATGCACCGGATGCGAGAGCCTGCCATCCTGAACCCACCAGCCCGAGGCGCCGCGCGAATAATCCCCGGTGGTCGGGTTGATCGTGGACCCGATCAGCGAGGTGACCAGAAGCCCGGTGCCCATTTCCGCGATCAGATCCTCGCGGCTGGCCTGGCCCGGGGTCAGGTCCAGGTTCGTCGTGCCGGGCGAAGGGGGCGCCGAAGGCCCGCGCATCGCATTGGCGGTGGATGTCAGGCCCAGCCGTCGCGCGGTGCTCAGATCCAGCACCCAGCTTTGCAAGACGCCATCGGCCACGAAATCCTTGGCCCGCGCCGCCAGCCCCTCGGCATCGAACGGGCGCGAGGACGGGCCGCGCAGCCGGTGCGGATCCTCATGCAGCGAAATCCCGCGGGGCAGCACCTCCTGCCCCATCAGATCCCTCGCCCAGGACGCGCCGCGGGCAATCGCCTCGCCGTTGATCGCACCGAGCAGATGGCCGATCAGCGAGGACGCCACCCTTTCGTCATAGAGCACCGGGAAGGTGCCGGTCGGTGGCTTCACCGCGCCAAGCCGCGCCAGCGCCCGCGTTGCCGCCAGCGTGCCGATGCCTTCCAGATCGGGCAGATCCGCGGCATGGCTGCGCGCCTCGCCCGCGTAATCGCGCTCCATTGCCGTGCCCTGGCCGCAGAAGGCGGTGACCACGCGGCTGTGGCCGGTGCGGCCGTAGCCGCCCGAAAAACCGTTCGACTGCACGATATGGATCGCGCGCCGCGAGAAAGTGGCCGAAGCCTCGGCCTGGGTGATGCCTTCCGCCGACAGTGCCGCGGCTTCCAGCGCGCGGGCGGCGCGCTCCAGATCGGCGGCTCCCGGATCGGCTGCGGTGTCTTCCAGTTCCAGCGCCCCGGCGTCGCGCAGCGCGGACAGATCGCCCGCATCGGCCAGCCCGACCGAGGCATCCTCGGGCGCCTCGCGCGCCATGGCGACCGCGCGCTCGGCCAGCGCGGCGAGCGTCGCGGGCGCGGTATCCGAGGCCGAGACGCAGGCCTGGCGCCGCCCGACCAGCACCCGCAGACCGATCTCGGTGCCCTCGGCGCGTTCGGCCTGTTCCAGCTTGCCCTGACGGATATCGACCGAAATCGCCGTGCCGCCGACCGCCAGCGTGTCCGCCGCATCGGCACCCGCCTTCAGCGCGGCCCGCATCAGGGCCTCGGCCAGATCGGAAAGCCTGGTCTCTGACATGGAAATCCTCCGCTGGAACGGCTCAGAGGTAGTCGTCCGGGCGCGTGGGCGCAACCCGTGCCCCGCCCCCGGCTCAGCGTATTCTGATCCCGTTCAGGAAAAAGCCCTTGTCGTGAAAATCGAGATCGGTGTGCAGGGTGTCGGATGCTTCGCCCGCCCGGCCGATCATCAGAAGCGCCGCCCGCGCGCCGATCACATCCTCTTCGGTCATCCGGCCCAGTTGCACCAGCCGGTCGATCAGACCGTAGGCCCCGCTGGTCAGGAAGCTGAGCCGCCCCGAGGGCGCCGGGAAACCGTCAAAACTGGTCAGGTCCGTCATGTCCAGATCCAGCCCGCCCTCGCCGGTCATGGTCAGGCCGACCAGATCCAGATTGAACTCGTTCACGCGGAAGCCGAATTCGCTGAGCGGGGTCTGGCCCGCCGCAGGGGTCCAGCCGGGCGCCAGCGCCTCGGGGAGGATCCCGTAGCGCCCCGCCAGATCCAGCGCGACGGTCATCGGTTCGCGCGGCATGATCCGGGCGGGGTCAAGCTGATCCCACATCTGTTCGGACATCCCGAAACCGCGGACCACGTAAGCCAGGCTCCAGTCCTGCGGCCCGCGCAGCCCGTTCAGACCGGCCTTCGCCGAGGTGCGGTATTCCTCAAGGCTGAGGGAAATCTCGTTGCCCGGCACGTCGGGCATGTCGGCCGTCACCCGGACACCGAAGCCACTGACCGCCGCCTCATAGCCGATGGCGGCGGCATCCAGCCCCACTGAAAGCACCGTGGCCATGGCGGAAAGGTCGAAGGCGGTGGGAATCTCCTCGCCCGCGGGCCGGATGTCGCCGGTGAAGGCCAGCGGGCCGAGGTCGATCTTCGCACTGACCCGCAGCCCGTTCTCCAGCAGCTTCAGCGCCTCGCCCACCTCTGCCTCCGCCGTCGATTCCGCCGCCCCGGCCGGAACCGCGCCCGAGAAGGTGGCCGAGGATTTGCCCGCGCTCAGCGCCATCACGCCGTTGCCGTCCTCGCTGCCGTTGACGATCAGGCTGGCGGTCAGGCTCTCGAAGGCCAGCGCGCCATCGACGAGCGGCACCGCCACCGCCAGATCCTGAAGATAGCGCAGATCCGCCCCCTCCAGCGCCATGCTGAGCGTGACCTCGCCCTGGCCGGCGGGCAGCGGCGGGATGAAACGGTCGAGCGAGACGGTGATCTGCGGCGCATTGGCCTGGAAATCGGCGCGCTCGCCGATGCCGCGCACGATGACCTGCAACTGCGGCGCCTCGACGCCGAGCACCACCTTCTCGGGGCGATAGGCGGTCGTTTCGCCGGATTGCGGCACGGGCGGCAGTTCGATCACCAAGGGAAACCGCTCGGGCAGGATCACGCCCACCGAGCCGTCGGCCTGATTGGTCAGCGTCACCGTTTCAAGCTGGATCACCCCGCCGTCGCCGCCGGTGTCCAGCCGCAGATCCTGCAACACCAGCCGGTTGCCCTCGCGCAGCTCGACCGCGCTCAGCACCGCGCCCGCGCTTTTCGCCCCCTCCTGCCAGGCGGCCCAGAGCTCGTTGGCGACCACCCCCTGGGCCAGGAGCGGCGGGGGCGAAAGCGTGGCAAGCAGGGCGGCCCCGGCCAGCGGGGAGAAACGGCGGGAAAGAAGCGTCATAAGGCGGAAAACTCTGCAAACATCGGCCGGGACGAAAGACAGGCGGCGGGACCGGCCTGGCCCCCGCCGCAGCCGTTCCGGATCACATGATCTGCTGGCCGTTCACGAACAGGCCCTTTTCCCGGAACTCGATCTCGCTGATCAGCTGATCGGGGCCGGGGCCGGGGCGCGCAAACATCGCCAGCCCCATCCGCACGCCGGTCAGATCGTCGGCGCTGATGAAGCCCATGGCGACCAGCTTGTCGAGCAGCGCCGAGACGCCCGACAGGTTGACCGTCACCTTGCCCTCGGGCGCGGGGAAGCCCTGGAAGGTTTGCAGATCGCTGTTGTCGAAGGTCAGCGCGCCATTCGCATTCACCTCGGCGGCGGCGAGTTTCAGCAGCACCTGAGCCAGATCGAGTGAATCGAGCCGGACCGGCATGTCGGAAGTCCCGACCATGCCGCCCTGGGCGAAGATGTCGGTCAGCCAGGCGCCCTTGCCCTTCAGATCGACCACCAGCGAGGCCGGATCACGCGCGAGCTGCGCGCCGGGATCGAACAGGCCCCAGACCGATTCGGACATGGTCAGATCGGTCAGCCGGGTCAGGAAGCTGAAATCCCCCGCCACATCCGAGACGCCAACCGGCATCGCGAGGGCGAAACTCACCTCGGTGAATGCGGTATCCCCTGCCGGAACCCCGGCCGCTGGCATGTCGGCGGCGAATTTGCCGTCCTTCAGCGAGAAGCCGTAATCCACTTTCGTCTTGTCCAGCACGGCATGGAACCCGGCCCCGCCAAGCTGGCCCGAGAAGCTGGACGTCACCCCGTTCTCAACCAGCTGGAACGAGGTGGTGATGGCGCCGATCTCGGCCTTGCTGTCGATGGCGAAGCCCGATTGCAGAGCCTGGATCATATCCGCCATCAGCGCCTGGTCGATGAAGGTGCCCGCAGAGGTGACGCTGAGCCCCGCCAGATCGAACGCGCCGGTAAAGCTGTTGCCGTTCTCGTTCCCCGAAGCGGCGATCTTCACCGCGCCCGAGGTCATCGAGGATTCCAGCCCGAAGCCGCCACCCTCGCGCGGCGAAACCAGATATTTCCCGGCCAGATCGGCGGCGGTCACGGTGAATGTCACGTCCACCTTGTCGCCACGGCGGTTATGGCCCTCGACCAGATCCACCGTCAGCGCCGGAAGGGTGAAGTCGTAGCTGGCGGCATCCGCCGTACCCGAGGCGATCACCACCGCGCCCGGCTGGCCCACCTGCAACAGCATGGTGGGCTTGCCCGGCTGGCCGCCCGCCTCGGTGAAGGTCAGCGGATAGCTGTCGGACATCTTCACCTCGACCGTGCCGTCGCCGCGGTCGGTCAGCGTCACGCTGTCGATGGTGGTGGTGAAAGTGTCGCCCGACAGCCCGTCGGTGGCTGTCGTGGTCAGGCCCTTCACCTCAAGCACATTGCCGTTGCGGGTCTCGGAAGTGGTGGTCAGCGTGCCGCCGGTGCCGGTGGCCAGCGTCTTCCAGTTCTCCCACACCTCTTCGGGGGTGATGGCCAGAGAAGGGGCCGCGGAAAGGATCAGGGCAATCGCGGTGGATGCCGAAAGCGTCCAGTGTTTCATAACCAGGCCTCATCGCTGAAAATTCGTTGCGCGCATGGTCATGCCCCGGCCGGGCCGCGTCAAGGGGCGGTTGACATGACCCGCCCCGGCGCGGAATGACAATCCCGTCATGCGGGGGAGTTGCGATGATCGGGGTGGAAGACGAGGGCGGGCTGCGGATCATCCGGCTGGAGCGGCCGGAAAAAGCCAATGCGCTGACCGCCGGGATGCTGGAAGAGATCGCCCTGGCCGCCCGGGGCGCCTGGGACGCGGGCGCGCGGGCGCTGATCCTGACCGGCGCGGGCAAGGTGTTCTCGGCCGGGGCCGATCTGGATGCGGCGAAGGCGGGGCTTGCGACAGATCCGGTCTGGGAGCGCGCCTCATCCGCGATCGCGGCTTTTCCGGGCCTGTCGATCGCCGCGCTGAACGGAACCCTGGCGGGCGGGGCCTTCGGCGTGGCCCTGGCCTGCGATCTGCGCATCGCGGTGCCGGGGGCGAATTTCTTCTATCCGGTGATGAAGCTGGGCTATCTGCCGCAGCCCTCGGACCCGGCCCGGCTGGTGGCGCTGATCGGCCCGGCCCGCGCCCGGCTGATCCTGATGGCCGGGGCGAGGATCGGCGCACAGGAGGCTTTGGCCTTTGGCCTGATCGACCGCATCGTGGAATCGGGTGAGGTGACCGACGCCGCCCGCGCCCTGGCCCATGACGCGCTGGCCGCGCGGCCGGATCATGTCGCGGCGATCCGGCGGATGACGCTGGCCTGACGCCGGATGGAACGGATCGACGCCCTGGTGATCGGCGCGGGCCCTGCGGGGCTGATGGCGGCCGAGGCTCTGGCCGATGCCGGGCGGCGGGTGGTGCTGGCCGAGGCGAAGCCAAGCCCGGCGCGCAAGTTCCTGATGGCGGGGAAATCCGGGCTGAACCTGACGAAAGACGAGGCTCCGGCGGATTTCGCCCGCCATTACAGCGCCGGCTGGCTGGCGCCGATCCTGCGCGGTTTCGGCCCCGCCGATGTGATGGAATGGAGCCGCGCCCTCGGCCAGGAAGTGTTCACCGGCTCTTCGGGGCGGGTGTTTCCGGTGGCGATGAAGGGCTCGCCGCTGTTGCGCGCCTGGCTGGCGCGGCTGGCGGGCAAAGGGGTAGAGTTGCGTCCGCGCTGGCGCTGGACCGGTTGGCAGGGCGAGGCATTTGCTTTCGACATGTCGGGCGGCCCGCGGCTGGTTTCGCCCATTGTCACGGTGCTGGCCATGGGCGGCGCAAGCTGGTCGCGGCTTGGATCGGACGGGGCCTGGGTGCCCTGGGTCGCGGCGCGCGGCGTGGGGATCGCGCCCTGGAAACCCGCCAACATGGGGCTCAGCGTCACCTGGTCGCCGCATATGGCGCGGCATTTCGGCCAGCCGGTGAAGGGCGCGGCGCTGATCGCCGGCGGCAGGCGCGAGCGGGGCGAATTCGTGATCTCGGCCCGCGGGCTGGAAGGCGGCGGGATCTATGCCGTCTCTGCCGCGGTGCGCGACGGGGCCGGGCTTGTGCTCGACCTGCTGCCCGATCTGACCGGGGAGGAAATCGCCGCCCGCCTCGCCCGGATGCGGCCGGGCGAAAGCCTCGTCAACCGGCTGCGCAAGCTGGGGCTCTCGCCCGCCGCCGCCGGTCTGGCGATGGAATGGGCGCGCGAGGCGCCGTTTGCCTCGCTGAAACACCTGACGGTGCGCCACGACGGCCCGCGCCCGCTGGACGAGGCGATCTCGGTCGCGGGCGGCATCACCCGTGCAAGCCTGACCGAAGGGCTGGAGCTGCGCGCGCTGCCCGGCGTGTTCGCCTGCGGCGAGATGCTGGACTGGGAGGCGCCCACCGGCGGCTACTTGCTGACCGGCTGTCTGGCGACCGGGCTCTGGGCCGGGCAGGCGGCGGCGCTTGTGGCGTAGCGCCGGGGGCTTTGCGCCCCCGGACCCCCGCAGGATATTTTCATCAGGATGAAAGGATCAGCGCGAAAGGCCGCCCGGCAGGTCCGGCAGGTTCAGCGCACTGAAACCGTAGTGGCGCAGCCAGCGCAGATCGCTCTCGAAGAAGGCGCGCAGGTCGGGGATGCCGTATTTCAGCATGGCGATCCGGTCGATGCCGAGGCCGAAAGCGAAGCCCTGCCATTCGTTCGGGTCGATCCCGCCCGCGGCCAGCACCTTCGGGTGCATCATCCCCGAGCCGAGGATCTCCATCCATTTGTCGCCCTCGCCGATGCGAAGCTGGCCGCCGACGTTGGAGTAACGGATATCCACCTCGGCCGAGGGTTCGGTGAAGGGGAAATGGCTGGCGCGGAAGCGCAGCTCCACCTTGTCGACCTCGAAGAAGGCGCGGCAGAATTCCTCCAGTACCCATTTCAGATTGGCCATCGAAATGTCGCGGTCGATCGCCATGCCCTCGACCTGGTGGAACATCGGGGTATGGGTCTGGTCCATGTCCATCCGGTAGACCCGGCCCGGAGCGATCACCCGGATCGGCGCGCCGTGTTCAAGCGCGGCACGGATCTGCACCGGCGAGGTATGGGTGCGCAGCACATGCGGGGGGCGGTTGTCGCCCTCGGCGCGGTGCATGAAGAACGTGTCATGCTCCTGCCGCGCGGGATGTTCCGGCGGGATGTTCAGCGCGTCGAAATTATACCAGTCGCTTTCGACCTGCGGCCCTTCGGCAACGGAAAAACCCATATCGGCGAAGATCGCGGTCAGCTCGTCCATCACCTGGCTGACGGGGTGGATCGTGCCCTGCGGGCGCGGGCGGCCCGGCAGCGTCACGTCGAGCCATTCGGATTTCAGCCGCTCGTCCAGCGCGGCATCCGCCAGCGAGGCCTTGCGGGCGCGCAAAGCGGTGTCGATCTCGGTTTTCAGCTCGTTCAGATGGGCGCCGACGGCCTTGCGCGCCTCGGGGTCCATCTTGCCGAGCGTCGCCATCAGCGCGGAAATCTCGCCCTTCTTGCCGAGGGCCGCCACCCGCACCTCTTCCAGCGCGGCCTCGTCGGCGGCGCCGGCCACGGCCCCGATATATTTGCCACGGAGTTCGGTCAGATCCATCGGAGCCTCGCAGGGAGTAACGGCTGAAGTGCGGCTCAGGGGTTAGCCGGGCGGGGCCGCGATTGCAAGGGCGGGCGCTGGACGAGGCCGGCCCGCCAGGGCAGAGGAAAGCACCGCACAAAGGAGAGACGAATGCCGGAACGAATTGCGCAAAACGGGCAGGTGCGGGGCGGGGTCCGGATGCTGATCCGGCTGGAGGAGCTTGGCCTCTTTCTGACGGCGACCGCGGCCTGGGCGCTGGCGGGGGGCGGGCTCTGGCCCTATCTGCTGCTGTTCTTCGCCCCCGATCTGGGCCTGCCGGCGTATCGGGCGGGCGCGCGGATTGGGGCGGTGGTCTATAACGCCCTGCATTCGCTGCTCCTGCCGCTGGCGCTGATCGGCACGGATCTGGCGCTGCGGCTGGCGGGAAGCGAGGCGCCGCGCATGGTGCTGCTGGCCGGGCTCTTGCTGCTGGCCCATGCCGGTTTCGACCGGGCGCTCGGCTACGGGCTTAAATACGCCAGCGGCTTTGCCGATACCCATCTGGGCCGGATCGGGCGGAAATGAAAAAGCCCCGGCGTTGCCGGGGCTTTTCCTGAAAGCTGAGACGCGGATCTCAGGCGGCCAGCGCCTCGCGGGCCTTGCCGGCGATGGCGTTGAACGCATCGGGCTCGTGCACCGCCAGATCGGCCAGAACCTTGCGGTCGACCTCGATCCCGGCCTTGGCCAGACCGTCGATCAGGCGCGAATAGGTGAAGGCCGGATCGAACAGCCGCACCGCGGCGTTGATGCGCTGGATCCACAGCGAACGGAAGCTGCGCTTCTTCGCCTTGCGGTCGCGGGTCGCGTATTGATTGGCCTTGTCCACCGCCTGGGTGGCGGTGCGGAAATTCGTCGAGCGGGCGGCGTAATAGCCTTTCGCCTGCTTGATCACCTTGCGGTGGCGGGCGTGAGTGACCTTGCCGGATTTGACGCGGGACATCTCTGGCTCTCCTTAGCGGTTATACGGCATGTATTTCTTGACGATCTTCGCGTCGGGCTCGCTCAGGATCATGGTCCCGGTCGCCTGACGGATAAAGGTCGTCGAACGCTTGATCATGCCGTGGCGCTTGCCGGCCACACCGGCCTTCACATGGCCATTGGCCGTGAAGGAGAACCGCTTTTTCGCAGCGGATTTCGTCTTCATCTTGGGCATTTCACACTCCAGTGTTTTCGCGCGCGACTCGGCATGCCACATTCGCCGGCCACGCGGTTCGTAAGAGCCGCTGCTATAGGACGGGGCGCGCCCCGGGGCAAGGGCAAAAGCGCTAGTTGATATAGCGCCCGGCGACCGAGACCATCACCCGGGGGATGTCCTTGAACGCATAGCCCCCGGGCCGCTGCATGACGGCCACCACCACAAGGCCCGCCGCCGCGATCAGGAGGATCGCGCCCACCCGCGGCACCCGCCCGTCGACCCAGGCCGACAACAGCGAGGGCAGCGTGAGAACCGCGAGCAAAATGCCAATCGTCAGAAGCAGATCGGTATCCATGGTTTCACCTGCGGCAACACCCTGACGGGCGAAGATTAGCCGGGCTCGACCTTTGAAATCAATCGTTCATCGCAGGGGGCCACGCGCAGGATATTGGTGCTGCCCGGCACATTGAACGGCACCCCGGCGGTGACCACGATCTGGTCGCTTTCCTGTGCGAATCCCGCCGCCCGCGCGGCGCGCACCGCATAGAGGACCGCGCCCTTGAACCGCTCCTGCTCGGGCACGATCACGCAATGCGCGCCCCAGGTCAGCGCATGGCGCCGCGCGGTGGAGAACAGCGGCGTCAGCGCGATGATCGGCACATGCGGCCGCTCGCGCGCGACCAGGCCCACGGTGGTGCCCGACTGGCTGAAACAGGCGATCGCCTTGATGTCGGTCGCCTCGGCGATCTCGCGCGCGGCGGCGACGATGCCATCGGCCACCGTCTCGCGCCGGACCACGCGGCTGGCATCGATGATCGCCAGATAGGTCGGATCGGCCTCGACCGAGCGCGCCACGTTGTCCATCGTCGAGACAGCCTCAACCGGGAACCTTCCCGCCGCCGATTCCGCCGAGAGCATCACCGCATCGGCGCCCTCGTAGATCGCGGTGGCCACGTCCGAAACCTCGGCCCGGGTGGGCATCGGGTTCTCGATCATGCTTTCCAGCATCTGGGTGGCGACGATCACCGGCTTGGCGGCCGCACGGGCCTTGCGGACCAGCCGCTTCTGGATCGGCGGCACCGAATGGACCGGCAGTTCCACCCCCAGATCGCCCCGCGCCACCATGATCCCGTCGGAAACCTTCAGGATCTCCTCATAGGCTTTCACCGCCGCCGGTTTCTCGATCTTCGACAGGATCGCGGCACGGCCCTTCGCCAGATCGCGCGCTTCCAGCACATCCTCGGGGCGCTGCACGAACGAGAGCGCCAGCCAGTCCACCCCCAGCTCGCAGACGAATTCCAGATCGCGCCGGTCCTTTTCCGACAGGGCCGCCAGCGGCAGCACCACATCGGGCACGTTCACCCCCTTGCGGTTCGAGATCGTGCCGCCGACCTCGACCACGCAATCGGCGAAATCCAGACCGCAGCTTTCCACCTTCAGCCGGATCTTGCCGTCGTTGACCAGCAGCATCGCGCCCGGCTCAAGCGCCGCGAAAATCTCGGGATGCGGCAATTGCACCCGCGTCCCGTCGCCCGGAGCGTCGCTCAGATCGAGGCGGAAGCGGTCGCCGTCCTCCAGGTCATGCGCGCCCGCGCCGAACACACCCAGCCGCAGCTTCGGCCCCTGAAGATCGGCGAGAATGCCGATCGGGCGGCCCAGATCCTTTTCCACCTGGCGGATGATCCTGTGACGCTCGCTGATGTCGTCGTGGATGCCGTGGCTCATGTTCAGGCGGAACACATCGGCCCCGGCCTCGAACAGCGCGCGGATCATCTCATAGCTGCTGGACGCAGGCCCGAGCGTGGCCACAATCTTCACGTTACGGTGGCGGCGCATGCCATCCTCCCTGGAATTATTCGTGTTGCGATGTGGGCCACCCGCCTTATGGCGCAAACTGTTAGCGCCCGCAACAGAACGATTTGTGACAAAGCCCGGCTTTTCCCGCCCGCTCTTGACGCCCCGCGCGGGATGGGAAAGATCCGGCCCGACAAGGGATAAGGGCAGGGAAATGTCCGCGGACGCATTCAGGATCGAGGGAGAGGACCGCCCCGGCCGCTGGCTGATCACCTGCGATCACGCCACCAACCGGGTGCCCGACTGGGTGGGCGGCGGCGACCTCGGCCTGCCCGCGGCGGATATGAACCGCCATATCGCCTTCGACCCCGGGGCCGAAGGGGTGGCGCGCGCGCTCGGGCGGCTGCTCGACAGCCCGGTGATCTGTTCGCGCTTCTCGCGGCTGGTGATCGACCCGAACCGCGGCGAGGACGACCCGACGCTGGTGATGCGGCTTTACGACGGCAGCGTGATCCCGGCGAATCGCCGGACAGATGCCGCCGGAATCGCCGAGCGGCTGGACCGGCTCTACCGCCCCTATCACGCCGCCTGCGCAAGGCTGGCCGCGCGGCGGGAGGATACGGTGATCCTTGCGGTCCACAGTTTCACGCGGCAGCTGAACGGCCGCCCGCCGCGGCCCTGGCATATCGGCGTGCTGCATTCGCATCTGGACAGCCGGCTCTCGCTGCCGCTGATCGCGCTGCTGCGGGCGGAGCCGGATCTTTGCACCGGCGACAACGAACCCTATTCCGGCCATCTCCCCGGCGATGCCATCGACCGCCACGCCCTTGCAACCGGGCGCCACAATACCCTGATCGAGCTGAGAAACGATCTGATCGCAGACGAGGCCGCGCAACAGGCCTGGGCCGCGCGCCTCGCGCCGATCCTGACCGCCGCGCTCAAGGAGGCAAGCCATGGATGACCAGACCCGCACCGAGATCGAGGCCGCGACCTTTCGCGCGCTGATGCGCCACCTGCTGGACGCCCGACCCGATGTGCAGAACATCGACCTGATGAACCTCGCCGGTTTCTGCCGCAACTGTCTGAGCCGCTGGTATCAGGAGGCCGCCGCCGGGCACGGCATCCCCCTCTCGAAGGAAGAAGCGCGCGCCATCGTCTATGGCATGCCCTATGCCGACTGGGTGGCGCGGAACCAGACCGAAGCCGGGCCGGAGAAGCAGGCCGCCTTCCGCGAGGCTTTCGCGAGGAACGTGCCGCAACCGGAATAACCTCCCGGGCTCAACCCCCGGTTTATCCGCCGATTCGCCGGCCGGCCGGGCCGGATTTCGCCCGGCTTTTGCCACCCTTCCGCCCGGTTTCCACACTGGCAACAAAGCCCGCGCAGGCCCCGCACCCGGGCCAGATCGTCACCAATCCGCCGCCCGCGGGCGAGTCCGGTTGACAGATCCCCGACCACCCTCCATCGCTTGAAGATATTAACGTCTGATTAACGATCGGGGGCTTTATTATGGAACTGTTGTTCTTACTGCCACTGTTGCTGGTGGCCGGAGTCGTTATCGCCGTGAACGACGATGATGACGACAACAGCGGCGACGGCGGCAGCGACAACATCATCCGCGGCACCGAGGGCGAGGATCTGCTGACCGGAACCCAGGGCGACGATGACATCATGGCGCTTGGCGGTGACGATGAAGTGTTCGGCCTCGGCGGCAACGACAGAATCGACGGCGGCGAGGGCGACGACATGCTCTCGGGAGATGCGGGCGATGACGATCTGATCGGCGGCGCCGGCAACGACTCGCTCTACGGCGGCGACGGAGCCGACCGGATCCAGGGCGGCGACGGCGATGATTCCATCGTTGGCGGCGCCGGGAACGACAACATCTGGGCCGGCGCAGGCAACGACAGCGTAGATGTCGGCGCGGGCGACGGCGACGACCGGATCTTCCTCGGCGACGGCAACGACATTCTGGACGCCTCGGGCGCCGATGGCGATCTGTTCGCCCGCGGCGGCGCGGGCCGCGACATCATGCACACCGGCATCGGCGACGACACGCTCTACGGCGACACCGGCAACGATGCGCTGCGCTCGTCCGGCGGCTCGGACGTGTTCTACGGCGGCTCCGGCAACGACTATATCCGCGCCGTGGACAGCATCCCGGGCCATGTCGGCAACGACCAGCTCTTCGGTGGCAACGGCAACGACTGGCTGACCGCCGATGGCGGCGACACGCTGACGGGCGGCGCCGGTCACGACACGTTCGAGCTGGACCACCGCGGTCTCGGAATCGGGCTGATGACCGTCACCGATTTCAACCCGGCCGAGGATTCGCTGCATATCCATGTGGTGGAGGGGCCGGAACTGCCGGTGGTGGAACTGCGCGCCGAGGGCGCCCATACCATCGTTACCGTGAACGGCCAGGACGAGGTACTGTTGCAGGACATCCTGCCCGACGCGGTGGACAGCGATCAGTTCGTGGTGACGCGGCATCTGTCGCCCGCACCCGTGGCCGCCTGATCCCTCCAGCCCCCGAAATGCGAAAGGCCGCCCCGGTGAGGCGGCCTTTTCTTTGCGACGCTGCGCTCAGACCGCCGCCTTGCGCATCTCGTCGAGGTAGATCTCGCGCAGCCGGGTCGCCACCGGGCCGGGCTTGCCGGTGCCGATCGCCGCGCCGTCCAGCTCCACCACCGGCATCACGAAGGCCGAGGCCGAGGTCAGGAACGCCTCATCCGCGCCCTGCGCCTCTTCGACGGTGAAGGCCCGCTCCTCGACCTCATATTGCGCCTCGGCGGCGAACCGCAGCACGGCCGAGCGGGTGATCCCGTGCAGGATCTCGGACGACAGGGGCCGGGTGACGATCCTGTTCCCCCTGATGATATAGACGTTGTTCGAGGTGCCCTCGGTCACGAAACCGTCCTCGGTGAACCAGGCATCATCCACCCCGGCCTTCTTCGCCATCATCTTGCCCATCGACGGATACAGAAGCTGCACCGTCTTGATGTCGCGCCGGCCCCAGCGGATATCGGGCACCGAAATCACCCTGATCCCGGTCCTGGCCTGCGGATTGTCGGCAAGGCCGGGCTTGGTTTGCGTGAACAGCACAACGGTCGGCGCCACGTCCGCCGCCCAGGCGAAATCGCGGTCGCCCGGATTGCCGCGGGTGACCTGGAGATAGACCATCCCCTCTTCCACCCCGTTCCGCGCCACCAACTCGCGATGCACCGCCAGCCATTCGTCTTCCGACAGCGGGTTCTTCATCTCCAGCTCGTCCAGCGAGCGTTGCAGCCGGCGCAGATGGCCCGCGAAATCGATGAGTTTTCCGTCCAGCACCGAGGTCACCTCATAGACCCCGTCGGCCATCAGGAAACCCCGGTCGAAGATCGAAACCGTGGCCTCGGTTTCCGGCAGATACTGGCCATTGACATAAACGGTGCGGGTCATGCTCTCATCCCCAGAGTTCGCGCTCAGGCGGGTAAAGCTGCGACAGATCGTAACGCAGCGGGTGCGGCCGGTCTTCCGCCAGCAAGAGCGGCCCGTCAAGATCAACATGCTCCGCGCCCTGCGCCAGCAAGACGGCGGGCGCCATGGCCAGGCTTGATCCGACCATGCAGCCGACCATCAGCACGAACCCCATCCCGCGCGCCGCATCTGCGGTGGCCAAAGCCTCGGTCAGCCCCCCGGTCTTGTCGAGCTTGATATTCACCACATCGTAAAGCCCGCGCAGCCGGGCGAGGCTGTCGCGGTCGTGGCAGCTCTCGTCGGCGCAGACCGGCAGCACCCGCCCGATCTCCGCCAGCGCACCGTCTTCGCCCGCGGGCAAGGGCTGCTCGACCAGCGCCACGCCCATCCGCACCAGCCTGGGCGCCAGTTCGCGGTAGATCTCCGGCGTCCAGCCCTCATTGGCATCGACGATCAGCCGTGCCTTCGGCGCCCCGCGCCGCACCGCCTCCAGCCGGGGCATGTCGTCCGGGGTGCCGAGCTTGATCTTCAGGACCGGCCGCGCCGCCGCCGCCTGCGCCGCCGCCTCCATCGCCTCAGGCTCGGCCAGCGAGAGTGTGAAGGCAGTCGTCACCGCCCCCGGCGCCGGGCGCCCGGCCAGATCCCAGACCCGCCGCCCGGCGGCCTTCGCCTCAAGATCCCACAAAGCGCAATCCACCGCATTGCGCGCCGCCCCCGGCGACAGCGCCTGCTGCAAATCCGCCCGCCCGATCCCCTCGGGCAAAGCACGGATCTGCGCCGCCACGCTCTCCGGGCTCTCGCCGTACCGCGCATAGGGCACGCATTCGCCCCATCCGCTCACGCCGCCGCGCGTCACCCGCACCGTCAGCACCTTCGCCTCGCTCCGGCTGCCGCGCGAGATGGTAAAGACCTGGGCGAGACGGAAGACATCGGAACTGACCGTGATCATATTCACCTTGACTTAAATACTCTCGGGGGGTCCGGGGGGCGAAGCGCCCCCGGTTCCGACAGATCAGATTTGCGCCGCCCCGTCCACCTGCACACGCTGCACAGCGGCATTGCAATTGCAAAAGCAATATTATACCGAAACACAGACCCATCACGAAACATGATTTCACGGTGAACGCGACATGAGCTTCCGCCTGCAACCGCCCGCCCCCGCCCCCCCCCACCGTTGCCAGCTCTTCGGCCCCGGCTCGCGCCCCGCCCTGTTCGAGAAGATGGCCGCCAGCGCCGCCGATGTGGTGAACCTCGATCTCGAAGACTCGGTCGCGCCGGGCGACAAAGAATCCGCGCGCCGGAACATCATCCAGGCGATCAACGAGATCGACTGGGGCAAAAAGACCCTCTCGGTTCGGATCAACGGGCTCGACACGCCTTACTGGTATCGCGACGTGGTGGACCTGCTGGAAAACGCCGGCGACCGGCTCGATCAGATCATGATCCCCAAGGTCGGCTGCGCAGCGGATGTCTATGCGGTGGACGCGCTGGTCACCGGCGTCGAGCGCGCGAAAGCGCGCCGGAAGCCGATCAGCCTTGAGGTCATCATCGAGACCTCTGCCGGCATCGCCCATGTTGAGGAAATCGCGGCTTCCTCGCCGCGCCTCCAGGCCATGAGCCTCGGTGCCGCCGATTTCGCGGCCTCGATGGGGATGCAGACCACCGGGATCGGCGGCACCCAGGAAAACTACTACATGCACCGCGAGGGCCAGAAATACTGGTCCGACCCTTGGCACTGGGCCCAGGCCGCCATCGTCGCCGCCTGTCGCACCCATGGCGTCTTGCCGGTCGATGGCCCGTTCGGCGATTTCTCGGATGACGAGGGCTTCCGCGCCCAGGCCCTGCGCTCGGCCACGCTCGGCATGGTCGGCAAATGGGCGATCCATCCGAAACAGGTGGCGCTGGCGAACGAGGTCTTTACGCCCTCCGACGCCGCGGTGACCGAGGCGCGCGAGATCCTCGCCGCGATGGAAGCCGCCAAGGCCGCGGGCCAGGGCGCGGCGACCTACAAGGGCCGGCTGATCGACATCGCCTCGATGCGCCAGGCCGAGGTCATCGTCCGCCAGGCGGAAATCATCGCCGGGGGCTGACGGGAAGGAATCCGTTGACTCGCCGCCCGTCCTTTGCGCAGACTCGCGGGAACACCGCACAGGATCAGGGCGGAAAGAAAACCCGCGCCGCGACCAACGGGGAGAGGAGGCCCCGCGCGGCAAACGGGAGGATGCGCACCCCGTGGCGAAAGCCGCGGGGTGTTGCCTTTTGCGGCCCCTGCGCCCCGGCCCGGCCGGGGAAGCCTCCGGCGGGGATATTTCAGGACAGAAAATGACCTGCGCGCCGCATCCCGGGAGGCCGGTCGCGCGCGGCTTTCGGCGGATGCCTCCGGCGGGGGTATTTGGATCAGGATGAAATCCGCTGCGGTTTTCATCCTGATCCCATCCCTCGGGGGGAGGCGCGGCACCCGCCGGGGCGCGAAGCCCCTTGCTTGCGCCGCAGGTTGCCAGCCGAGTTGCACTTCGCCCCCTCTGCCGCCATATAGGGGCGATCAGAACGAGGGTCCTGCGCATGATCTATCTCGATTTCGAAAAGCCCCTGGCCGAGATCGAAGGCAAAGCCGAGGAATTGCGGGCGCTGGCGCGCGGCCAGTCCGGCATGGATATGTCGAAAGAGGCCGAGGCGCTGGACCGCAAGGCCGAGACCGCGCTGCGCGATCTCTACAAGAACCTCTCCGCCTGGCAGAAATGCCAGGTCGCGCGCCACCCCGACCGGCCGCATTGCCGTTCCTATGTCGAGGCTTTGTTCACCGAATACACTCCGCTGGCCGGCGACCGGGCCTTTGCCGACGATCATGCGGTGCTGGGCGGGATCGCGCGGTTCAACGACCGCCCGGTGGTGGTGATCGGCCATGAGAAGGGCCATGATACCAAATCGCGGATCGAGCACAATTTCGGCATGGCCCGCCCCGAGGGTTACCGCAAGGCGATCCGGCTGATGGATCTGGCCGACCGTTTCCGCCTGCCGGTGATCACGCTCGTCGACACGCCCGGCGCCTATCCGGGCAAGGGCGCCGAAGAGCGCGGGCAGTCCGAGGCCATCGCCCGCTCGACCGAGAAATGCCTCTCCATCGGCGTGCCGCTGATTTCGGTCGTCATCGGCGAGGGCGGCTCGGGCGGGGCCGTGGCCTTCGCCACCGCCAACCGCGTCGCCATGCTGGAACATTCGGTCTATTCGGTGATCTCGCCCGAGGGCTGCGCGTCGATCCTGTGGAAAGATGCCGAGAAGATGCGCGAGGCGGCCGAGGCCCTGCGCCTGACCGCCCAGGATCTGCAAAAACTGGGCATCGTCGACCGTATCGTCAAGGAACCCGTCGGCGGCGCGCAGCGCGCGCCTTCCGAGACGGTCGGGGCGGTAGGCAAGGCGATCGAGGCGATGCTGGCCGAGCTGACCGACAAGAAGCCCGCCGCGCTGATCCGCGACCGGAGGCAGAAATTCCTCGATATGGGCTCGAAAGGGCTGGCGGCCTGATGGGCGGGCCGGCGCTTCGGGGCTTTCTCGCGGCGCTGGTCATGGTTGCGCCGGCTGCAGCCGGAACGCTGGAAGGGCGCACCGTCACCTTCACGGTGATGACCTGGGACGATCCGGCGCAGCCCTATCTGCAAGCCAGGGGCCGCACGGTGACGGTGGGTGACGGCGTCGAATTCGGGCTGGAGCCCGAAGGCTTCCTCAGCGGGCTCGATGTGGTGCCGGTCACGGTCGAAATCGCCCCGCAGCGGATCGAGCTGAGCTATCCGCGCGGCGGGGGCCGGTTCTACGAGGCGCAGTTCAACGGCTACGTCCTGCGGTTCGAGACCGAATGCGCGCTGTTCCGCGCTGTGCGGATCGACCCGGAATTCACCACCATGCAGATCCAGGACGAGGATATCTTCACCGAGGCCGGCGCGCTTTACATCAACACTTCGGGCCGGGAATACGGCCCCGAGGTGCGACTCGGTCTCGACATCGACGTAGGCGACTGCCCGATCAGTTAGACGGCGGCCGCCAGCCGAGGCCCGCGGCGACGATGATCAGCCCGGCATCCGCCAGCGCGCCGTCTTCGGTGCCGCCCGTGGGCATCACCACCATGCGCAGCCCGGTGGAGCCGTCGTCGCCCGGCTCGCTCCAGTCATTGGTGTAGAACGGGCTGAACTCCTCGCCGACATCGGCCTCGGTCATGCCATGGGCGGCGGCGCGGGCGGTGATCCGGTCCAGAAAACCCTCGGTCTCGACCAGCAGCATCGGCTCGTCCGAAGAGATCATGGTCTGGATCATACACAGACGGACATCCTCGTCTTCGCCCCAGATCGCAAAGTAGCGCGGGCTGAGCAGCTGATGACGGTTGGCGATCCCGGCCGAAGCGGCGGGCAGCGACGCCTCGGCCTCGGGCGGGATCGGGGCGAGCGCCAGCCCCTCGAACGGCGGTTTCTTTGCGGTCACATAGCCGAGGCAATCCTCGAAGATCAGCCGCATCACCAGGGGCTCATCGGTCTGCCCGGCGGGGTCGGCCAGCGCCGGAGCCAGCCCCCCCAGCAACACCGCGAACAGAAAACGAAACACCGCCATACCCTTACACCTTTACTGCGCTACGAACCCCGCCTCGGCCATCAGCTCGTTCGAGCGGGTCTCCACCTCGCGCTCCAGCCGGGCCATGAATTCGCCCATGGCGAGGCCGGGCCCGATCCGCGGCAGGAACTCGACCACCGCGAGGCCGGGTTTGCGCAAGAGGCTGCGTTTGGGCCAGAACACGCCGATATTGGTGGCGACCGGCACGCAGGGCTGGCCAAGCTGCTGATACAACAGGCCGATCCCGGGCTTGTAGGGTTTCGACGCACCGGGCGCCACGCGGGTGCCCTGCGGATAGATCACCAGTTGCCCCGGCTGCGCGCGGCCCTTCTCGACATCGGCCCTCATCTTCGCGACCGCCGCGCCGCGCTTGCCGCGATCAACCGGGACGCAGCCGATGCGCAAAGCATACTGGCCGAGGAAGGGCGTCCAGATCAGCTCTCGCTTCATGATGAATTTCGGCCGCGGGAGCGCGCCGAAGATCACGATGATGTCGAAAAAGCTCTGATGTTTGGCGGCGATCAGCACCTCGTCCTGCGGCACCTCGCCGCGCACCTCGGTGCGCAGACCGCACAGGATGCGGGCGGTGAAGATCACCCAGCGGGCATAGGCGTGGCAGGCCGCCAGCGCCCCCTCGCGCGAGGCCAGCGCCAGCGGGAAGAACACGATCGCGATCACCGCCATCATCAGATACATCTGGACGACGAAGATCAGCGAAAGAAGCCAGCGGATGGCGATCATCTGAATTCCCTCAGCTTGCTCAGGGCGGCGTGGCGGGTGGCGAAGAAGGCGACCGCACCGGCAAGGGGCGGCAAGAGGAACGGCAGCAGCCAGCCCGCGCCGGAGAATCCCAGCCCGGTCAGGAAGCCGCCCGCGGCATCGGTGCGCGGCAGGATCATGATACCGATCAGACCGGCCAGCGCCCCCGCCCCCGCCCCCGCAAAGGCGCGCAGCGTAAAGCGGCGCACGAAGGCCCGGGCGATGTAATGATCGTCGGCGCCGACCAGCCGCAAGACCCGCACCACCTGGGCATTGGCGGCCAGCGAGGCATTGGCGGCCAGCGTCACCATCGCCGCCATCGCCGTGCCGATCAGCACGATCGACAGCCAGCCCAGAAGCCGCAGCCGCCCCGCCGCCTCGGCCAGCGGGCGGCGCCAGCGGGTATGGTCGTCCAGCACCGCGCCTGGCGCCTCGGCCGCCAGGCGCTGGCGCAGCCCCTCGCCGTCATAGCCGGGGTCGGCCTCGGTCACTTCGATCAGGCGCGGCAGCGGCAGTTCCTCGACCGGCAGGTCCGCCCCGAACCACGGCGCCAGCAGCGCGCGGTTTTCCTCATCGGTCAGGGCGCGGGCGCTTTCCACCCCCGGGGTGGTGGCCAGCAGCGCGAGAATCGCCTCGGTCTGGGCCTGCATCTGTTCAGGCGGCGCCGAGAGCCGGATCGTCGCGGTGCGCGCCAGCGCATCCGACCAGCGGCTGGCCAGACGCCCCGAGGCCAGCGACAAGGCCAGCGCGAAGACGCAAAGGAAGGTCATCGCTCCGGCGGTGAACGAGGTCAGCCAGGCGGTATGGCCCGAGGGCGGCACCACCCGGTCGGCGCGGGCGTCGGAACTGAGCAAAGCGGCGGCGCGGGCCAGCGGTTTCGGCAGTTTCACAGATCGGCCCCCGCAAGCTGGATCCGGCGGCGCGAGATCCGCAGCACCCGGGCAGGCACCTGGTTCTTGGCCTGGCGGATCAGGTTCAGATCGTGGGTGGCGACGAGGATGGTCTTGCCCATCCGGTTCAGCTCGACCAGCAGCGTCAGAAGGCGCAGCGACATCTCCCAGTCGACATTGCCGGTCGGCTCGTCGGCAAGGATCACGTCCGGCCCCATGATCACCGCGCGCGCCAGCGCCGCGCGCTGCCGCTCGCCCCCCGAGAGCGAGGGCGGCAGCGCATCCGAGAGATGCGCCAGCCCCACCCATTGCAACAGATCGCCCAGGTCCCGCGCGTCGCTCTTGCGGCCGGAGACCGTCAGCGGCAGCTGCACATTCGCGGCCAGAGGCAGATGGTCGAGGAACTGCACATCCTGATGCACCACGCCCACCCGCCGGCGCAGCCGGGCCACCTCGTCGCGCGACAGGCCCCGGACCTCGCGGTCGAAGATCGTCACATGGCCCGCGGTCGGCAGCAGTTCGGCATAGGCCAGCTTCAGAAAGGTGGTCTTGCCCGAACCCGACGGGCCGGTCAGGAAATGGAACGACCCCGGGGCCAGACGCAGCGAAACCTCGGACAGAAGCTCGCCTCCACCGTAGTTATAGGCCGCATTCTCAAAGGCAATCACCCGCTCACCCCCATGCACCGCGCCGCCCGCCGGGCGGCCGGGGCTGCGAATGGCGTCATAAATCGCACGACCGCCGTCGATTGCACAAGAGCGGGTCACATAGTCTTGGCCGGGTGAGCGATAATTGCTAGAACGATAACAGGGCTTTGTATCGGGCGGGGTAATGTGATGCAGCTGGCATGTCCAAATTGTGACGCCAGGTATGAAGTGCCGGAAGACGCGATCCCCGAAACCGGGCGTGATGTGCAATGCTCGAACTGCGGCCATGCCTGGTTCCAGCTGCCCCCGGAAACCGTGGAGGCCGCCGAGGCCGAGGCCGCGCTTTACGGCGATGATCTGGCGCCGCCCCCCGCCGAACCCGCCGCTGCGGCGCCTGCCCTGCCTGCGGCGAGCGACGACGCGCCGCCCCCCGCCGGGACCGCTGCCGCGCCTTCCGAACCGCCGGAGCCCGTCCCGGAACCCGAGACCGCCGCCGCCGAAGACCCCGCCGAGCCCGCCCCGCCGCCGAAGCGAGAGCTGGACGATGCGGTGCTGTCGATCCTGCGCGAAGAGGCCGAGCATGAGGCCGAGGCCCGCCGGGCCGAGGCGCAGCGCAGCGCCAGCCGCCGCGCCGAGGCGGAAACCGAAATGCAGACCCAGCCCGAACTGGGGGTGGATATTCCGCCGCCCGCCGCGCTGACCCCGGCGCAGAAGCGGCTCGCCATGCTGCGCGGCGAGGACGAAGAGCCGGAGCCCGCCCCGGCCCGTCTGGTGGCGCGGCGCGACCTGCTGCCCGATGTCGAAGAGATCAATTCCACGCTGCAACCCGGCGACAGCGGCCAGGACCCCGATTCGGAAATCGACGCTTTGCCCGATCTGACCCGCCGCGGCGGGTTCAGGACCGGCTTCCTCATGGCGCTGTTCCTGCTGCTGGTGGCCACCGTGGTCTATCTGGCGGCCGGCAGCATCTCGGCGCTGGTGCCCGCGCTGAAAGGCCCGCTCGACAGCTATGTCCTCTTCGTCGACAATCTGCGGCTCTGGCTGAACGGGCTGATGGATTCCGCCACCCGCGCCCTGACCAGCGAAGTGTAACTCCGCTTCGGCAGCCCGGCTTCGGCCGGGCGGCGCCCTGTGCCGGATCCGTTCAGAACAGATCCAGCAACCGTTTCAGATAGTCGAGTTCGGCATCCGGCCGCCCGGCCTCGCCCGAGCGGCGGCGGATCTCGTCCAGCAGGTCCCGGGCGCGCTGGTCGGGATCGTTCTGCACCATGTTCTTGTCCGACCCGATCCGCGCCGCATCGCCCGGCTCGCGGCCAAGCGGATCGACCGCATTCGGATCGACCCGGGCCGCATCGCGCGGCGGGCGGTCGCCGCCCTCGGCGCCAGGCTCGCGTCCGGCTTCGGCCTGCGCCTCGCCCAGATCCTTCATCCCCTCGCGCATGGCCTGCATCGCCTCGGCCTGCTTGTCGAGCGCACCCGCCAGATCGCCGTTCTTCAGCGCCTCTTCGGCCTCGCGCATCGCGCGTTCGGCGCTGTCGAGCCGGTCGCGGCCCGACTCGCCCTTTTCCGATCCGTCGCCGGGCAACTGCCCGTCCTGGAGGTCGCGCAACCGCTCGCGCAACTCGCGCTGACGGTCGGCCAGCGCACCCGGATCGCCGCCCTCGCCGTTGCGGCCGCGCTGCATGTCGCGATAGGCATCGTCCGACAGGCCCTGCTGATCCTTGAGCGTGTCGCCCAGTTCCCGCATCGCGCCATTGCCCTGGCCCTGCTGCCCCTCGCCGCCCTGGCCCTGCTGGACCTGAAGGTTCTCCATCAGCTGGCGCAGCTGCTCCATCAGCTCCATCGCCTCGGCGGTCTTGCCTTCCTTCATCAGCCGCTCGATCTCATCGAGCATCTGCTGAAGCTGGTCGCCGGTGATCTCGCGGCCCTCGCCCTGGCTCCCCTGGTCCTGCGGATTGCGCTGCGCCTGCTCGCCCAACTCGCGGGTATAATCGCGCATCGCCTGCTGCATTTCCTTCATCAGCTGGTCGATTTCCTCGGGCGAGGCGCCGTTCCGGATCGCCTCTTCCAGCCGGTCCTGGGCGCGTTGCAGCCGCTCGTAAGCGCTGGCCAGATCGCCTTCCTCGAAGATGAAGGCGATATCCCACAGCTCCTTGACCACCTCGTCGCGCTGCGTGTCGGTCAGCGGCTGGTCCATCGCCTCGACCGCGCGCACCAGCACCCGCAGGCGTTTCGCCGCGTTCTGCGAGCGGCTGAGCTCGTCCGGCCGGTGCATCACCGCGCGCAGGATCTGCATCGCGCGCGAGACATTCTCGCGGTTCCACAGAATGTCGCGGCGCATCTCGATCACCGCCGCCGCCATCGGATCGAAGAAGCGCTTGCCCGGCAGGGTGACGGCATAAGGCGCGGCCTCGCCCTGGTTCCCGCCCGCATCCGAGACCGAGAACACCATGCTCACCGGCATGTTGGCGAAGAGATGCTCCGACAGGTCGTCGATCAGGGTCTGCCCGATCTTCGCGCGGTCGCCCTTCATCGGCATCGGCAGATCAAGCGTGACCGGCTCCTGCGGCTCGGGCGCGGGTTCCAGCCCGTAGCGGCGCGGCACCTGCGCCAGATCGAGGCTGATCGTCACCCGCCCCGCCGTCACGCCGTAATCGTCGCTGGCCGTGAAGCCCTGTTTGAAACGCCCGTCGGCCTCGCGGCCCATCTCGCCCGAGACCTCGACCGCCGGGGGATTGTCGGGCGTGGCGATCACCTGCCATTCGCGCCCGCCGCTGCCCTCGATGGCAAGCCGTCCCGACTGGCTGACCACCAGATCGCTGAGCCCGGCAAGCCCCGCGGGAATGGTCGCGTCCCCGGGCGTGGGCGCGACCTGGGCGACGGTCTGTTCGACCTCCATCGCGCCCTGGTCGCCATAGATGCGGATCTGGATGCGGGTGCCGACCGGCACCTCGACCTCGCCCGCCGCGATGTCGTTGAGGTAGAGCGTCGGCTTGCCGGTATAGGCGGGGGGCCGGGCCCAGCCCTCCCAGACCGGGCCGCCGGGCATCGCCACCGCCGGGCCGGGGGTCAGCCCCGCCACCTCGGTCGCGCGCCAGAAACTGCCGAACAAAGCCGCCATGACGGCGGCGGTCAGCGCAACGTAGCGAAGCGCATAGGGATCGCGTGAGGACAGCCGCAGATCGGGCGCCACCGGCTTCGCGCCGCGCGCCAGCCCCGCCATCCGCGCCAGATGCACCCGCCAGACCGCGACCGAGGCCGGATCCTCCGCCCCGATCACCTGGGCATCGCGCAGGGCCGAAATCGGGCGCCCCGGCAGGCTGGCGTCCAGCCGCGCCAGCGCCTCATCGGCCCCCGGCCTGCGGAACCGCCACAGCCCAGAGGCCAGCGCCGCCAGCGCGGCAACGCCGACCACCGTCAGCCCGATCCGCAACTGCGTCAGGCTGCCGACCTCATGCAGCCCGAAGGCCGCGGCCGAGAAAGCCAGCAGCAGAATCGTCCAGAACGGCCAGAAAGCGCGGCTGATCCGCTCGGCCCACAGCCCCAGAAGCGTCAGACGGCGCGGCCAGACCAGCGATTTCAGCGTGTCAGCGCCGATCCTGTCGAGGTTCATCCGGCCTCCGTTCCCGCACGCCCCCGGCGGGCGGCGTCCTCACAGCCATTCGGGCAGTTTATCGCGCGCGAGGATTTCGTCAAAGGTCGGGCGTTCCCGAATGACGGCGAATTGATGCCCGTTCACCAGCACCTCCGGCACCAGCGGCCTGGTGTTGTATTCGCTGGCCATCACCGCGCCATAGGCGCCTGCCGAGCGGAAGGCGACCAGATCGCCCTCGGCCAGCAAGGGCAGGCTGCGCCCCTTGGCGAAAGTATCGCCGGTTTCGCAGACCGGACCCACCACGTCGAAGTTCTGCACCGGATCGCCCGGAGCGCCTTCGATCACCGGGATGATGTCATGATGCGCCTCATACATCGCCGGGCGCACCAGATCGTTCATCGCGGCGTCGAGGATCAGGAAATCCCGCCCCTCGCCGTTCTTCACGTAAATCACCTCGCTGACGAGAATGCCGGAATTGCCGGAAATCAGCCGCCCCGGCTCGATCTCGATCTCGCAGCCCAAATGCCCGAGCGTGCGCTGGATCATCGCACCATATTCCACCGGCAAGGGCGGCGCCTCGTTCGAGCGGGTGTAGGGGATGCCGAGACCCCCGCCGAGATCGAGCCGTTCAATCGTGTGGCCATCGGCGCGCAGGGTCTGCGTCAGCTCGGCCACCTTGGCGAAAGCCGCCTCGAACGGGGCGAGTTCGGTAAGCTGGCTGCCGATATGCACGTCGATGCCCACCACCTTCAGCCCCGGCAGCCGGGCGGCCTCGGCATAGACTTCGCGCGCGCGGGCAATCGGAATGCCGAATTTGTTCTCGCTCTTGCCGGTGGCGATCTTGGCGTGGGTCCTGGCGTCAACGTCAGGGTTGACGCGCAGGGTGATCGGCGCGGTCTTGCCGAGCGCACTGGCGATCCCGGAAATCGCCCGCATCTCGGGTTCGGATTCGACGTTGAACTGGCGGATGCCGCCTTCCAGGGCCATGCGGATCTCGTCGCGGGTCTTGCCGACGCCGGAAAACACGATCCGCTCGCCCGGCACCCCGGCGGCGCGGGCGCGCAGATATTCGCCGATGGAAACCACATCCATCCCGGCGCCCAGATCGCCCAGCACCTTCAGCACCGCGACATTCGACAGCGATTTGATCGCGAAACACACCAGATGCGGCAAAGGCGCCAGCGCCTCGGAGAACAGCCGGAAATGCCGGGTCAGGGTGGCGGTGGAATAGACGTAGAACGGCGTGCCGACCGCGGCGGCAATCTCGGGCACGGCCACGTCCTCGGCATGAAGCACGCCGCCCCGGTAGAGGAAATGATCCATTGCCCGCGCCTTTCCCTGGTCCTGCGACGCCTGCTATAGCAGAGGCGGGGCCGCGCGCAATTCCGCTCAGAACCCGGCGCCCAGCCGGATCGGGCCAAACCCGGTGCTGACATAGCCGCCGCCGGAACCCGCGCCGACACTGACGCCGCCGACCGCGCCCGAAACCGAAGGGTAGACCTGGCCGTCCCGCCCCACATACACCCCCAGCACCGGATCATAGACCGGCTGCCCGGCACAACCCGCAAGGAACAGGCAAAGGGCGGCGGCCCAATCTTTTGAAACACCGCGCATCAGAAGCTGCGGCTCGTACCGATCGCCATATGGCCCGAGAAGGTGACGCCCGCATCGGGATGGCTCGGCTCGCCCGCCACGCCACAGGCGGCGAGGAACGCGATCAGCGGCAGGGAAAGGGCAAGGCGCATCGGTGTCTCCTTCGCGGGCAGCCTGCCTCAGGCCAGCGCGGCTTTCCAGCGCGCGATCTGCTCGCGCACCCGCACCGGCGCGGTTCCGCCGTAAGAGGTGCGCGAGTTCACCGAGTTTTCCACGCCTAGGACCGAGAACACCTCGTCGGTGATGCCGGGATGCACCGAGCGCATCTGGTCAAGCGTCAGGTCGGGCAGGTCGATCCCGGCCTGCTCGGCCATGGCGACCAGGGCGCCGGTCACGTGATGCGCCTCGCGGAACGGCAGATTGAGGCGCCGCACCAGCCAGTCGGCCAGATCGGTCGCGGTCGAGAATCCGCTTGCCGCCGCCACCGCCAGGCTCTCGCGGTTTGCCGCCATGTCGCTGACCATGCCGGTCATCGCGGCCAGCCCCAGCATCAGATTGTCGGCGGCGTCGAAAACCTGCTCCTTATCCTCCTGCATGTCCTTGGAATAGGTCAGCGCGAGGCCCTTCATGATGGTGAACAAAGCCACCGTCGCCCCGAGGATCCGCCCGAGCTTGGCGCGCAACAGTTCCGCCGCGTCGGGGTTCTTCTTCTGCGGCATGATCGACGAGCCGGTGGTCCATTTGTCCGACAGCCGCACGAAACGGAACTGCGCGCTGGACCAGATCACCAGCTCTTCGGCGAAGCGCGAAAGGTGCATGGCGCAGATCGAGGCCGCCGACAGGAACTCCAGCGCGAAATCGCGGTCGGAAACGGAATCGAGGCTGTTCGCCGTCGGCCGGTCGAACCCGAGCGCCCCGGCCGTCATATGCCGGTCGATGGGAAAGCTGGTTCCCGCCAGCGCGGCCGCCCCGAGCGGGCATTCGTTCATCCGCACCCGCGCATCCTGGAACCGCGAGCGGTCGCGGGCGAACATCTCGACATAGGCCATCATATGGTGGCCCCAGGTCACCGGCTGCGCGGTTTGCAGATGGGTGAAGCCCGGCATCACCCAATCGGCGCCCTGTTCGGCCTGCACCAGGAACGCCTGCATCAGCGCGGTCAGGCCGGAAATCGCCGCGTCGCATTGCTCGCGCACCCAGAGCCGGAAATCCACCGCCACCTGGTCGTTGCGGCTCCGGCCGGTGTGCAGGCGCTTGCCAGCCTCGCCCACGATCTCTGTCAGCCGCGATTCCACGTTCAGATGGATGTCCTCCAGCTCCACCCGGAACGGAAAC
Organism: Pseudogemmobacter humi; assembly: GCF_900609055.1. Classification (GTDB taxonomy): domain Bacteria; phylum Pseudomonadota; class Alphaproteobacteria; order Rhodobacterales; family Rhodobacteraceae; genus Pseudogemmobacter; species Pseudogemmobacter humi. Next base: position 60,498 of record NZ_UXAW01000048.1, on the reverse strand, counting down.
GTGCCCGCCTTGATTTCTGACAAGACGGTGAGCAGCCCTTCCCTGATAACCTGCGCATCGCTATCGGTAAGAATGCCCTGCGCCGCCAGCATCGCGGCATGGGCGCGCGAACCGGCGATGTCCTGCGCGTAAAGCCGTTTGTCGAATCCGATCGAGGCGTTGATCGCCTGCATGATCGCATCCGGCCCTTCGGCGAAACGCCCGCCCCACATCTGGTTGGCGGCTTTGGTCTGGTCGGATGCGCTCATGGGGGCTGGTCCCGGGGATTGAGTGGCGGGTATGGAGAGGATGATGCGGAAAACTCTGGCGGTGCTTTATACCGTGCTGGCGCTTGGCGCAAACCCCGCCCTGGCGGAAGATCCCGCGGCCCTGCGCGAGGGCGATATGAAGAAGCTCGCGCTGCACGAGGCGCCGGTCGCTTTGCCCGAGGCCGCGCTGGTGACGCTGGACGACGCCCCGGCCTCGCTGGCGGAGTATCGCGGCAAATGGGTGGTGCTGAACTTCTGGGCCACCTGGTGCGCGCCCTGCCGGGCCGAGATGCCGTCTTTGGACCGGCTCCAGGCCGCGCTGCCGGATCTGGCGGTGGTGCCGGTCGCCACGGGTCGCAACGAGCCCGCCGCGATCACCCGCTTCTACGAGGAGGCCGGGATCGCAAATCTGCCCGTGCTGCGCGATCCGAAATCCGGCCTGTCGCGGCAGATGGGGATCATGGCGCTGCCGGTGACGGTGATCCTGAACCCCGAAGGCCAGGAGGTCGCCCGGCTGATCGGCGATGCCGAATGGGACAGCGCCAGCGCCCAGGCGGTGCTGTCCGCGCTGATGGCCGGTCCCTGAGCGCCAAATTCGTTTGAACGAATTTGCAAATTTCTTCGAAGAAATTTGCGCCTAAAGATCGAATGTCGCGAAAACCGGCACATGGTCCGAGGGCTGCTCCCAGCCCCGCGCGTCGCGCAGGATGCGCGAGCCGTGGCCCGCGTTCGAGATGTCCGGCGTGGCCCAGATATGGTCCAGCCTCCGGCCCTTGTCGGCGGCGTTCCAGTCGGGGCTGCGATAGCTCCACCAGGAATAGAGCCGCCCCTCGGGCATGTCCTGACGGGTGATGTCCACCCATTTCCCGGCATCCTGCGCCGCGCCCAGATGCTCGACCTCGACCGGCGTATGGCTGACGATCTTCAGCAAAGCCTTGTGATTCCACACGTCATCCTCGCGCGGCGCGATGTTCAGATCGCCGACGAGGATCGCCTTCTCCGGCCGGTCGGCATGAAAAACGTCACGCATCTCGGCGATGAAATCCAGCTTCTGGCCGAATTTCACATTCTGCGCGCGGTCGGGAATGTCGCCCCCCGCCGGGACATAGAAATTATGGATGGTGACGCCGTTCTCAAGCCGCGCCGCCACATGCCTTGCATGGCCGAGCGCGGCATAATCGCGGTCGCCCGCATCGGTCAGCGGCAGTTTCGACAGGATCGCCACGCCGTTGTAGCCCTTTTGCCCGCGCGCCACCATGTAACGGTAGCCAAGCGCCGCAAACCCCTCGGTCGGGAATTTGTCGAGCGGGGTCTTGATCTCTTGCAGGCACAGAACATCCGGCAGTTCGGAACTCAGCAGCCGCGACACCAGCCCCTCGCGCAGACGGACGGAATTGATGTTCCAGGTGGCGAGGGTGAAGGGCATCGGGTCTCTCCTGTGGCACGGCCCGAGCCCTAACAAGCGCGGGGCCAAAAAGAAAGCCCGGCACGCTGATACGGATCACGCGAAACACCGGGCAAAGTCCAACAGGGAGTGGTAATTACGTACCATGAAATCTGGCTTTTGCGAATGGGGGCCGATCACGCAGCGCGCCGTCATGGCATTTTCGCAACTCTCCCTCAGGTTGAAAAAAGGCCGGACCCGAGGGCCCGGCCAGTCCAACAGGGAGGAACCGTGTCATAACCCCGACACGGCAAGGGGAACTCTCTGGTGTCAGCCTTTCCCATATCGCGGAAAAAAGACACCAGCCTGGCGACATTATGGCGCGATTTTACGCCACCAGCCGATAGCCACCGCTCTCGGTCACCAGCAGCCGCGCGTTCGAGGGATCGGGCTCGATCTTCTGGCGCAGCCGGTAGATATGGGTCTCCAGCGTATGGGTGGTCACCCCGGCGTTGTAGCCCCAGACCTCATGCAGCAGCACATCCCGCGCCACCACGCCCGATTGCGCGCGGTAGAGGTATTTCAGGATATTGGTCTCTTTCTCGGTCAGGCGGATCTTGCGGTCCTTCTCGTCGACCAGCAGCTTCTGCGCCGGGCGGAAAGTATAGGGGCCAAGCTGGAAGATCGCGTCTTCCGACTGCTCATGCGTGCGCAGCTGCGCCCGGATCCGGGCCAGCAGCACCGGGAATTTGAACGGCTTCGTCACATAGTCATTGGCGCCCGAGTCGAGGCCCAGAATGGTGTCGCTGTCGGTATCGTGCCCGGTCAGCATCATGATCGGGCATTTCACCCCGGATTTCCGCATCCGCCGGCACAATTCGCGCCCGTCGGTGTCGGGCAGGCCCACGTCCAGGATCACCAGATCGTAGATCGCGGCCTTGGCCTTCTCCATCCCCTCGGCGCCGGTCCCGGCCTCGAACACGTCGAAATCCTCGGTCATCACCAGTTGTTCCGACAGCGCCTCGCGCAGGTCGTCGTCGTCGTCCACCAGAAGGATCTTGCGAAGCTGGGCCATGATCGTGGTCCTTTCGTTTCTCTGGCCCAACAGATGCGCCCGCATCACATTTGCCGCAAGATTTGCGACAATGGACTCACGGGCTCGTGTCGCTTTGGCGGGGAATGTTTCAATCCTGTCATCCTTTCGCTAGAGATTGGCGCAGGAGATTAGCGATGACAGCAGACCCCCGGCCTTTTTCCAGCCTCGGCCCCGGCATCACCGAACGGCTTGCCCGCGCGCGCGGCGATCTGCGGATGGGGGTGCCGGTGGTGCTGGCGGGCGAGGGCGAGGCGGCGCTCGCCGTCGCGGTCGAGGCGCTGGACCCGGCGCGGCTGACTGCCCTGCGGGCGCTCGGCACCCCGGAACTGGCGCTGACCTCGCATCGCGCCGAGACGCTGAAAGCCTTCGCCTGCGACGGAGACATCGCCCGGATCGCGGTGCCGAAAGACGCCGATACCAGCTGGCTGAAGGCGATCGCCGATCCGCAGGACGATCTGCGGGTGCCGATGAAGGGCCCGGTGCGCGGGCTTTACGGCGGATCGGGCGCGCTGCATCGCGCCGCCGTCCTGCTGGCGAAATCAGCGCGGCTGCTCCCGGCGGCGCTGCTCGTGAAGGTCGAACACCCGCTGGCGCTGGCCGCCGATCACGGGCTGACCTTCCTGCGGCTCGATGAGACGATGCCCGCACTGTCGCGGCTGTCGCCTCTGGACAATGTGGTCGCGGCGCGGCTGCCGATGGCGCTGGCCGGCGCGGGGCGGCTGCATGTCTTCCGTCCCGACGACGGCGGCGACGAGCATTACGCCATCGAGATCGGCCAGCCGCCGCGCGACCGCCCGGTGCTGACGCGGCTGCATTCGGCCTGTTTCACCGGCGACGTTCTGGGCAGCCTGAAATGCGACTGCGGCCCGCAGCTTCACGCCGCGCTCGCCCAGATGGGCGAGGAAGGCGCGGGGGTGCTGCTGTATCTGAACCAGGAGGGGCGCGGGATCGGGCTCGCGAACAAGATGCGGGCCTATTCGCTCCAGGATCAGGGTTTCGACACGGTCGAGGCCAATCACCGGCTCGGCTTCGAGGACGACGAGCGCGATTTCCGCATCGGGGCCGAACTTCTGCGCGGCCTGGGCTTCTCGGCCGTGCGGCTGCTGACCAACAACCCGCGCAAGGTGGCGATGCTGGAAAGCTGCGGGCTGCGGGTGGTGGACCGGGTGCCGCTGAAGGTGGGCAAGACCGCCGAGAACGCCGCCTATCTGGCGACCAAGGCGGCGAAATCCGGGCATCTGTTGTGATCCCCGGCCAAAGCCCGCAGGATCTGGTGCTGACGCCCATCGGCCTGCGCTTCATGGGGCGGCTGATCCCCTGCTCCATCGGGCGCGGCGGTGTCTCGGGCGACAAGCGCGAGGGCGACGGGGCGACGCCCGCAGGCGTCCTGCGCATCACCGGCGCGCTTTATCGCCCCGACCGCCTGAGCGCGCGCCGGGTGCCGCCCTGGGCGCGGCCGATCCGGCCCGGCGATCTGTGGTCGGACGACAGCCGCGATCCGGCCTACAACCGTTCCGTGCGCGCACCGCATGGTTTCTCGCATGAGGATCTGCGCCGCGCCGATCCGCTTTACGATCTTGTGCTGCTGACCGACTGGAACACCGAGCCTGCGGTGCCGGGCCGCGGCTCGGCGATCTTCCTGCATAGCTGGCGCCGGCCCGGATACCCGACCGCGGGCTGCGTCGCCTTCGCGCGGGCGGATCTGTTGTGGCTGGCGGCGCGGATCGCGCCGGGCGCGCGGCTGATCGTCCCGCGCCGGATTTCGTAACGAAATCCGGTCCGGTTTCTTGCAAGAAACCGGCGCGGCGTCAGCGCGGCGCCCGGTCTCCGAAGATCGCGCTGCCGACGCGGATATGGGTCGCGCCATGGGCGATGGCGGTCTCGAAATCGGCGCTCATCCCCATCGACAGACCGCTCAGCCCGTTGCGCGCGGCGATCTCCGCCAGCATCCGAAAATGCGGCGCGGCGTCCTCGTCCTCGGGCGGGATGCACATCAGCCCGACCACCGGCAGGAACATCCCCCGGCAGGCGGCGATGAAATCATCGGCCTGGCCGGGCAGGATCCCGGCCTTTTGCGCCTCTTCGCCGGTGTTGACCTGGATGAACAGATCGGGGCTTGCGCCGCGCGCATCGGCAAGCCGCGCCAGCCGTTCTGCGACCGAGGGCCGGTCCACCGTATGGATCGCGTCGAAAAGATCGACCGCGACCTTGGCCTTGTTGGTCTGCAACGGACCGATCATATGCAGCTTCACGCCGGGGTATTTCGCGCGCCAGGCCGGCCATTTGAACGCCGCCTCCTGGACGTAGTTCTCGCCGAACACCCGATGGCCCTGATCCAGCACCGCCTGCACCCGCGGGCCGGGCTGCACCTTGGACACCGCGATCAGCGTCACCGAACCCGCGGCCCGGCCCGCCGCCTGCTCCGCCGCCGCGATGCGTGTCGTGATCTCTGCCAGAGCCATGCCGTCTTCCTTCCTTTCCGCCCGCGAGAGAGAGGCGGCCTTCTCCGGCGCAGGTTAGGCAGAGCGGCGGGAAAAGGAAAGGACGGGGCGGTGCTCCGACAGCGAGGCGCAGAAAAGAAAAGAGCGGGCAAAAGCCCGCTCTTTCCGTAACCGCTGATCGTAAGATCAGAAGTCGAAGCGAACGCCGATGTCGGCGCGGGTGGAGGTGTTGGTCCAGCCGCTTGCCGCGTCACCCCAGCCCGACTGGATCGAACCCGAGAGGCGAGCACCTTCGCCCAGCGAGTAGTCAGCGCCGAGGCCGTAGGCGGTGTCGGTGTTCAGACCGCTGTCGAGGTCCAGTTCCGAGATGTAGGCTTTGACGGTGGTCGCGCCGAAGTTGTAGTCGCCCCACAGGGTAACCTGGCTGCCGCTGTCGCCCGGAACGATGCTCAGGATGTCCTGATCGTAGTAGTTCAGGCCGACATTGCCGGCGCCGAAGTTATAGGCAGCACCGACGAACAGAAGGTCAGCACCGTCCACGCCAGCGGCGTTCGACACGAACGAACCGGCGACCGAGAACTGGCCGTTCGTCCAGTCGGCGGCGATGCCGAGCTCTTCGCCAACGGTGGCCGGCAGCGAGCTGGCATACTGATCCGGGTCGACATACGAGAAGTACAGATTCACGCCCGAGATCGAGTAGGTCGCAGCGACGCCGGTATAGCCGGGCGTCACCGAACTGATCGAACCCTTCGAGTTGTAGGCGAAGAAGTTCGAAGTGTTGCCGCCGTCAGCGTCGCCATACGAGAAGTCCTGGTAGCCCATTTCCGAATTGTAGGTCAGGGCGACCGAGTCGAAAGCGGTGTCGACGTTGCCGACCGAGACGGTCAGGCCTTCGTAGCCGACCGAGAACTGGGCGGTGTTGAAGTCGCCATAGGTATCGCCATCGTCATACTGAACGCGCAGACGGGCGCCGAAGGTCACGCCGACATCGGTTTCGGTGGTTGCGTCGATGTTGAAACGCAGACGGCTGGAGATCACGGTGTCTTCCGCAAGCGGATCATTGTTGCGGTCTTCGATATATTCCAGACCGAAGCGGCCGTAACCCGAGATGGTGACGTCAGCGGCAGCCATACCGCCGGTGGCGACCAGAGCGGTGGTTGCGATGAGAAGCTTTTTCATTCGTTTTCCCTCGATTGACTTCTAAGGATGCAGCCCAACTCAGGGGAATCCGAATTGGGTATGGAGTGTATTTCCGCCTCTGCGCCCCTGATTGCAATGATGATGGCGGGGGCGCCCCGGAAACGCCGCAACCATGGTGCACCAATGCCACAGTCGCGCCACCGGGCTTTTCGCGGCCGGCACCGCCGCCCGGGCGCGGCGAAGCCTTGCCCTGCCGGGCGGACAGCCGCCCGAAAGCCCTTGTTCGGCCCCAGGCCCCAGGCTAGACAACATCTGTGTTGACCGGAGGATCCCAATGACCTTGGCAAATGCCGCGCGTCTCGCGCTCAGCGGGGGCATGATTCTGATCCTTGCCGCCTGTGGCGGGAATTCCACCGGCACCGGCGGTTCGGGCGAGCGCACATTCGCCACCGGCCAGAACTCACCGCTCTTGGGAACCGCGCGCGAGCGCGAGGCGCGCGCGAAAAGCGGCACCATCTGGGGCATGTTCCGCTCTGAAGACCCCAATGTCACGGTCGAGGTGAACAAATATCTCTGGCAGGCCAGCCTTGAGGTGCTGAATTTCCTGCCCATCGAGACGGTCGATCCCTTCACCGGGGTGATCGTCACCGGCTATGGCCGCCCCCCCGGCGGCGGGCGGGCCTATCGCGCGACGATCTATGTCCAGGATCCGGCGCTGGAAGCGCGCAGCCTTCGGGTCTCGCTGCAAAGCCAGGGCGGCGGGGCGGTGGCGCCCGAAACCGTCCGCGCGGTCGAGGATGCAATCCTGACCCGCGCGCGCCAGTTGCGCATCCGCGACAGCAGGCTGTGATCCGACGGAAGTAAACGCACGGATATCGACGGACAGGCGGGCGGGAGAGATCCCGCCCTTTTCCTTTGCCGCTAGCGCCGCGTCATGGCGATGCGCAGCAGCGTGCGCTCCATCAGCGCCAGGCCCGGAACCTTGGCCGAGGAGCGCAAAGTCAGATCCGCCTCGACCAGATCGGCGATCACCGGCTCCAGCGTGCGCTGGCCCCAGGCGCGCAGCTGATTCTGCATCCGGTCGCGGCGCGGGCCGAACACCCGCGCCTTTTGCAGCCCGATCTGCGGCCCGCCCGGATCGCTGGCCGCGATATGCAGGCTGCGGAAATGCCTGAGCGCCTGGATGCACAAAGTGACCGGCAGCATCCCCTGCCCCGCCAGCCGCTGCATCAGAAGGCCCACCCGCCGCCCCTCGCCCTCGGCCACGGCATGGAGCAGCTCGTCCACCTCGGTCTCGATGGTCGCGGGCGCCAGCGCCGCCACCTCGGCCGGGGTCAGGGCCGTATCGTCGTGCCATTTGTAGAGCGCGATCTTCTCCAGCGTCTGGCGGAAATCGCCGGGGTCGAGCGCGCGGGCCAGCGTGTTCAGATCGGCCATCGCCTCGGGCTCGATCCGCGAGAGGCCGGCCTTCTTCAACTCGGCCTCGATCTCCTCGCGGGTGGGCGGGTCGTCGTAGAGGCCGATGCAGATCGCGTTCGGATGTTTCTCGAACAGGGTTTTCAGCGCGGATTTGCCCTTCAGCTCGCCCGCGGTCACCACCACCACCGCATCGCCCGGCCTCCAGTCTTTCAGCGTGGCGGCGATGGTTTCGGTCAGCCCGTCGGTCGCATCCTCGACGAAGGCCGCGCGCGGGCCGGGGAAGAAGCCGACCGCCTTCACCGCGTCGTTCAGCGCGGCGGCGTCCTTGCGCAGATCGGCGCCGGACATCCGCGAGAGCCGCATCTCGGCCTCGCCCTCGGGGCCGATCAGCGCGAGGATCGCCTCCTGCCGTTTCAGCGCGACCCGCATCGCATCGGCGCCGAAGATCAGAAGCCCCGCCCGCGCAGGATCGGGTTTGGCGAGATAGCGGCTGGCCTCGGCCCCGCGTAAGAGCATCTCAGCCCCGCCGCGCGAGTTGCGCGATCATCTGCGCCACCACCTGATCGGCGAGGATCCGCATCAGGCGGACCTGGGCGTCTTCTTCCGCCGCCAGCATCGCCACGGTCGAGCCGGTGGCCGCGAAAGCGGTGAAGCTCTGCGCCCGGCCCTGGGCGACCGTGGTGCCCGCGCCGTCCACCAGCCGGTAGCGGACCCAGCCCTCAAGATTGTAGCGCGTGGTGCGGTTGTCGGCGGTGATGCCGACGCCCACGGTGCGGGTGCCGATCTCATAGGTCAGGTCGTAAGCGTGGCGCTCGGGGCGGCCCAGGCGTTCCTCGATCCGCTGCACGAAGGCGAAAGCGTCCTTCGTCGAGGGATCCGCCGCGCGCACCGTGCCGAGCAGCGCCTCGGCCGGGCCGCCCTTCTGATAGGCCGGGGTGAAGCCGCAGGCGGCAAGCGCCAGCGGCATGATCAGGAAGGCGCGGCGGTCAGGCCCTGATTTTCTAGGCGACGACATTGATGATGCGACCCGGGACGACGATGATCTTCTTCACCGGGTTTCCGGCAAGGAATTTGACCACATCCTCATGCGCCAGCGCCAGCTTTTCAACCTCGGGCGCGGGCAGATCCTTCGCCACGCTGATTTCCGCCCGCCTCTTGCCGTTGATCTGGATCGGCAGGGTGACGGTATCGTCCACCAGCAGCGCCGGATCGGCCTTGGGCCAAGGCGCGCGGGCGCACAGCCCCTGCCCGCCCTGATAGGCCCAGATCGATTCCGCGATATGCGGCGTCATCGGCGACATGAGCTGGCCAAGCGTGCGCATGGCTTCCTTCATCACCGGGGTCGAGGCATCGGCCTTCGCGATGGTGTTTGTGAAGGCGTAAAGCCCGGCGATCGCCTTGTTGAAGGCGAAGCTCTCGATCGAGCGCGTCACCTCCTCCACGGCGCGGGCGGTGGCCTTGCGCAGATCGGTGTCGCCCGGGCCGGTGTGATCCGCGGGCATGGTGCCGATGCGCGAACACAGCGACCAGACCCGCGAGAGGTGTTTATGCGTGGCCTCGGCCCCGGCGGCGGTCCATTCCACATCGCGCTCGGGCGGGGAGTCCGACATCACGAACCAGCGCGCGGTATCGGCGCCGTAGGCCGCGATGATGTTCATCGGATCGACGACGTTCTTCTTCGATTTCGACATCTTGGCCGAGGGGATGATCTCGACCGGGGTGCCGTCTTTCAGCGTGGCGCCCTCATCGGTGCGAATGACCTCTTCAGGCAGATGCCAGACCGGGCGGCCCTTGTCGTCGGTGGTCTTGTAGATCTCATGCGTGACCATGCCCTGGGTGAACAGGGCCTCGAAGGGCTCGCGCGATCTGGCGGGCAGGTGGCCGGTCTCGTTCATCGCCCGGGCAAAGAAACGCGAATACAACAGATGCAGGATCGCGTGTTCGATGCCGCCGATATACTGATCGACGTTCATCCAGTAATCCGCATCCGCCGCAACGGTCGGCGTCTGCGCGCGCGGCGAGGTGAAGCGGGCGTAATACCAGGACGAATCGACGAACGTGTCCATCGTGTCGGTTTCGCGCTTCGCCGCGGCACCGCAGTTCGGGCAGGCCACGTCGCGCCAGCTGGGATGGCGATCCAGAGGATTGCCGGGCTTGTCGAAGCTGACGTCATAGGGCAGTTCGACCGGCAGGTTTTCCTTCTTCTCGGGCACCACGCCGCAGGCCGGGCAGTGCACCACCGGGATCGGGCAGCCCCAGTAGCGCTGGCGCGACAGGCCCCAGTCGCGCAGGCGGAACTTTGTGACGCCCTGGCCGAAGCCCTTGTCCTCGGCCAGTTTGATCGCCTCGGCCAAAGCCTCGTCGCCGGTCATCACCCGGTTCGTGACCACGCCGCGGATATATTGCACGGGCTCGGATTTCGCGGGGGTGAAGGCCTCGGCCAGCGGAGCCTCCTGCGCGCCCTCGGCCACGAAGACCGACGGGATCGGCAGGCCGTATTTGCTGGCGAACTCGAAATCGCGCTGGTCATGTGCCGGGCAGCCGAAGATCGCGCCGGTGCCGTAATCCATCAGGATGAAGTTCGCGATATAAACCGGCAGTTCGCGCGCGGGGTCGAGCGGGTGCTTCACCCGGATGCCGGTGTCCATCCCCAGCTTCTCGGCAGTTTGCAGCGCCTCTTCGGTGGTGCCGCCGCGGCGCGCCTCGGCGACGAAGGCGGCGATCTTCGGATCCTGCGCTTCCAGCGCCTTTGCCAGCGGATGGTCGGGCGAGATCCCGGCGAAGCTCGCGCCCATCAGCGTATCGGGGCGGGTGGTATAGACCTCCAGCCGGTCGAACCCTTCCGGCGCGCCCACGGTTTCAAAGGCGAATTGCAGCCCGCGCGACTTGCCGATCCAGTTGGCCTGCATCAGGCGCACCTTCTCGGGCCAGTGCGTCAGCCCGTCGAGCGAATCGAGCAGATCCCCGGCCATATCCGAGATGCGGAAGAACCATTGCGTCAGCTCGCGCCGCTCCACCGCCGCGCCCGAGCGCCAGCCCTTGCCGTCGATCACCTGCTCGTTCGCGAGCACGGTCATATCGACCGGATCCCAGTTCACCACCGCCGCCTTGCGATAGACGAGACCCTTCTCCAGCATGTCGAGGAACATCGCCTGCTGCTGGCCGTAATATTCCGGGTCGCAGGTGGCGAATTCGCGGCTCCAGTCGATCGACAGGCCGAGCGGCTTCATCTGTGCCTTCATGTCAGCGATATTGCCATAGGTCCAGTCGCGCGGATGGCCGCCACGCTCCATCGCGGCATTCTCGGCGGGCATCCCGAACGCGTCCCAGCCCATCGGATGCAGCACCGAGAACCCGCAGGACGCCTTATAGCGCGCCACCACATCGCCCATCGTGTAGTTGCGCACATGGCCCATATGGATGCGCCCCGACGGATAGGGGAACATCTCAAGCACGTAATATTTCGGCTTTGCCGGATCGGCTTTGGCGGTGAAGACCCCGGCCTCGTCCCAGGCGGACTGCCATTTGGTTTCGATGACCGAAGGTTCGTAGCGCGACGACATGGCAAGCCTCTCAGACTGGACGGGGAGGGATTACCCCCCCGCGCGCCCGAGGTAAAGGATCACAGCATCAGCTCCATGTCGCGATGCGCGATGCCGGCGTCGTCGTATTCCGGGCCGAAGGCGCGGAAGCCGAGCGCCTCGTAGAAGCCGAGCGCATGGATCTGCGCGCCCAGCTTCGCCCGGGTCATACCGGGGAGGGTGCGCAGTTCCGCCAGCGCCGCGCGCATCAGCGCCGCGCCGATGCCCTGGCCGCGGGCCTCTGCCAGCACGCAGACCCGGCCGATCTTGCCGGTCTCGCCCCTGATCAGGATGCGGGCGGTGCCGACCGGGCGGCCGTCGATCTGCGCCAGCAGATGCAGCGCGCCCTCGTCCAGCCCGTCGAGTTCCTCGGCCTCGGAGACAAGCTGTTCCTCGATGAACACCCGGCGGCGCAAGGCATGGCAGGCAGCCAGATCGGTCGTCGGCCCGACGATCACGCGAAATACTCGCGCAGGATACGGGTATAGATCGCCTTGAGCTGGCGGATCTGCGCCACCTCGACCCGCTCATCCACCTGGTGCATGGTCTTGCCGACCAGACCGAATTCCACCACCGGGCAATGGTCCTTGACGAAACGCGCATCCGAAGTGCCGCCGGAGGTGGAATACTCCGGGCTGACCCCGGTTTCCGCCTCGACCGCGCGGCGGATCAGCTCCGAGAAATCGCCCGGGGGCGTCAGGAAGCTCTCGCCCGAGACCGAGACCCGGGTGTCGATCTGCACCCCGGTCTCGGCCTGCACCTCTGCGGCCTGGCCGCGCAGCCAGCCGGTCAGGCTCTCGCCGCTGTGCAGATCGTTGAAGCGGATGTTCACCACCGCCGTGCCGCGCGCCGGGATCACATTGGTCGCCGGATTGCCGCAGTCGATGGTGGTGATCGCCAGCGTCGAGGCGTCGAAATGCGCGCTGCCCTGATCCAGCGGCTGCGCCTCCAGCCGGGCCAGCAGCTTCACCAGCGCGGTGAGCGGGTTCTTCGCCCGGTGCGGATAGGCGGAATGGCCCTGCACACCCTGCGCCGCGAAGCGCGCGGTCAGGCTGCCGCGACGGCCGATCTTCATCATCTCGCCCATCCGGTCAGGGCAGGTCGGCTCGCCCACCAGACAATGCGTCATCCGCTCGCCCTCAACCGCCATCCAGTCCAGCAAAGCCACGGTGCCGTCGGTCGCCACGTCTTCCTCATCGCCGGTGATGGCGAGGATCACCGCGCCGTGAGGCGGCGTCTCGCGCACGAAATCCACCGCGGCGGCGGCGAAGGCGGCGACCCCGGATTTCATATCGGTGGCGCCGCGGCCATACATCCAGCCGCCCTCCACCTCGGCCCCGAAGGGATCGCGCGTCCAGGCCGCAAGATCGCCGACCGGCACCACATCGGTATGGCCGTTGAAGCCGAACGAGCGATTGGCGCCCCGCGCGCCCCAGCGGGCGAAGAGATTGGCGATGCCGCCGCGATCAACACGGGTGCAGGTGAAGCCCGCGCCGCTCAGCAGGTCCTCCAGCAGCAGCAGCGCGCCGCCCTCGGCCGGGGTGACCGAATTGCAGCGGATCAGCCGGGCGGTGAGGTCCACAGGATCGACGGGGGAAACGGCGGGCATCATGGTCTCCATTCTGGCAGCACAGGCTTAATCGCGCGGCAGTCCTTCGGCAACCGCCGACGGCGTGGCGCACCGGCAACCGGAGGCCGGGAAAGTGCAGAGGCGCGCAATCGCCGGATGACAGCGGCGGCGGCGCGCGGTTAGCTGTTCCCCCGCAGGGCACACAGGGAACGATGAACCGCCAGCCCGACAAGCCAGATCGCCTCTCTGAATGCGCGGGCCTCTCCGTCGCCGGGTCCGGCTGGCTGATGCTCTCGGGCCAGAGCGCGCCCGCGCGTCTGCCAGACCGCCTGGATCGCGGGCGGCTGAGCATCGAGCTGTCCTGGCCGCTGCCGCAGGACGTGCTGCTCGACTGGCAGGCGGGTGAGCAGACGCTCTCGCTGTTCCACCACCCGCGCACGGGCCTTGCGCTGTTGTGGCGCGAAGGCGAGTGCGCGCTGCGCCTGCGTCTCGCAGCGCCTCTCCCCTGCACCACCCGCGCCGCGCGGCTGGATCTGTCCTGGGAAGCGGGCGCCTGGTCGCTGCGGCTGGAGGACGCCGCGGGCCGGGAGATCGCCCGCGCCCGCCCGCCGCGCGGGCAGCCTCCGGCGGGCCTGCCCGGAGCGGCGCTGGCGGCGCTCTGCCGGGGCGATGGGATCCGGCGGCGCGACCTGTCGGTCCTGTGGTTCGGGCTCTCGGACGGGGTGCTGCCCGCGCGCAGCCCCTGGATCGGCCGCGCGACCCCGATCGACACGCCCGCGGGGCCGGTGGCGGCGGGCGCATTGCAAACCGGAGACTGGATCTTCACCCGCGACGCCGGGCCGGTCCGGCTGCGCGGGGTGCGGCATTTCGAGATGCCCTCGCGCGGCAGCCATGCGGCGGTGATCCTGCGCGCGCCCTGGTTCGCGCGCCGCGCCGACCTGCTGGTCTCGGCCGACCAGATGATCGCCTTGCGCGGGTCCGAGATCGAATATCTCTTCGACAGCGAGGAAATCGTGGTGGCCGCCGGATCGCTGATCGATGGCAAGGCCGCGCTCGCCGATCAGCGCCGCGACACCACCCCCTGCCTCGCGCTCGACACCGGCGGGCCGCATCTGATCGAGGCCGACGGCTGCTGCCTGATGGCTACCGGCCCGGCAGAGGCGCCCGCCCGGGTGCTGGAGGATTACGAGGCGCTTTCGCTCCTTTCGGCACTGGCGCGGATGCGCCCCTAGGGGCCCCGGTCGCCCGCGACCACCGCCTCGACCGGCGACAGCACGATGGCGGTGGCATTCCTGACCGTCAGCACCACGCCCGGCAACAATCCGACCCGCGCGCTGGCCTCGGCCCGGAAGGCGGCGTCGATATTGGCGATCCCGCCCAGAAGCTGCAACAGCGCCGGCGAGGTGCCCAGATTGTTGTGCCCCGAGCCCTGGTTGTAGGCGGCGGTGTCGAAATAGGTCACGTTCAGATCCGCAAGCGGCGTCACATCATGCAGATTGCCCAGCCGGTCGGGCATGCCCGCGATCCGCGACGACAGATTGAGCACGGAATCGCGGCGGCTGCCGAAGATCAGGAAGGGTTGCGGCAGTTCGCCCATCGCATGGGCCTGGGCACGGAACAGATCCACATCGAGATCGGGCGAGATCAGGATCACCCCGCCCAGCCGGTCCATCACCCGCCGGTCGCCCCGGATCGCGGCCTGACGCAAAGTCTCCATCGTCAGTGCGCCGCCCATCGAATGGGCGACGATCACGATCCGCTCCGCCCCGGCCTCGGCCACCTCGGCCAGCAGCTCCTCAAGCCCGTCGCGGCCGAACAGCGCCGAATCGCGGTCGTAGACATAGCCCAGCGCCGATCCGCGCGAGGGCCATGCGTAATGCACCGCCACGCCCGGCACCTTCAGATCGTAATGCATCTGCGCCACACGGTAGACGCTTTCGGCCATGGTGTTGTTGAACCCATGGACATAAACGACCACGTCGCGCTGCCCGCGCCGCCCGAGCGCCGCCTTCAGATCGGTGCGGAAGGCCGCCTCACCCGCGAATTTGATATCGGCGAGCGTCAGGAAATCCCGCGACGGATCGGCCGAGCGCGCATTGCGCGGCCAGGTCACCTCGCCGGGGGCATGGTCGCGCGGCACCAGGATATCGAAACGCAGGAAACTCGCCGCGCCCGAGCGGCCGAAGCCGAATTCGCCGTTCTCCTCCAGCCGCGAGGTGCCGACATAGATCGCCTGGCGGACCGCGACCTGCTGGGCCAGCGCCACCTTATCGGGCGGCAGCTCCTCAAGCATGATGATGCGGCCGCGCGGCGTGCAGGCGACCACGGACAGAAAGACGAGAATCGCGACAAACACTCTCATGCAGCTTCCATCGCCCGCGCGCCCGCCCGCGGTCAAGCCCATAGCCGGAGCGCGCCTCTGTGCGTGGGCGCCTTCCGTCCCCGCCCGCCGCGCCTGTGGCAGGCGCCGGACGCCTCCGGCGGGGGTATTTGGGTCAGGATGAAAGCCCCTTATGCTTTCACCCTGATATAAGTACCCCGGGGGTGAGCTGCGAAGCAGCGAGGGGGCGGCGCCCCCTTTCGCCCTCAGTCAGAGCACGTAACGCGAAATATCCGCCGAACGCGCCAGTTCGCCCACGTTCTTCTCGACGAAATCCTCATTCACCACCACCTCGTCGCCGGAACGGTCCGGCGCGGTGAAGGAGAGTTCCTCGAACACCCGCTCCATCACCGTATACAGCCGCCGCGCGCCGATGTTCTCGACGCTGCGGTTCACCTCGGCCGCCAGCCGGGCGATGGCGGCGATTCCGTCCTCTGTGAAGCGGACCTTCACCTCTTCGGTCGCCATCAGCCCGGCATATTGCCGGGTCAGCGCATTGTCGGTCTCGGTCAGGATGCGGACGAAATCCGCCTCGGTCAGCGCGCCCAGCTCCACCCGGATCGGCAAACGACCCTGGAGTTCCGGAAGCAGATCCGAGGGCTTCGCCACATGGAAGGCGCCGGAGGCGATGAACAGGATATGATCGGTCTTCACCGGGCCGTATTTGGTGGAAACCGTGGTGCCCTCGATCAGGGGCAGCAGGTCGCGCTGTACGCCCTCGCGCGAGACATCGGCGCCGCGCGCCTCGGCCCGGGCGCAGATCTTGTCGATCTCGTCGAGAAAGACGATGCCGTTCGACTGCACGGCATCGAGCGCCGCGAGCTTCACCGCCTCGTCGTCGAGCAGCTTGTCGGCCTCCTGCCCGATCAGCAGATCGTAGCTCTCGGCCACGGTGACGCGCTTTTTCGTACTGCGCTGGAAGGCCTTGCCGAACATCTCCTGCAAGCCCTGGAGCTGCATCTCCATGCCCTGGCCGCCGCCCATCATCATCGGCAGCGCCGGACCGGCGTCGGTGATCTCGATCTCGATCATCGTGTCATCGAGTTCGCCCGCGCGCAGCTTCCTGCGGAACATCTCGCGGGTCTGTTCGCGCGAATCCTTGCCGGCAACGGCGTCGATCACCCGTTCCTCGGCGGCGCGGCGGGCCTTTTCGCGCACCTCCTCGCGCATCAGCGCGCGGGTGTCGACCACCGCCACATCCATCAGATCGCGGATGATGCTGTCCACGTCGCGGCCGACATAGCCGACCTCGGTGAACTTGGTCGCCTCGACCTTGAGGAACGGCGCCTTCGCCAGCCGGGCAAGGCGGCGCGAGATTTCGGTCTTGCCGACCCCGGTCGGGCCGATCATCAGGATGTTCTTCGGATAGACCTCATCGCGCAGATCGTCCGCCAGGCGCTTCCTGCGCCAGCGGTTGCGCAGCGCCACGGCAACAGCGCGCTTGGCGTCGCGCTGGCCGATGATGAAACGGTCGAGCTCCGAGACGATCTCGCGCGGGGTCAGGTCGGTCATCGGGGCTTCCTCGTATCCATGGCGCATCACTTAAAGACCGGGGGCGGGCGTTTCAACCGCAGCGCCGGGCGTCTCAGCCCGCCCAGGGCGGCAGGCGGCTTTTGCCGGGAAAGTCCGGCAGGGCCCGCATCAGCCCGTTGCGCAGCTGCACCCACCAGGTTCCCATGGCGGTGATCAGCGCGCCAAGGATCAGCAGCAGCAGCACCCAGGCGCCGAAGGCCCCACCCTCGCCGATGACCCAGCCCAGCACCAGCGCGATATAGGCGATGGCCGCCGACAGGAACGAGCGCCGGTCGATCACCAGCGCCAGAGCCGTGATCACCAGCAGCGCGAGGATCAGCAGCAGCATCCCCCGGGTGCCGCCCGAGTTATACAGCGTCAGCGCCACCGTATTCACCAGCGCGGGCGCGGCCGAGAGATGCAGCCAGAAGGCGGTGGCCGAATGGCGCCCCAGCCGGTTCGGATCCTTCATGTCGAACCACATGCCGGCTGCGAAAGCCGCCAGCCCGAAGACCAGCGTGGTCAGCGCGAAGACCGGGCTTTGCCGCAGGTCGAAGAACCGGCCGAGGCCGTTGCGACTGGTGCCGATCAGCACGTCGGCGATCACCTGGGGCGAGGCCACCAGCGAATACAGCGTCAGCAGCGCGAAACCCGCCAGCACGAACATCGAAAACGGCAGCCGGAACCGGCGATACCACAGCCCCATCGCCAGCGTCGCCACGATCAGCGGCAGCACCACCAGCCAGCGGCTGAAATCGAGGCTGTCGGCCATGGTTTGCAGCATCAGCGTGACGCCCGCCACCAGGATCGAGCCGCCGAAGGTCACGGCCAGCACCATCGAGGGCAGGTTCATCCGCCGCTTCAGCGTGAAATAACCCGCCCACCACCAGGCGATAGCGGCGCAGATCAGCGGCAGGAAGATCGCGATGGCGGCGCCGCCCACCCAGGCGATCAGCCCCATCAGGCCGGAAAGCAGGATGATCAGGCCGATCGAGATGAAGATCTCGGAAAAGCCGCGGAAGAACTCGAAAGGTTCGTCCTCGCCCGCCAGGGCGGCGCGGCGCCCGGCGCGGGATTCGGCCAAAGCCTTCAGCCCCGCGGCCTGGGCCTCGGTCAGGATCCCGGCCTGGACACCGGCGCGCAGATCTTCCGGGGTCATTTCGCGATCTTCTCGACGGTGAGATTGCCGTTCGTATAGACGCAGATCGAGGCCGCGATGGCCATGGCCTTGCGCGCCACCTCTTCGGCGGAGAGGCCGGTCTCCATCAGCCCGCGCGCGGCGGCCAGAGCGTAATTGCCGCCCGAGCCGATGGCGGCCACGTCATGTTCGGGTTCCAGCACATCGCCCGCGCCGGTCAGCACGAAGACCTGATCGCCGTCGGTCACGATCAGCATCGCCTCAAGGTTGCGCAGGTATTTGTCCATCCGCCAGTCTTTCGCCAGATCGACGCAGGCGCGGGCAAGTTGCCCCGGCGCGGCCTCCAGCTTCTTCTCCAGCCGCTCCAGCAGGGTGAAGGCATCGGCGGTGGAGCCCGCGAAGCCGCAGACCACCGGATGGCCCCCGGGCGACAACCGGCGCACCTTGCGGGCCGAGCCCTTGATCACGGTCTGGCCCAGGCTGACCTGGCCGTCTCCGGCCACCACCACCTCGCCGCCGCGGCGCACCGCGAGAATCGTGGTGCCGTGCCAGCCGGGAAACTTGTCATCCGCCATCATTCGCCCTTCCGGTTGCTGTCTGCCCGACAGGAAAACGGGCCCCGGAGGGCCCGTTCGCGCATCTCACGCTTCGGTTCAGATCGCCGAGTTGATCCAGTTCGCCAGCGCCGCCTTGGGCGCGGCGCCGGTCTTGTTCGAGACGACCTGGCCATCCCGGAACAGAAACAGCGCCGGAATCCCGCGCACGCCCAGTTGCGCCGGGCTGTCGGGGTTCTCGTCCACGTTGACCTTCACGATCTTGACCCGGCCCTGGTATTCGGCGGCCAGTTCTTCCAGCGCCGGGCCGATCATCCGGCAGGGGCCGCACCATTCGGCCCAGAAATCCACCACGACCGGAATCGCCGACTGGCGGACTTCCTGATCAAAAGTGGCGTCGGTAACGGCGATGGTGGCAGCGCCCATAGTGGTTCTCCTGAATGGATGGTCGGAATCGAAACTAGGTTTGCCCCCGGGGAAGATCAAGGTCGCCCGCGGCTACGAGTCCTGCGCGCGACGCAAAGCCGCCTCCACCTCTGCCGGGCCGAGCCGCATCAGCCGCCGCGCCCGGGTCCAGAGGATCGCGGTTTCCACCCGCCGCCCGGGATAAATCGCCGCCACCGCATGGGCATAGGCGCCCAACTGGCGCAGATAGGTCTCGGGCACCTCTGCGGCGGTGCCGGGCAGCGCGGCGTTCGATTTGAAATCGACCACCGTCACCAGATCGGGCGCAACGACCAGCCGGTCGACCGATCCCACCAGCCAGCCGCCATTCCAGGGCGCGGCGAGTTCGGCCTCGGCCAGCGAGTCCGGGCCGAAGATCCAGGCCAGATCCGGGTCGGTCAGAATGTCGCGCGCCTCGGCCATGAGCGCGTCACCGGCCCCCAGCCGGGCGGCAAGGCCGGGCCAGCGGTCAGAGGGCACCCCGGCCAGGTGCTGAAGCAGCAGATGCAGTTTGGTGCCGCGCTCCAGCGGGTCGTCCTCGTCGAAATCGGCGGGGGCGGCCCGCACCGTCGCAGGTCCGCCGCCGAGGCCCGAGGGCGACCAGACCCTCGGCGGCGCCACGGGCGCGGGCGCCCTGCGCTGCGCGAACTCCGGCGCGGGAATAGCCGCGCGGGCCGCATAAGGCGCGGGCGCATCCGGTGGCCAGGCGCCGTATTCGTGGCGCAGCCTGCCGCCCGGACCTTCGGTCAGCGCAAGGTTCCCGGCCCCCTTGCGGATGATGCCATACCAGGACCCGTCCCCCGCCTCGCCCGAGGCCGCCACGATCAGCCAGTGCTTCGCCCGGGTGATCGCGACGTAAAGAAGCCGCAGGTTCTCGGCCTCGCGCGCCGCCGCCCGCCCGGCCTTGGCCGCGGCCAAAGCGACCGGATCGTCGGTCTTGCGCCCGGCCCAGGTCACCACCCCCGGCGCCAGCGGCAGGATCAGATCCTTGTCGCTCAGCCGCCGGTCGGCGGTGTCGGGCAGGATCACCACTGGCGCCTCCAGCCCTTTCGAGCCGTGCACCGTCATGACCCGGATCAGCTCGCCCTCGCCCTCGGCCTGGCGTTTGACCTCGACCTCGCCCGCCTCCATCCACACCAGAAAGCCGGTCAGGCTGGGCACCTCGGCGCGCTCATAGGCCAAAGCCTGCTGCGAAAGCTCGTCAATCGCATCCGCCGCCTCTTCGCCGAGCCGCCCGAGCAGCTTCGCCCTGCCGTGGTGGCGGGTCAGGATCCGGTCCAGGAGTTCATAGGGCCGCAGGTATTCCGACAGCCGGCGCAGATCGTCCAGCACCTCGCGGGTCTCCTCCTCGCCCGCGTGGCGCAAAGCCTGCCAGAGATAGCCCGGCCGCCCATGCGCGAGGCAATAAAGCCGCGCCTCGGACCAGCCGAAGAGGGGCGAACGCAAAGCCGTGGCCAAAGCCAGATCGTCCTCGGGCGTGTTCAGGAAGGACAGCAGCGCCAGCAGGTCGCGCACCGCGAGTTCCCCGGTCAGCGTCAGCCGGTCCGGCCCCGCGATCGGCAGGCCGAGCGCCTTGCAGGCCCGGATGATCGCCTCGAAGATCGGGCCGCGCCGCTGGACGAGGATCAGCACATCCCCCGCCCGCACCGGGCGGAACCCACCCTCCGCGCGGTGGTCGGGGATCTGCCGCCCCTCGCGGATCATCGCGGCGATCTCTTCGGCGACCTGACGGGCCAGCACCACGGTGGCGTCGGTCTCGCCCACCAGATCGACCGGATCGAACCATTCGCGTTCCTCCGGCGCCTCGGGCTTCGGCACCACGGGCCAGATGTCCACCCGTCCGGGCAGCGCCTCATGGAACGGCCGGTGCCGGAACGCGCCGCCGAGCGCCTCCTGCATCCCGCCCTGGAAACACAGATCCACCAGCGCGAGGATCGCCTGCGACGAGCGGAAGGAGTGTTCCAGCGTCCGTTCCGCAATCGGCACGCCCGCCCCTGCGAACCCTTCCGCAAACCGCGCCTTCACCGCGTCGAATCCGGCCACGTCGGCGCCCTGGAAGGAATAGATCGACTGCTTCTTGTCGCCCACCACAAAGAACGAGCGTTCCGCCTCGCGCGCGCCCTCGCCCGCGACGAATTCCCCGGTCAGCGCGGCGATGATGCGCCACTGGCCGGGGCTGGTGTCCTGGGCCTCATCGACCAGCACATGGTCGATGGAGCCGTCCAGCCGGTAAAGCACCCAGGGCGCCACCGCCGGATCGGTCAGAAGGCGGCTCGCGCGGGTGATGAAATCGTCGAAATCCAGCCAGCCGTGGGCGGCTTTGGCGGCCTCATAGCGGCGCAGGAAACCGGCGGCGAAACGGTGCAGCGCCAGCGCCTTGCGCAAGCTGGCGAGGCCAAGGCGCAGGGGCCGCGCATCCTCGACCCGCCGCATCAGCGCCTGCAATCCGTCGAGATGCGGGCCAAGCGAAGCGCGGCAGTCCTTCGTCGGGAAGCTGTCGGTCTTTGCCCCGAACGGGGTTTTCGCGGTGGCCCCGAACAGGAACAGCCCCTCAAGCACCGGCAGAGCGTCAAGCGTCAGCGGAAGCGGCACCCCCCCGAGCGCAAGCGAGGCCTTCTGGTCGGTCGCCTTCCCCGCCGCCAGCGCGGGGATGATCGCGGCCAGCAGCGCCCCGTCGCCGGGGCCGAAGACCTGCGCCTCAAGCGCGGCCTCGTCGAGCCCGTCGGCAAGGCCGAAAGCCGCGCGCAAAACCGCGTCATCGGGCACCTGCATCAGATCGCCGCGCCGCCCGGTGATCTGGGCAAGGAACTCATCCACCCGCTCGCCCATCTCGGGCAGGATCGCGGTGAACAGATCCGGCTCTTCCCCGGCCATCTCCTCAAGGATCCTGTTGCGCA
Source organism: Pseudogemmobacter humi (assembly GCF_900609055.1). Taxonomy (GTDB): domain Bacteria; phylum Pseudomonadota; class Alphaproteobacteria; order Rhodobacterales; family Rhodobacteraceae; genus Pseudogemmobacter; species Pseudogemmobacter humi. The sequence goes on along the minus strand of NZ_UXAW01000048.1, from coordinate 38,694 downwards.
ACAGCTCCGCCGAGCGGTCGTCCAGCTCGCTGAACGAGGGGCTGACCCCGGCCTCCAGCGGAAAGCGGCGCAACAGGCCGGCGCAGAAGGAATGGATGGTCTGGATGCGGATGCCGCCCGGCGTCTCGATCGCGCGCGCAAAGAGCTGCCGCGCGCGGCGCAAGGCGGGTTCGGGCAGCGCGCCGCCCTCGCCCAGATCGGCGAGGTTCCTGCGCAGATCCGGCCCCGAGGCCATCGCCCATTCGCCCAGACGGCGGAACAGCCGGTTCTGCATCTCGGCGGCGGCGGCCTTGGTATAGGTGAGGCAAAGGATGTTCTGCGGGTCCACCCCGCGCAAAAGCAGCCGCGCCACCCGGTCGGTCAGCACCTTGGTCTTGCCCGATCCGGCATTGGCGACCAGCCAGACGTTCGAGGACGGATCCGACGCACCGATCTGCGCCGCGGCGGCGGGATGGGGGCTCATGGCACATCCTCCGGCTTCGACGGATCGGTGATCTCCCATTCGCCGTAGCGCGCCAGATCGTCGTAATCGCCGCGCTCGCGGGTGCCCACCATCGCCCGGCGCGAGGTATAGCCGCGGGCGGGGTCCTGATACGCCGTGATCAGGCGGCGGAAATCGTTCAGCACCTTCTCCAGATCCGCCGGGCCAAGCGTGGCGGCCACCGTCTTCAGATCGCGCGCGAGGCGGACATAGGCGATCTCCACCTCGTCATGCGGCCCGACCTCGGGGAAGGCGCCGAGGTTCGCCATCACCGCCGCCAGATGAAGCTGCTTCGCGAAAGCCTCCTGCTGCTTTTCGCTGGGTGGCTGGCCGGTCTTGTAATCGACGATCCTCAGCCGCCCCTCGCGGGTCAGGTCGATCCGGTCGGGTTTGCCGACCAGGGTGAAGCCGAGGTCCGCGAGTTCCACCGCATAGCGCCGCTCCATCGAGACGGTCCGGCCGCCTTCGGCCAGCAGCCCCTCGACGAAGGGCGCGGCAAGCTCCTGCATCCGCCCGCGCCAGATCGCGCGCATCGCGGGCCAGGCCACGTCGCGGGAAAGGATCTCGTCGGTGATCCGCATCAGCGCGGCAACGGCCTCAGCCGGGTCGGGCGGCATGTCCTTCAGGAAGGCTTCGGGCACCTTGTGCAGCACCTCGCCGCGCAGCCGCGCGTCCGCCGTGGGGCGGGCGGGCATCAGCGGGTTCAGCCGCAGCACATGGCGGGCATAGATCGCATAAGGGTCGCGGATCAGCTTTTCGATCTCGGTCAGCGACAGCCGCGCGGGCCGCACCGCCAGCGGCGAGCGCGGCGAGGGGCGCGGCGACGCAGGCGGGCTCAGAGGCGCACCGACCGCCGCCGCCTGGTCGAGCAGCCGATCCCCCCGCGCCCGCATCGCCTCCAAAGCCGCGCGCCCGCCGTTCCCCGGCAGGCCGTCGAGCAGGTTGGTCAGCCGGTTCAGCCAGCGCGAGGGCACGGTCTCGGCCTCGGCATTGCGCCGGGCGTGCGACAGCACCACCTCGGGCGCGGCCACCGCCATCTGGAAGTCATGCGCCGCAAGGCCGATCCGCCGCTCGGGCAGCAGCAGGCCGAGGTCGAGCCGCATCCTGCGGTTCAGCCAGGGGTCGGGCGGGGCCTGGGCGGGCCAGACACCCTCGGTCAGACCGGCGAGGATCACCAGATCCGCCCCCGCCACCCGCGCCTCCTGCGCGCCGAGGATCACGATCCGCTCGTCGGCGGGCTTCTGGCTGCGCACCTGGCCGCGCGACAGCACCCCATCGGCCAAAGCCGCGTAATCGGCGAGCGAGAGGTGAAAGCCCTGGGGCGCCTCGGCCGCCAGTTCCCCGATCACCGCCAGCGCGGCCTCGCCCGCCTCGCGCGCCCACATGAGGCCGGTGCTTTCCCCGGTGCCGCGCGCCAAAGCCTCGGCCAGCGCCCGGTGCTGCGCGATCAGCGCGGGCAGCGGGCCGGGCGCGGCGGCGGCGATCCCTTCCAGCACCTGACCAAGGCTTTCGGCCCAGGGCGCGGCGAAAGCGTCGCGGTTCACCCCCGCCCAGTGCCGCAGAAAGTCCGCATCGGGGAAGGCCGGGCCATGCCGGCGCAGATACAGTTCCAGCTCCTGGGTCAGCCGGAGATGGGGGCCGCGATCCGCCTCGGAAAACGCCAGCGGATGCTTGAGCAGCGCAAGACATTCGTCCGCCGTCAGACGCCGCCCCATCGCCCGCGCCACCAGCCGCAGGAACCGCCCCGGCGGGCTGTGGATCAGCGGCTGGCCCGCGGAATCGTCGGGCTCCAGCCGCCAGCGGTCCAAGGCCGCCGTCACCCGCCGCGTCAGATCGCGGTCGGGCGAGATCAGCGCGGCGCTCTGGCCGCGATCCACCGCCTCGCGCAGGCGGAGCGCGATGGCCTGGGCCTCGGCCCGCGGATGCGGCGCCTCGATCAGCGTCATGCCCAGGGTCGCCGCCCCGAGGTCGCCCAGCGACGGCCCCTCGCCGATCCACTGATCGGTGACCGGCGCCGGCCGCAACGCCAGCGAGACCAGCCGCCCGCGCGCCGGATCGGGCGGCGGCTGGCCGTCCCAGTTCCGCACATCGGCAGGCCTGAGGCCCAGCATCTCCATTAGCCGGTGGTAGCGGTATTGCGGATGGTCCTCCTGCGCGATGCCGTCATCCAGCACCTCCCACACCGCTTCGGGCTGATCGAAATCATAACCCGGCACCACCACCGCACCCTGCGGCAGCGCCGCCACGCCCTGCATCAGCAGCGCCGTGGTCCCGCGCGAGCCGGTCGAGCCCGCGACGATCACCGGATCGCCTGGCGGGCTTTCGCGCCACAGCGCGATCTGCGCCAGCGTCGCCGCCCTCAGCCGCCCCTCGGTATCGGGCGCGGCGTCCGGGCCGAAGAACTGCCCGATCAGCGCGACGAAGCGCCGGGTGCGCGCCCAATGCGCGGCGTGGCCCTCGATGTCGATCCGGTCGAGCGCGTCCGGAGCGACATCCTCGGCCCGCATCTCGTCCATCAGCCCGGCCAGGCTGTCCGCGAGATCGTAAAGCGCGTGACGCGGCGCCAGATCGGGCTCGGCGGTCAGCAGCCGGTCGATCAGCACCGCAAGCTCCAGCCGCCGCCCCAGAGGCGAGACCGCCTGCACGCCGCCGGTCAGCAGCGGATCGGCGCCGGGCTCTGACACCAGCCGAAGGCGCGGCAGAAAGCCCGGCCCACGTTCCAGGAACGCCTGGCGCACCCGGCGGCGCATCCGCTGACTGTTGAGCCAGATCGTCACCCGCGCCAGATCCTGCGCCGGGCGCCCTTCCATGCGCGAAAGCAGCCCCGCCACCAGGCGGCGCGGGAAATCCGCCCCGGGCGGCAGGCCGTAAAGGCGCGGGCCGGGCCGGTCGAACATCATGGCGCCGCCAGCAGGGCTTCGGCCTCGGCCAGCCCCTCGGGGCTGCCCACATCGCACCAGCCGCCGGACCAGACCAGCCCGAAAGCCCGACCGCGGGCGATCATCCGGTCCCAGATCAGGTTGAGCGAGAACGCTTCCCCGGCGATCACGCTCAGATCGCCGGTCGCGATGATCTGCGCACCAAGGTAGACCACGCCACGCTCGCCCGGCGCGCGGGTGATGCGGCCCGCATCGTCCAGCAGGAAATCGGCCTTGCCCTTGCGCCCCGGCAGGCCCGCGCGCTCTTTCACGAGAAGCAGCGCATCCATCCGCGTGGCGTCCCAATGCGCCGCCAGCGCCGCCAGCGGATTGCCACCCTGCCAGACCACATCGGGGTTCAGCGTCATCACCGGGCCATCACCGAGCAGCGGCAAAGCCCGCTTCAGCCCGCCGCCGGTCTCCAGGATCTCCTCCTCATGGCTGACCGCCACGTCACGGCCCGCCAGATGCGCGGCGATCTGCTGCCCGAGGTAATGCGTGTTCACCACCACCGGCCCCGCGTCCTCCGCAAGATCCAGCGCGCGGTCGAGCAGCGCCCGCCCCGCCACCGGGATCAGCGGCTTCGGGCGGGTGGCGGTCAACTCGCGCATCCTGGTGCCAAAACCGGCGGCGAAGATCATCAGCGGGAAGGGCATGACTGCCTGATCCTTTCGATGGCCTCCGGCGTGGGCTCGGGCAGGATCTCCAGCACCCCGGCCCGCAGGTCGGCCAGCGCCGGATTTCCGAGGTTGCGCATCAACTGCCCCCAGACCCGGGGCAGGAAGGCAAGGTAGCGGTCCTTCCCCACCGTGACGCAAAGCCGGGCGAAGATGCCGATGATCCGCAGCGCCCTGAGCGCGCCGAGCACCGCGTAGGGCGCGGCCAGATCCCCGGCCCGCATCCCGCGCGCCGCGGCGAAATGCGCCAGAACCGCGGCCTCGGTCGCGGGCGCGACATCGCGGCGCGCGTCCTGCAAGAGCGAGACCAGATCGTATTCCGGCTGCCCCATCTGCCCAAGCTGGAAGTCGAGCAAGCCCACCCGCGCCGCGCCCTCGCGCTCGGGCAGCCAGAGCAGGTTCTCGGCATGGAAATCGCGCAGGATCAGCACCCGCGGCCCGTCGGCATGGGCGCGCAAGGCCGCCTCCATCGCGGCCCGGAAGGCGCGCGCATCGGGCGCGGCCCCGGTCACGGCGCGGGCATAAACCTCCGGTGCGAGCAGCGTCGACTCCGCCCATTCCGCCGCGCTCAGATCCGGCAGGCCCGCCGGCGCCGGCGCCGCCTGCACCACCGCCAGCGCATCCGCCGCCGCCAGATACAGCGGCAATTCGCGCGCCGGCTCCTCAGCGATGAGCACAGCGAAGAGCGCCTCGCCCAGGTCCTCGATCAGCATCAGCCCGCGCGCCTCGTCCATCGCGAAGGTCTTCGGCGGCGAGAGCCCGAGCGCAGCGAGATACGAGCCGATCCGGTGGAAATCCCCCACATCGTCGCCGCAGCCCGGCGGCGCATCCATCAGCACCGCCCGCGCACCACCCATACGCAGCCTCTGATAGCTGCGCGCCGAGGCGTCGCCAGCCAGCGCGCGACGCTCCGCAGCCGCCCATCCGGCCGCCGCCAGAAAATCCTCAACCTCCGCCGCCCTCATGCGCTGCCCTCAAGACAGGCCAGCAGCCCCTCCGCCGCGCCGGAAATCGCCAGCCGCCGCCCCTCGCCTTCATAAGCAAGCGTCACGGTGATCGCGTCCGTGGGCGTATAATCCCCCAGCCGGTCGGGCCATTCGATCAGCAGAATGTCGCGCCCCATCGCATCCGCGAGCCCCAGTTCCGCGACCTCGCCCGCGTCCCCCAGCCGATACAGATCGGCGTGCCAGACCTCGCCCTGCGGCGTCTCGTAGGTCTGCACCAGCGTGAAGGTCGGCGAGGGCACGTCCACCGCTTCGCCCGCCAGCGCGCGGATCGCAGCGCGGGCGAGATGCGATTTCCCCGCCCCCACCGGCCCCTGCAACAGAACCGTCATCCCCGGCCGCAGACACAGCCCGAGCCGCGCCCCGAAGCGGCGGCCGGCTTCCTCGTCGGGCAACAGGAATTCTGCGAGCGGTTTCATCAGCACGACCCTAGCCGCCTGCGCCGGGCGCGCAAGCCTCAGCCGATCCGCCCCCGGACGCCGCCGGTCTGGCCGCGATCCATGAGCAGATGGTCGAGCAGCACACAGGCCATCATCGCCTCGCCCACCGGCACCGCGCGGATGCCGACGCAGGGGTCGTGGCGGCCTTTGGTCACCAGATCGATCTCTTCGCCCGAGGCGCTCACCGCCCGCCGCGGCGTCAGAATCGAGGATGTCGGCTTGACCGCGAACCGGCAGACCACCGGCTGCCCGGTCGAAATCCCGCCCAGCACCCCCCCGGCATGGTTCGAGAGATATTCCACACCCGAAGGCCCCATCCGCATCTCGTCGGCGTTCTCCACGCCGGTCAGCGCCGCCGAGGCCATACCCTCGCCGATCTCAACGCCTTTCACCGCGTTGATCGACATCATCGCCGCCGCCAGGTCGGAATCGAGCTTGCCGTAAAGCGGCGCGCCAAGACCCGGCGGCACACCCTCGGCCACGACCTCGATCACCGCCCCCACCGAGTTATGCGACAGCCGCAACTCATCGAGATACTCTGCCCATTCCGCGGCCATCACCGGATCGGGGCACCAGAACGGGTTCTCGCCAATCTGGCTGGCGTCGAACCGCGCCCGCTCGATGGCCCTGGCCCCCATCTGCATCATATAGCCGGTGATCGTCAGCCCCGGCACCAAAGCCGCCAGCGCGGCCCGCGCCACGCCCCCGGCCGCCACCCGCGCCGCCGTCTCGCGCGCCGAGGACCGCCCGCCGCCGCGATAATCCCGCACCCCGTATTTCAGATGATAAGCGATATCGGCATGACCCGGACGGAAGGCCCGGGCGATATCGCCGTAATCCTTGCTGCGCTGGTCGGTGTTCCCGATCATCAGCTGGATCGGCGTCCCGGTCGTCACGCCCTCAAACACCCCCGACAGGATCTTCACCTCATCGGCCTCGCGCCTTTGCGTGGTGAATTTCGACGTGCCGGGCTTCCTGCGGTCCAGCCAGGGCTGGATCAGCGCCTCGGACAGTTCCACCCCCGGCGGGCAGCCGTCCACCGTGCAGCCGAGCGCGGGCCCGTGGCTTTCGCCCCAGGTGGTGACGCGGAAGAGATGGCCGAAGGTGTTCAGGCTCATGGCGCGGGCTCCGGGAATGATACCCCTGCGCCATAGCCCCCGGCGCGGCGCCGCTTCAACCGAAATCCACAAAAAGTTGATGGCGCGGGTTGAAATGGCCGCGCCCGCCCCCATCTGGCATCTGCGGGCCGGGCCCCTCTGGCGCCAGTTCTCTGGCGTGATGTCGGACCGCATCGGGATCACGCGCCCGATGGATTGCCCGGCTTTTCCCCTGTGCTGACCCGCAATCCCCCTGGCGCCAGAAGATAAAGGGCTCGCGGGGATGGATATCCTGCTGACATTGTTTCTGGGCAAGCCGCTTTGGCTGTGGCTGACCTTCCTCGCGCTGGTGCTGGTGCTTCTGGTGCTGGACCTCGGCGTTCTGAACAAGGGCGATCAGGAGATCGGCGTCGCCCGCAGCCTGAAGCTCTCGGCCTTCTACATCACCCTCGGCGTCGCCTTCGCGGGCTTCGTCTGGTGGCAGATCGGGGCCGAGGCGGCGGGCCTCTACCTCACCGCCTTCGTGGTCGAGAAATCGCTGGCGATGGACAATGTCTTCGTCATCGCGATGATCTTCGGCTTCTTCGCCATCCCGCGCAAATACCAGCACCGGGCCCTGTTCTGGGGCATCCTGGGCGTGATCGTGCTGCGCGGGCTGATGATCGGCTTCGGCGCGGCGCTGGTGCAGAACTACCACTGGGTGCTTTACATCTTCGCCGGTTTCCTCGTCTTCACCGGGATAAAGATGCTGTTCTCCGGCGACAATCACGAGGTCGATATCGGCGCCAACCCGGCGCTCAAATTCCTGCGCAGACATCTGCGGGTGACGGATGAGCTGCACGGCCATGCCTTCACCGTGCGCCAGCCCGACCCGAAGACCGGCCGCATCCGCCGCTTCGCCACGCCCTTGCTGATGGCGCTGATCATGGTGGAAATCGCCGATGTCATCTTCGCGGTCGATTCGGTGCCGGCGGTCTTCGCCATCACCTCCGACCCCTATATCGTCTTCACCTCGAACATCTTCGCGATCCTCGGGCTGCGCGCGCTCTATTTCGCGCTGGCGGCGATCCTGCACCGCTTCGCTTACCTCAAATACGCGCTGGCGGTTCTGCTGATCTTCATCGGCTCCAAGGTTTTCGTGGCCGATCTGATGGGGCTTGAGAAATTCCCCGCCAGCATCTCGCTCGGCGTCACCTTCGCCATCCTCGGCGCCGGGGTCGCGGTTTCCCTGTGGAAGACCCGCGGCCAGCCGGTCCACGAGACCCTGCCCGGCGAGCCCGGCGACGAACATCCGGCCCGTCCCTGAGGGCGCCCGCGCCCTCCTCATTTTCTGTCTGAAAATATCCCGGGGGGAGTCGCGGCACGCGACGGGGGGCTGGCCCCCCTCTTGCGGCGGCACCACAATCCCCTATGCTCGGCCTCACCTCGGGGTGCCCCCTTAAAGGGCTGAGATGCGCAAGCGGACCCGTTGAACCTGAACCGGATCATACCGGCGGAGGGAAGGTGCATCGGATCCAGATCCCCATGCCCGGCCATCCGTCGCAACTGGAGGACGAACGATGCGACCCTTCCTTGCGGCGTGCCTGACCTGCCTGCCCGCTTTCGCGGCGGCTGAGACGCCCGTTCTGACCGTCATGACCTATGACAGTTTCACCTCGGACTGGGGCCCCGGCCCGGCGGTGGAAAAGGCTTTCGAGGAAGTCTGCGGCTGCGATCTGCAATTCATCACCGGCGGCGACGGCGCGGCGCTGCTCGCGCGGCTGCAACTCGAAGGCACGGCGACCGGGGCCGATGTGGTCCTCGGCCTCGACACCAATCTGACCGCGCAAGGACTGGCCTCGGGCCTTTTCGCGCCGCACGGGCAAGAGCCCGCCTCCGGCCTGCCGGTCGATTTCGACGACGCGCATTTCCTGCCCTACGACTGGGGCTGGTTCGCCTTCGTCTACAACAAGACCCGCCTTGAGACCCCGCCCGACAGTTTCCGGGCGCTGGCGGAATCGGATCTGAAAGTGGTGATCCAGGATCCGCGCTCGTCCACCCCCGGCCTCGGCCTGCTGATGTGGGTGAAGGCGGCTTACGGCGACGAGGCCCCCGCGATCTGGTCCAGCCTCGCCGACAATGTGCTGACCGTCACCCCCGGCTGGTCCGAGGCTTACGGCCTGTTCGTGGACGGCGAGGCGGATATGGTGCTCTCCTACACCACCTCGCCCGCCTATCACCGCATCGCCGAAGAGGACGACAGCAAGGACTGGGCACCCTTCGCCGAGGGTCATTATCTCCAGATCGAGCTCGGCGCGGTGCTCGCCTCGTCCGACCAGCCCGGGCTTGCCCGCGATTTCCTCGCCTTCACCCAGTCGCCGGCCTTCCAGTCGGTGATCCCCGAGACCAACTGGATGTATCCCGCGACCGAGATCCCGCTGCCCGAGGGGTTCGAGACCCATCGGCCCGAAACCTCCCTGCTGCTCGGCGCCGAAGACGCGCAGGCGATCCGGGCCGAGGCTCTGGCGGAATGGCAGGCGGCGCTGTCGCGCTAGGGGCGGGGGCGCTCGCCCTCGTTCTGCTGCCGCTCGGGGCGGTGGCGTTCCACGCCGGGGGGCTTTCGCTCTCCGGCCCGGATCTGGCCGCTTTGCGCTTCACCCTGACCCAGGCCGCGCTTTCCGCGCTGATCTCGGTTACGCTGGCGGTGCCGGTGGCGCGGGCGCTGGCGCGGCGGCGGTTTCCCGGGCGGGGTCTGCTGATCACGCTGATGGGGGCGCCGTTCCTTCTGCCGGTGATCGTCGCGGTGCTGGCGCTGGTCACGGTTTTCGGTCGGGCGGGCTGGCTCAACAGCCTCGGGGCGGCCGTCGGCCTGCCGCCGGTGCCGGTCTACGGGCTGCATGGGGTGCTGCTGGCGCATGTGTTCCTGAACCTGCCGCTCGCGGTGCGGATGATCCTGCAAGGCTGGCTCGCGGTGCCGTCCGAGCGGTTCCGGCTGGCCGAAAGCCTCGGCTTCTGCCCGGCGGACATCTTCCGCCATATCGAGCGCCCGATGCTGCGCGAGGTGCTTCCCGGCGCGCTGGCCACCGTCTTCGCGATCTGCCTGACCTCTTTCGCGGTGGCGCTGACGCTGGGCGGCGGCCCGGCGGCGACCACGCTGGAACTGGCGATCTATCAGGCGGTGCGGTTCGAGTTCGACCTCTCGCATGCCGCGGGGCTGGCGCTGATACAGACCGGGCTCGGCGCCGCTGCGGCGCTGGCAGCCTGGCATCTGACGCGCGAATCGGGCTTCGGCGCCGGGATGGACCGTCCTTTGGCCACGCGAGCGCCCGGCGGCTGGCGGCGCGCGGGCGACGTTCTGGTGCTGGTGCTGGCGGGCGGGTTCCTGCTGCTGCCGCTCGCCGCGCTGGTCACGCGCGGCCTTCCCGGGCTGGCGGATCTGCCCTGGTCGGTGGCGGAAGCCGCGCTGCGTTCGATCACGGTCGCGCTGCTGTCGGCGCTGATCGCGGTTTCCGCCGGGCTGAGCCTCGCGCTGGCGGTGGCGCGCGGCGGGCCGCGCTGGCTGGAGCTGGCGGCGGTGCTGCCGCTCGCCGCCTCGGGGCTGGTGCTGGGAACGGGGCTCTTTCTGCTGATCCAGCCGGTTCTCCCACCCCCGCGCCTTGCGTTGCCGGTGACGCTGCTGGTCAATACGCTGATGACGCTGCCCTTCGTCTTTCGCCTGCTTCTGCCCGAGGCCCGCGCGCTGGAGGCCGGTTATGGCCGACTGGCGGCCTCGCTCGGCCTGCGCGGCTTCGCCCGGCTGCGGCTTCTGGTGCTGCCGCGCCTCGCGCGTCCGCTCGGCTTTTGCGCCGGGCTGGCGGCAGCGCTGTCGATGGGCGACCTCGGCGTGATCGCCCTGTTCGCCACCGGGCGCGAGGTGACGCTGCCCTTGCTCGTGCAGCAGCTTATGGGCTCTTACCGGACCGGGGCCGCCGCGGGCGCGGCCCTCGTGCTGGTGTCGCTGAGTTTCGCATTGTTCTGGATCTTCGACGCGGGAGGGCGCCGTGCTTCGCCTCGATGAACTGCTGCTGACGCAAGGCGACTTCCGGCTGGCGGCCGACTGGCAGGTGCCACCGGGCGCGCGCATCGCGCTGATCGGGCCTTCGGGCGCGGGGAAAAGCTCTCTGCTCGCCGCCATCGCCGGGTTTTACGCCCCAGCCTCGGGCCGGGTGCTGTGGGACGGGCGGGATCTGACGCCCCTGACACCGGGAGAGCGGCCGCTCTCGATCCTGTTCCAGGACCAGAACCTGTTTCCGCATCTGACCCTGGCCGAAAACCTCGGCCTCGGGCTGCGGCCCGCCCTGCGGCTGACGCCCGGCGAGCGCGCCCGGGTGACAGAGGCGCTGGACCGGGTGGGGCTGACGGGCATGGGCGCACGCCGCCCGGCGCAGCTTTCCGGCGGCCAGGTCAGCCGGGCCGCGCTGGCGCGGGTACTGCTGCGCGCGCGGCCGCTTCTCTTGCTGGACGAGCCCTTCGCCGCGCTCGGGCCCGCGCTGAAACAGGAGATGCTGGCGCTGGTGGCAGAGGTCGCCGGGGACACCGGCGCGACCGTCCTGATGGTCACTCACGACCCGCGCGACGCGCTGGAGTTCGCCGCGCTGACGGTGATCGTGGCAGGGGGCCTCGCGGCCGCGCCGCAGCCCACCGCCGCGCTGTTCGCCGACCCGCCCGCGGTGCTGCGCGACTATCTCGGCCACCGGCAATGAAAAACCCCGCCACAAGGGGCGGGGGTTTTCCGATTTTCATCAAAGCGCCGGATGATGTCCTGATCAGCCGGTGAACTCTTTGCCCTTGATCCTGGCCCAGAGCTTCTTGTTCGTCAGATAGAGCAGAACCGTCAGCACCAGGAGAAAGATCACCGCGACGAAGCCCGCCTGTTTGCGGTCCATCATCTTCGGCTCGGCCGACCACATCAGGAAGGCCGAGATATCCATCGCCATCGCGTCCAGCGTGGTGGGGCTGCCGTCCTCGAAGCTGACCTGATCGTCCGACAGCGGCGGCGCCATCGAGATCCAGCCGCCAGGGAAGGCGTGGTTCTCGTAGAAGGTGGTGCCGGCTTCTTCCTTGGTCTCGCCGGTATAGCCGGTGAGGATCGCATGGATGTATTCCGGCCCGCCGATGCCGCGCAGCATCTGGTTGATGCCGGTGCCATAGGGTCCGTGGAACCCGGCGCGCGCCTTGGCCATCAGCGAGAGATCCGGCCCGGTCCCCTCGCCCGAGCGGGCGGGGAACTTGTCGGTCCATTCGCGCGGCCGCGCATCGGCGCCGAGGCTTTCCACCTCGTCGAGGCCCGCCGCATAGGCGCGAACCTGATCCGCGGGCAGATGCGGGCCGCCCTCATCCGCCAGGGTGCGGATGGGGACATATTTCAAGCCGTGGCACGCCGAGCAGACCTCGGTATAGACCTGAAGCCCGCGCTGAAGCTGAAGCTGGTCATAGGTTCCGAACGGACCCTCGAAAGAGAAGGTCACGTCCTCGATATGGCCTGCGTCACCAGCTGCCAGCGCCGCGCCCGCAAGGGCCAGCGAGGTGGCGGCAGAGAGAATGATCTTGCCAAACATTTGCGTCAGATCCTTTCCGTCACTCGGCCGCGTGGGGGTAATGGGCCTTGAAGTCTTCCTCGATCGTCGCCGGCGGGGCCAGCGGCTTTTCGATCACCCCGAGCAGCGGCAGAATGACGAGGAAATAGGCGAACCAATAGGCCGATGCGATCAGCGAAATCCAGTCGTAGGGATATTCGGCGGGCATCGCCCCGGCCCACATCAGCACCACGAAGTCGATGCACAGCAGCACGAACCACCATTTGAACATCGGCCGGTATTTGCCCGAGCGCACCGACGAGGTGTCGAGCCAGGGCACCAGCGCCATCACGGCGATGGCGCCGAACATCGCCAGCACGCCGAAGAACTTGGCGTCGACGATGCCGAAGGTGATCCATTCCACCGCGATCACCACCCAGACATCGGCGGTGAAGGCGCGCAGGATCGCGTAGAACGGCAGGAAATACCATTCCGGCACGATATGCGCGGGCGTCGCCAGCGGGTTGGCCTCGATATAGTTGTCGGGGTGGCCCAGGTAGTTCGGCATGAAGCCGACGATGGCGAAGAACACGATCAGGATCACCGCCAGCGCGAACAGATCCTTGATCACGTAATAGGGCCAGAACGGCACGGTGTCCTTCTGCGCATTTTCCTTGCTGTCGCGGCGCACCTCGACCCCGGTGGGGTTGTTGTTGCCGGTGTGGTGGAAGGCCCAGATATGGACGATCACCAGGCCCGCGATCACGAAGGGCAGCAGATAATGCAGCGAGAAGAAGCGGTTCAGCGTGGGATTGTCCACCGCCGGGCCGCCCAGAAGCAGGGTCTGGATCGGCTCGCCGATGCCGGGGATGGCGCCGAACAGGCCGGTGATCACGGTCGCGCCCCAGAACGACATCTGCCCCCAGGGCAGAACATAGCCCATGAAGGCGGTTCCCATCATCATCAGATAGATCAGCATGCCGACGATCCAGGTGACTTCGCGCGGCGCCTTGTAGCTGCCGTAGTACAGGCCGCGGAAGATATGCAGATAGACTGCGAAGAAGAACAGCGAGGCGCCGTTGGCGTGCAGATAGCGGATCATATGCCCGCCGTTCACGTTGCGCATGATATGCTCGACGCTGGCGAAGGCCATGTCCACATGCGGCGTGTAATGCATCGCGAGGATGATCCCCGTGACGATCTGAAGCCCGAGGCAGAAAGCAAGGACGATGCCCCAGATCCACATCCAGTTCAGGTTCTTGGGCGTAGGGATCATCAGCGTGTCGTAGACCAGGCCCACGATCGGCAGCCGCTTGTGCAGCCACTTTTCGGGTGCGGTCCCGGGTTCGTAATGGTCGTGCGGAATTCCGGCCATGTTGCGTTACCTCAGCCCAGCAGGATCGTGGTTTCGTCGGTGAACTGCGCCACCGGGATCTCAAGGTTCCGGGGTGCCGGACCTTTGCGGATCCGGCCCGCGGTATCGTAGTGCGAGCCGTGGCAGGGGCAGAACCAGCCGCCGAACTCACCGGCGCCGTTGCCCAGCGGAACGCAGCCCAGATGGGTGCAGACCCCCATCATCACCAGCCATTCGCCGGCCTCGTCGAGCGTGCGGTTTTCATCGCTGGCATCGGTGCCGGGCTTGTTGTGGTTTTCCGACCCTTTGTCGATGAGCGTCGAGTCGCCCAGATCGACCGCGCGGGCGGCCTCGATCTCTTCGGCAGAGCGGCGGCGGATGAACACCGGCTTGCCGCGCCATTTCACCGTGAGCTGGGTGCCGACCTCGACGCCCGAGACATCGACGTAGATCGCGGACAGCGCGCGGGTGTCGGCCGAGGGGTTCATCTGGTTGACCAGCGGCCAGACCGCCGCGCCGGTGGCAACGGCTCCGGCGCCTGCGGTGGCATAATACAGGAAGTCGCGGCGGCTGCCTGCGTGATCGTCTGCTTGGGACACGAGTTCCTCTCCCTGGCACGGCCGCGGGCCGCGGCCAAAATTTGCGGGGGCAGGCGGAGGACCGCTTACCCTGACGGGCGCGGTTTTAGACAAGCTGCGGCGGATCGTCCAGCGGACAATCGGACGCAAGCCCCCCTGATTTCGATGTAAAAGCTGATTGGTGCGAACATGCCGCAGGCTGAGGGCGCATTTTCAGCCCACCGGCCGGGTTTCACGCATCGGGGCGCGGCGCGCGAAAGCCTCTTCCCAGGCGGCGAGACGGGGATGGCCGTCGCGCCAGTTCCGGGCGGAATGACGAAAATCCAGATAGCCGAGCGCGCAGCCGAGCGCGATCTGCCCCATGTTCAGCGGCTGCTCCAGATCGCCCGCCCAGCCGTTTTCCAGCGTATCGAGGCTGCGCGCCACCTTGAGCCACTGGCTCTCGACCCAGGGGGCGAAGCGGATCTCCTCGGGCCTGAGCCGCGATTCGTAGATCATCAGCAGCGCCGCATCGAGGATGCCGTCCGCCAGAGACTCCAGCACCAGCACCCGCCAGAGCGCCTCGCCGCCGGGGTAGAGCCCCGCCCCGGCATGATCGTCGAGCCAGCGGCAGATCACCCGGCTGTCGAACAGCGCCTCTCCGGTATCCGTGACCAGCGCGGGCACCTTGCCCAGCGGGTTCTGCCCGACCGGCGCCCCGGTCTGATCGAGCGGCGTGCCGCCGCCCATGATCTCGTCGATCCCGACGATCCCGGCCTCGCGGATCAGCACGCGCACCTTGCGCACATAGGGCGAGGTCAGGCTGGAAAAGAGCGTAAGCCGCCCGTTCATGACTGCTGCCCGCGCAGGCTGAACCGGGCCATGACACCGGCGTCCACCTCCCATGTCCGGCCGCGAAAGCCGATGGTGCGGCGCCAGCGCAGGGTGGCGTTGGTCTGGCGGGTATCGGGCTCGCCCCGGGGGTGGAGCAGCGTCAGCCCTTCGTCCAGATCGTCCAGCGCCTCTTCGGCGCGCTGATCGAGGCGCCCCGGATAAGCGCGGCTCCGGATCCAGCGCCGCGCGGCATAGCCCGCGACGGCGACCGCACCGATTCGCATCATCAGCGGCAGAAACGGAGCTATGGGCAGCGGCATCGGGATCCTCCGGCGCAGACAGGGCGCAACGGATCGTAGGGCCAGCGAGTCGCGCTGTAAACTCATGGCGGGGCCGAAGCGCGCCGGCCGGGGTGGCGGCGTTCCGCCCCCCGGGAACGCCGGATCCGCGGACATGGCCCGGGCAGCGGCAGAAATCACCGGATCCTCTCCGGCAGACCATGCCCAAAGGCAAAGGCCGCCCGGGTTTCCCCGGACGGCCCTTGATTCTTGCCGGAAACGGCGCTCAGCCCTGGCGGGCTTTGTAGCGCTTCTGCGTCTTGTTGATCACATAGATCCGGCCCTTGCGGCGCACGACCTGGCAATCGCGGTGACGCGTCTTCAGCGAGCGGAGCGAGTTGGCAACCTTCATGGCTGTCTCCTATCCTTCGCGGCGCATCACGCGCCTTGATTGACCCGTGCCCCCGGGTATGACCCCAAAAGCGATGAAATGGTGGGCGGTACTGGGATCGAACCAGTGGCCACTACGATGTCAACGTAGTGCTCTACCGCTGAGCTAACCGCCCACTCCGGCCCTGCGGTCCGTCAGCATCCCTTCCGAAAACGAAAAGGACGCGGGCTGACCGCGTCGGCGTGCCGGGGTCTATACTCAACCCCGCCGCCGCCCGCAAGGGGTTTCGGATCGGAGAATTATGCCGTTATATCCGAAGCAAGCAGAGGAGAACGGCAGACCCGTTCCCGCCGCAGCCAGACCGCCAGCCAGACCGGGGCCGCCTTGAAGGAAACCGAGCGCTCAGATGCCTATTCTCTGAACCGGCCCCGGCGCCAGACCGGCCCGGTGATCTTTTCCTCACCGCATTCCGGCAATCACTATCCGCCCGATTTCCTTGCCCGCAGCGCGCTGGATTCGCATGCGATCCGCTCCTCGGAAGACGCTTTCGTCGATGTCCTGTTCGGCGCCGCGCCCGATCACGGCGCGCCGCTGCTGGCGGCCCGGGCGCCGCGCGCCTTCATCGACCTGAACCGGGCCGCGGACGAGCTGGACCCGGCGGTGATCGAGGGGATCGACCGGCCGCCGCACAATCCGCGCATCTCCTCGGGCCTCGGCGTGATTCCCCGCGTGGTCTCGGGCGGGCGGGCGATCTATAGCGGCAAGCTGAGCCGCGACGAGGCCGCGGGCCGCATCCGCGACTGGTGGCATCCCTGGCACCAGGCCTTGCAGGGGCTGATCGAGGAAACCCACGCCGCCTTTGGCGAGGCGGTGCTGATCGACTGCCATTCCATGCCGCATGAGGCGATCGAGGCCCATGGCCGCCCCGGCGGCCCGAGGCCCGATATCGTGCTGGGCGACCGTTTCGGCGCCGCCGCCGGGCGCGAGGTGGTGGAGCGGGTCGAGGCTGCCTTCACCGGCGCCGGGCTGCGCGTCAGCCGCAACACGCCCTTCGCCGGGGCCTATATCACCCAGGCCTACGGCCGGCCCTCGCGCCGGGTGCATGTGATCCAGGTCGAGATCGACCGCGCGCTTTACATGGACGAGACGCGGATCGCCCCGCATGAGGGATTTTCCGCCTTCCACAGCCTGATAACCGGAGTCATCGCCGGACTGGTCCGGCCATGGGAAGACCGGCAGAACCCGCCGCTCGCCGCCGAATAAAACGGCAGCGGCGGGTTCCGGCCGGATTCAGATCGCCATATCGGCTTCGGATTTGCCGGCGGCAAGCGCCTCGCTGAACCAGCGCGGCTTGCGACCGCGGCCCGACCAGGTATCCGACGGATTGGCGGGATTGGCGAATTTCGGGCCACCGGCGGGACGCTTGCGCGAAACCTGACCGCCGGTCAGTTCCGCGAGAGAGGAGAAGCCCATTTCACGGACCTTTTCCTCCAGACTGACCAGCGCCTCTTTCCGGCGGCGGTCTTCGTAAGTCGCGATTGCGCGTGCAATCCTAGATTGAAGGGACTTCAGTTCCTTCAGATCCAGCGAATTGACATCCAGTTCCATTTTGGACTCCAGAATATGATGTGAGCCCTGTATATCGGTGTTTTCCAGGTTCCGCAATTAACGCTGTCAGCGCGGACTGCGTTTTGCCAGAATTCGCTGCAATGTCCGGCGATGCATATTCAGCCGGCGGGCGGTTTCCGAGACATTGCGGTCGCACATTTCATAGACCCGCTGAATATGTTCCCAGCGGACGCGATCGGCCGACATCGGATTTTCGGGCGGCGCGGGCATTGCCTCGCCATTCGCCAGGAGCGCATTCATCACGTCATTCGCATCGGCGGGTTTGGAGAGATAATCCGTCGCGCCGATCTTGACCGCCGCCACCGCCGTCGCAATGGCGCCATATCCGGTCAGCACCACGATCCGGCAATCGGGGCGGCGTTCGCGCAGGGTTTCCACCACATCAAGACCGTTGCCGTCGCCCAGCCGAAGATCCACCACCGCATAGGCCGGCGGGCGCGATTGCGCGATCAGCTTGCCCGCCGCCACGCTTTCGGCGGTTTCCACCTGAAAGCCGCGTTTCTCCATCGCTTTGGCCAGGCGCTTCACGAATGGCTCGTCGTCATCGACGAGCAGCAACGTCCTGTCGGCTCCCAGTTCGGGGTTCAGATCGTCCGACATGAGCTTTCTCCATCCGTCCCGGCGCCGCGCGCCCTCGGACGGACCCTAGAAAGCTTTCAGCCGATGGTCAATTCAGCCTGCGGCATCAAGCATGCAGGCAACGCCTTTCGCCATGTCTTCCGGGGTGGCCTCGCGCTTGTAGAAATCGGCGAAACCGATCCCCGGCAGCATCAGATAGGTGAAGGCCGAATGATCCACCAGGTAATATTCGTCCTCGGCCGGCTGGACCCGATAATAGACCTTATAGGCATTCGCCGCCGCTTTGATCTGTTCTTCGGATCCGGTCAGGCCGATGGCGCGCGGGTGCATGGCCGAGGCATATTCCCCCACCACTTCGGGCGTATCCCGCGCGGGATCGACGGTGATGAAAACCAGATCCACCTCCCTGCCCTGCTCTTCCAGAAGATCGAGCGCCTCGGCATTCCTCGACATATCGACCGGACAGACATCGGGGCAGAAAGTATAGCCGAAATAGACCAGGGCCGGACGGGTCAGCACGTCTTTGTCGCTCACGCTCTGCCCGTCTTTGTCCAGCAATGTGAAAGGCCCGCCGATATCGGCGCCACCGACATTGCCCTCGCGGCATTTCGCCAGCGGATCGGCCGCGGCGCCATTGCTCAGCCAGAGCCAGCCCGCCGTGCCGCCCAGGAAAGCCGCGACAATTCCGGCCGCCCCGATCGCATAGAACCTGTTCATTCCGCGCCCCTTCCGTTCCGCTGCGCCCGCCCATATCCTGCGGCACATGATAATTCACAATGGCTAATCTGGACAGGGAAGGCGCATTTTCAATGCGACAAATCGCGGGTTACGGCCTCGTCGCGGGAACCGGCGGCGATCGCGTCTGGCTCAGGACGCTGATCCTTCTGCGCTGGCTGGCCATCGCGGGCCAGCTTGCCGCCATCACCGCGGCGGACCGCTGGTTCGGCCTCGGCCTGCCGCTCGGCCTGTGCTACCTGGCCGTGGGCGCCTCGATCATCGTCAATCTGGCGGCGACCTTCGTCTTCCCCGGAAACCGCCGTCTCAGCGAGCCAGAGGCGCTGGCCTCGCTGATGTTCGACCTCGGGCAGCTCGGCTTTCTGGTCTTCGTCACCGGCGGGCTGACCAACCCCTTCGCGCTGCTGATCCTGGCCCCGGTGACGATCTCGGCCAGCATCCTCGGCCTGGGGCCGACGCTGATCCTCGGGGCCGCGGCGGTGATCATCGTCAGCCTTTCGGCCTTCGTCGCCGTTCCGATCCGGCTGCCGGACGGATCGGCGCTGGAAACGCCGCGGCTGTTCACCTTCGGCTTCTGGCTGGCGATCGTGGTGGGGCTGCTGTTCCTCGGCGTCTATGCCCGCCGGGTTGCCAAAGAGGCGCGGGCGCTGGCGGATGCGCTGCTGGCCACACAGATGGCGCTGGCGCGCGAGCAGAAGCTGACCGATCTGGGCGGCGTGGTGGCGGCGGCGGCGCATGAACTGGGCACGCCGCTCGCCACGATCAAGCTGGTGTCGTCGGAACTGATGAGCGAGCTGGAGGATCAGCCCGGCCTTTACGACGACGCCAGGCTGATCCGCGAACAGGCCGACCGCTGCGCCGGCATCCTGCGCGGCATGGGCCGGGCCGGGAAAGACGATCTGCAACTGCGCCAGGCCCCGGTCTCGGCGCTGCTGCGCGAGGCGGCCGAGCCGCATATGAACCGCGGCAAGGAGGTGATCTTCGAGCTGATCCCCGGCCCCGGCGCCGATGAGCGCGAGCCCATCGTCCAGCGCCGCCCCGAGGTCATCCACGGGCTGCGCAACCTGGTGCAGAACGCGGTGGATTTCGCAAGCAGCAAGGTCTGGGTCGAATGCGAATGGACGCCTTCGGCGCTCGCGCTGCGCATCATCGACGATGGCGAGGGCTACCCGCCCAACGTCATCAACCGGATCGGCGACCCCTTCGTGCGGGTGCGCAAGGGCGACCGGCCCTCGCGCCGCCCGGAATACGAGGGGATGGGCCTCGGCCTGTTCATCGCCAAGACGCTGCTCGAACGCACCGGGGCGGAGCTGACCTTCGCCAATGCCTCGGATCCGTTCCTCGCCCCGGCCGAGCGGCCCGAACGCGGCGGCGCGCTGGTCGAGGCGGTCTGGGACAATGACGACATCCTCGCGCCCCCCGGCGCGACCGCCGCCCCCAACGAGCCGATCCTGCCCTGATCTGCCCGGGCCATGATTAACTGCGTGTTAATACCTGCCGTCCTAGGGTCGCTCACGGATGCGTGACGGCATGGGACGGCAATGGAAACGGACTGGACTCTCGCCTTCGGGCTGGTGATCACGGCGGCGCTGATCGCCATGGCCTGCCTGCTGATGATCACCGCCCTCCAGCGCCGCGACAGCGCCCCGGTTTCGGTCTTCGCAGGCCAGACCGGCGGAACGGTCCTCATCTTCGATGGCGAAACGCTGGTGGACGCCACCCCCCAGGCCCGGGCCATGATCGCCGACGGCATGGAATCGGGCGGGGCCTGGTTCCGCGCGCTGGCCCGGCTGGAGCCGATGTTCCCCGGCCTGCTGACCCGGCTGGAGGGCCTGCAACGCGAGGGGCGGTTCATCCTCTGCTCGCGCGAGGACATCGCGCCGCCGCTGGTCCTGCGCGCCGAACATCTGGGCGGGTTGACCCGGCTCAGCCTGGTCGAAGGCGACGGCGAGGCGGCCCGGCCCGGCAGCGACGGGCTGGCCGAGCTTGCGCTGCGCGACGAGCTTGCCCATCTGCGCGACATGCTGGCGCGCGCGCCGCTGCCGATCTGGCGCGAGAATGCCGAGGGCGAGGTGGTCTGGGCCAACGGTCCCTGGCTCGCCGCCGCCGCGGCGCAGCTCGACCCGGGCAAGGAACTGTCCTGGCCGCTGCCCGCGATCTTTGCCGAACCGATCCCCGCCGGATGCGGGGAAACCGGCCCGCTGCGCCGCGCCCTGGGCCAGGGGGATCATATGGAATGGTTCGACGTGATCACCCGCGCGGTGCCGGAACAGCCACCGGGCGCACGTTTCTGCTACGCCCTGCCCGCCGGACGGCTGGTCGCGGCCGAGAACAGCCTGCGCGAATTCACCCAGACCCTTGCCAAGACCTTCGCGCAACTGCCGATCGGGCTGGCGATCTTCGACCATTCGCGGGTGCTTCAGATGTTCAACCCGGCGCTGATGGATCTGACCGGCCTGCCGGTGGAATTCCTGATCTCCCGGCCGACGATCCCTGCCCTGCTCGACGCTTTGCGCGAACGCTCGATGCTGCCCGAGCCGAAGGACTACCGCTCCTGGCGGCGGCAGGTGGCCGAGATGGAGGAAGCCGCCGCCTCGGGCCTGTTCGAGGAGACCTGGACCCTGCCCTCGGGCCAGACCTGGCGGGTCAGCGGGCGGCCGCATCCGAACGGCGCGCTGGCCTTCATGATCGAGGACATCTCGACCGAAATGTCGCGCACCCGCCGCTACCGCGCCGATCTGGAACTCGGCCAGGCGGTGATCGACGGGCTGCCGGATGCGGTGGTGGTCTTCGCCCAGGACGGCTCGGTCGCCATGGCCAATGCCGCCGCGCGCGAGTTGTGGGAGGAAGACCTGCTGCGCCTCACCGCCGGGCCGGGGGACGAGAAGCCGATCGCCCGCTGGCGCAGGCAGACCGCGCCCACCCTGCTCTGGAACGATCTGGAGGATTTCATCGGCCTGTTCGGCCCGCGCGATCCCTGGGACGGCGAATTGCGCATGGCGGACGGGCGGTCGCTGACCTGCCGCGTGGCGCCGATGCCGCATGGCACCACGCTTGTGACCTTCCGCCTCAGCCCCCCGGCCAATGCCGGCCGCGACGATCCGGCGGCAAGGGCGATCCTGATCGCCTGAGGCCGGATTGCAGGGACGGCGGGACCCGGACCCACCGCCTGATCAGAATGCACGCTGCTCTCACCGGCTCAGGCGGGCGGGCATCCGCCTGAGCCCGCCCTCCCCCCGGGGACCGACACCATCTTTACCGATCCGGGGGAGACCGGCGCCGCTCACGGCACTCCGGCTGCTCGACAGTCCTTCAGCCCTGGCCCTCACCACCCTGCCAGGCTGCGGAACCCATTCGACACCGCCCGCCCCGCATCAGCTCTGATCATGCCGGCGGCCTCTGCCCCCGAGACACGGCCGTTGCACCGGCGATCCCCGGAACTGCCTCTCTCCATCCTCGGGCAGATAGCGGCGGCCAGTCCCGGTGCACGGCAGGCGCCAGCGACGAAGGTGGCGAGGACTCATCACCACAGCCTGCGCCGATGCAACCGCAGGACAGCAGGCGGCCGAGGCATTGCAATCGCTCGTCCGGGAATGCCGGCGTGCCTCTCCTCTCCGGTCCGCCTTCCGGCCTGCCCGCATATGCGGGCCTCTGGTGCCGCATCGAGTGACGAGGCCTGGCAGAGCTGGCATGGGGCAGCTCACCGGATTGGAAGAAAGCACATAAGTGCGGACGGCCTGGTCGTGCGAGCGGCGCAGGTTGTGGCGAGATGCGATCCGGGGCTTGCCCGGCCCTGCCCCGAATCCGCTGGCCCGCGGAGAAGCCCCTCCGGCGACCGATGCGGAACCGCGCCTCCAAAGGATCGGGACCGCCGCGCCCTTCGCCGGGCGAAACCGGGACAGCACCGAAAGAGATCATTCCCGGATTAGCAGGGATCCCGCTTCGGGGCTGAGGAGAGGTGCAATGCACTCGCCAAGCGCCGTCTTTGCGCCAGCCCGGGCCAGGATCCTCTCCGGCATTGCCCTGAGGCACCGCCTGCCGGAGCCACGATCAGCGGCGGCGCAGATAGACGTAGAACGCCCCGGCGCCGCCGTGTTTCAGATGCGCCTCGGAAACCTGGAGCACCGCAGAGGACAGGGGCGGCAGCCGCATCCATTGCGGCACCTGATGGCGCAGGGCGCCCATCGGGCGCGGCACCGGCTCATGCACTGCCTTGCCCTTGCCGGTGATGACCAGCACCAGCCGCAGCCCCTGAGCCTGGGCACGCAGCAGGAAGGGGATCAGCTCGGCATGGGCCTCGGAGAGCGTCATGCCGTGCAGATCCAGCCGCGCCTCGGGCACCAGCTTGCCGCGGGTCATGCGCTGATGGGTGCGGGAATCCATCCGCAACGCCTCGGACGGCGCCTGCGGCAGCAGAGTGCGGGCGGGGGCGACGGATCGCTCGCCCAGCCGGAAGCGTGGCAGACCCGGCGCCCGGACCGGATCGGGAACCGTCCCACCGCCCGGTTCTACGAAAACATCGGCGGCCGTTTTGCCGCCCGGACCGAAGCGCGACGGGGCGGCAGCGCCCTCCGCCGGTGCTGCCCCCTCAGGCGAGGGATCCTCTGACGCCGCCTCGCCCCGCAGCGGCCGCGCCGTGCGGGCGACGGCCTGCCACAATTCGCGCTCTTCGGGGCGAAGCTGACGGCGGCGGGCCATGGTTCAGTTCCCGTCGGCCATGGCGAAGGCGCGGTCGATGGGCAGCAAAAGCACCATCCGCCCGCTGTCCTTCACCGCGCCCGCCGCCTGGCCCGCCCCGTCGCCGAAACCATAGAAGATATCCGCCCGTTGCGCGCCCTTGATCGCGCCGCCGGTGTCCTGGGCCACCATCAGCCGGCGCAAAGGCGCCGCGCCTTCTTTCTCGATCCAGACCGGCGCCCCGAGCGGCACGAAAGCCGGGTCCACCGCCAGCGAGCGCATCGGCGTGACCGAGCGCCCCATCGCCCCGATCGGCCCCTTTTCGGTGGAGAGGCCCCTGATCCGGCGGAAGAAGATGTAAGACGGGTTGTGGTTCAGAAGCTCGGCCCCGATGCCCGGATTGGCCCGCACGAAGGCGGCGATGGTCTGGGCCGAAACCTCATGCGCCGAGAACATGCCGCGGCGCACCATCTCTTGCCCGACCGAGCGGTAGGCATGGCCGTTGCGGCCTGCATAGCCCAGGCGGATCACGCTGCCGTCGGTCATGCGGATCCGGCCCGAGCCCTGGATATGCAGGAAGAACACCTCGACCGGATCGTCGATCCAGGCGATCTCCAGCCCCCGCCCGCGCAGCGCGCCCGCCTCGATCGCGGCGCGGCTGTGGTAGACCACGCCGTCCTTCAGCTCGGGCGGGCGGGCGTAGAGCGGCCAGGCGTAACGCGAGGTCCGCACCGGCGAGCCGTTCAGTTCCGGCTCGTAATAGCCGGTGAACAGCGCCGGCGGATGGCCGACGATCACCGGGCGGAACAGAAGCTCGAAAAAGGCCCGCGCCGAGGCGTCGTCCTTCGGCACATCCGCCGCCAGCTTGCAGACCGGCCGCCAGGACGGCGCGTCAAGCTGGTCGCAGGTGACGAGAAAGGCGGCCAGAGCCTCGGCCTGACCGCCATCGCGCCAGCCGTCCAGCGCCTCGAACTCCAGCAGTTCCGCCCGCGCGCCGCCCGCGCCCATCAGCGCCGCCAGCAGAAACCAGACGCAGAACAACCAGCCACGAACGGGGCGCCGCAGCATCTCATTCGCCGGTGGCGACCAGTTGCCAGTTCGGATCGCTGGAGCCCATCTTGCGGGCGAAGGTCCAGACATCGCGCTGGCGCTTGATCGACTTGCTGTCGCCCTCGATCGCATTGCCGTTCTTGTCGCGCACCACCGAGGTCAGCTCGCCGATGAACCGCACGGTCAGTTCGGCGAAGCCGGAAACCTTGTCGAAAGTGGCCTCCTGCACCGCCATTTCCTTCAGCCCGATGAAATTCGCCTCGACCGTCAGGCCCTGGGCTTCGCGGGCGCGGATCACCTCTTCGAAACTGGCCTCGACCTCATCCGACAGGAAGTCGCGGATCGCGTCGAGATCGCCGCGCTCGAAGGCCATCAGGATCATCTCATAGGCCTGGCGCGCGCCTTGCAGGAACGGGGTCAGCGCGAAATCGGGCTCGGCGCGTTTCATCTCGGCCAGCGCCTTCGCGGCGTCCGAGCCTTCGGGAACGTGATCGGTGATGTCGCGATCAGTGCCGCCCTCGATCACCTCGAACTCGCGCTTCACCTGCGGGCGCACGTCTTCCAGCGGAACGGGCGGCTTTTCGAACCCGTCGCGCGTTCCCAGCACCGAGCGCAGCTTGAGGATCAGGAAAATGGCGATCCCGGCGAGAACGAGCAACTGGATCAACGAGGAATTCATCGGTTATCCCATAATCAAGACGCATCCGCCGCCTGTTCAGGCCCCCGGAACACAGGCGGGGCTTGGGGCGGCGCGGTTGACCTACTATGTAGGTTTTCAGCGACCGCAAGTAAACCTTGCGGCATGAACCTTTGCGCGGGAGGCACCGTTTAATGTTGCGCTTTATGGCCTTTCTGGCCTGGCCGCTGATCGAGATCGGCCTTTTCGTGGTGATCGGCGGGCAGATCGGCCTCTGGGCCACCCTGGCCTGGGTGGTGCTGACCGGGGTGGCCGGGGTGGCGCTGCTGAAGTTCGAGGCCGCGCGCGGCGCGGTGCTGATCCGCGGCGGGCTGTCGGGCCATGCCCTGCCCGAAGGGGCGCCGGTCGCCGGGCTGATGCGCGCGCTGGCGGCGGTGCTGCTGATCCTGCCGGGCTTTCTGACCGACGCGCTCGGGCTTTTGCTGCTGTTGCCGCCGGTTCAGACCCTGGTCTCGGGCGCGGTGATGAGCCGCATCACCATCCTGCGCCGGCCGGGCCAGGGGCCAGGCGCCCGCGACGAGGTGATCAACGGCGAATGGGTCGAGGTGCCGCCCGAGGCGAACCGCCGCCGCCAGATGCCCTCGCGCTGGACCGAAGAGGACTGACCCCGCCCCGGCTCCCGGGCCATTGAGCGATCCGCGCCGCTCTGCTAGGGACAAGGCCGGACATTTACCGGGCGCCGTCCAGAGGGCGCAGCGCCAGCCCAAGGAGGATTCCATGGCCGAAGAAACCCCGGCGACCGGCGCCACCGGCAACGGAGCCGCGGCTCCGCAACTCCGCATGCAGGTGCTTGCGCAATATATCCGCGACATGAGCTTCGAGAATGCGGTGGTGCGCAAGGGCAACACCGGCGGCGAGGTTCAGCCCGACGTTCAGGTCGCGGTCAGCCTCGACGCGCGCAAGCGCAGCGTGGAAAACCAGTTCGACGTGATCACCAAGTTCAAGATCACCTCGACCAACAAGGCCAACAACGAGACGCTGTTCCTGCTGGAACTGGAATACGGCGGCACCTTCCTGATCGAGGGCGTGCCGGAGGACCAGTTGCACCCGTTCCTGCTGATCGAATGCCCGCGGCTGCTGTTCCCCTTCGTGCGCCGTATCGTCTCGGACGTGACGCGCGACGGCGGTTTCCCGCCCCTCAACATCGACAACGTGGATTTCCTCGCGCTCTACCGTCAGGAGATCGCCCGCCGCCAGGCCGCCCAGGCCGCGGCCGCGCCGACCGAGATCGCGAACTGACAACGGCACGGCGGCGGGGCGACCCGCCGCGCGCCCCCCGTTTCAGACCCGGTGATAGGGCCCGCCCGCGAGGATCGTCGCCGCGCGGTAAAGCTGTTCGGCCAGCATCACCCGCACCAGCATATGCGGCCAGACCATCCGCCCGAAGCTGAGCGAGGCATCGGCCCGCGCCCGCAGATCCGGGTGGATCCCGTCGGCGCCGCCGATCACGAAAGCCGCATCCTGCCGCCCGCCGTCGCGCCATTTCGCCAGCATCGCGGCGAAGTCGGGCGAGGACAGGACCTGGCCGCGCTCGTCGAGCGTGCAGATCAGCGCGCCCGCGGGGATGGCGCGGGTCAGCAGCGCCGCCTCGGCCTCCATCCCGCCGCCCTTTTTATCCTCGACCTCATGCTCGCTTGCAGGGCCGAGCGCCAGCGCACGGCCCTGACGGGCGAAACGGTCGAGATAATCGTCGGTCAGCGCGCGTTCCGGCCCGGCGCGCAGCCGGCCCACCGCGCAGAGATGCACCCTCATCTCAGAGGGTGCGTGCCGCCCCGACCTGACCGGCGGGCAGCCACATCTTTTCCAGCTGGTAGAAATCGCGCACTTCGGGGCGGAAGACATGGACGATGACATCGCCACTGTCGATCAGCACCCAGTCGCCGGTTTCCTTGCCTTCCATCTTGACGCCGATGCCGAAGACCTGCTTCAGCCGGTCGGCCAGTTTCTCGGCGATGGCGGCGACCTGGCGCGACGAGCGGCCCGAGCAGATCACCATGAAATCCGCCACATCCGAGCGGCCGCGCAGGTCGATCTCGACGATGCTCTCGGCCTTGTCGTCCTCAAGCGAGGCAAGCACCGCATCGCGGATCTCTTCGGGGCGGTGATCCGACTGCGCCGGACGTCCGGCGCGCGGGGCGACCGGCAGGCCGGTCGTTGGGTCAGTATGAGACAGGACCTGGTCCTCCTGATGGCGCACCGATTCAGCCCCGGCGCAGGGCCTTTCGCGCTCAGGGTAACGCCCTGGCCCGGCAATCTCAACAAAGGTTGCGGGGGATATCGTCACTCGCGTGCAAAGTGCAAGGGGCCAGACGCCCCGCAGCCACGCGCTTCTCTTGCCTCGCGGCGGATTCGCGGCTAAATAACGGGCCATGAACGGGTTCATCTATTTCAACATCACCGATCACGCGCGGCTGCCCGCGCGGTTCTTCGGCGCGACCCGCTGCGTTCTCGCGCGTCTTTGACGCGGCTGGCCGCGGGCACGGTCCCGCGCCCGATGCCGCCGGCCCCTGAACGACCCTACCGCAAAGCTATCCCAAAGATCCAAGGTGAGAGCCATGACCGCTCCGAGAACCCTCTATGACAAGATCTGGGACGACCACGTCGTCCATACCTCCGAAGACGGCACCTGCCTTCTGTATATCGACCGCCATCTGGTCCATGAAGTGACCAGCCCCCAGGCGTTCGAGGGGCTGCGGATGACCGGCCGCAAGGTGCGCGCGCCGGAAAAGACCATCGCCGTGCCGGACCACAACGTCCCCACCACCGCCGGCCGCGAGACCCATATCGACAATGAGGAATCGCGCATCCAGGTCGAGGCGCTGGACAAGAACGCCCGCGAATTCGGCGTGGTCTATTACCCGGTGACCGATATCCGCCAGGGCATCGTCCATATCGTCGGCCCCGAACAGGGCTGGACGCTCCCGGGCATGACCGTGGTCTGCGGCGACAGCCATACCGCGACCCACGGCGCCTTCGGCTCGCTGGCGCATGGGATCGGCACGTCCGAGGTGGAACACGTCCTGGCCACCCAGACGCTGATCCAGAAGAAATCGAAGAACATGAAGGTCGAGATCACCGGGAAACTGCGCCCGGGCGTCACGGCCAAGGACATCACGCTTGCGGTGATCGGCAAGACCGGCACGGCGGGCGGCACCGGCTATGTCATCGAATATTGCGGCGAGGCGATCCGCGATCTGTCGATGGAAGGCCGGATGACGGTCTGCAACATGGCGATCGAAGGCGGCGCCCGCGCCGGCCTGATCGCGCCCGATGAAAAGACCTTCCAATATGTCATGGGCCGCCCCCATGCGCCCAAGGGCGCGAAATGGGAGGCTGCGCTGGCCTATTGGAAAACCCTCTTCACCGATGAGGGCGCGCATTTCGACAAGGTGGTGACGATCAAAGGCGAGGACATCGCCCCCGTCGTGACCTGGGGCACCAGCCCCGAGGACGTGCTGCCGATCACCGCAACCGTGCCCGCCGCCGAAGATTTCGAGGGCGGCAAGGTCCAGGCGGCACAGCGCAGCCTTGATTACATGGGCCTGACCCCGGGGATGAAGCTGACCGACATCAGGGTGGATGCGGTGTTCATCGGCTCGTGCACCAACGGAAGGATCGAGGATCTGCGCGCCGCGGCCGCGATCCTGAAGGGCAGGAAACTGGCGCCCGGCGTGCGCGGCATGGTGGTGCCGGGCTCGGGTCTCGTCCGGCTCCAGGCCGAGGAAGAGGGTCTGGCGCAGATCTTCCAGGACGCCGGGTTTGAATGGCGCCTGGCGGGCTGCTCAATGTGTCTGGGCATGAACCCCGACCAGCTGGCCCCGGGCGAGCGCTGCGCCGCCACCTCGAACCGCAATTTCGAGGGACGGATGGGCCGCGGCGGCCGTACGCATCTGATGTCGCCCGTCATGGCGGCGGCGGCGGCGATCACCGGCCATCTGACCGACGTGCGCGAGATCATGGCGGAAGCCGTCTGAATCACAGGAGGCGATCATGAAAGGCTCAACGGCAAGTTTTCTGGCAGGCGGGCTCGCCATTCTCGGCGGGCTTGCGGCGCTGATCTTCCCGCTCTTCGCCTCGCTGGCGGTGACGGGGCTGGTCGGCGGCGTCTTTCTGGTCTCGGGCGCCCTCGGGCTGTTCGCGGCCTTCTCGGACCGCAATCTGCCCGACCGCGGCTGGCTTGGTCTGTTCTCGCTGTTACAGCTGGTGCTGGGAATCTGGATCCTCGCCAATCCGCTGGCGGGGATGATCTCGCTGACGGTGATGGCGGGGGCGCTGTTCCTTGCCACCGGCCTGCTGCGGGTGGTCTGGGCCTTCCGCATCGGCAATCTCGCGGGGCGCGGCCAGGGCTTCTGGCTGTTCCTGCTCAGCGGCGTGATCTCGGCGGCCCTTGGCCTTTGGGTGCTGATCTTCCCGCTTCAGGCCAGCCCCTTCCTGCTCGGCACCCTCATCGCCATCGAGCTCCTCTCGGCCGGTGCCGCCCTGATCGCTCTGGGCCTCGCGCTGAAGAAAATCCAATAGGCAGAACCCATGGACAAATTCACCACCCTCACCGGCATCGCGGCCCCCATGCCGCTGGTCAATATCGACACCGATATGATCATCCCGAAGCAGTTCCTGAAAACGATCAAGCGCTCGGGCCTTGGCGTGAACCTGTTCGATGAGATGCGCTATACCCCCGACGGCAAGGAAATCCCCGATTTCGTGCTGAACCAGCCGGCCTGGCGCGAGAGCCAGATCATCGTCGCCGGCGACAATTTCGGCTGCGGCTCCTCGCGCGAGCACGCGCCCTGGGCGCTGCTGGATTTCGGCATCCGCTGCGTGATCTCGACCAGCTTCGCCGACATCTTCTTCAACAACTGCTTCAAGAACGGCATCCTGCCGGTGGTGCTGCCGCAAGAGGCGGTCGATCACCTGATGGATGACGCGAAGAAGGGCGCCAATGCCCGGATCACCGTCGATCTGGAGAATCAGACCGTCTCGGCCTCCGATGGCACCAGCTTTGCCTTCGAGGTGGATGCGTTCAAGAAGCATTGCCTGCTGAACGGTCTGGACGATATCGGCCTGACGATGGAGAAATCCGCCGCGATCGACGCTTTCGAGAGGGCGAACGCCATGGCCCGCCCCTGGGCCTGAGCGAATCTGTCTGAGCGTTACAGGCGCCGAAGGCCGGCCGGTCTTCGGCGCCTGTTAACTTTCGTGGGGTAGAGTTCAGGCGGACACAACATCTTGTAAGGGCCGCCGCCATGTTCCCCAACGGGCCGCATTCTCAGCCCGGGCTTGCTTCAATCCTGCAACACCCTCGCCCCATTCCGGCCACAGGACTGCGGTTATCTGCACCTGATTGTTGCGGCAACTGGCGAAAGTAGGCAAAAGTTGGGCAAAATTGGGGCAATACGCCATAATGTCGGCGGTCTCATGGGAACAAGGAAGCGGCGTCGCATCGCTTCCGTCCATGTTGAGGATGTGAAGGCAGTGGTCTCGCGGATGACCGGCGCGCTGGTGCGCGCATTTCTGGTGATGATCCTGATCGCCACGCCCTCGGTCATTCTGCCGGGGACGGGCACTGATACCCAGCAGATGGTTGCGCTGATCGCCCTGTTCGGCGGCGCGCTGACCTTCGCCGAATACAACGCCGTCTACCCCAGCCTGGTGGAATTCCGCGACGCGCCGCCCTTCAACCGCGTGCGCTTCCTGACACTGTTCCTGATCGTCTTCGTCCTGTCCTGCATCCAGGCGGCCAGCCTTGCCCCCACCCCCTTCACCCGGCTGTTCGAGGCGGTGGGGCTGCTGATCGGCCATGCGATGGATTTCCCCTATTCGCCGGTGCGCCTCGCCACGCTGATGATGGCCGAGGGCGCAGGCCCCGCCCAGGTCGCCAGCGTCCGCACCGCCGCGGGCACCGCCTATATCCTGTCGCTTCTGTCGCTTGCGTTCTTCGTGCTGGTGTTCAGGATCAAGGGCTGGCCCGCGCGGCACCAGGCTTTCAACGTCTGGATCAACCTGCCCACTTTCGAGCCCACGGCGGGCGGCGATGTGGTCGACCGGCTGGAGCGCGATGCGCGGATTAACCTTTCCTTAGGGTTTCTGCTGCCATTCCTGATCCCGGCGGTGGTGAATCTGGCCTCGGCAGGGTTCGAGCCTTTGACCCTCACCTCGCCGCAAACTCTGATCTGGACGATGGCAGCATGGGCCTTCCTGCCGGCAAGTCTTCTGATGCGTGGCGTGGCGATGGGACGGATCGCCGCCATGATCCGCTGGAACCGCGCGGCGCGCGGCGGGCCGGGGCGAGAGGCGCTGGCTCCGGTCTGAGCGGGCTGCTGATCGCGCTTCTGCTTGCGGCGTTCTGTCTGACGCCAGGCGTTGCGGCAGAGACGCTGCGGATCGCAACCTGGAACACCGATCTCGAACGCAAGGGTCCGGGGCTTCTGCTGCGCGACATCGCCGGCGGCAAGAACCGGCAGGTCGAAGCCGCGCTGCGGGTGCTGGCGGCGCTGGATGCCGATGTGCTGCTGCTGACCGGGTTCGACTACGATCACGGCCTCGTCGCGGCGCGCAGCTTCGCCGAACGGCTGGCGGTGATCGGCCCGGATTACCCGCATGCCTTCGCCCTGCGGCCGAACCGCGGCATGCAGACCGGCCTCGATCTCGACGGCGACGGCAGGACCGGCGGTCCGGGCGACGCCCAGGGCTGGGGCTGGTTCTCGGGCCAGTCGGGGATGCTGATCCTGTCGCGCCTGCCTCTCGACACCGCGGCGGTGCGCGATTTCAGCGGCTTCCTCTGGACCGCTCTGCCCGGCGCGATTCCGCCCCACAACATGACACCCGAAGCGCTGGCGCTCCAACGGCTGCCGACCACCGGCCATTGGGAGGTGCCGCTGATCCTGCCCGACGGCTCTCGTCTGAGCCTGCTGGCCTTCCACGCCACCGCCCCGGTCTTCGACGGCCCCGAGGACCGCAACGGAAGGCGCAACCACGACGAAACCGCCTTCTGGCTGGCGCTGCTGGAGGGGCGGCTGACGGAACCGCCACCGCCCGGTCCCTTCGTTCTGCTGGGCACTCCGAACCTCGACCCCGAGGATGGCGAGGGGCGGCCGGATGCGATCCGCGCGCTGCTGGCGAATCCCATGTTGCAGGATCCCGGGCCGCGCGCGGAACATTTCGCTCCCGACCCCGGCCAAAAGGGCGATCCGGCGCTGGACACCGCGGTTTTTGCCCGGACCGGCGGGCTGCGGGTTTCCGTGATCCTGCCCTCGGCGGGGCTTGATGTCACCGGCGCGGGCCTGTTGCGCCCGGCGCGCGAAGATCCTCTGGCGGCAGAGCTCGCCGCCGCCTCGCGCCATTTCCCGGTCTGGGTCGAGATCCGGCTGCGCTGACAGTCCCCCGCGCCGCGCCGAAAGAGGCGGACTGGCCGAGCCTGCACCTCTCCCGCCGGTGGCCTATTCCCCCGGCGCCTGCACCGGAGCGGAATCCGCCGCCCGCGCCTTGCCGGTCACCCGCATCACCAGCACATAAAGCGCCGGCACCATGAACAAGGCGATCACCGTCGAGGCCACCATGCCGCCCAGCACCCCGATGCCGATGGCATGCTGCGCCGCCGCCCCCGCGCCCGAGGCCAGAGCCAGCGGCAGCACGCCGAGCGCGAAGGCGAACGAGGTCATCAGGATCGGCCGCAGCCGGGTCTCGGCGGCGCTGCGGGTGGCGGCGAGCAGCTCCATCCCCTGTTTGCGCCGCGCCTCGGCGAATTCCACGATCAGGATCGCATTGCGCGAGGCAAGGCCGATGGTCGTCAGAAGCCCCACCTTGAAATAGACATCGTTCGACTGGCCGAAACTCCAGGCCGCCAGGAGCGCGCCGAGGATCCCCACCGGCACCGCCAGCATCACCGAGAACGGCACCGACCAGCTTTCGTAAAGCGCGGCCAGCGACAGGAACACCACCAGCGCCGACATGGCGAACAGAAGCGGCGCCTGGTTCCCCGCCAGCTTCTCCTGATAGGAAAGCCCGGTCCAGGCGATGCCGTAACCGCCGGGAATCTCGGCCAGCAGCGCCTCCAGCCGTTCCATCGCCTCGCCGGTGGAGACGCCCGCCGCCGGATTGGCCGAGACCGAGATCGCCCTTGTGCCGCCGTAGCGGTTCAGCGTGGGCGAGTTCTCGGACCAGACCTGGGTCACGAAACTGGCGAAGGGCACCATCTCGCCCGCGCGATTGCGGGCATGCCACATATCGACATGTTCGGGCTGCATCCGCCAGTCGGCCACGCCCTGGACGATCACCGGGCGCAGTTCGGCCCCCAGCTCGAAATCGTTGACCTGGCGGCCCGAGAAGATCACCGAGAGCATGGCGTTGACCTCGGACACCGTCAGCCCCATGGCGCGCGCCTTGCTCTGGTCGATGTCGAGCCGCAGCGCCGGGCGGCGGCTCGGCTCGTGGCCGCGGAAGCCGGTGGCGATGCCGCGTTCCTCGGCCAGGCCCGCCAGCCGCCCCGCCGCCTCTTCCAGCGCGGCCTGGCCCAGCCCGGCCTGGTCAATCAGGTAAAAGGCGATGCCGGCGGAACTGCCCACGCCCTGGATCGCCGGCGGCTGGCTGAAGGTGATGTTCCCGGCACGGTGGCCGCGGAAACGCGCGGTCGCCGCCGCCTCCAGCATCGCGGCACTCTTGCCGGGGCGCTCAGTGAAGGGCCGCAGCTTGACGTAAAGCATGGCGGTGTTCTGCCCGCCGCCGCCCCAGGAGAAGCCGAGCGCGGTCATCACGGTTTCCACCGTCTCGCCCTGCTCGCTCATCAGCCAGGCGCTGACCTCCTCGGTCACGGCCTGGGTCTGGGCGGTGGTCGAACCCTCGGCGAGGCGAAGCTGCGCCATCATCACGCCCTGGTCCTCTTGCGGCACGAATGAGGATGGCAGGTCGCGAAACAGCAGATACGACCCCCAGGCGATGCCGCCCAGGGCCAGCAGCACCAGCAGCGGCACCCGCATCGCCAGCCCCGCCACGCTGCCGTAACCGCGCGTCACCGCCGCCATGCCGCGGTTGAAGCCGCGCGACAGCATATTGCCGCCGCCATGGCCGCGCGGCTTCAGAAGCGCCGCGCACATCGCGGGCGACAGGATCAGCGCGACGCCCAGGGACAGCACCATGGCCGAGATGATCGTGACCGAGAACTGCCGGTAGATCACCCCGGTCGAGCCCGACATGAAGGCCATCGGCAGGAACACCGACGACAGCACCAGCACGATCCCGACCAGCGCCGAAGAGATCTGCGCCATCGACCGCCGCGTCGCGGTCCCCGCGTCGAGGCCGGGGTGCTCCTCCATCTCGCGCTCGACGTTTTCCACCACGACGATAGCGTCATCGACCAGGAGGCCAATGGCCAGCACCATGGCGAACATGGTCAGCGTGTTGATCGAATAGCCAAGCGCCGCCAGCACCCCGAAGGCGCCCAGCAGAACCACCGGAATCGCGATCACCGGGATGATCGTCGCACGCCAGCTTTGCAGGAAGATCAGGATCACGAGGAACACGAGGCCGACCGCCTCGAACAGGGTCTGATAGACGGTGCCGATGGATTCCTCGATGAAGGGCGAGGTGTCGAACGGATAGGCGACCTCGACCCCGGGGGGCAGCGCGGGGGTCAGGGCGGTCAGCACCTGGCGCACCCGTTCGGCGGTCTCGACCGCATTGGCGCCGGTGGCGAGCGTCACCGAGAAGCCCGCCGCATTGGCGCCGTTGAACAGGGCCGAGCGGCCATAGCTGGTCTGGCCGATCTCGATCCGCGCCACATCGCCCAGGAGAACCTCGCCGCCGCCTTCCTCGACCCGCAGCCGGATGGCGGCGAACTGATCCACGCCGGAAAGCTGGCTCTGCGACGACAGCGCCACCGTCAGTTGCTGGCCCGGCACCACCGGATCGGCGCCCAGCGAGCCGACCGAGACGGTCGAGTTCTGGTCGGCGATGGCCGCGGTCACATCGCCCGGCGTGACCTGGAATTCGGCCATTTTCAGCGGATCCAGCCAGATCCGCATCGCATAGCCCGAGGAAAAGCTGTCGATCGCCCCCACGCCGTCGACGCGCAAGACCGCATCCTCGATCATCTGGGTGGTCAGATCGCCCAGTTCCAGCGTGGAATAGCGGTTGTCGCGCGACACCAGCGCCCCCACCATCAGCGAGCTTTCGCCCGCGCGCTCGACGCTGGTGCCGCGTTCGCGCACGATGGTCGGCAGGCCGGATTCCGCCAGCGCCACCTTGTTCTGCACCTGCATCTGCGCGGTTTCCGGGCTGATGCTGTCATCGAAGGTCAGCTCGACCCGGCTGCGCCCGGTGGCCGAAGAGCTGGAGGTCATAAAGAGCAGCCCGTCGAGCCCGGTCATCGCATCCTCGATCACCGAAGTGACCGAGTTCTCGGTCGCCTCGGCCGAGGCGCCGGGGTAGTTCGCGGTGACGGTGATGCGGATCGGCGCGATGTCGGGATATTGCTCGATCGGCAGGGTATAAAGCGACCAGCCGCCGAACAGCATGGTGATGATCGCCAGAACCCAGGCGAAAACCGGACGCGAGATGAAGAACTGCGCCATGGCTCAGTTGCCCGCGCCGGTCAGATCGCCGGTGCGGTCGCGCACCACGCCCTGATCGTCGATCACCACCGGCACCGGGGCGATCTCCGCCCCCTCGCGCAGGTTGGTGGTGCCGTCCATGAGCAACCATTCGCCGGGCGTCAGCCCCGCCTGGACGATCCAGGACGAGCCCCAGGTGCCGGTCTCGGTCAGCCAGCGTTTGGCGGCTTTGCCGTCCTCGACCACCCAGGCCGAGAGCCTGCCGTCACGCTCGCGCTGCGTGGCGCGCTGCGGCACCAGGATCGCCTGCTGGCGGCCCAGCACCAGCTCGCCTTGCAGAAACATGCCGGGCGCGATCAGCCCGCCGGGATTGTCGGTCACGAAGCGCAGGATACGGGTGCCGGTGGTGGCCGAAACCGTGGCCCCCGAGGAAATCAGCTTTGATCGCCCCTCGATCCGCCGCCCGCCGTCCAGCACCAGGGTAAGCTGCGGCTCGGTCATGACGATCTCGCCGCGCGCCGCGCGGGCCTCGATCCGCAGCCGGACCGGATAGGGTTCCGACAGGTCGATATGGATCGGATCGACCTGGACGATCTCGGCCAGGGGCTGGGTCTGGTTCTGCGTCACCAGATCGCCCACCGCCACCTGGGCCACGCCGACGATGCCGGTGATCGGCGCGCGCACCGTGGTCCAGTCCAGTTCGGCGCGGGCGAGTTCGGCCGCCGCCTCGGCCTCGGCATGGCTGGCCTTCGCTTTCAGCAGATCCGTCCCGGCCTGGTCCAGCGCCGCCTGGCTGGCCGCGGTTCCGCGCAGCGCGGTGACGCGGGCGAAGGCGGTTTCCGCCTGCTGAAGGTCCGCCGCCGCCCGGGCGAGGCTGGCCTCGGCCGAGGCCAGCGCCGCGCGCCAGGCCAGCGGGTCGATTGCGAAAAGGGGCGTGCCCGCCTCGACCCGGCTGCCGGGCGTGTAAAGGATCGCGGTGATCTCGCCCCCGACCCTGGGGCGCAACTGCGTCGCGCTCTGCGCCACCGCGCGGCCGGTCAGGGTGACGCGCACCGGAACCTCGGTCAGGCTCAGCTCGACATAGCCCGCCGTCGCCGCCTCCTGCGCGCGGGCCGCCGGGCCGGCAAAAGCCAGCGCCACGGCCATCGCAGCGGCAAACCGTCGGATCACATGCGTCATCGTTTCCTCTCCGGCCCGGTTTTCGCCGCTGTTACCCTAGCAGTGGGACTCTTACGACAGCGAAGCCGCATTCCGTTCCCCCCCGGCCTCACAATTCCTTGAGACGCCCCGAGGGGGTCAAACCGGCGTGAGCCCGGCATTGCCGCTCTGGACATGCGCGAAGCCGACCCCGATAAGCAAGGGATGTCAACCCAAAGCGCCCTGGCCATTCTGGCCACCCTGCTTGCAGCGCTGGCCACCGGCGTGGCGACGCTGACTCCCGTGGCCGCGCTGCCCGCGGTCGGCGGCTCGGACAAGCTGCATCATATGCTGGCCTTCACGGTGCTCGCGCTGCCGGTCGCCCTGCTGCGCCCGCGCTGGATGCTGCAAACCGCGCTGGCGCTGGCGCTTTACGGCGGGCTGATCGAGCTGGTGCAGCCTTTCGTCGGCCGAAGCCGCGACCTGATGGACTGGTTGGCCAATCTGGCCGGCATCGCCACCGGCTCGCTGACAGGGCTGGCGCTGCGCCTCCTGTTGCGGCGCACCCCCGCGCCGGACTTGACCCGCTGACCGGGTGTCGCAGCAGGATTCACCTTTGAAACCCGGCCTCCTTGCCGCTATTTGACCCGACGAACCGGCATGGTTCAGGCGTTACCCCGTAGTCCATCTGGACAAAGCAGCTGCCCTCCAAGGTCCCCGCTCTCGCCGGAAAACGGGTGGCGGAACCACACACCAGGCGGAGAGGGCGGCGTTGCGAACCGTTCTCCGAACCGCTATCAGAGAGAAACGGTCCCGTAGCTCAACTGGATAGAGCAAGTGACTTCTAATCACTAGGTTGGGCGTTCGAGTCGTCCCGGGATCGCCATACTATAATGCCACCATGCCAACGAGGCATAAGCATGCGCATTTTGGCGTTTTCACGCACACCCCCTGTCAAGATAAGTTTTCGCCGCACGCGCCGAAAGAATGTCAGCAAGCTGTTATCATAGAGGTATTTGATCTTCCGTGCCGCAATGACAGGAGTGGCACGCAATCATCTCTCCTGCTTCTCAGCTATCTCTGAAGTGACGTTCAAATTCCTCACGTAGCCAAACTGGCCCGACCGACGCCCCGTCAATGGTGAAAGGCAGCGCTCCGGCGGCACTCAAAACCGCACGAATCCTGTTGGGATGCAGCCCGAATTCGGCCTCGATCGTCGTCGTGGTCAGGAACTTGCGATGTAATGCTGTGATGTCATCTGGCGTCATCCTGAATTGCTGCATGTTGGTTTTCGGGTTCATCACTTGTCGCGCCGGACTGTGGCCAGCCGCGATCAGCGCGTGGAAATGACCGCCATCCCGCATACCCACGCTACGCCCGAAGGTCGCCGCCGATATGGTGCCGGCGAGAGCCCCCGCTTCCGAAGCGAGGGCCTCGAGTTCTGCGCCAATGCGTTGACCCCGCGAACGCGAACGCGAAAGCCATTGTAGCCGAAGGCGCTCTCGTCTTTGCCGAGAGCAAGTTTTCCGGACAACATGCGATCAATGATCTGCCCGACCGGGACGCCTTTGCGCTTCTGGGCTTGCTGGATGCCTTCCCACCCACCCGCTTCCGCAGAAAGCGGCTGTGCGACGGCCGACAGCCGCTCGAGCAACGCGAGACCGTCTGATAGACGCCAGCGCGCGATGACCTTTGGCGCATTGGTGCGAGGCGTGAGCACGCCGTCGCTCTCCAGGAAGGCGAAGGAACTTTTCTTGGCTCCGATCGCGGTCATCATTTCGCCGGAGCCGACCCATGTCGGGATTTCCGCAAGCAGATCGGCATAAGTTTCGGCAGAGAATACCTTACGGTTGTGTGCCCGCGGGTCGTCAGCCGGAAAGACCCCGGCAGCGGTCAGAATCCCGTCTATCATCGCGGGTGTCCTCCCCAAGGTCTGGGCGGCAGAAACAACCGAGTGCAGTCTGCGCGCCTTAACCAGCTCGCTAGGCTCAGGACCCATTGATTTCAGGACCTTGGCATGATTCAGGCCCCGCAAGGAGACCTGAATCATGAGCAACCTTTACTGGCTTTCCGACGCCCAG
>NZ_UXAW01000005.1 GCF_900609055.1 Pseudogemmobacter humi | reverse complement strand
CCGAAGCGGTGGATGGCCTCGTTCAGCGCTTCGACACAGAAGTCCGCCTCCAGCGTGTTCGATATCCGCCACGCCAGCACCTTTCGGGTGAACCAGTCCATGATGGCGACAAGATACAGGAAGCCACGCCGCATCGGCAGGTAGGTAATGTCTGCACACCAGACCTGACCGGGGCGATCGACCCGCAGCCCGCCCAGCAAATAGGGATAGGTCTTGTGACCCTTTCGCGGCTTGCTGGTGTTGGGCTTCTGGTAGATCGGCATCAAACGC
>NZ_UXAW01000121.1 GCF_900609055.1 Pseudogemmobacter humi | reverse complement strand
TGGCGGGGGCGGGGGCCGCCGGTTTGGCTGCGGTTTCCGCCGCTGCGATCGCGGCGCCTGCCGCGGCGGCGGTCTCGGTCGGGCTGCGCGCTCCGGCCGCGGGTTTCGCCGCACCGGGTTTCGCCGCGCCTGCGGGGGTGTCGAGCGCCATGGTCTCGACCCCGCCCGCGTCGATCGCGCCCGGAGCCGCCCCGGGGGCGGCCGCGAGGCTTTCGTTGCTGTCGAGCACCGGGGTGGCCGGGGTTTCCTCGGGCGCCTGTTCGCGGCGCAACGCAGTGACCGAGAGTTTCGCAGGCTGGCCCGCCAGCATGCCGAGCGCCTCGGCCGCGTCGGACGAGATCTGGAGCTTCGGCCCGGGATTGTCGCGCTCGCGCCTGAACAGTGCGCCGATCACGAATTTGCCGTTCGAGGGGTTGCGCATGATCACCCGTTCCGGGTCGGTCACATCGGGCGAGGCGACCCAGACCCCGCCGAGCGACGGCCGCCCGTCCCAGAGCGCATCCTCGGTGACCTGGAAGACCTGCGGCGCCTCGACGTCGCGGTCGACGATGCGGGTCGAGCGCTGCGGTTTCGCGCCGGATGCGGTGGCCGAGGGGGCGCCTTCCGCGAAGGGGCCGGTCTCGCAGCCCGCCAGCGCCAGCGCGGCGGTGCCCGCAAGCAGCAGGCGCGTCAGCGCCGCGCCGCGGTTCCTGCGGCACGGGTCCGTCTCTCGCTGGCCTGCGGTCATGCCCCTGCCCGCCGGGAGTTCCGTTCTGCTCATCTGCGCCCTCATGCCGCGCGCGGTCTGATCGCCGCGCTTTGATCCTGCGTTGCCGCCTTGCGCCGCCCGGTTTTCCGGGGTCTTTGGCTGAAGCGCCCCGCCATGTTCCCGCCGGAACCAGGCAGACGCCCCGCTTTGGCGCGGATCATAGCCAGAGCGGGGCATTATGGAAAGGCCCGAGGCGTCGGGGGGGCATCACGAGTTGCGGATTGTCCGCCGGGCGTGCCCTTTCGGAATCACCCCATTGTCTGTCGGCGCCGGGATGGGTCTCGCCGGCGGATAGCTCACAACGAAGTGGGCAGGATGTGACACCGATCCTTGCAGCAGGCGACTGCCAGGTCACGAGCGTCGAAGGGGCTGCCTTGTATCGAGCCGGAGCGCTGCCTCACGCCTCAGAAAGTCCCATCAGTTGCCGCACACGCCCCCATCAGAACGGCTTTGTTGCGCTATCCCTGTGACCTACGGATTCATGTTTGTGAGTCCGGGGGTTAGGTTGGCCCCATGAGCAAACCGATCCCTCTTTTCCGCACGA
>NZ_UXAW01000034.1 GCF_900609055.1 Pseudogemmobacter humi | reverse complement strand
CGCGCATCCTGCGCCGCCCCCAGGAGGCCCGCATCCGGGCCGCAGATCGCCGGGACCAGCAGCGGCGAGTCGTGGCGGCGCAGGATGCGCGCGCGCAGGGCCTGATCCAGAAAGGCGATCAGCCCGGGCGCTTTGGAAAGCCCGCCGCCCACCGGCATCACCGAAGGGCCAAGCACGTTGACCACCATGGCGAGCGGCCCCGAAACCAGATCGCGCCACAGCCCGATGGTGGCGCAGGCGCGCGCGTCGCCCGCGGCCCAGGCGGCGCTGATCTGCGGCGCCGTCAGCGCCGCGCCGGATTCCAGCAGGTGCAGCCGCTCCAGCCCGCGGGCGCTGCCGATGGTCTCGACGCAGCCCCTTTGCCCGCAGGGGCAGGGCAGATCGTAAGGCGCGCGCAAAACCGGGCCGTGGCCCCATTCGCCGGTCAGCCCGCCCGCGCCGCTGACGATACGCCCGTCAATGACCAGCCCGCCG
Source organism: Pseudogemmobacter humi (assembly GCF_900609055.1). Classification (GTDB taxonomy): domain Bacteria; phylum Pseudomonadota; class Alphaproteobacteria; order Rhodobacterales; family Rhodobacteraceae; genus Pseudogemmobacter; species Pseudogemmobacter humi. Next base: position 126,551 of record NZ_UXAW01000034.1, on the reverse strand, counting down.
CCGATGCCGCTGCCGAGGATCACGCCGAAGACGACCCGGTGGCCGCGCCCCGCGCCCGAGGCGGCCTCGGCCAAAGCGAAGCAATCGGCGTCGTTCAGCGCCAGCACCGGCAGGCCGAGGCGGCGCTCCAGCGTCTCGCGCAGATCGGCGCCGTCTATTGCGGGGATGTTCGCAACCTTGCCGCGCCCGGTCTCGGGGTCGATCACCCCGGGCACCGACAACGCGACGCCGTGCAGGCCTGGCCGCAGGAAGCCTGCCAGCGCCTCGGCGAATGCGCCCGCATCCCGCGCCGGGGTCGGCACCTCGCCGAGCGGCCGGATCTGTTCGCCCTGCCGCAAAGCGGCGCGGATCCGGCTGCCACCGATGTCGAATGCCAGGATCATCTGCCCCCCGAAGTCGCGCGCGCCAATCGAACCGAAAGGCGGCGGCTTGTCAAAGCCCGGCTTGCGGGACTAATGGACCCATTGCCCCAAAGCCGGAGAGACCCGATGGATGACCGCCTGATCGTCGCCCTGGACGTGCCCGATGTGATCGGCGCGCTGAAGATCGTGGACCGGATTGGCGATGCGGTCGGCTTTTACAAGGTCGGCCTCGGGATGCTGACCGGCGGCGGCCTCGCGCTGGCGTTGGAGCTGAAGCAGGAACACGGCAAGCGGGTGTTCCTTGACCTGAAACTCTTCGACATCGGCCAGACCATCGAGAATGCGGTGCGCGGGCTGGCGGGGCTGGGCCTCGATTTCCTGACCGTGCATGGCGATCCGCAGGTGGTGCGGGCGGCGGCCGAGGGCAAATCCGGCAGCGACCTGAAGATCCTCGCGGTGACGGTGCTGACCTCGCTCGACCGTGCCGATCTGGATGCGAACATGATCCGGCCCGGCGACATTCACGAGATCACGGTGGAACGCGCCGCGCGCGCGCTGTCGGCGGGCGCCGATGGCGTGATCACCTCGCCGCAGGAGGCCGCGGCGATCCGCGCTCTGCCCGAGGCCGCGGGGCGGCTGATCGTCACCCCCGGCGTCCGTCCGGCGGGCGCGGCGAAGGGCGATCAGAAGCGCATCGCCACGCCAGCCGAGGCCATCGGCCAGGGCGCCGACCATATCGTGGTGGGCCGCCCGGTCTGGGCCAGCGCCGATCCGGCCGCGGCCGCGCGCGAGATCATCGCCGGACTCACGCCGCGCTGATCAGCCCGTTCTCGTCGAAATGCCGCGGGAAGAAGGCGGCGACGCAGGTCATCAGCGTGGCCAGCGCCTCCTTCGCGTCATAGGGCGCCTGCATCGTCATCATGTCGAGCCAGACCCCTTCGGTCGTGACCCGCATCACCCGGGCGGTGCGCGCCGGATCGACAGCGTAGCCATGGGCCGCATTCATCGCAGTGCAGTATTCTTCCAGCCTGCGATTGTATTCCTCGTCGTTCGAGCCGCATTTCTCCTGATAAAGCGGCCGGCCCGATGCCTCGCCCCAGAAGGCGCACCAGGCCGAAAGCCGCGCATGAGTGCACATCTCGGGCCGGAAATCAGCCGCCAGCATCGCATAAAGCTGTTCGGCCACCCCCGGCCCCGCCGCCTCGACCGCCTGAAGCCAGTTCTGCCGGTATTCCTCGGCCAGGTAGAGCAGCGTCTCGGACAGAAGATTCTCTTTGGTCGAGAAGTGGAAATTCACCAGCCCGTGCGACAGCCCCGCCATCCGCGCCACCTCTGACATGGTGGTGCGGGAATAGCCGAAGCGGGCGATCGTCTCGATCGTCGCCTCGATCAGCTGCACCCGCCGCGCGTCGCGCGGCATCTTGCGCGGCGCGGGTTCGGGGTTTGCGTTCTCAAGGACAGCGGCCATGGGCACCTCCGTTCCGGGCCTGCAATCCATAGCGGAAATCCGGCGGCGCGAAACCCTTCACATCACATGATACATTCTGATTGACAGTTCAGTCAAAATAATGAGACGCTGAATCATCCACAACAGACAGGGTTCCGCGCCATGATTTCCGCCCCTCAGCGCCGGCTCGACAAATCCAACGCCCAGTTTCAGCGCGCGGTGAAGCGGCTGCCGCTCGGGGTGGCCTCGACCTTCCGCTACTGGGGCGACGAGCGGACGATCTATGCCCACCACGGCAAGGGCGGGCGGACCTGGGACATCGACGGCAATTCTTACGTCGATTACCGGCTGGGCTACGGGCCGGCGATTCTCGGCTATGCCGACGAGAGGGTGGACGCCGCCGCGCGCAGGGGGATGGAGGTGGGCGGCGTCTTTGCTCTTTCGACCGAGCGCGAACTGATCGTCGCCGAGCGGGTGGCGAAGATGGTTCCGGCGGCGGAACTGGTGCGCTTCTCGAATTCCGGCACCGAGGCGGTGATGGCCGCTTTGCGCCTCGCCCGCGCCTATACCGGGCGCGAGAGCTATCTGCTGGTCGAGGGCGGCTATCACGGGCTGTTCGACGCCGCGATGTGGATGGCGAACATGGACGAATGGGACGCGAAATCGAACCGCGACCCCGAGGTGGTGCCCTATGGCAAGGGCATCCCGGAAACGGTGAAGCACCTCGCCCATCTGGTGCCGATGAACGACATGCAGCGGCTGGAGGATACCTTCCGCCGCCACGGCGAGACCATGGCCGCCATGCTGATCGAGCCGATCCAGGGCAATTGCTGCGCGATCTCGGCCAGCCGCGATTATGTGCAACTGGCGCGGCAGCTTTGCGACCAGTATGGCGTCCTGCTGATCATCGACGAGGTAAAGACCGGCTTCCGTGTGGGCAAGGGCGGCATCCAGGGCATCCTCGGGGTGCGGCCAGACATCACCACTTTCGCCAAGGCGGTGGCCAACGGCTATCCGATCTCGCTGGTGGCCGGGCGCGAGGATGTGATGCGCAGCTTCCGCTACGGCGGCGCCAGCCATGGCGGCACCTATACCGCCCATTCGGTCAGCCTCGCGGCCGCCGAGGAATGTCTGCGCATCCTTGATGAAACCCCGGCGCTGGAAACGCTGGCGGGTTACGGCGAGCGGCTGAAAGCTGGGGTGTCGCAGATCCTGAGCGCGCGGGGGATCACCCACAGCTTCTCGGGCCATCCCTCGATGTTCGGCCTGTTCTTTGCCGAGGCGCCGCCGGACAATTACCGGGCCTGGAAGACCTCGGATTACACCTTCTACGACCGGATGGCGTATTATCTGCATGACCTCGGCATCATCGTCGAGCCCGACTCGCGCGAGCCCTGGTTCATGTGCGAGGCGCATGGCCTTGATGACAGCTGCCTGACCGATACGCTGAAAGCGGTGGAAGCGGCGGTGGAGCTGACGCTGCGGGATCAGACCGAGGGCAGACTGGACGCGGCGGAATGACCGGGCCGCTCATCGCCGGGCCTTGCCCGCTCTTCGCTGCGGCGCCCGGGGGGCGGAGGGGATGACTTACGATGCGGTGATCCTTGGCGCCGGGCATAACGGGCTGGTCACCGCCTGCTACCTCGCCCGCGCCGGAATGAAGGTGCTGGTGGTCGAGAAGAACGACTGGATCGGCGGCGCGGCGGTCTCGCGCGAGCTGACGCCCGGCTTCACCTATTCCAACTGTTCCTATGTCGCCTCGCTGTTCCGCCCCGAGATCATGCGCGACCTGGAATTGCCGCGCCACGGGCTCCAGATCCTGCCCTATGAGGGCGGCGCGGTGTTGCAGGAGGGCGGCGGCTATCTCGGCATGTTCCGCGATCATGATGCGAACCGCCGCGAATTCGCCCGCCATTCGCCCCGCGACGCCGAGGCCTACGACATCTACTCGCGCGACGTGCTGCGTCATTGCCGTTTCATCCGGCCGCTGCTTCTGCGCACCCCACCCGACCCGGCGCGCTTCCGCCCGCGCGACATGGGTGAGCTTTTATGGATCGGCAAACAGGTCTCGGCCCTGTCCGAGGCCCAGATCGCCGGGATGGTGCGGTTCTGGACCATGAGCATCTCGGACTACCTCGACCATTATTTCGAGAACCCGGTGATCAAGGCCTATCTCGCGGTTTCGGCCATCATCGGCACCGCGCTCGGGCCGATGTCGCCCGGCTCGGCCTATGTGCTGCTGCATCACTACATGGGCGATGTGGACGGCAACATCGGCGCCTGGGGGTTCGCGCGCGGCGGGATGGGGGCGATCACCCGGGCGCTGGCCTCTTCGCTGCGCTCATCGGGGGGCGAAATCCGCACCGGGGCGGCGGTGGAGAAGGTGCTGGTGAAAGGCGGGCGCACCACCGGCGTCGTGCTGGAAGGCGGCGACGAGATCCGCGCGAAGCGGGTGATTTCCAACATGGACGTGAAGCGCACCATGCTGCGCCATGTCGATGAGGCCGATCTGCCGGGCGATTACATCGCCTCGGTCAGGAAGTTCAAAACCCGCGGCTCGTCGGGCAAGCTCAATATCGCGCTGGACGGGGTGCCGAAGTTCCCGGCGCTGCCCGAGGGTTCCACCGCGCTGAAAGGCGATCTGCATTTCACCGATTCCATCGAGAAGATGGAGCGCGCCTATGACGACTGGAAGGCGGGCCATTTCAGCCGCGATCCGTTCCAGGACGTGATGATCCCCACGATGATCGACCCGACCATGACCCCGCCGGGCAAGCATTTCATGTCCTGCTTCGTGCAATATGCGCCGCCGAAGATCGAAGGCCGTGACTGGACGGATGCCGACCGCGACGCGTTCGGCCAGACCTGTCTCGACCAGATCGAGCGTTACGCGCCCGGCTTCAAAAACCTTGTGCTGCATGTCGAGGTGCGCACGCCCCGCGAGCTGGAGGCCGAGGTGGGGCTGACCGAGGGCAACATCTTCCAGGGCGAGCTGACCTTCGACCAGCTTCTCTTCAACCGCCCGGTGCCGGGCTACGCCAATTACCGGACTCCCGTTCGCGATCTGTGGATCTGCGGCTCCTCGACCCATCCGGGCGGCGGGGTGATGGGCGCGCCGGGGCGCAATGCTGCGGCCGAGATTCTGCGCGACGCCAAACTTTCTGTCAGGGATATGAGCGATGCCTGGGCGGTTCTCTGACATCATCGTCATCGGGGCCGGGCCGAACGGTCTGGCCTGCGCGACCCGGCTGGCGCAGAAGGGCCGGCGGGTCACGCTGCTGGAGGCCGAAGCCGCCCCCGGCGGCGGGGCGCGGGCGCTGCCCGATCTGGCGCCGGGCTACCGCTCGCCCGCGCTTGCGCATCTGATCTGGCAGTTTGATCCCCGGGCCGAGGCGGCGATGGACCTTTCCCGTCACGGGCTGGAATGGGCCGCGCAGGGCATTCCCACCACGGTGCTGTCGCCCGATGGCCCGCTGACCATCCGGGGCGGGCTGGCCGAGGGGCCGGATGCCGGGGCCTGGGCCACGCTTTACCAGAGGATGCTGTGCTTCGCCGGGGCTCTGGAGCCGTTCCGCCGCATGACACCCCCGCGCCTTGCCAAAGACAATTCCTGGGGGCAACTGGCGAAGAACCTCCTGAAGCTCCGCGCCCTCGGCACCCATGATTTCCGCGAGTTGCTGCGGGTGCTGCTGATCAACGCCCATGACGTGGCGCAGGACGAGTTGACCGATCCCCGCCTGCGCGCGGCTTTGTGTTTCGACGCCACGCTCGGGGCCTGGGCCGGGCCGCGCTCGCCTAATACGTTGATATTGTGGCTCGACCGGCTGGCCGGGCAGATCGGCGGCCAGCGCGCGAGCCTTGGGATGCCCAAAGGCGGGATGCCCGCTTTGGCTGCCGCCATGGCCCGTGCGGCGGAAGCCGCGGGCGTCACCCTGCGGCAGGGCGCGCGGGTGGCGCGGATCGTGACCGATGGCGAACGGGTCAGCGGCGTCACGCTGGCGGATGGCGGGGAATTGCGGGCGGATCTGGTGATCTCGGCGATCGGACCCAAATCGACGCTCCTCGATCTGGTCGGCCCGCGCGCGCTGGACGCCGGGCTGGTCACGCGGCTGAGGCACCAGAAATCGCGCGGCGGTGCGGCGAAGCTGCATCTGGCGCTGTCCGCCGCGCCGGATTTCGGCACCGACCTGCACGCGCGAATGATCCTCGCCGGCGACGAGCACGAGGTGGAAAGCGCCTTCAACCCGGTGAAATACGGTGAGGTGCCGGAACGCCCGGTGATGGAGATCCTGCTGCCCTCGGCTTTTGATCCGGGCCATGCGCCCGAAGGCGGCCATGTGCTTTCCGCCACCGTCCAGTTCGCGCCGCATGACCCGAAGATCGGCCGGGACGAGGCCCGGGCGGCGATGCTGGAGGCCAGCCTCGCCCGGCTGGAAGCCGCCGCGCCGGGGATCCGTCGCATGATCGTCAGGGCAGACCTTCTGATGCCTTACGATATAGAACGGCAGTTCGGCATGGCGGGCGGCAACTGGCATCACGGTGAACTGACGGTCGAGCAGATGCTGTTCCTGCGCCCGATCCCGCAGCTTTCGCGCTACGCCACACCGATCCGCGGCCTGTGGCTGACCGGCGCGGGCACCCATCCGGGCGGCATGTCGGGCGCGGCGGGCTGGAACACCGCCGGGGCAGTCCTGGAGGCGAGGCAATGATCCCGCAGCGTCACTACGAGAAGCCCCTGCGCGAAACGCCGTTCCATCCGCGCACCGCTCCCCTGAACCGGCTGCAAAACTGGGGGGCCTGGGCGGGTTATATGACGCCCTCATGCTATGGCGACAGCGCGATGGAACATACCGGCATCCGCAACACGGCCACGCTTTACGACATCTCGCCGATGATCAAATACCGCATCCGGGGCCCGGAGGCGGCGGATTATCTGAACCGGCTGACCCTGCGCGACGCCGCCCGTCTGCCGGTGGGCGCGGTGCATTACACCGCCTGGACCGACGATGCGGGCCAGGTGATGGACGACGGCACCCTGTTCCGGCTGGGGGCCGACGACTTCCGCCTCTGCTGCCAGGAGCGCCACCTGCCGTGGCTGCTCGACTCCGCCTGGGGCTTCGATGTGACCATCGGGGACGAGACCGACCGGATCGCCGGGCTCGCGCTGCAAGGGCCGGTCTCGGCCACGGTGCTGGCCGCCGCCGGATTCGATGTCAGCGCGCTGAAGCCGTTCCGGCTGGCCACCTTTCCGCTCAGCGCGGGCGAGGTGACGATCTCGCGCACCGGCTTCACCGGCGATCTGGGCTACGAGCTTTGGACAACGCCGGAAGACGCGCTGGTCCTGTGGGACCACCTGATGGCCCATGGCGCACCGCTCGGGCTGGTCCCGACCGGCACCGATGCGGTGATGCTGGCGCGCACCGAAGCCGGGTTTCTGACCACGAACCTCGACTTCATCCCCGCCCAACAGGCCCTGCGCGAGGACCGCACCCGCTCGCCGCTGGAACTCGGCCTCGGCTGGATGATCGCCTGGGACAAGGGGCCGTTCACCGGGCGGCGCGCGCTGATGGCCGAGCGTGAGGGCAAGACCTCCCGTTGGGCGCTGGTCGGGCTCGACATTCCCGGCAATGTCAGCGCCGAGGGCTCGATCCTCTACCATGGCAAGCGGCGCGAGGCCGGATTCGTCACCGCAGCCTGCTGGTCACCCACACTGAAACGCAACATAGCCATCGCCCATGTCGCGGCGAAATACGCCGATTGCCGCGACCTGTGGGTCGAGATCTACGCTCTGCGCGAGTTGCAATATCACAAGCTGATGCTGCCGGTCACGAAAACCGAACGGCCGTTCTTCGCACCCGACCGCCGCCGCGCCACCCCGCCGGGGAGGTTCTGATGTACAAGGGCAGCCCTCGCCTGACCCATTGCCCCGAGACCCTGCCGCGCGAGGCCTATCTCTCGCCCGACTGGTTCGTGCGCGAGATGCAGACGGTTTTCGCGCGGAACTGGGTGATGGCGGGGCGGCTCGCCGATCTGCCTCCCGGCACGATGCGGGCGATCCGCATCGGAGAGGCACCGGTGCTGCTGGCACGGGAAGCTGGCGGCGGGATGGCAGCGTTCCATAACACCTGCCGCCATCGCGGATCAGAACTCTGCCGCGAGGGCGAGGACCGCAAACTCGGGCGCCTGATCACCTGCCCCTATCACGCCTGGGCCTTCGCCGCCGCCGACGGGCGGCTGGTCTCGACCGGCCATGCTCATCCGACCGACGATTTCCGCAAAGAGAACCACGGGTTGCAGCCCGTCGCGCATCAGGTCTGGAACGGCTTCATCCTCGTCAACCTGGCCGCCGCCCCCGGCCCGCTCACGCCCGATGTGCCGCTCGCCAGCCTCGACAACTGGCCGGCGGCGGGGCTGCTCACCGGCCACCGCTGGCAAACCGAAATCGCCTGCAACTGGAAGGTTTTCTGGGAAAACTACTCGGAATGCCTGCATTGCCCCGGCATCCACCCGGAGCTCTGCGAGATGGTGCCCCTCTACGGCCAGGGCATCATGGGTGCGAACGAGGCCCGGGACTGGGCGCCCGATCAGCCCGCGCGCCCGAACCTGCGCGAGGGCGCGGAAAGCTGGACCCCCTCGGGCGCGCTCTGCGGGCCGGCCTTCCCGGGGCTGACGGCTGAGGAACGCGCGCGCGGCTATACGTTCGTGACCTTCTGGCCCTCGGGCTACGTGGTCGCCCATGCCGACCATATCCGCGCCGTGCGGCTGGAGCCGCTCTCCCCCACACACACCCGGCTGCTGGCGGAATGGTATTTCCCCGCAGAGACCCTGGCCCAACCCGGCTTCGACCCCGCCACCGTCGCCGCTTTCGCGAAACTGGTGATGGAGCAGGACGGCGCGGCGTCTGAGATGAACCAGCGCGGCATCGCATCGCCCGCTTTCCGGCGCGGGCGGCTGATGCCCGAGGAATACGAGATCCACCGCTTTCACCAATGGCTGCTGACCGAGATGGAGGGATCGCCATGACCCTGCCCCTGACATCGGAACCGATCCCGCGGCAATGGGACCGCCGCGGTCTTCCGGCCTGGACCTACCACTCGCCGGCCCTGTTCGATCTGGAACGTGAACACCTGTTCCTCAATCACTGGCAGGTGGCGGGCCATGTCTCGGACATTCCCGCCCCCGGCGACTGGCTGGCCTTCGATCTCCTGGACGAGCGCGCCGTGATCCTCCGCGGCCAGGACGGCGAAATCCGCGCTTTCATGAACCTCTGCCGCCACCGGGGCGCGCGGGTGGTGGAAGGCGCGCAGGGCAAATGCCGCGGCGCTCTGGTCTGTCCGTTCCATGGCTGGGTCTACAATCTCGATGGCAGTCTGCGCGGCGTCTCGCGCCCCGAGACCTTCGGCGAGGGCGTGGACAAAGCCGCCTTCGGGCTGAAACCGCTGGAGCTGGAGATCTTCGGCGGCTTTCTGTTCCTGCGCTTCCGCCGCGGCCCGCAGCCTTCGGTCGCGGAGATGCTGGCGCCCTATGCCGCCGATTTCCAGGCCTGGCAAAGCGGGAACCTGCTGCCGGTCGATGTCGCGGGCTGGTCGGCGGACCTGCCGGTCAACTGGAAATCGGTGCGCGATGTGGACAACGAGGGCTATCATGTGGCGCTGGCCCATCCCTCGCTCCAGGATCTTTACGGCCGCGATTACCGCGACCTCTATCTGCCCGGCGGCCTGCATGTCAGCTACGGCTTCTACGGCGACCGGCCCGGGCGGCGCTGGTCGGTCAGGAACTACGTCAGACACTCGCCTGTGCGCGAGGGCCTGCCGCCGCATCTGCAACGCACCTGGGCCTATTACGGCCTGTTTCCGAACACGGTGATCGCCTTCACCCCCGAAAGCGCGCAGTTCTACCACGACCTGCCGGTCTCCCCCGGCCAGACCCGGCTGACCGGGCGGCTCTACCGCCTCGCGAACGAGGACCGCCAGACCCGCGCCGCCCGCTACCTTGCGCAAAGGATCGACCGCGACACCTCGGCCGAGGATCAGCAACTGTCGATCTGGTCGAACGAATCGATGCGCTCGGACCATTTCGAGGGGTTCCACCTCTCGGATCTGGAATACGGGCTGCGCCGCCACCACGACCAGTTGCGCGACCTGCTTCCGGTGATGCGCGAGGACCACGCGCCGCCCGAAAGTCAGATCCCCGCCCTCAACGACGAATTGCTTTGCGCAAGGACCGGGCAGGCCTAGGCTTAATCCAAAACACATCGAAAAACCTGACAGGGAGACCGACATGAAGCTGACCCGCCGCCACACGCTCGCCGCCCTCTCCGGTGCCGCGCTTTCGGCCCCCTACATCCGCCCCGCCCGGGCCCAGGGAGGATCGGTCAATGTCTACAACTGGGCGGATTACATCGGCGAAACCACCATCGCCGATTTCGAATCCGAAACCGGGATCAGCGTCGTCTACGACCTTTACGCCAGTTCCGAAGAGGCCCAGGCCCGGATGCTGGTCGGCGGCACCGGATACGATGTGGTGCTGCAATCGGGCCTCTCGATGCCGCAATTCGTCAAGGCCGGGGTCTTCCAGCCGATCGACAAGGCAAAACTCACCGGCTGGTCGAATCTCGACCCCGATATCCTGAAGATCGTCGGGGGCTTCGATCCCGGCAACACCCATGGCGTGCCCTATATGTGGGGCTCGGTCGGTTTCACCTTCAACCTGGACCTGGTGCGCGAACGCCTGCCCGATGCCGATCTAGAGGATCTGGCGACGATCTTCACCCCGGAAAACGCCGCGAAACTGGCCGATTGCGGGATCTCGCTGCTCGACAGCCCGACCGACATCGGCTGGACGGTGCTGAAATGGCTGGGCATCGACCCCGACACCGCCGGCGCCGCGGAATATGCGAAGATGGCCGAGGCTTTCGCGCCGATCCGGCAATATGTGGCGACCTTCGACAATTCCAACTATCTCAACACCTTGCCCAACGGCGAGATCTGCGTCGCCAACACCTGGTCGGGCGATTACAGCGTGGCGAAGTCGCGCGCGGCCGAGGCCGGGCTGGATCTGAACCTCGCCTATTACGTGCCGAAAACCGGCGCCCCGGCCTGGTTCGACCTGTGGTCGATCCCCTCGGATGCGCCGAACACCGAGAACGCCTACCGCTTCATCGACTACCTTCTGCGCCCCGAAGTCATCGCCGCCTGCACCGATTACACCGGCTACGCGAATGCCAATGCCGCGGCGACACCGCTTGTCGATCCCGATATCGCCTCGGACCCGGCGGTCTACCCCGACGAGGAAATCCTCGCGCGCCTCTACACCCCCGCACCCCAGACCGATCAGCAGGAGAGCGACCTGAACCGGATCTGGCAGACCATCAAGACCGGCGGCTGAGCGTCATGTCCGGTGAGGCGGAACCCTTCATCCGCATCGAGAACGTGGCCAAGAGCTTCGGCAGCTTCCAGGCGGTGAAAGACGTGAACCTGACCGTGGCCCGGGGCGAGATCTTCTCGCTTCTGGGCGGCTCGGGCTGCGGCAAGACCACGCTTCTGCGGATGCTCGCCGGGTTCGAGGACCCCACCGCCGGGCGGATCTTCATCGACGGCCAGGACATGTCCGGCATCCCGCCCTGGGAGCGGCCGGTGCATATGATGTTCCAGTCTTACGCGATCTTCCCGCATATGAGCGTCGAGAAGAACATCGCCTACGGGCTGAAGCATGAACGGATCAGCGCCGCCGACCGCGCCGCCCGGGTGGCCGAAATGCTCGATCTGGTGCAGCTCACGCCTTTCGCGAAACGCAAGCCGCATCAGATCTCGGGCGGGCAGCGCCAGCGGGTGGCGCTCGCGCGCGCCCTGGCGCGGCAGCCGAAACTCCTGCTGCTCGACGAGCCGCTCGCCGCGCTCGACAAGAAACTGCGCGAACACACCCAGTTCGAGCTGATGTCGATCCAGGCCCGCACCGGCGTCACCTTCATCGTCGTCACCCACGACCAGGAAGAGGCGATGACCCTCTCCGACCGCATCGCGGTGATGGACCGGGGCGAGGTCCGCCAGGTGGGCACCCCGACCGAGATCTACGAATACCCCGCCTCGCGCTTCGTTGCCGGTTTCATCGGCGCGATCTCGACCTTCCCGGCCCGCGTCATCCGCCTGACCGGAGACCTCGCCGAGGTCGACATCCCGGCGATGGACGGTACCTTCGCCGCCCGCGCCACCCCGGGCCTGACCGAGGGCCAAGAGATCACCGTCGCGCTGCGCCCCGAAAAGGTAGCCATCGCGAAAACCTGCCCCGATGCGGTGAACGTGGTCGAGGGCCAGGTCAAAGACCTCGCCTATTTCGGCAAGGACAGCCTCTACCGCGTCACTTTGCCCGGCGGCGATCTCATCGCGGTCCACGCCGTCAACGCGCGCCGCGGCCCCGACACCGCCCGCCCTGCCGACTGGGACGACAAGGTCTGGCTCTCGTTCGAGCCCGCCTCGGCCATCATCCTGACGGACTGACGCCATGCGCCCCGCCCCCCTCTTCACCTTGATCCAAATACCCTCGGGGGGAGGCGCCGAATGGCGCCGCGGGGGGCAGACGGCCCCCCGCTCCCCGGCCAGCCAGCGGGGCGCGCCATGAGCACCCTCGCCCGCTGGTTCCACCGCCGCGGCTGGCGCGATCTGATCATCGCCACGCCCTACGCCTGGCTGATCCTGCTGTTCCTGATTCCCTTCCTGATCGTGGTCGCGATGAGCCTCGCCACCCGCACCCCGACCGCGCCGCCCTTCGGCTACGGCGGCGAAAATCCGGTGCTGAATTTCCGGGGCTATGCGCGGCTCTTCACCGACACGCTCTATATCCGCGCCTTCGTCACCTCGCTGATGAACGCCTCGATCGCCACCATCTTCTGCCTGCTCCTCGGCTATCCGATGGCGCTCGGCCTGACCCGGGTGTCGAAAAGCTGGCGAAATATCCTTTTGATGCTGGTGATCCTGCCGTTCTGGACCTCGTTCCTTCTGCGGGTCTACGCCTGGATGGGGCTGATGGGGCGCAATTCCTGGTTCAACCGGATGCTGACCGACAGCTGGAACTGGCTGGTGCCCTCCGACTGGGCCATCACCAGCGTGCCGATGATGAACAGTAATTTCGCGGTGATCCTCGTCACGGTCTACACTTACCTGCCGTTCATGATCCTGCCGCTCTACGCCAGCCTCGAACGGCTCGACCCGCAGCTCGACGAGGCGGCGATGGATCTGGGCTCGCGCCCCTGGCGGGTGTTTCTCGACGTGACCCTGCCGCAATCCCTGCCCGGCATCATCGCCGGCGGGATGCTGGTCTTCATCCCGGCGGCGGGCGAGCTGGTGATCCCGGTCCTCGTCGGCAATCCGTCCTCGCCGATGATCGGCCGCATCATCTCGGACGAATTCGCCCAGGCCCGCGACTGGCCGATGGCCTCGACCGTCGCGGTCGCGCTCCTCGTGCTGATGGTCGGGCCAACGATGATCTACTCGCGCTATCAGCAAAAGGCCGAAGGCGCCGGATCGGGGGAGGAAAAACCATGACCCGCCGCCCGGTCTTTCTGATCACCGTGCTCTGTTTCGGCTTTGCGTTCTTCTACATCCCGATCCTGTCGATGATGGTCTATTCCTTCAACGACAGCAGACTGGCCACGGTCTGGGGCGGGTTCTCGACCCGCTGGTATGCCTCACTGTTCTCGAACCGCCAGGTCGGCGCCGCGCTGCTCTTGTCGGTGCAGATCGCGCTGATCTCGGCCACCATGGCCACCATCCTCGGCGCCATGGCCGGGATCGCGCTGGCGCGGTTCCGCAAGTTCCGCGGCCGGACGATATTCTCCGGCATGGTGACCGCACCCCTGATCATGCCCGAGGTGATCACCGGCATATCGCTGCTGATGTTCTTCATCATGCTGGCGCAGATCACCGGCTGGCCCGGGCAACGCGGTTTCACCACGATCACGCTGGCGCATATCACATTTTCCATGGTGTTCGTCACCACCGTGGTTCACGCCCGCATGAGCCAGATGGACCGCTCCATCGAAGAGGCGGCGATGGATCTCGGCTCGCGCCCCTGGCAGGTGCTGAAGGACGTGACCCTGCCGGTGATCTCGCCCGCTTTGGTCTCGGGCTGGCTTCTCGCCTTCACCATCTCGCTCGACGATGTGGTAATCACCTCTTTCACCACCGGGCCGGGCGCGACCACTTTGCCGCTTTTGATCTGGTCCAAGGTCAAGCTGGGCGTCACCCCCGACATCAACGCGCTGGCGACGCTGATCGTCGTGACCGTCGGTCTCTGCGTCGCGCTGGCGGGCTGGCTGATGAGCCGGGCCGAGCGCCGCCGCCTCGCCGAGGAACGCCTCGCCTACAGGGCCGGCGGATGAGCGGGGCGCGGCTCTGGCACCAATTGACCCGCCCGGCCGGCCCCCCCGGCAGCGCCCGCGCCCGCTACGGCGCCGCGATGGAACTGCACGCCCAGGGCCGGTTGTCCCGGCAGCAGTTGGAAGCCTACCGCGAAGCCTCGGCCTTCGACGACCAGGACCCCGCGCAGGTGCTGACCGACCGCGGCCTGGCGGTCCCCGAGGCCCCACCGCCCTCGCCAGCCCTCGCGCTGACGCTGCTCGCCGATGAGATCGACCGCTGCCTCGCCACGCTCGCCAGTCCCGGCATCGCCGAGACCCGCAGCGGCTTCGCCGCGCTCACCCGGCAGGCCCCGCAGCCCCGGCCGGGACCGGAGCACCCGGTGGCCGCCGCGCTGCTGCCCCCGGCCCTCGCCGCGCTGGCCGGGGAGAACCCCACGCTGGCCGAGGCCATCGCCCTCGCCGCCCCGCATCTGACATGGGAAAGCTACGGCTACGGCCCCGGGATCGGCCCGCATTTCCCGCAGTCCCATGCCTTTGCCAGCCTCGCAGGCGAGAGCGCACCCTTCACAGCGCGGGATTTCGACCTCGGCCTGTTCCTGATCGCGCCGCACACGCTCTACCGCGACCATGCCCATGCCGCGCCCGAGCTTTACCTGCCGCTGACCGGCCCGCATCGCTGGCGCTTCACCCCCGGCGCCGGTTTTCGCGAGAAACCCGCCCTCGCGCCGGTCTGGAACCCGCCGCACCGCCCCCATGCCACGCTGACCGGGGCCCAGCCCTTCCTCGCGCTCTACGCCTGGACCCGCGACACCCGCGCCCAGGCTTACGTCCTGCCCGCCGACGACTGGCCCACCCACGAGCCCACGCCATGAGCGCCACAATCCTCACCAATGCCCGGATCCGCACCATGGACCCGGTCCGCCCCAGGGCCGGGGCGCTGCTGATCCGGGACGGCCGCATCGCCGCGCTCGGCACCACCGAAGAGATCGCCGCGCTGGCCCCCAAAGGCGCGAAACGGATCGACGCCCATGGCGCCCTGGTGCTGCCCGGCTTCCAGGACGCGCATATCCATCTCTTGTCCGGCGGCACCGATCTGGCCACCGCCGCGCCGCTGTATGAAGCCGTGAACCTCGCCGATCTGCTTTCGCGGGTGGCGGCCCACGCCACGCGGACGCCCGACCTGCCCCTGATCCTCGGCGCGGGCTGGCAGCCGGGGATCTTCACCGACGCCGATCTGACCGCCGAGGCGATCGACCCCGCGACCGGCGGCCGCCCGGCGGTGCTTTACGATTCCAGCTTTCACAACGCCTGCCTGAACACCGCCGCGCTGACTATGGCCGGGATCGGCCCCGGAACGTCTGATCCCCCGAACGGCCATATCGTCCGTTACCCATCGGGCCGGCCCACCGGGATGCTGCATGAAGAGGCGATCCCGATGGCGCTCTCACGCCTGCCGCACCTCAGCGATGCCCATCACCTGCAAGGGCTGCGCGCGGGCCAGGCCCATGCCAATGCGCATGGGATCACCGGCGTGCTCGATCCCTGCATCACCGATCTTGAGGCGCGGATCTACGCCATGGCCGTCGCACGCGGCGACCTTACCCTGCGCGTGACCGGCGCGGCGCGGATCGCACCGCAGGACACGCCCGAGACCGCGCTCGCCAGGCTGACCGCGCTGCGCGCCGCCCATCCGGGGCCGGATTTCCATGTGCAATCGGCGAAATTCTTCATGGATGGCGTGTTCGAGAACCGGACCGCCGCCTGCCACGCGCCCTATGCCGACGCACAGGGCGGCAACGCGCCCTGCATGTTCAGCCAGGACCAGACGGTCGCGCTGATGACGGCGCTGGACGCGGCGCGGTTCCAGATCCATGCCCATGTGATCGGCGATGCGGCGCTTACCCGCGTGCTCGACGGGCTGGAGGCCGCGCGGGCCGCGAACGGCGCCTGGCCCGCGGCGCATCAGCTCGCCCATCTGCAACTGACGGCGCCCGGGGATTTCGCGCACCTCGCTGCGCTCGGAATGGCGAATATCCAGCCGCTCTGGGCGCGTTACGATCCCAAGATCCCCGACATCGCGCTCGACATGATCGGGCCGGAGCGGCTGCTCCTCACCTACGCCTTCCGCCGGATGCTGGATCAGGGCGCAGGATTCTGCCTGTCATCGGACTGGCCGGTCTCGACCCTGAACCCGTTCGAGATCATCGAGACCGCCATCACCCGCCAGGCGCGGCAGGCCGAGACCCCCGGCCCGCCCTTCCTGCCAGACGAAGCGCTGACCGTCGCCGAATGCGTCGAGGGCTACACGGCCCAGGCCGCCCGCGCCTGCTGGCGCGAAACCTTCACCGGCAGACTCTCACCCGGTTTCTCGGCCGATCTGATCCTGCTGGACCAGGACATCTTCGCCTGCCCGACCACAAAGATCTCGGACACCAAAGTCCTGCTGACGCTCTTCAAAGGCCAGCCGGTGCACAGCGCCTGACCTCTCCCTTTCATCCTGACCGAAATACCCCGGGGGGTATGGGGGGCTGGCCCCCCATGCGCCGCCAGCCGTCCCGCGCTCAGGCCCGGGGCTTCTTCGGCGGCACGAACCGCTTCGAGGTGTCGCGCGCATCGGTCCGCGCCGGCGCAGGCTTGCCTGCCGGTTTCGCGAAGGGCTTTTTCGCCGCGAATCCCTTGCCCGCGGGTTTCGCGCCATGGCTCTTCGCCCCGGCGCTGCGCGGAGCCGCGGGTTTCGCGCCCTCGCGTTTCACGAAGGGCCGGCCTTCCGCGCCGCCCTCGGCGCGGGGGCGGCGGGCATCAGAGTCCCTCGGCGCGTAATCCTCGCGCGACCGCGGCGCGCCTCCGGCGGCATGGCTCTTGTAGCCCGCCGCCCGGGCGGGCCTGTCACCGTCATGCGATTTGTAGCCTGCCGATTTCGGCGCCGGACGCTCGCCTGCGGTCGGAGACCAGCGCGGCTTCCTGTCGTCGCCCTCATCGCGACGCGCCCGGGGCGCTCGCTCTTCGGTCTCGTCGCGCTTGCGCGGCCAAGGCTTTCTGCCGCCTTCCGCCGAGGCCGGACGCGGGGCATCGTCCTCGCGCCGCGCCCAGGGCTTGCGCTCGGCAGGCGCAGGACGCGCCGCCTCATCCTCATCGGCAAAACGCGAGGGCTTCGGCTTGTAAGGCGCTTTCGGCCCCTCGCGGCGCGGCGCGCGCTCGGGACGCTCACCACGCTCGGGACGCGGCCCGGCGACCCGGCCTTTCGGGCCGAAGTCCGGCGCCTCGTCCACCCGGTGCATGACCAGGCCCTGCTCGATCTCGGCACCATCCTTGAACCGCCCGGCCAGCGGCTCGGCGATCTGGACGAAGGTTTCCTCCTGCTGCACCCGGATCGCGCCGATCCCGTCTTTGGAGATCCCGCCGGCATCGCAGATCTTCGGCAACAGCCAGCGCGCCTCGGCCCGGCCGGTATGGCCGACCGACAGCCGGAACCACACCGCGGGTCCGAACTCGCCCCGCTCGCGCGGCGGCAGCGCCGCGGGGGGCGGCAGATCCTCGGCCAGTTCCTCGGGCGCCGAGCGCCCGGCGCGCCAGAGCCGCACGAAGGCCGCCGCGATGGCCTCGGGCCCATGCGCCTCCAGCAGATCCGCGGCGATCCCGGCCTCATCCCCGGCCGCTTCGGACAGCGCCGGATCGGCCATCAGCCGCTCGTCCTCGCGCATCTGCAATTCCTCGGCCCCCGGCGCCTTGCCCCATTCGGCGACCAGTTTCGCACCCTGAAGCAGCCGGTTCGCCTTGCGGAACTCGGCCTGGGGCACCACCAGAACCGAAGTGCCCTTGCGCCCCGCGCGCCCGGTGCGGCCCGAGCGGTGCAGCAGCGTGTCATGATTGGTCGGCAGATCGGCGTGGATCACCAGATCCAGCCCCGGCAGGTCGATGCCGCGCGCGGCCACGTCGGTTGCGATACAGACCCGCGCCCGCCCGTCGCGCAGGGCTTGCAAAGCATGCAGCCGCTCGCTTTGCGAGAGCTCCCCCGACAAAGCCACCACCGGGAAGCCCCGGTTCACCATCCGCGCATGCAGGTGGTTCACATTGGCCCGGGTCTTGGCGAAGACGATGGCGACCTGGGCGTCATACCAGCGCAACAGGTTGAAGATCGCCGGCTCCTTGTCGCGGTTCGCGACCGAGATCGCGCGATATTCGATGTCGGCATGCTGGCTGGCCTCGGACTTCACCTCGACCCGCCGCGCATCCTTCTGATAGGTCGCGGCCAGCGTCGCGATCTCTTTCGGCACCGTGGCCGAGAACATCAGCACCCGCTTTTCCTCGGGCGCGGCCGCCAGCAGGAACTCCAGATCCTCGGCAAAGCCCATGTCGAGCATCTCATCGGCTTCGTCGAGCACCACCGCCCGCAGTTCCGACAGATCGAGCGAGCCGCGCTCGACGTGGTCGCGCAACCGGCCCGGGGTGCCGACGACGAGATGCGCGCCACGATCCAGCGCGCGCCGCTCGGTCCGGTAATCCATCCCGCCCACGCAGGACGCCACGGTCGCATCGGCATAAAGCCAGACCAGCTCGCGCTGCACCTGAAGCGCCAGTTCACGCGTCGGCGCGATCACGAGGCCGAGGGGCTTCTCGGCGGGCAGCAGCACATCCATCCCGCCCAGCACCTCGGGCGCCATGGCAAGGCCGAAGGCCACCGTCTTGCCCGATCCGGTCTGGGCCGAGACCAGCAGGTCGCGCCCGATCAGATTGGGCGCCAGCACTGCCTCCTGCACCGGGGTCAGCTGCGAATAGCCCTTTGCCGCCAGCGCCGCCTTCAGCGGCGCGGCCAGATCTTCCATATCCATGATTCGTCCTGTCCGGGGGCCATGCCCCCTCGTGAGCCAAAAGAAAAAGGCCCACTTGCCCCGGCCGCGCCCTCCCCGGCGACGGCCCCGGAACGCTCAGGCCTGCCGCGGCTCTACACGCTTTTCGCGCCCCTGTATAGCACCGGGCATCTGTTCACCCGCGCCTCGCCGGGATATGATCGGTATCATGCCCGCCCTGTGCCGCGACTGCCTGACCCGCTTTACCGCCGGCGCGCGATGCCCCGCCTGCCGCAGCCCCCGCGTGGTCGCGCATGAGGAACTGGAGGCGCTCTCCATCGCCCATATGGATTGCGACGCCTTTTACGCCAGCGTCGAGAAGCGCGACAATCCCGACCTGCGCGACCGGCCGCTGATCGTCGGCGGCGGCACCCGGGGCGTGGTCTCGACCTGCTGCTACCTCGCGCGGATCAGGGGCGTGCGCTCGGCGATGCCGATGTTCCAGGCCCGCGCGCTCTGCCCCGAGGCGGTGGTGATCGCGCCGCGGATGCAGGTCTATGCCGAGGTCAGCCGCCGGATCCGCGCGCTGATGGAGGAACTGACCCCCGATATCGAACCGCTGTCGCTGGATGAGGCCTTCCTCGATCTCTCGGGCACCGCGCGGCTGCATGGCGCCCCGCCCGCCGTGCTGCTCGCGCGGCTGACGAAACGGATGGAGGACGAGATCGGCGTCACCGGCTCGGTCGGCCTGTCGCACAACAAATTCCTCGCCAAGATCGCCTCGGATCTGGACAAGCCGCGCGGGTTCTCGGTGATCGGCCGCGCCGAGACCCGCGCCTTCCTGACGCCAAAGCCGGTGGGCATCATCTGGGGCGTGGGCACCGCCAGCCGCGCGGCGCTGGAATCCGCGGGGATCCGCACCATCGCCGATCTGCTCAGATGGGAGCGGGCCGATCTGATCGCCCGCTTCGGCCAGATGGGCGAGCGGCTCTGGCATCTGGCGCGCGGCGAGGACCGCCGCCGCGTCAGCCGCGACGCGGTGCCGAAATCCATCTCGAAGGAAACCACTTTCTCCGAGGACACCGCCGATGCCGACCTGCTGGACGGCCATCTCTGGCGGCTGGCGGAACAGGTCGCCGACCGGGCCAAGGCGAAGGATCTGGCCGGACGCACCGTCACGCTGAAACTGAAACGCGGAGATTTCCAGCTGATCTCGCGCCGCCAGGCGCTTGGCGATCCGACCCGGCTGGCCGACCGGATCTACCGCACCGCGCGCGAGATGATGGACCGCAGCGGCACCCCCGGCCCGTTCCGGCTGATAGGTGTCGGCATCGCCGACCTCTGCCCCGGAACCGAGGCCGACCGCTCGCCCGACCTGCTGGACCCCGAGGCCAGCCGCCGCGCCGCCGCCGAGCGCGCCGCCGATGCGATCCGCGCCCGGTTCGGCAAAGAGGCGATCATCAAGGGCCGCGCTTTGCGCTGATCGCTTTCATCCTGACCCAGATACCCCCGCCGGAGGCATCCGACGCCGGTCCGAAGGCAGACCGGCCTAATCGTAGAACGGCGTCATCTGCGCCACGACGACCGAATTCTCGGCCAGCGCGCGCTCCATCAGCGCGATCTCTTCCGCGCCGATCTCTTCCCCGGCCTTCTGCCGCTCGTCGAGCGTGCCAAGACCCTGGACCTCCAGCGGCGCCAGATCGGCCTCTTTCAGGATCGCGACGGTTTCGCGCACCGCCTCGGCCTCGTCCACGCCCGAGGCATAGCACATCAGCGCGGCGCCGGTGGCCTTGTCGGGCAGGCCGTCGCCCGCCTTGCGCCCGACCTCGACCACCAGAGTATAGACCTGCTGGGGGCGCTTTTCCTTTTTCTCGTCTTCAGCCATCTCGCGCCCCCAAAATCCTTCGAAGGATTTTGCAAATTTCTTTGAAGAAATTTGCGTTCAGTCCCGCAGCAGCTCGTTGATCGAGGTTTTCGAGCGCGTCTGCGCATCGACCTTCTTCACGATCACCGCGCAGTAAAGGTTGATCCCGCCCTTCGACGGCATCGAGCCCGCCACCACGACCGAGCCCGCCGGCACCTCGCCATACATCACGTCGCCGGTCTCGCGGTCGACGATCTTGGTCGATTTGCCGATGAACACGCCCATGCCGAGGACCGCGCCCTCGCGCACGATGCAGCCCTCAACAACTTCGGAGCGCGCGCCGATGAAGCAGTTGTCCTCGATGATGGTCGGTCCGGCCTGCATCGGCTCCAGAACGCCGCCGATGCCGACACCGCCGGAAAGATGCACGTTCTTGCCGATCTGCGCGCAGGAGCCCACCGTGGCCCAGGTGTCGACCATGGTGCCCTCATCGACATAGGCCCCGAGGTTCACGAACGAGGGCATCAGCACCACGCCCTTCGCGATATAGGCCGAACGGCGCACCACCGAGGTCGGCACCGCGCGGAAACCGGCGGCCTGCCACTGCGCCTCGCCCCAATGGGCGAATTTGCTGTCCACTTTGTCCCACCAGGTGCCGCCCTGCGGGCCGCCCGTCTGGACCTCCATATCCTTCAGGCGAAAGCCCAGCAGGACCGCCTTCTTGGCCCATTGGTTGACATGCCATTTGCCGCTCGCCTGACGCTCGGCCACCCGCAACACGCCCTTGTCCAGCGCATCGAGCGTGGCCTCTACGGCGTCGCGGGTCTCGCCTTTGGTGGCCGGCGTGATCGTGTCGCGCGCCTCCCAGGCGGCTTCGATGGCGGTTTCCAGCGCGGCGTTCGACATGGGGATTTCCTCTGGACGGGTTTCGCTCGGGTTCCCCGGGCTATAAGCCTTGCGAAAAGCTCACGCAATCCGGGAGAGGCCATGAAGGACGAACCGCGCAATCATCCGTTCCGCGACAGCACGCAGGACATCGAGGCCGCCGACCGGATACCGGATACCGCGCAGACCCGCGCGCCCGCCTATCGGCTGGCCTTCACCGACCAGGATTTCATGACGCGCGAGGAGTTGCGCCCGGTGCGGTTGCAGCTGGAACTGCTGAAGCCGCAGATGGTGATGGACGAGCGCGGCGTGGAAAGCACCGTGGTGATGTTCGGCGGCGCACGCATCCCGGCGCCCGAACACCGCGATGCGGCGAAAACCGCGGTTCTGGCCGATCTGTCGCCCTATTACGACGAGGCGCGGCGATTCGCCCGGATCATGACCGAGCGCAGCCTGGAGAGCTACGGCCGCAAATGGGTGATCGTCACCGGCGGCGGCCCGGGCGTGATGGAGGCCGGCAACCGCGGTGCGGCGGATGCGGGCGGGCAGTCGGTCGGCCTCAACATCGTCTTGCCGCACGAACAGGCGCCGAACGCTTACGTCACGCCCGATCTGTGCTTCAACTTCCACTATTTCGCCATCCGCAAGATGCATTTCCTGATGCGGGCGGCGGCGATCGTGGTTTTCCCCGGCGGCTTCGGCACGATGGATGAATTGTTCGAGAGCCTGACGCTGATCCAGACCCGGCGGATGAAGCCGATCCCCTTCCTGCTGTTCGGCCGGGACTGGTGGGAAAAGGTGGTGAACTGGCAGCAGCTTGCCGATGCGGGCGTGATCAGCCCCGAGGATCTGGCGCTGTTCAGCATCGTCGAGACCGCCGAAGAGGCGATCACCGCCATCGACGCCTGGAAGAACGGGATCTGAGGGGGTTCCCCCTCAGCCCCTGGCCGGAATGTTCATCGCCCGCTGCACCGCCGGGCGGGCGAGGAAACGCTCAAGATAGCCCGGCACATGGCGCAGCGCGCCCCAGCCCGCCAGATCGGCGGCCTTGTAGAAGTTGCGCAAAGCGTTGAGCCAGGGGCCGATCGCCATATCGGCGATCGTGTAGTCGCCCGCGATCCAGTCCCGGCCTTCCAGCGCACCATCGAGCACCTTCAGAAGCCGCTCCGCCTCGGCGCGGTAGCGTTCCTTCGGGCGGGGATCTTCGATCTCTTTCCCGGCGAAATGGTGGAAAAAGCCAAGCTGGCCGAACATCGGCCCAAGGCCGCCCATCTGGAACATCAGCCACTGGATCACCTGCCAGCGTTCCGCTTCGGGCAGGAACTGCCCCGATTTTTCCGCCAGATACAGCAGGATCGCCCCGCTTTCGAACAGCGGCAGCGGCTGGCCGTCCGGCCCCTCGGGGTCGATGATCGCCGGGATCTTGTTGTTGGGGTTCAGCGACAGGAATTCCGGCGTCAACTGGTCGTTCTTGCCGAAATCCACCAGATGCGCGTCATAGGGCAATCCGGTCTCTTCCAGCATCAGCGAGACCTTCACCCCGTTCGGCGTCGGCAGCGAGTAAAGCTGGATCGCGCGAGGGTTGCGCGGCGGCCAGCGGCGGGTGATCGGAAAATCGGAAAGCGCGGTCATGTCTGACTCCTGCGAGGGCTCCTGAATGGGATAGCCGAAAATTCCCCCTGGGTAAGCCTTCAGATCTGTGCGATATTTCCGGCGCGCCTGTGCGCGCAGCAAATGACAGGACCGGGAAACCCATTCCGGCCAGAACAGAGGAACAGAGCGATGCTCAATGAGTTCAAGGCGTTTATCTCCAAAGGCAACGTCATCGACATGGCGGTCGGTATCATCATCGGCGCCGCCTTCACCGCCATCGTCACCTCGCTGGTGGACGATCTGGTCAACCCGCTGATCGGTATCTTCGTCGGCGGGATCGACTTCTCGGCGCTCAGCGTCGGCATCGGCGATGCGAAGTTCATGTATGGCAATTTCATCAATGCCGTCATCAAGTTCCTGATCATCGCCTGGGTGGTCTTCCTGCTGGTCAAGGCGGTGAACCGCGCCAGCGAACTGGGCCGCAAACCCAAAGAGCCCGAGCCCGCCGCCCCGGCAGCGCCGACCGAAGCGGAACTGCTGCAACAGATCCTGACCGAGTTGAAAACGAGCAAACTCTGACCGCCAGCGCAACGCGCCAGCCGGACAGCAGGCCCGCGGGGAAGCCCCCCGCGGGCTTTTCGCTTACAGCGCCAGCGCCTCGCTGGCCGGGATCACCGGCAGATCCAGCGCCGCGCCCACGGCGGCATAGGTCAGCCGCCCGGCATGGGTGTTCAGCCCGTTCAGCAGATGCGGATCCTCGGCGCAGGCGCGGCGCCAGCCCTTGTCGGCCAGCGCGAGCAGGAAGGGCAAAGTCGCATTGCCGAGGCCCTGGGTCGAGGTGCGCGCCACCGCGCCGGGCATGTTCGCCACGCAGTAATGCAGGATGCCGTCGACCTCGTAGACAGGGGCCTCATGGGTGGTGGCGTGGCTGGTCTCGAAACAGCCGCCCTGGTCGATCGCCACATCGACCAGCACCGCGCCCGGCGGCATGGTGGCAAGCTGCGCCCGGCTGATCAGCCGCGGCGCCGCCGCGCCCGGCACCAGCACCGCGCCGACCACCATATCCGCGCTGCGGATCAGATCGGCCACCGCCGCGCCGCTGGCATATTGCGTGGTCAGCTTTCCCATGAAGATGTCATCAAGGTAGGACAGCCGCGGGACCGAGCGGTCCAGCACGGTGACATTCGCCCCCATCCCCACCGCGACCCGTGCGGCAGCGGTGCCCACAACGCCGCCGCCGATGATCACCACATTCGCCGGCCGCACCCCGGGGATGCCGCCCAGCAGAACCCCGCGCCCGCCATTGGCCTTTTGCAGCGCCCATGCGCCCACCTGGGGCGCCAGCCGCCCGGCGACCTCTGACATCGGCGCGAGCAAGGGCAGCCCGCCACGGGCGTCGGTCACCGTCTCATAGGCGATGGCGGTCACGCCCGAGGCCAGCAGGTCGCGGGTCTGTTCCGGGTCGGGCGCCAGGTGCAGATAGGTGAACAGAAGCTGCCCCTCGCGCAGCATCCGCCGCTCGGCGGGCTGCGGCTCCTTGACCTTCACGATCATCCCGGACGCAGCGAAGACCTCTGCCGCATCGGCGGCGATCCGGGCACCGGCCGCCAGATAATCCTCGTCGGCGAATCCCGCGCCGAGGCCCGCGCCGGTCTGGATCAGCACCTCATGGCCGCGCGCCACCGCCTCGCGCGCGGCATCCGGGGTCATGCCGACCCGGAACTCCTGCGGCTTGATCTCTTTCGGGCAACCGATTTTCATCCGCACCTCCCTGCGTGCTCTCCGGGGCCGAGCATGGCGCAGAACCGCCCCGCGGAACAAGGAAAACGCGAGCCAGGGAAAGCAAAAGAAAACCCCCGGCCTTGCGGGCGGGGGCTGACTTGTCCGGGCCTTGCGGCCCCAGTGTTCGCATGAACGCCTCGCCCTTGCGGGCGAAAAGCTCAGAGCGCGCCTTCGCGCTGCGCCTTCTTGCGCGCGAGTTTACGCGCACGGCGGATCGCCTCGGCTTGCTCACGCGCTTTTTTGACCGACGGTTTCTCGAAATGCTGCTTGAGCTTCATTTCGCGGAAAACGCCTTCGCGCTGGAGCTTTTTCTTCAGGGCCCGAAGGGCCTGTTCGACGTTATTGTCGCGGACGCTGACCTGCATGTGGTTGTCACCACCTTCCTAAGCTAGAGTTGCACATGATTTGTGCAGGCCCGCGCCCCATAGCAGAGGGGGGCGTCCCTGTCCACCTTGACAAGGACCGTGCGGTCGGGAGGCAGCGATGGAAGCGTCGGATGTGCGGGAAAAACTGGTGGAAGCCGCGCTTCCGCATGTGGCCTTCGACGGCTGGTCGGGGGCGACTTTGCGTGCAGCCATAGCCGATTCGGGGGTAGAGCCGGGGCTCGCCCATGCGCTGTTCCCGCGCGGCGGCGTCGATCTGGCGCTGGCCTACCACGCCCGGGGCGACCGCGAGATGATCCGGCGGCTGGCCGAAGAAGACCTCGCCGCGCTCAGGTTCCGCGACCGGATCGCCCGGGCGGTGATGCTGCGGCTGGAGGTTTCCGACCGCGAGGCGGTGCAGCGCGGCACCACGCTTTTCGCGCTGCCGCAGCATTCGGCGGCGGGCGCGCGGGCGATCTGGGGCACCGCGGATGCGATCTGGACCGCGCTTGGCGACACATCGGATGATGTGAACTGGTATACCAAGCGCGCCACGCTTTCGGCGGTCTATGGCGCCACGGTGCTTTACTGGCTGGGCGACGACAGCAGCGGCCACCAGGCGGTGCGCGATTTCCTCGACCGCCGGATCGAAGGCGTGATGCGGTTCGAGAAAGCGAAGGCGGCGCTTGCCAAAAACCCGCTCGGCAAGGCACTGATGGCGGGGCCGCTGAAAGTCCTCGACCGGATCCGGCCGCCCCGCATCGCCGAAGACCTGCCGGGACAGGACCGCGCCGGTCCCCGCCCTGACTGACCCAGACCGCCGGAGCATAAGCCCATGACCCTTTCCGACACGATGATGGCCATCGAGATCGTCGCCCCCGGCGGCCCCGACGTGCTGCAACCCTGCTCGCTGCCGGTGCCGGTGCCCTGCCATGGCCAGATCGTGATCCGGGTCGCCTATGCCGGGGTGAACCGCCCCGACGCGCTGCAACGCGCCGGCGCCTATGCGCCCCCTGCCGATGCCTCGCCGCTGCCGGGGCTGGAATGTTCGGGCACCGTGGTCGAGACCGGGCCGGGCGTCACCCGCTGGAAGATCGGCGACAAGGTCTGCGCGCTGCTTCCGGGCGGCGGTTATGCCGAATATGCGGTCTGCCACGAGACCCACGCTTTGCCGGTGCCCAAAGGCATGTCGATGAAGATGGCGGCCTGCCTGCCCGAGACCTGTTTCACCGTCTGGTCGAACATCGTCATGCGCGGCGGGCTGAAAGCGGGCGAGAAATTTCTCGTCCACGGCGGCACCTCGGGGATCGGCACCACCGCGATCCAGATCGCCCGCGCGCTCGGCGCGCGCGTCTTCGCCACCGCCGGCACCGATGAGAAAGCCCGCGTCTGCGAGGATCTGGGCGCCGAGGCCGCCTTCAACTACCGCACCCAGGATTTCGTGACCGAGATGCGCAAGCTGGGCGGCGCGGATCTGATCCTCGACATGGTGGGCGGATCCTATATCCCGCGCAACATCAAGGCGCTGGCGGATGAGGGACGGATCGTCCAGATCGCCTTCCTGCAAGGCGCCAAGGCCGAGGTGAACTTCGCCGAGGTGATGATGCGGCGGCTGACGATCACCGGCTCGACCCTGCGCCCGCAAAGCGAGATCGCCAAGGCCCGGATCGGGGCCGAGGTCGAGCGCGAGGTCTGGCCGATGATCGCGCGCGGCGCGCTGAAAGTGGTGCTCGACAGCGAATTCCCGCTGCGCGACGCGCCGAAAGCCCATGAGCGGATCGAGGCGCCCGGCCATATCGGCAAGATCGTGATGAAGGTCGAACAGGGCTGAGCGCCGCGCGGGAGGCACCCTGCGCCCCCGGATCAGCGCAGGGCTTCCAGCACCGCGTCTTTCAGACGGCAATCGCGGATCGTGTCCGATCCGCAGCGGCGCGGCTCCAGATCCCTGGTCAGGCAGATCCGCACCTCCTGGATCATGCCCTCTTTGCAGGTGACGGTGATCTGGTCGCGCTCCAGCCCAGGATTGGATTCGAGAAAGGCGCCCTCGATCACCTCGGCGGGCACTTTCAGCGTCTTCGTCATCTTCGTGAAAACCGGCGGGATGGTGACGCCGGTGAAGGCGCGGCGCGCGGTGGCATAATAGTCGCGGGGGGAAAGGCCCGAGCAGCGTCCGTGCTTCTTCCACTGATGGAAGGCATAGCCCGCCCCGCCCATCAGATCGGCCATAGCGGCGGTCTCGGCCCGGGTGGGGTCGTTGTGGGTGGTGCGGCAATAGTCCGGCCAGCCCTGTTCGTATTGCGGCCACAGCCCGTGCAAGACGAAACCGTGCCTGCGGCCCCGGTCGCATTGCGGATCGGCCCGCGCGTCGCCCTCTTGCGCGCACCAGGCCGGGGACCAGGACAGCGACAGGACGTAATAGTCGAAATCGCCCGGTTTCCCGTCCCCGGCCAGCGCGGCGGCGGGCAGGAACAGTGTCGTGAGCCAGGCGGCCACCCGTTTCAATTTCACTTTCCCTTCCCCCGGAATCGCACTATACGGCAAGGGATTCCCCGACATCGGAGAACCGCGGGCCAGGCCCGCAGCCGTTTTCCCGGCCCGGGAGAGATTTGTAAAGGCCGGCCCGCCGCGTCGGGCAGAAGCTGAAAGGAAGTCTTATGACGAAGCCGATCATGGCCCGCGCGACCGCCGTCTGGCTGGTGGACAACACGACGCTGACCTTCCGACAGATCGCCGACTTCTGCGGCATGCACGAGCTTGAGGTTCAGGGCATCGCCGATGGCGACGTGGGCGGCGGCGTGAAAGGGTTCGACCCGATCGCCAACAACCAGCTCGACCAGGTCGAGATCGGGCGCGGCGAAAAAGACCCGCTCTACAAGCTGAAGCTGAAGTTCAACGCCGCCGCCGTGGGCGAGGAAAAGCGCCGCGGCCCGCGCTACACGCCCCTGTCGAAGCGCCAGGACCGCCCGGCGGCGATCCTCTGGCTGGTCAAGTTCCACCCGGAACTGTCGGACGGCGCCATCGGCAAGCTGGTCGGCACCACCAAGCCCACGATCCAGTCGATCCGCGAGCGCACCCACTGGAACATCCAGCACATCACCCCGGTCGATCCGGTGGCGCTTGGCCTGTGCCGCCAGTCGGAACTCGACGCCGCCGTGCAGCAGGCGGTGCGCCGCAAGGCGGCCGAGGGCCATGTCATGTCGGACGACGAGCGCCGCAAGCTGGTTTCCACCGAGCAGAGCCTCGGGATGGAGCCGAAGGCCCGCGTCGGCGAGGATCCGACCGGGCTTGAGGTCTTCGGCGGCGAGGAAGAAAAGGACGCGAACGAATCCAAGGACTTCTCGGACGCCGAGAGCTTCTTCTCGCTGCCCGCGGGCGGCCAGGACGAAGACGAGGACGAGGACGAAGACGACCACCGCTGAGTGGCTTTCCGCCGAATTGAGGAAAACCCGGGCGGATGGCCCGGGTTTTTTCATTCAGGCGCCTTACTGCGGCTCGATTCGGATGCGACAGCGGAAAGCCGCCGCCCCCGCATCGCGCCCGCTCCTGCCGGCCTTGCGGCGGCGGCTCCCGCCGACCAGATCAGAGGCTGCCATGCAAAAATCCTTCCTCTCCTGTGCTGTCGCGGCGCTCGGCCTGGCGCTTGCCTTCCCGGCCCTGGCCTGCGAACGGCCAGCGCAGCGCCAGACTATCCATGCCGAATTCACCAGTTGGGTGAACGATCTGCGCGCCTCGCGCGGGCTGAAACCGCTGCGGCCCTCGGCCTCGCTGGAAAAGGCGGCCACCGCACATGCCTGCGACATGGCGGGGCGGAATTTCATGGGCCATCGCGGCTCGGACGGCTCGACGCTGAAAACCCGGCTGCGCAGCGTGGGCTATGGTCTTTCCACCGCCACCGAGAATGTCGCCCGCAGCAGCCAACCGCCCTCGTCGGCAACGGCGGCGCGGCTGTGGAGCAATTCGCCCGGCCATCTGGTCAATCTTCTGAACCCGCAGATCACCGAGATGGGGCTGGCCGTGATCGAAGGCGAGGGCGGCAGCTATTACGTTTTCGTCGGCGCGAAACCGCGCGGCTAGCGCGGCCAGCGCGCCGACGAGAGCACCCCGGCCCCGGGCGGCGGCGGATCGCCCGCCTCCCAGGCATATAGCCGGATATGGCCGGGCGTCTTGCCGTCCGGCGCGGCGATGATCCGCCATTCCAGCGCGAAACCCTCGGGCAACAGCCCCTCGGCCCAGAAGGCGATCTCTTCGCTTTCCAGCACCTCGGAGGGCTCCGCGCTCCAGCCCTCGCCGCCCCAGAACACCAGCGCCTCGATCTCGGGCTGGCGCAGGGCAAGTTGCGCCAGCGGCAGCAGGAATTCCTCTTCCGGGGTCTTTGGCGCGGGGGCGCGGGCCATGCGGTGCTCCTGTTTTCCCGACCTGGCAGAAGGCGCCGCCCCGTAAGGCTGCCGCTTCCCGCAAGGCCCGGGGCGTGTTAGGTCTGCGATCATGAACCCGCTTCCCACCAAAGACCAGATCCGCCAGTGGATTACCGACAATCCCGGCCTGTCCTCGAAACGCGATGTCGCCAAGGCCTTCGGGCTGAAAGGCGAGGACCGCGCCGAGCTGAAACGCCTGATGCGCGAGATGGAGGCCGAGGGCGATCTGGCGAAAAGATCGCGCCGGTTCCAGGCCAGGGGCGAGTTGCCCCCGGTGGCGCTCTTGAAGGTGCTGCCGCCCGATCCCGCCGGCGATCTGTTCGCCGAGGCGATGGAGGAAGGCGTCGACCCGGACGCCGGGCGCATCCTGATCGTGCCGAAGAAGGGCGATCCGGCGCTGGCGGCGGGCGACCGCATCCTCGCGCGGCTCTCAAAAGTGGATCTCGACGATTACGCTTACGAGGCGCGGCTGATCCGGCGGATCGGCTCGAACCCGCTCAAGGTGCTGGGGGTGTTCCGCAAGGGATCGGAAGGCGGGCGTATCCTGCCGATCGACAAGGGCCAGGACAAGGAATGGCGCGTCCGGCCCGAGGACGACATGGGCGCGCGCGACGGCGAACTGGTCGAGGGCGAATCCATCGGCAACCGCCGCCTCGGCCTGCCGCAGGCGAAGATCACCGCGCGCCTCGGCGATCCCGCCGGGCCGCGCGCGGTCAGCCTGATCGCGATCCACCAGCACGGCATCCCCGACCAGTTCCCCGACAAGGCCATGGCCGAGGCCGACAACCCGCCCCCGGTGACGATGGAGCACCGCGAGGATCTGCGCGATCTGAACCTCGTCACCATCGACCCGGCCGATGCGCGCGACCGCGACGATGCGGTGCTGGCGCTGCCCGATACCGAGCCGGGCAATCCGGGCGGCTTCATCCTCTGGGTCGCCATCGCCGATGTGGCGCATTACGTCCGCCCCGGCTCGGCGCTCGACCGTGAGGCGCGGCGGCGCGGCAATTCCACCTATTTCCCCGACCGGGTGGTCCCGATGCTGCCCGATATGCTGTCGGGCGATCTCTGCTCTTTGCACGAACATGTGGACCGGCCCTGCATGGCGGTGCGGATGCGGATCGATGCCTCGGGAAGCAAGATCAGCCACCGCTTCATGCGCGGGATGATGCGCTCGAAGGCCAGCCTCGAATACGGCCAGGTCCAGCGCGCCGTCGATGGCGAGCCGGATGCCGTGACCGAACCGCTGCTCGATCCGGTGCTGCGCCCGCTTTACGCCTGCTACGAGGCGTTGAAACGCGGCCGCAGCCTGCGCCAGCCGCTGGATCTGGACCTGCCCGAGCGGCAGATCCTGCTCTCGGACGAGGGCAAGGTGCTTTCGGTCGCCTTCAAGGAACGGCTCGATGCGCACCGGCTGATCGAGGAATGCATGGTCATGGCCAATGTCGCCGCGGCCGAGGAATTGCAACGCCTGCGCCACCCGCTGCTTTACCGGGTGCATGAAGAGCCCAGCCCCGAGAAGCTGGACGCTTTACGTGAGGTCGCCCAGGCCTCGGGCTTCACGCTGGCGAAGGGTCAGGTGCTGAAAACCTCGCATCTGAACAACCTTCTGCGCCAGGCCGAGGGCAGCGAGTTCGACGAGCTGATCAACATCTCGACCCTGCGCTCGATGACCCAGGCCTATTACGCGCCGCAGAATTTCGGGCATTTCGGGCTGGCGCTGCAAAATTACGCGCATTTCACCAGCCCGATCCGGCGCTATTCCGATCTGGTCGTGCATCGCGCGTTGATCCGGGGGCTTGGTCTGGGCAAGGACGGGCTCTCGGATTTCGACATCGAGAACCTGGAAGAGACCGGCAAGCTGATCTCGGACGCCGAGCGCCGCAGCATGGCGGCCGAGCGCGATACGGTGGACCGCTACCTGGCGGCGTATCTCTCGGACCGGGTGGGATCGACCTTTACCGGCCGCGTCTCGGGCGTGCAGCGCTTCGGCCTGTTCATCAAGCTGGACGAGACCGGCGCCGACGGGCTGGTGCCGATCCGCGAGGTCGGGCGCGAGTTCTTCCATCACGACCCCGACAGCCAGACCCTGATGGGATCGGACACCGGCCTGACCATCGGCATCGGCCAGAAGGTCACCGTCCGGCTGGCCGAGGCGGTGCCGGTGACCGGCGGGCTGATGCTGGAACTGGTGGAAATCGAGGACCGCCCGCTGCCCTCGGGCCGGGCGGCGCGCGGGCGGGGCAAGCCGCCGCGCCGCGCTTTGGGCAAGGCTGCCGCCGAAAAGGCGGCGAAGCGGCGCGTGGTCAGAAGGCGCAAATGATGCGGGGATTGATTCTGGCGCTGACCCTCGCCGCCACACCGCTGGCGGCGCAGACCGTCCCCGAACCGGAGGGCAGCATGACCGAAGGGCGCGAGGACGAATCCGCCGCCGGCTTCCGCCAATGGGTGGGCGCGTTCCGCGAGACCGCGCTCGCCGCGGGCATCCCGGCCACGGTCTACGACCGCGAGATGCGCAGCGCCGAGTTCCTGCCCGATGTCGTGCGCCGCGACCGCAACCAGACCGAATTCACCAAAACGATCTGGGATTATCTCGACATCGCGGTCTCCGACGAGCGCATCCGCATGGGCCGCGAGGCGCTGGCGGAACACACTCAGTTGC
Organism: Pseudogemmobacter humi; assembly: GCF_900609055.1. Classification (GTDB taxonomy): domain Bacteria; phylum Pseudomonadota; class Alphaproteobacteria; order Rhodobacterales; family Rhodobacteraceae; genus Pseudogemmobacter; species Pseudogemmobacter humi. The sequence goes on along the minus strand of NZ_UXAW01000034.1, from coordinate 94,037 downwards.
TGGAGCGCATCGAGGCCGAATACGGCGTGAATTATGAGATCGTGCTGGCGGTCTGGGGGCTGGAAACCTCGTTCGGCACCTGGCGGGGCGACACCGACACCATCAGCGCGCTGGCGACGCTGGCCTATGACGGGCGGCGGGCGGAATTCTTCGCCGATCAGCTGATCCAGGCGCTGAAGATCCTCGACGCGGGCGAGGTCGCGCGCCCGGCGATGCGCGGAAGCTGGGCCGGGGCCATGGGCCACACCCAGTTCATGCCGACAAGCTGGGCCGAATTCGCGGTGGATTTCGACGGCGACGGGCGGCGGGGTATCTGGAGCGACGATCCCGCCGATGCTCTGGCCTCGACCGCCAACTACCTGCGCCACCACGGCTGGGTGAAGGATGCGCCCTGGGGGATGGAAGTGCGCCTGCCCGAGGGCTTCGACTATGCCGAAACCTCGGAGCGGGTGGTGAAACCCGCCGAAGGCTGGCGCGCGCTCGGGGTGCGGCCCATGGCCGGGGGCACATTGCCGGAGGGCGACAGCGTGTCGATCCTGCTGCCCGCCGGTGCCTCGGGCGCGGCTTTCGCGATCTGGCCGAATTTTCAGGTGATCGAGAGCTACAACCCCGCCGACGCCTATGTGATCGGCATCGGCCATCTGGCCGACCGCATCCTGGGCGGCCCGGCGATTGCGGCATCCTGGCCGCGCCACTGGCAGGCGCTGACGCTGGAGGAACGCAAAGAGGTGCAGGGGCTCCTGACCGGGGCCGGGTTCGACGCCGGCGGGGTCGATGGCCGGGTCGGGCCAAAGACGGTGGCAGCGGTCAGGGCCTGGCAACAGGCCCGGGGCCTGGTGCCCGATGGCTACGCCAGCCCCGACGTGCTGGCCGCGCTGCGGGCGGAAAAGCCTTAAAGCCCCAGCAGGCCGGGCAGTTCCGCCATGTCGTGAAACAACGGCACCCCGAGCGCAGCGAGGCCCCGTGCCGGTGCGGCCTCTGGCCCGTGCGGGGCGAAGCCCCAACACGGGATCCCGGCCGCGAGCGCAGCGAGCGCCCCCGAAGGGCTGTCCTCGATCACCATGCAGCGCGCGGGTTCGGCCCCGCAGGCCCGCGCCGCCGCCAGATAAAGATCGGGCGCCGGTTTCGGCCTGCCCATGGCATGGCCCGACAGCACGGCGCGGAACCGCGGCAACAGCCCCCGCGCGCCAAGCGTGATCTGCATCTTCTCATCCGTGCCGTTCGAGCCGACCGCATAAGGAATGCCCGCCGCATCCAGCCGGTCGAACACCTCCAGCACGCCCGGCATCAGCGGCACGCCTTCGGCCAGCATCGCATACATCTTGCGGTAAAAATCCGCGGCCCAGGTTTCGGGCAGCACCCCGCCGCGCGCGCGGACGCGGTTGCCCACATCCTCGACCGTGCCGCCGATGTAATCGGTCTCCAGGTCGTGCACGGTCAGCGGAAAACCGTGGCCAGCGAGATCCGCGATCAGCAGCCGGAAGGTCGGTGCTTCGCTGTCGACGATCACGCCATCGCAATCGAACAGAACGGCGGCGGGCGGGGTCATGGCGCTTCCTTTGGTCATCCGGGCGGGCGGATAACACGCGCCGCCGCCGGATGGTAGCGGTAACGTCACCCCGGCGCGCGCAGGAGCGTCACCCATGTGTCGCCATAGCGGCGCTGATCCAGCGGCTCGAATCCCGCGGGCGGCGCGGGGGCGGTGCCTTCCTCCCAGACCACCAGCGCGCCGGGGGCAAGCCAGCCACCTTCGACCGCCGAGGCCAGCGCCGCCTCGCCGAGCGCCTTGCCATAGGGCGGGTCGAGGAACACCAGCCCATAGCCCGGCCCCCGGTTCGGGCCGAGCCTGGTCGCATCGCGGCGCCAGACATCGGTTGTGCCCATGGCCTGCATCTTCTCGATATTGCGGCGCAAAAGCGCGCGCGCCGCAGCGCCGTCATCGACGAAAGCCACCCGCGCGGCGCCGCGCGACAATGCCTCCAGCCCGAGCGCGCCGGTGCCCGCGAACAGATCCAGCACCCGCGCGCCCGTGACCGGATCGCCGTAGCCGCCGTTGATCAGCAGGTTGAAGATCGCCTCGCGCACCCGGTCGGAGGTGGGGCGCAGATGGGCGGCCTGATCGCCCGCGCCGACCTCGGCCAATTGCAGCCCGCGCCGCGCGCCTCCGATGATCCGCATGTTTTCGCCCTTACTTCAGCAGCGCCTTGAGGTCGGGCGCGCTGCGCACCGCCTCGGGGTCAGGCGATTTGCCGGCTTCGATCAGGCGCTTGCCGACCATATAGGCCCGCGCATCGCCCATCGCATCCACCGCCAGCAGCTTATCGCCGCGGTAATACCAGAACGAGGTGCCGCCCTCGTCGCGGGTCACGACATGATCGTAACCCGTATTCAGCCCGGCGATTTGCAGCTTCAGATCGTATTGATCCGACCAGAACCACGGCCGCGCCTGGTAGGGCTGGCCAGCGCCGAGCATGTTCGCCGCCACCGCCTCGGCCTGGTCGATGGCATTGCCGACCGATTCCAGCCGGATCCGGCCGCCCTGCCAGGGAAAAGACGCGCAATCGCCCGCAGCCCAGACGGACGGGTCCGAGGTGCGGCCCATCTCGTCGGTGGCGATGCCGTTGTCGAGCACCAGCCCCGCCGCCGCCGCGAGATCGGTGCCCGGGGTGATGCCGACGCCGGTGATCACGAAATCCGCCGGCAGTTCGCGCCCGTCCAGGAGCCGCACGCCTTCCGCGCGGGTCTCGCCGAGGATGCGCTCCAGCCCGGTCGCCTCAAGAATCGTCACGCCCTTGTCGCGGTGCAGGGTGCGGATGAAATCCGAGGTCTGCGGCGCGGCCACCCGGTTCAGGATGCGCGGCGCGGCCTCGATCAGCGTGACCTCAAGCCCGAGTTTGCGCGCGACCGCCGCCGCCTCCAGCCCGATATAGCCGCCGCCGACCACCACCACCCGGCGGCCGGGCGCGAATTCGGCGCGCATCCGGTCCACATCCGCCAGCGTCCGGACGGTATAGACGCCACCCAGATCGCCGCCGATCACCGCGGGCAGGCGTCGGGGCGCCGAGCCGGTGGTCAGGGCAAGCTGGTCGTAGGGAATCGCCTCGCCGCCGACCGTCACCGTCTTCGCCGCCGGGTCGATGGCCCCGACCTTGTGACCGAGGCGCAGATCGACGTTGTTGTCGGCCCAGAACTCGGGCGCGCGCAGCCAGAGGCGTTCCTCCTCCATCTCGCCAAGCAGATAGGCCTTGGACAGCGGCGGGCGCTGATAGGGCGGCGCAGGCTCGTCGCCGATCAGGGTGATCGCACCCGGATGGCCGAGCGCGCGCAGCTTCGCCGCCAGCGCCGCGCCCGCCTGACCTGCACCCACGATCACGACCCGCATGGCCGAACTCCCTCTGGAAACATCCCCGGGGCGGAGCCTATAACCGTGCGGGCAACAGGCGCAACGCGCGAGGAGACCGGAAATGGCGGAAATCACAGTCGGGGCGCAACTGCCCGCAGCGAAACTCTTGCAGGTCGGCGCCAGCGGGCCCGAAGCGGTGGAACTGGGCGAGAAGCTGAAGGGCCGCAAAGTGGTGATCTTCGGCCTGCCGGGCGCCTATACCGGCACCTGCAGCAATGCCCATGTGCCGAGCTTCATCCGCACCGCAGGGGCATTCCGCGAGAAGGGCGTGGCCGAGATCATCTGCGTTTCGGTCAACGATCCCTTCGTCATGGCGGCCTGGGCGGACTCGACGGGCGCGAAGGCGGCCGGGCTGACGTTCCTTGCCGACGCCGATGGCGGGTTCACCAAAGCCATCGGCCTGGCCTTCGACGTGCCGCCCGCAGGGCTGTTCGGCCGCTCGAAACGCTATGCGCTTCTGGCTGAGGACGGGGTGGTGAAGGTGCTGCACCTGGAAGCCTCGCCCGGGCAATGCGACATCTCGGGCGGCGAGGCGCTGCTGGCCGAAGTGTAAGCAAAGCTGAGGTTCAGGAAGGCTGAGGTTCAGGAAGGCGGGGGGCTGTCTGCCCCCCGGCTCATCGCGTGCCGCGATGAGCTCCCCCCGAGGGTATTTGCGTCAGGGTGAAGATCAGGGCTTTTCGGCGCGGATCTCGCAGAGGCAGCGGATGTCGGCACCGTGGTCGCGGATCACCTCGGCCCCTGGCGCGAATTTGTCGAGTTTCGTGGCCAAAGCGAGGTCGAGCGCGGTGAGGCCCCTGGCGGAATGGGTGGTCAGGGTCACATCCACGATATTGTAGCGGTTCGACCAGTCGGGGTGGTGGTCGGCCTTTTCCGCCGCCAGCGCGGCGCGGGCCATGAAAGCGAAGGCTTCCGGAAAGTTGCGGAATTTCCAGATCTTGCGGATCGCGTCCTGGCCTTCGGCCGCGCGCCAGCCGGTGGATTCGAGTTCTGGCAGGCGGGATTTGCGTTCGTCTTCGCTCAGCAGGGTGGCAGCCATGGTTCAAGCCTTTCCTTGTCAGATCAGCGCATCGTCTTTGGTATTCGCCCGGATCAGCGCCGGACGGTCTTTCAGCCGGTTCCAATAGGCCTGGAAGGCATCGGTTTCGGGCAGGCTGCCGAAGCGCATCCCCCAGCCGACCTGGCTGCCGACATAGACATCGGCGGCGGTGAAGCGACCATCGGCAATATAGTCGTGGTTCCCCAGGTACCCCGAGAGCGTGCGCACCACGCGATCAAAACTGCCGTAGCCGGCGCGGCCCTCCTGCTCGGGGCCTTCGGGTTTCCAGCCGAAGGAGGTGTTGGTCACCGCGGCCTCAAGCGGCCCGGCGGCGAAGAACATCCAGCGGTAGAAGCTGGCGCTGTCCTGCGCCATCAGCCCTTTTTCGGGGAATTTCTGCGCGAGCCAGGTGCAGATCGCCGCGACCTCGGTGACGACGGTTTCGCCCAGCACCACGGTGGGCACCTTGCCCATCGGGTTCAGCGCCAGATAGCCCGGCGCGTTCATATCGGCGCCGTAGCCGAGGACCACGGTCTCATAGGGCTCTTCCAGTTCCTCCAGCATCCAGCGGATCATGCGGCCGCGCGACATCGGATTGGTGTAGAAGGTCAGCATTCCTCTTCCTTTCCTCCGCTTTCCGCTCCGCCGCGCCGGAACGGGCCGAACCGGGTCAGAACCCCGATATCCTCGCCGGTGGCCGCGCGCTCGGCCCGCAGGTAATCCGCCACCGCGCGGCGAAAGCCCGGATCGGCGATCCAGTGCAGCGAATGGGTCTCGACCGGCAGATAGCCGCGGGCGAGCTTGTGTTCGCCCTGCGCTCCGGCCTCGACCCGCGACAAGCCGTTGGCGATGGCCCAGTCGATGGCCTGATAATAGCACAGCTCGAAATGCAGTGCCGGGTAATCGCCGGTGGTGCCCCAGTAGCGGCCGTAAAGGCAGTCGCGCCCGATGAAGTTCAACGCGCCCGCCACCGGCCGGGTTCCGTCAAAGGCCATGACCAGCAGCATGTCGCTGCGCATCGTGGCGTGGAAGGCGTCGAACGCGGCACGGGTCAGATAGGGGCGGCCCCATTTGCGGCTGCCGGTGTCCTGGTAGAAGGCCCAGAACGCATCCCAGTGCTCGGGCAGGATGTCGTCGCCGGTCAGCGCGCGGAGGGTCAGGCCATGGGCGCGGGCGGTCTCGCGTTCCTTGCGGATCGTCTTGCGCTTGCGCGAGGCGAGATCGGCGAGGAAATCCGCGAAATCGCCGTAGCCGCGGTTCAGCCAGTGGAACTGGCTGGTGACACGGTGGAGAAGGCCGTCATGCCCGGCCAGCGCCCGGGCCTCGGCTTCGGTGCAGAAGGTGATGTGCAGCGAGGACAGATCGTTGCCCGCGGCGAGGCCGATGGCGGCGCTGGCCAGATCGGCGCGAAGGGCCTCGGGGCCGAGGAAGCGCCGACCGCTGGCCGGGGTGAAGGGCACCGCGACCTGGAGCTTGGGGTAATAGCGCCCGCCCGCGCGCTGGAAGGCCTCGGCCCAGCCATGGTCGAAGATATATTCGCCCTGGCTGTGGGTTTTCACATAGAGCGGCAGCGCGGCGCGCACCTCGCCGTTTTCGCGCAGCACCAAGGGGCGCGGCAGCCAGCCGGTGCCCTGGCCGACAGAGCCCGACTGTTCCAGCGCCATGAGGAAGCGGTGGGTGGTGAACGGGTCGAGCGGCCGGCCGGTCGCCTGTTCCGGCGCCGCCAGCGCGTCCCATGCGGCGGCGGTGATCTCTGTCAGGCTGTCGAGAAGAACGAAGTCCGGCATCCTGGCTCCGCTGGCTTTGCGCCGAGGCTATGTGGCCGCGGGGCGAAGGGAAAGGGCTCAGGCCGGGATCGGCGCGGCGTAGCCCTCGAAGGTGATATTGTCGGCGATACGGCGCGCACAGGCCTCGTCCGCGGGCGAGCGGATGGTCCAGCACAGCACCGCCGCGCCTTCGGCTTTCAGTTCGGCGACGCGCGGGCGGGGCAGGTCGGCGGCTTCGTGGCTGATGAAGCTGCTTTCGCTGCTTGCGTAATCCGGAATTTCCCGCAGCCGCGCGCAGGTGGCGGGGTCGAGCGGCGCCCACTCGTCGGGGTCCCAGGCCGAGGTGGTCAGCCCGCGCGGCACCGAGGGCGCGAGCCGGGCCATATGCGCCACCGAATGGGGGTTGAAGGACATCACCGCCACCTCACCCCGGTAATCCGCCAGCAGGCGCGCGGTGGCGGCCTCAAGCCGGCCGTCGGTTTCGGACATGGCGAGCGTCTGGTCCTTCAGCTCGATCAGCAGCGGCACCCGGCCGGAGACCAGGTCCAGCACTTCGGCCAGCGTCGGAATGCGGTCCTCGCTGCCCCTGAGCGTGAGGGCGGTCAGCCCGGCCGCGCTCAGGGCGCTGACCGGGCCGGTCGCGGCGGTGAGCCGGTCGAGCCCGTCGTCGTGGAACACCATCGCCTCGCCGTCGCGCGACAGTTGCAGGTCGATCTCGATGCCGTAGCCCGCGGCGATGGCGGCGCGGATCGCGGCGGGCGAATTCTCGATCACCCCCGCCGCGCGGTCATGCAGCGCGCGATGCGCGAGCGGCAGGCGCAGGAAGCCGGGCGGCAGGGGGACGCGGGCCATGGCGGCGCTCAGGCGATCTCGAAGATCGCGTCGATCTCGACCGCGACGCCGAGCGGCAGCGAGTTCGACGAGACCGCGGCACGGGCATGGCGGCCCTTGTCGCCCAGCACCTCGACCATGAAATCCGAGGCGCCGTTGATGACCTTGGGCTGGTCGGTGAAATCCGGGGTGGAATTGACGAAGCCGGTCAGTTTCACCAGCCGCACCACGCGCCCCAGATCGCCGCCGCACGCCTTTTTGACCTGCGACAGCAGCGAGATGGCGCAGCGCCGCGCGGCCTCGGCACCCTGTTCCACCGACAGATCGGCGCCCAGCTTGCCCCTGATCGGCCCGGATTCGTTCTGGCTGATCTGGCCCGAGACATGGACGAGATTGCCGGTCTGGACGAAGCCGACGTAATTGGCGACCGGCGCGGGGGCGTCGGGCAGGGTGATGCCAAGCTCGGCGAGACGGGCTTCGATGGACATGGGCTTTCCCTTCGGATCGGTGCGTTCGGCCGGACCCTGCCAGAAGGCCGGGGGCGGGGCAAGCGCCTGCCCCGCGTCAGGTGAGGTCAGCTTTCGCGGAAGGCGCGATTGAAATAATCGGCGAAGGGTTTGATCAGATAGGCGAAAGGCGTCTGCGCCCCGGTCTGGATGAAGGCTTCGACCGGCATGCCGGGCAAAAGCGCCAGCCCGCCCAGCTTTTCCGCCTCATCCGCGTGCAGCACGATCTCGACCCGGTAGAAGCTGACATGCGCGGTCTGGTCGGTGAAGGCATCGGCCGAGACGAGCATCACCTTGCCCTTCAGATGCGGGGTGGTGCGCGAGGAAAAGGCAGAGAACACCAGCTCCACGTCCTGGCCGGTGTGAATCTGATCGATGTCGATGGGCGAAACCCGGGCGGCGATCATCAGCGGCCGGTCCTGCGGCACGATGTAGAGCACCGCCTCGGCCGGGCGCAGCACCGCGCGCGGCGTGGTCACCGCAAGGCCCAGCACCACCCCCGACACCGGCGCGCGGATATCCAGCCGCGCGACCTGTTCGCGCAGCCCCCGGCGACGTTCGGCGAGTTCCAGTTCCAGCGGCGCGATCTCGCGCAGCTGGTCGGCGGCCTGTTCACGGCGGCGCAGGCTGATGGCGCCGATCGACAGTTCGATCTCGGTGATACGCTCCTCGGCCTGGGCGCGGTTGGCGATCAGATCGCCGGTCTGGCCCAGAAGCCGCGCCTCCTCGCGTTGCAGCGCGAGGACCGAGGCCGCCTGGGCGAGGCCGCGGTCCAGCAGGGTCTTCTGGCTGACCAGCTCCTGGCGGATCAGGTCGAGCTGGATGCGGATCGCCTCGGCCTGGGCGTCGATGCCGGTGATCCGGGCGCGGATCTGTTCGATCTGGCGGTTGAGCTGCTCCACCTCCTTTTCCGCCGCCTCAAGGCGCGCGTCGAACAGGCCGAGCTGTCCGTCGATCTGATCGCGCACCGTGGGGCTGGCCCCGGCCTCGGCGACGAGATCCGGCGGAAAGACCGGCCGCGCCGCGCCGTCGCGCTCGGCCTCAAGCCGGGCGCGCTGCGCGATGGCCTCGGACAACCGGCCCTCGACGATGGCGAGTTCGGTCGACAAGAGCGCACCGTCCAGCCGGATCAGCACGTCGCCGGCCTGGACCCTCTGGCCCTCGGTCACTTCGATCCCGGCGACCACGCCGCCGTCGGGATGCTGCACCACCTGGCGGTTCTGTTCGACCTCGATCTGGCCCGGGGCGACGATGGCGCCCGACAGGCTGGCGGTCGCGGCCCAGATCCCGAAGCCGAAGATCAGCGCGAACAGCGCGAGAAAGCCCAGCACCAGCGGGCGGCGGATCGACCAGAGCGGACGGCTCGCGCTCATGACACGCCCCCTTGGATGGAACCGGCGTTGATCGGCCGCGCGATGTCGCCCGCGTTCTTCACCGCCTCGCGCAGCACCTGGTCGCGCGGGCCGAAATGCTGGGCCATGCCGTCCTTCATCACCAGCAGCAGATCGCATTCCTGGATCGCCGCCGGGCGATGCGCCATGATGAAGACCGCGCAGCCGTCCTGCTTGGCCTGGCGGATGGCGTGGTTCAGCGCCATCGAGCCGTCGTTGTCGAGGTTCGAGTTCGGCTCGTCCAGCACCAGGATCACCGGATCGCCGTAAAACGCCCGCGCAAGGCCGATGCGCTGGATCTGCCCGCCGGACAACTGGCCTCCCATGGTCGAGACCTGGGTGTCGTAGCCCGCGGGCAGCCGCAGGATCAAATCGTGGACCGCCGCCTTCCTGGCCGCCGCCACGATCTTCTCCGGCTCGGCCGAGGCATCGAGCCGGGCGATGTTCTCGGCGATGGTGCCGTCGAACAGCGTGACCCGCTGCGGCAGATAGCCGATGTAGCTGCCCAGAACGTCCGGCTCATACTGATCAAGCGTGGCGCCATCGAGCCGGATATGGCCCGCCGCCGGTGGCCAGACGCCGCAGATCGCGCGGGCGAGCGAGCTTTTGCCCGAGCCCGAGACCCCGATCACGCCGATGGCCTGACCCGGCCCGACCCGCAGCGAGATGCCGCGCAGCACCGGGCGGCTGTCGCCCGGCGGCACCACGGTCAGGCCGCTGGCCTCGATATTCGCGGCGGGGCGCGGCAAAGCGGTGCGCATGGGCTCGGCCGGGGCATCGTCCAGCAGTTTCACCAGCCGCTCGCGCGCGGCCCGCGTGCGCGACATCATCGGCCACTGGCTGATCGCGCCTTCGATCGGTTGCAGCGCGCGGCCCAGAAGGATCGAGCCCGCGATCATCGCCCCCGCCGAAAGATCACCCCTCAGCACCAGCCAGGCCCCCAGCCCGAGGATCGCCGATTGCAGGAAGATCCGCAGGGTTTTCGTCAGCACCTGATAGCTGCCGGCGGTGTCGGCCAGCGTCATGCCTTTCGCCAAGGCCTCGCGGCGCAGACCATACCAGCGGGCGAAGGCGCTGCCGCTCATCCCGAGGGAACGGACGAGTTCCGATTCCGCCTTGAGATTCTCGGCCTGACGCTCGGCGGCGAATCCGGCCAGCGTCGCCTCGCGCGTGATCTGATCGGTGCCGGACTGGTTGGCCCAGGCCAGCGCCATCAGCAACAGCGACGCGGCCACCGCGAACCAGCCAAGCCAGGGATGGAAGATGAACAGCGCCGCGATGAAGACCGGCGTCCAGGGCAGATCCAGCAGCGATTGCAGCAGAGGCGAGGCCCAGAACCGGGCGATGGTTTCAAGATCGCCCTGCGCCGTGCGCGCGGCGCCGTCGCCCGGCACGACCGAGAGCCGCCGGAACGAGGCCGACAGCACCCGCCGGTCCAGCGCCTCCTGGAAACGGGCGCCGATCCGGGCGAGGATGCGGCCCCGGGCGTGATCCAGCAGCCCCATGACCAGAAACAGGAAACAGGCCAGCAGGGACAGCGCCAGCAGCGTGGGCTCCGAGCGCGACAACAGCACCCGGTCGTAGATTTGCAGCATATAGAGCGGCGAGGTCAGCATCAGCAGATTGGCGAAGACCGAGAACAGAAACGCCGCCATCAGCGCGCCTCGCGACAGGGATCTGACCGCGGCAAGCTCGCCCCGCCCGTGATGGCCGATGTCTTTCTTCAATTCCACGCTCCGAAATACGCCGCCATGGCCAAAGCCCGCCAGTCGCAACATCGCATAACGAATGCGTGTTGTCTTGCGCTTTGCCAGGCCGTAATCCTGACCTTCAATTCACGAAAAAAGCGTGAAAACCAGTCCCGAGCGCGCCCGAGTTTTCAGTCATGACCCCTGCCCCCACGATCCGCGACCGTTGCGGCCGCCTCATCGCCCTGAGCCTTGCGCTGGCCGCGCTGTCGGGCTGCGCCCGGGGGCCGGCGCAGGACGGCATCAACGATCCGCTGGAGCCGGTGAACCGCGGAATCCACGGGCTGAACAAGGGGCTGGACACCGCTTTGGTGCGGCCCGCGGCAAAAGCCTATGGCACCGTGGTCCCGGGGCCGGTGCGCCAGGGCGTCTCGAACGTGGCCGATACGCTGGATCTGCCGGGCGTGGTGATCAACCAGGTGCTTCAGGCCCGAATCGGCGAGGCGGCGACCAATACCCTGCGCTTTGCGGTCAATGCCACCGCCGGGCTGGGCGGGCTGGTCGACGTGGCCTCGGTTCTGGGCATGCCGAAGACCGATGCCGATTTCGGCCAGACGCTGGCGGTCTGGGGTGTGGGCGAAGGCCCCTATGTGGAACTGCCCGTCGAAGGGCCGTCGACGCTGCGCGACACGGTGGGCTTCGCGGTCGATCTGGCGATGAACCCGGTGGGCAATGTCTTCGACGGCGACGACGAGACCGCAACCCTGGGGATCGAGGCGCTTTCACGGCTAAATGATCGCTACCGTTATTCCGATACGGTCGATTCCATCCTATATGAGAGCGCCGACAGCTATGCGCAGCTTCGGCTGTTGTATCTTCAGAACCGCCGGCACGAGATCGCGAAGGTGCGCGGCGGTGCCGACGGGGGGGCGGATGACGGTTTCATCGACCCCTATGACGACGGTTTCATCGACCCCTACGAGGACTGACATGCCTGGTAAAATCGTTTCCGGCCTCTCGCGCCGCTGTTTCCTCGGCACGGGCCTTGCCGCCGCCGCCGCGCTTGGCGCCGCGCCTGCCTTCGCGCTGAACGACGCCGAAGCGCGGGCGCTGATCGACAAGGCCGTGGGCGAGATCAACGCGATCATCAACTCGGGCCGCTCGGAAAAGCAGATGTATCCCGAGTTCGAGAAGCTGTTCGTGCGCTACGCCGATGTGCCGCAGATCGCGCGCTCGACGCTGGGGAACGCGGCGCGCTCGGCCTCGGACGGGCAGATGAAAGCCTATACCCAGGCCTTCCAGGGCTATATCAGCCGCAAATACGGCCGCCGCTTCCGCGAATTCATCGGCGGCAAGATCGAAGTGACCGGCGCGCGGCCGCTGAAAAGCTATTTCGAGGTGATCTCGACCGCGCATCTGAAGGGCGAGGCGCCGTTCGAGGTGCGCTGGCATGTCTCGAACAAGAGCGGCAGGAATCTGTTCTTCAACATCATCATCGAAGGCGTGAACATGCTGGCCTCCGAGCGCACCGAGATCGGTGCCATGCTGGACCGGCGCAAGGGCAATATCGACGCGCTGATCGAGGATCTGAAAAAGGCGTAAGCGCCTCTGGCAGGCCAGGGATGCCTCCGGCGGGGGTATTTGGGTCAGGATGAAAGCGGCATTCGTTTCATGAGAAAGGCCCGCCGGATCGTCTCCGGCGGGCCTTCGCCTGTCGTGCAGCCTGTCAGTAATGATAGGCGCGTTCGCCGTGCGAGGTAAGGTCGAGCCCTTCGCGTTCGGCATCGGCGGTGACCCGCAGCCCGCCGGTCAGCGCACCGACCACCTTGAACAGGATGAACGAGACCACCGCGCACCAGACGATGGTGATCCCCACCGCCGCGACCTGGTAGAACAGCTGCTCGCCCATGCCGCGCTCGCCTGCGAAGCCCTGGCCGCCAAGCGCCGGGGCGCAGAAGATCCCCGCGCCGATGGCGCCGGTGATGCCGCCGATGCCATGGATGCCGAACACGTCGAGGCTGTCGTCATAGCCGAGTTTGATCTTCACCACCGCCACGAACCAGTAGGCCAGCGCCGAGGCGATCGCGCCGAGGAAGATCGCGCCGACCGGCCCGACCACGCCCGCCGCCGGGGTGATGGCCACGAGGCCCGCGATCATCCCCGAGACCGCGCCCAGCATCGACGCCTTGCCGCGCAAAACCGCCTCGACCAGGATCCAGCCGATGATGCCGCCCGCCGTCGCGGTGAAGGTGTTGATCATCGCCAGCCCCGCCAGCGTGCCCGCGCCGAGCGCCGAGCCGACGTTGAAGCCGAACCAGCCGACGAACAGGATCGAAGCGCCCACCATGGTCAGGGTCAGCGAATGCGGCGTCATGTTCTCTTTGCCGTAGCCGATGCGCTTGCCGACGCAGATCGCGCCGACCAGCGCCGCGATCCCGGCGTTGATATGCACCACCGTGCCGCCGGCGAAGTCGAACACTTCCCAGCCGAAGAAGAGGCCATTCGCATCCCAGGCCATATGCGCCACCGGGAAATAGACGAACGTCGCCCAGAGCAGGCTGAACAGAAGCGCGGCGCGGAATTTGATCCGCTCGGCAAAGCCGCCGATGATCAGCACCGGGGTGATGCTGGCGAAGGTCATCTGGAAGGCGATGAACACATATTCCGGTATGGTGCCCGCCAGGCTGTCGGGGGTTACGCCCGCAAGGAACAGCTTGCCGAAACCGCCGAAATACGGCCCCTCGCCGCCGCCGAAGGCGAAGGAATAGCCGTAGACCACATAGACCACCATCATCATCGCGGCGATGGTCGTGGTCTGCATCAGCAAGGACAGCATGTTCTTGGTGCGCACCAGCCCGCCGTAGAACAACGCGATCCCCGGAAAGATCATGAAGAGCACGATGACGGTCGAGACCATCATCCAAGCGGTGTCGCCGGTATCAGGCGCGGGCGCGGCTTCGACGATCTCTTCGACGGTTTCGGCCGCCTCCTGGGCCCAGGCGGGCAGGCCGGCGAACAGCGCGGCAGGCGCCGCCAGGCCAGCGAATTTCGTGATTTTGTTCATCTGGTGATTTCCCCTTCCCTGGGTCTTTGTCAGATCGCGTCGTCGCCGGTCTCGCCGGTGCGCACCCGCACGGCCTGTTCGACATCGAGCACGAAGATCTTGCCGTCGCCGATCTTGCCGGTTCCGGCGGTGCGGGCGATGGTGTCGACCACCTGGTCGGCCAGCGCATCGGGCACGACGATCTCAAGCCGGACCTTCGGCACGAAATTCACCGCATATTCGGCCCCGCGATAAATCTCGGTATGGCCCGATTGCAGGCCGAAGCCCTTGATCTCGGTGACCATCATTCCGCGCACGCCGATCGTGGTCAGCGCCTCGCGCACCTCGTCGAGCTTGAACGGTTTGAGTGCTGCAATGATCAGTTTCACATCTGTCCCCTTTCGCCTCTCGCGGATCCCGTGGCCGGCGGGTTCCCGGGGAAATCAGGCGGGATTTCGCAGGTGCAGCACAAGAAAACGGCGGGCGCCGGACCGGCCGGACATGCTGCGATGGCAGAAATTGCGCATAATCGCCGCCGACTGCCCGGATTTTGGGCACCGATGGGATTCGAATCGCGGGAGCCCGGCCTTCGCATTGGCGGGAAAGCAGGCTATGTTGCCCGCCATTACACGAGAACACGCGACGAAAGCGGACAGTCAGGCAATGGCAACGAGTGGCGGGGGCAAGCGTCCCCTTGTGGCAGACAGGCGTTATCCGGCCGGCGGCGCGAAGCCGAAGGCCAAAGCGGCGCCGCCGCCGAAAAAGCGCAAACCCGACCCGAAACCGCGCCGTCCGCGGCGGCGGCATGGTTTCATCGCGGGCACGCTTCTGTTCTTCTGGCGCATCGTCTGGGGCGTGCTCTGGCGCGTCACCGCCGTGGCCACGATGGTGGTGGGCGGCGTGGTCTTTTACTTCTACAGCCAGCTTCCGCCGGTGGACTCTCTGCTCGACGGCCGCGCCCGCGGCTCGGTCACGCTGCTCGACCGCGACGGCAAGGTCTTCGCCTGGCGGGGCGAGACCTTCGGCGGCCAGATCACCGTCGACAATGTGTCAAAGCATCTGCACGACGCCATCGTCGCCACCGAGGACAAGCGCTTCTACTATCACCTCGGCGTCTCGCCCCGCGGCATCGCCAGCGCGATCCGCATCAACCTGGCCGAGGGGCGCAGCGCCTTCCAGGGCAACGGCGGCTCGACCATCACCCAGCAGGTGGCGAAACTTCTGTGCCTTGGCGTGGCCTATGACCCGGCGCAGTGGAAATCCGAGGCGGAATACGAGAACGACTGCCGCGGCGGCGGCATCCGGCGCAAGATCAAGGAAGTGCCCTATGCCATCGCGATGGAGCTGAAATATTCCAAGAAAGACATCCTGACGATCTACATGAACCGCGCCTACCTGGGCGCGGGGGCGCGCGGCTTCGAGGCCGCGGCGCAGCGCTATTTCGGCAAATCCGCCGCCAATGTCTCGCCGGCCGAGGCGGCGATGCTGGCCGGTCTGTTGCAGGCGCCCTCGGCGCTGGCGCCCACCGCCAATCTGGAACGCTCGCAGAACCGCGCCAATGTGGTGATCGGGCTGATGGAGGAGCAGGGCTATCTGACCAAAGCCGAGGCCGATGAGGCGCGGCGCAATCCGGCGCAACTGTCCGAGGCCGCGCGGCAGCGGAACGGCGGTTTCTTCGCCGACTGGGTGATGGAGACCACGCCCGACTACCTCGCCCGCGACACCACCGAGGATGTGATCATCGAGACCACGCTCGACCAGCGGATCCAGGCCCAGGCCGAGGCAGCGCTGGCCCATGTGTTCGACAGCAAGGTCAAGGAGGGCTCCACCGCCCAGGCCGCTATCGTGGTGATGAGCGCGGATGGCGCCGTGCGCGCCATGGTCGGCGGACGCGCGATCCCGAGGGCGGGCGATTTCAACCGCGCGACCATGGCTTTGCGCCAGACCGGATCCTCGTTCAAACCCTTCGTCTATGCGGTGGCGCTGGATCTGGGCTACAGCCCGCTCGATTACGTCGACGACAGCCCCTATACGATCAACGTCCCCGGTTCGGGCCCCTACAGCCCCAAGAATTACGACGGCAAATTCAAGGGGATGATCACTCTCACCCAGGCTCTGGCCGAAAGCCGCAACATCCCGGCGGTGAAGATCTCGGAACTGGTGGGCCGCGATCTGGTGAAAAAGGTCGCTACCGATTTCGGCGTGGCCTCGAAGATGGCCGACGGCCCCGCGCTGGCGCTCGGCGCCTCGGAATCGACGCTGATCGAGATGACCGGCGCCTATGCCGGGATCCTGAACGGCGGCTCGTCGGTCACGCCCTACGGGCTGCGCGCGCTCAAGCTGAAGGGCGAGGACGAAGAACTGTTTGGCCAGGGCGGCGGCATCGGCGAACGGGTGATCTCGGAACGCGCCGCCCATGCGCTGATCTATATGATGAGCGAGGTGATCAACGGCGGCACCGGCACCCGCGCCCGGCTTCCCGACCGCGAGGCGGCGGGCAAGACCGGCACCACCAATTCGGCGCGCGACGCCTGGTTCGTGGGGTTCACCGCCGATTACGTGGTGGGGGTCTGGCTCGGCTACGACGACAACCGCCCGCTGACCGGGGTGACCGGCGGCGGCCTGCCCGCCGACATCTGGCGCGAGGTGATGGTGCGCATCAACGAAGGCGTGGCCGCACAGCCCCTGCCGAAAGAGATCCCTCCCAACACGGTCTCGGGCACCGGGGGCCTCGCCCCCTCGCCCGATATCGGCGGGGTCGAGCGGCCGATCCTGCCCGAGGAAGTGCCCTATTTCGACGGCTCGAACGCCCCGGTCTACCAGGGCGGCTCGACCGAACAGGGTATGCCCGACGCGCGCCGCCAGGAAGAGATCGACCGCGCAGTGCGCGAGGCGCTCGGGATCAACTGACCCGGGCGTCCGCCCTTAGCGCCGCGTCGTATTCTTCGCGCCGGATGCCCACAACAGGCGCCCGGAACCGACCGCACCTTGTCTTTCACCTTGATGGAAATACCCCACGGGGGTGCGGGGGTGTGAAACCCCCGCTTCCGCCAGCAGTCAGAAGCGACCGCTCACAGCACCGCGGCGATCGCCTTCGCCAGCAGCGGCACGGTTTCCCGGTTCAGCCCGGCGATGTTGATGCGCGAATCGCCCACCATGTAGATCGCGTTTTCCTCGCGCAGGCGGTTCACCTGGGCCTCGCTCAGCCCGAGGCGGCTGAACATGCCGCGATGATGCGCCACGAAGTCGAAACGGTCCGAATTGGTGGCCTTGCGCAGTTCCTCGGCCAGCTGCACCCGCAGGTTCAGCATGTTGAGCCGGGTCTCCTCCAGCTCGACCACCCATTCCGCGCGCAGCGCGGGGTCTTCCAGGATCATCGTCACCAGCCGCGCGCCATGGTCGGGCGGGAAGCTGTAATTCTGCCGGTTCAGGAAGTTCAGATTGGCCTGGACCACCGCCTTGCGCTCGGGCGAGGTCAGCGCGATCAGGATGCCGGTCCGCTCACGATAGATGCCGAAATTCTTGGAACAGGACGCGGCGATCAGCACTTCCGGGAAGGCCGCGGCCACCTTGCGGGTGGCTTCGGCATCCGCATCCAGCCCGTCGCCGAAGCCCTGATAGGCCAGATCGACCAGCGGCATGGCCTTCTTCGCCTTCAGCACCGCGATGATCTCGTCCCACTGGGCCGGGGTCGGATTGGCGCCGGTCGGGTTGTGGCAGCAGCCGTGCAGCAGCACCACATCGCCCTCGGCGACGCGGCCCAGATCCTCGATCAGCCCGGCGAAATCCAGCCCCGAACCTTCCACGTCGAAGTAACGGTATTCCGCCATCGGAAGGCCGAGGAATTTCACGATCGAAGGATGGTTCGGCCAGGTCGGCGCCGAGAGCCAGATCTTCGCCTGGGGCCGCGCCAGCCGGATCAGCTCCAGCGCCTGACGAAGCGCGCCGGTGCCGCCCGGGGTCGAGATCGAGGCCGCGCGATCCGCATAGCCCTCGCCCAGGATCAGCCCCTGCATAGCAGTGTTATAGGCCGGCTCTCCGGCCAGGGCGGTGTAGGTCTTGGTGGTCTCACTCTCCCACAGCTTCTTTTCCGCCGCCTTGACGGCGCGCATCACCGGGGTCAGCCCGGTCGCGTCCTTGTAGACCCCGACGCCGAGGTCGATCTTGCCGGCCCGCTTGTCCTCGCGGAACATGGCCAGAAGTTGCAGGATCTTATCCTGCGGCTGCGGGTTCAGAGCCTCAAGCATTTTCCCCTCATTCGCCCTTTCAGGGCCTTACAGAGCCAGTTTCACCGGGCCGGGCCGGTTTCGACCGGCAGATCCTCATACATGCCCCATTCGGTCCAGGAACCGTCATAGAGCGACCAGTCGCGGTGGCCGATGCGTTCCAGCGCCAGCGCCAGCACCGCCGCCGTCACGCCCGAGCCGCAACTGGTGATCGCGGGCTTCGTCAGATCGACCCCGGCCGCCTCGAACACCCGGCGCAAAGCGGCGGGGTCTTTCATCGTGCCGTCGGGGTTCAGCACCGCACCGAAGGGCACATTGCGCGCGCCGGGGATATGGCCCGCGCGCAGGCCGGGGCGCGGCTCGGGCGCCTCGCCGGCAAAGCGGGCAGGCGCGCGGGCGTCGATCACCACCGCCTGTTTCAGCTTGGCGGCATGGGCGACCTGGGTCACGTCTTTCACCAGGTGGTTCTGGCGCTGCACGGTCATGTGGCGGTCGCGGATCACCGGCGGCAGATCCTCGGTCTCGCGGCCCTCGGCCCGCCATTTCGGCAGACCGCCGTCCAAGACCGCGACATCGGTCTTGCCCATCAGCCGGAACAGCCACCAGACGCGGGCGGCCGAGAACAGGCCCGAGCCGTCATAGACCACCACCTGATGGCCGTCGCCCACCCCCATCGCGCGCATCCGCGACATGAATTTCTCGATCGGCGGCGCCATATGCGGCAGATTCGAGCGGTGGTCGGAAATCTCGTCGATATCGAAGAACCGCGCGCCGGGGATATGCGCGGCCAGGTATTCCGCCTTTGCGTCGCGCCCCGCGTCGGGCAGATACCAGCTGGCATCCAGCAGCCGCAGATCTGGATCCTTCAGATGCCGCCCGAGCCAGTCGGTCGAGACGAGGGTTTTCGGATCGTCATTCGGAGAGGGGGTCAGCGGCATGGCGGCCTCGGGGTCACGGGACGGTCACCGTCCTATAGCCCGCCCAGCCTTGTGCGCAAGCCTCCGCCCGGCCCGTCGGCCCCGCCTGCGCAACAAAAAACCCGCCCGCGGGGTCTGCGCGGGCGGGGCTGTTCCTGCGAGGGTCAGATCACTTTCCCATGGCTTTTTTGATGGCGCCGACGATGGCGACCAGGATGCCGCCGCCCGCGCCGCCGCCGATCACGCTCTGCACGATCGAGGCGATGTCGAGATTCGAGGCCGCGGCGGCCGCCTCTCCGGCACCGCCCACGCCCAGCATCGACAGAAGCTGCCCGCCGCCCAGACCGCCGATCAGCCCGATGACCGAATTCAGCACCGGCCCGAGGTTCAGGTTCTTCAACGCGGCCCCGGCGGCATTGCCGCCCACAAGGCCCGCGACCAGCTGAATGATCAGTTCCATGTCATTCGTCCCTCTGTGACTGCCGTTTTTCATCCGGCTTTACACCCGGCATCATGGGTCGAAAGAAATGATCCGGGCAGGGGGAATGGTGCCCTATCCTTCCCATCCTGGCAAATGTTGTATTCGCTCAGGCCGCAGCCACCAGATCTTCAGCCGTTCTGCTTCAGGAGCCGGGCCTTCTGCCGCTCCCAGTCGCGTTTCGCGCTGGTCTCGCGCTTGTCGGCCAGCTTCTTGCCCTTGGCGATGCCGAGCGCGAGCTTCACCATGCCGCGGTCGTTGAAATACATCCGCAGGGGCACGATGGTCATCCCCTCGCGCGCGGTGGCGTTCCAGAGCCGCGAAAGCTCGCGCTTTGAGACCAGCAGCTTGCGCTTGCGGCGTTCCTCATGGCTGTCCCAGGCGTTCGACTGTCGGTAGGGCGCGATATAGCCGTTGATCAGCCACAACTCGCCGCCTTCGACCGAAGCGTAGCTGTCGGCGATGTTCGAGCCGCCATTGCGCAGGCTTTTGACCTCGGACCCCTGAAGCACGATCCCGGCCTCAAGGTCGCTTTCGATATGATAATCGAACCGCGCCCGGCGGTTTTCGGCGATCAGCTTTGAATTGGGATCGGATTTCTTCATCATGACCCGCAGGAGATAGGCGATGCCCGGGCGCGAGTAAAGGCGCAGCCCTTAACGCAGGGCTTTCCGGCGCGCGCGCAGAAGGGTGTAAAGGCCGCTGACCACGATGATCGCGCTGCCGAGGATCGTCGCCGCATCGGGGGATTCGCCTAAGATCAGCACCGCGAGGATCATCGCGAAGATCAGCCGCGTGTAGCGGAAGGGCGTCACCGCCGAGACATCGCCGGTGCGCATCGCCGCGGTCAGCGCGTTATAGGCGGCAACGCCGAAGACGGTGGCGCCCAGCACCAGCCCGGCCTCGCGCAGGTCGGGGATATGCGCCTCGCCGGTGAAGCCGAGGACGATCACCCCGGCAAAGCCCAGCATGGCAAAGCCCAAAGTGCCAAGCTGGCGGTTCGACATGCTTTGCGGCGCGGCCCGGGTCGCGAGATCGCGGCCCGCAAAGCCCAGCATCCCGGCCACGGCAAGCAGCGACAGCGCCGAGAAGCCCTCGGCCCCCGGACGCAGCACGATCAGCACACCGATGAAGCCGACGATCACCGCCGACCAGCGCCGCCAGCCGACCTGCTCGCCGAAGATCAGCGCCGCGCCGGCCAGCACCACCAGAGGCGTCGCCTGAAGGATGGCAACCGTGGCCGACATCGGCGTCAGCGCCAGCGCGAGACTGTAGAACAGCCGCCCGGAAATCTCGAACCCCGAGCGGATCAGCATCGGCCGCGAGAGGAAGACGCGGGGCAAGGCGGCCTCACCCCTGGCGCGCGCCATCAGCGCGAAGACCAGCGCGCCGGAAAAGCCCATCAGCACCATGACCTGCCCCACCGGCAGGCTGAGCGCGGCGCGTTTGATGAACAGATCCTCGATGGCGAAACCGGCCATCGCCGCCGTCATCAGCGCGGCGCCGCGCAGATCGGGAGAGAGCGGCGCGCTCACAACTGCGCCACGCAAAAATCTTCAAAGATTTTTGCAAATTCCTTTGAAGGAATTTGTCGCTCAGAGGAGACCGGCATGAACCATGGCGGCCCGGATGCGCTCTTTGGTGGCATCGGTCAGGCCCACCAGCGGCAGGCGCACCTCTTCCGTGCAGCGGCCCAGAAGCGAGAGGCCGTATTTCGCCCCGGCAACACCCGGCTCCAGGAAGATCGCCTCATGCAGCGGCATCAGCCGGTCCTGATAGTCCAGCGCGGCCTTGTAGTCGCCGCGCAGGGTCGCCGCCTGGAATTCGGCGCAGAGCTTCGGCGCGACATTCGCCGTGACCGAGATGCAGCCGGTGCCGCCATGGGCGTTGAAGCCGAGCGCGGTGGCGTCCTCGCCCGAAAGCTGGATGAAATCCGCACCGCAGGCGGCGCGCTGCTGGCTGACCCGCTCGATCTTGCCGGTGGCGTCCTTGACGCCGACGATCCGCGGCAGTTTCGCCAGTTCGCCCATGGTGGCGGGCGTCATATCGACGACCGAGCGGCCGGGGATATTGTAGATGATGATCGGCAGATTGCAGGAATCGTGCACCGCGCGGTAATGCGCGATCAGCCCTCCTTGCGTGGGCTTGTTGTAATAGGGCGTCACCACCAGGGCCGCGTCGGCGCCCACCTTCTCGGCATGGCGGATCAGGCGGATGCCTTCGACGGTGTTGTTCGAGCCCGCGCCCGCAATCACCGGCACCCGGCCGGCGGCGAATTTCACCACCGCCTCGACCACCGCCTCGTGTTCTTCATGGCTGAGCGTCGGGCTTTCGCCGGTCGTGCCCACCGGAACCAGCCCGGTGGTGCCCTGTTCGATCTGCCATTCGACGAGTTTCCTGAGCGTATCCATATCCAGCTCGCCGTTTTTGAACGGCGTCACCAGCGCGGGAATCGACCCCTGGATCATGGCACGCGTCTCCTCGTCTGGGGGCGGATCGGCCCCTGGGTGCAACGGGCCTTCCTTACAGTCGCGCAAGGGCCTTGCCAAGCGGTGCTGTCGGACACCTGCTGACGGGATCGTGCCTTGTGGCGGCAGGGGGGCTTTGGCACAGTCCGCGCCATGAGCCTCGTCTTCCGCTTGCTGATCCTCGCCCTCGTGCTCCTGCCCCTGCCCGCCCGCGCCGATCAGGTGCAGGCGATGAAAACCGCACTGGAACTGCTGCGCACGAAAGACTGGCAGGCGGCGCTGGAGGCGGCGCCCGCAGGCGTGGGGCGCGACTTCGTGATCTGGTCCTGGCTGCGCGAAGGCGAGGGCAGGCTCGGGGATTACGAGGCGTTTCTTACGCGGCGCGGCGACTGGCCCGGCCTCGCGCTGTTGCGCCAGAAGGGCGAAGAGGCGGTGGCGCGGTCCGAGACGCCGGCGCGGGTAACGGCCTGGTTCAAGGATTACCCGCCGCAGACCGCCAGGGGCGCCATCGCGCTGGTCGGCGCGCATAAGGCGCTCGGCCAGATGGCTATGGCCGAGACCGAGGCGATGCGGGCCTGGGCCGAACTCAGCTTCACCGCCGCCGAGGAAGAGACGCTCATCGCGCTGATGCCCGAGGCGGTGGCGATGGTGCATCCGCTGCGGCTCGACACCCTGCTCTGGGAGGGCCGCCGCCCCGAGGCGATGCGGATGCTGCCACGGGTGAGCGCGGATCTGCGGCTGCTGGCCGAGGCGCGGCTGGCGCTGCGCGCCGACGAGAAGGGCATCGATGCGATTCTGGCCAGGGTGCCCGATTCGCTGAAATCCGATCCGGGTCTGGGTTATGAGCGGTTCATCTGGCGGATGCGGCGCGATCTTTACCCCGAGGCGGCGGAGCTGATCCTGTCGGTCGCGCCTGATAAACTGGGCCGCCCCGAGGCCTGGACCGCGCGGCGCGCGCTGCTGGCGCGCTGGCTGATGCGCCAGGGCGAGGCGCAGAAAGCCTATCGGGTGGCGGCGGGCCATGGGCTGACGCGCGGCTCTTCTTACGTCGATCTGGAGTTCCTGGCCGGGTTCATCGCGCTGCGGCGGCTGAACGACCCCGCGACCGCGCTGAAACATTTCGGCCATCTGCGCGCCGAAGTGACCACCGCGATCTCGGTCGCGCGCGCCGATTACTGGCAGGGCCGCGCCGAAGAGGCGGCAGGGCGGCAGGATCAGGCTTTGGCGCATTACCGCGCGGCGGCAAAGCATCAGACCGCCTATTACGGGCTGCTGGCGGCGGAGAGGCTGGGGCTGGACCTTGACCCGGCGCTGTTGAACGAGACCCCGGCCGCGGGCTGGCGGCAGTCGGGTTTCGCGGGGTCTTCGGTGCTGGAGGCCGGGCGGCTGCTGCTGGCGGCGGGGAACCGGCCCGAGGGGAAACGCTTCCTGCTGCACCTCTCGGAAAGCCTGAGCAGCGCCGAACTGGCGCAGCTGGCCGAGATGGCGCTTGAGATGAACGAGCCGCATATCGCGCTGGTGATCGCCAAACAGGCGGCCGAGCGCGGCGCGATCCTGCCCCGGCCCTATTACCCGGTGCCCGATCTGGTGCCGGACGGGCTGAAAGTCAGCCGGGCGCTGGCGCTGGCCATCTCGCGCCGCGAGAGCGAGTTCGAGCCTATAGCGCGGTCCTCGGCCAATGCGCGCGGGCTGATGCAGGTGCTGCCGGAAACCGCCGAGCGGATGGCGAAGGATCTGGGCCTCGAATACGCGCTGTCGAAACTTTACGAGCCTTCGTTCAATACTCAGGTCGGCGCGGCCTATCTGGCGAAGATGGTCGAAGAGTTCGGGCCGTCGATCGCCATGATCGCCTCGGGCTACAATGCGGGGCCGGGGCGGCCGCGGCGCTGGATCACCGAATTCGGCGATCCGCGGCGGGCGGATGTGGATGTGGTGGACTGGGTGGAAACCATCCCCTTCGCCGAGACCCGCACCTATGTGATGCGTGTGGTGGAAGGCGTGGTGATCTACCGCGCCAAGCTGCGCGGCGCGACGGGGCCGGTGCGGATCAGTGCCGAGTTGAAAGGGTAAGTGGTCCCGGCTGCGCCGGGAGGCCTCCGGCGGGGGTATTTGGGTCAGGATGAAAGCGGCAGGGGTTTTCTTTCGCCCCTCGGGGTGATTTCTGGCGCGGAAAACAGCGGAGCGCGGGATGGACCTTCTTCTGATCGGGATCGGCACCGGCAACCCGGATCACCTGACGCTGGAGGCGGTGAAGGCGCTGAACTCGGTGGATCTGGTGCTGATCCCCGAAAAGGGCGAGG
Source organism: Pseudogemmobacter humi (assembly GCF_900609055.1). Taxonomy (GTDB): domain Bacteria; phylum Pseudomonadota; class Alphaproteobacteria; order Rhodobacterales; family Rhodobacteraceae; genus Pseudogemmobacter; species Pseudogemmobacter humi. The sequence continues at coordinate 69,984 of NZ_UXAW01000034.1, read as the reverse complement.
ACAAGGCCGATCTGGCCGAATTGCGCCGCCGGATCTGCGCCGATGTTCTGACCGATCCGGCGGTGCGGATCCGGGGCTTTGCCATGCCGGTGCGCGATCCGGCCAATCCGTCCTATCTGGCGCGGGTCAACGACTGGCATGATGCGATCGCCGGGGCTTGGACGGCCGCGATCTCTGATGCGGGCGGCGCGGAACGGGTGGCGCTGCTGGTCTGGGGCGATCCGGCGCTTTACGACAGCACTTTGCGTATCGCGGAACGGCTGGCGCGGCGGATGGAATTGCGGGTGCGGGTGATCCCGGGAATCATGTCGCCCCAGGTTCTGGCGGCGGCGCATGGCATTCCGCTCAACGATCTGGGGGCGCCGTTTCTGGTGACCACCGGGCGGCGGCTGCGCGAGGACGGCTGGCCTTTGGGGGTGGACACGCTGGTCGTCATGCTGGACGGCGGCTGCGCCTTCCAGACCGTGCCGCCCGAGGGGGTGGAGATCTGGTGGGGCGCCTATGTCGGGATGAGCGGGCAGATCACCGACCGGGGGCCGCTGAGCGAGGCCGGGCCGAGGATCCTGGCCGCGCGCGAGGCGGCGCGGGCCGAACATGGCTGGATCATGGATATCTATATCCTGCGGCGGACCCCGGCGGGCTGAGCCGCCGGGGCCGGTGTCTTACGCGGTGCGGCCGCGGCTCCAGAGCGAGGCCGCGAACAGGCCGAGCAGCGCCCAGACCGCCAGACCGACGCCGAGCGCGCGGCCGGCGAATTGCGCGGCCAGTTCCGGCGGCGTCGGGCCGGTGAACTCATGCGGATGCGGCGCGCCGATGACATGGGGCGCGGCGAGCAGCACGATGGCGAGGATCCAGGCGCCCCAGCCCTTGCCGAAGGCGATCAGCCAGAGCCCGACCGCCGAGGCGATCACCGTCGCCACCCACCAGACCGCGCGGGCGTTGATGTCGGCGGCGGCCATGCCCGGCAGTTCCGGCGACAGCCCCACCGCGGGCGCGAGTTGCACGGCGATGTAACCGGCCAACCCCCACAGGAGGCCCTGGCGCGCGGTGACGCGGTGCCCCGCGTTCTCGGCCAGCGCGATGGCGGCGACCAGGATCAGACCGTAACCGGCATAGACCATGATCGAGAACAGCACCGACAGCCCGTCGCGCGGCGCGTCGAAGCCGATGCCGGGGATCTCGCCCGCATCGGCGTGATCGTGGCCGGCCGCTTCCGCGGCGGGAGCTTCGGCGGGGGCTTCGCCCTCATCCGGGGCGGCCTCTTCGCCGTGGCCGTGATCATGTTCTGACGCGGCTGCGAAATGGGTGCGCTCGCCCCCCTCGTAGAGTTCGGCATGCAGAAGCACCGGCTGCACGAAGACAAGCTGCAACAGGGCGGCAATCAGCCCCGCGGCAGCGCCAGCGATCAATGCGCTGGTCAGCAATCTTTGCAGCATGTCAGTGGCAGGGGAATCCGACCGCGTGACGCACGTCATGGGCGGCGTCATGCAGGGTTTCCGACTGGGCGAGACCGGCGACGAAGACCAGCGCGGCCCCGACCAGCGCGACGATCACGATATTTGCCAGCGAAACCGATACGGTGCCGTCGGCCCGGGTAAGGGTGGACATGGATAACCTCCTGGCCGTCATCCCCGACGGCGGTTGCATCTGCGCGAAGGTCGGTCTCCTGACTCGCAGGTCGCTGCCTCTGCCCTCCTTCCCATGGCTTATGGCCACAGTGGATGCCCGGCGGTCGGCTCGCTGCTCACAGTCGCGGGGGCGGTCGGGTTGGGGCTTGCACCCACCCTGTTCCCATGCCGGAGATCGTCCCCGGCACCTTGCGCGCCCCGACAGTGACAGCGCGCGGGGGCCGGGTCAAGCAAGCATCATTCCGCCAGCGCGCCGTAAAGGATCAGCGTCGGCGCCGGATCGGGGGCGGCATCCGTCAGATGCGCGGCCAGCCCCGCCAGGGTGTCGCGCCGGAAGCTCTGCGCCGGGGTCGAGACACCCTGCGCCATCAGCGTGGGGGTCCCGGGCGCAAGGCCATGGGCCATCAGCCGTTCGGCCAGCGCCGGGAAGGTCGCGCGCGCCATGAACACCGCCGTCACCGCCTGGGGATCGGCCAGCGCGGTCCAGTTCAGCCCCTCGGGGAGGGCGCCGGTCACGTCGTGGCCGGTCACGAACTGCACCCGCCGCGCGTTCAGCCTGCGCGTCAGCGGAATCCCCGCCGCGGCGCAGGCGGCCGAGGGCGCGGTGATGCCGGGCACGATCTCATAGCCGATCCCGGCCGCGCGCAGGGCGGTGATTTCTTCTTCCAGCCGCCCGAACATGCCGGAATCGCCGGATTTCAGCCGCACCACCTTCAGTCCGGTCGCGGCATGGTCGATCAGCAGCCGGCTGACGTGATCCTGGCGAGGCGAGGCGCGGCCCGCGCGTTTGCCGACCGAGATCAGATCCGCGGTAGTGGGCGCCAGATCGAGGATCGGTCCGGAGGACAGATCGTCATAGAGCACCACCTCGGCCTCGCGCAGCCGGTTCACGGCGCGGACGGTCAGCAGTTCGGGATCGCCCGGCCCCGAGGAGACGAAACTGACGAAGCCGTTCATGACGCCTCTCCGATCAGGTGGAAGAAGGTGCCGCTGACCCTGCCGCGGTGCGAGCCGGTCTCGGGCACCGCCGTGCCTTCGGCATCCAGGACGCGCGCGAGCGGCGGGTCGGGCTGGGCAAGGATGGTGGAATAGTGGAACTCATGCCCCCGCAGCCGCGCGCCCGGCGCATGGCCCGGCAGCGGCGCGGCCAGTTCCGCAAGGCGGTAACCGAGGTGCATCTTCCGCTTCTCGTAGGATGTGACGAGGCCCAGAAGCCCCGCCATCGCGTGGCGGGTGCCTTTGGCGTCGATCAGCGCCTCGCCCAGAACCATGTAGCCGCCGCATTCGCCGTGGACCGGCTTCGTCTGCGCGAAGGACCGCAACCCGGTCAGGAAACGCCCCGCCGCAGCGAGGCGGCCCGCGTGCAGTTCCGGGTAGCCGCCGGGCAGCCAGCACAGATCGGCGGTGGGGTCCGGGGCCTCGTCGGCCAGCGGCGAGAAGGGCAGGATTTCGGCCCCCTGCGCGGTCCAGGCGCTTAAGAGATGCGGATAGGTGAAGGAAAACGCCTCGTCCCGCGCGATGGCGATGCGCTGACCCGGGGGCTTTGGCTGCTGCAGTGCGCCCGGCACTGTCCTGGCGGTTGCGGCGGCGCGCAGGGCGGCAAGGTCGGTATGTTCGCGCAGGAAGGCGGCATATTGCGCGATGGCGGCGTCCAGATCCGGGTGCTCCACCGCCTGGACGAGGCCGAGGTGACGCTCGGGCAGGGTCAGATCGCCGCGCCGGGGCAGCGCGCCGAACACCGGCAGACCGGCGCTCTCCATCCCGAGGCGGCAAAGCCTTTCGTGCCGGGCCGAGGCGACGCGGTTCAGGATCACGCCCGCCAGTTTCACATCGGGCCGCCAGGCCGCCATCCCCGCCGCCAGCGCCGCCACGGTCTGCGCCGCGCCGGAAACATCGAGCACCGCCACGACCGGCCAGCCGGTCAGCGCGGCGATGTCGGCGCTGGCGCCGGTTCCGGCCTCGCCCGGATAGACCACGCCGTCGAACAGGCCCATCGAGCCCTCGGCCAGCGCCATCTCGCCGCCGCGCGCCAGTTGCGCGGCCAGGAGGCCCGGCTGCATCGCCCAACTGTCCAGGTTGAACGAGGCCCGCCCGCAGGCCGCCAGATGAAAGGCCGGGTCGATGTAATCGGGGCCGCATTTATAGGGCTGCACCGCCACGCCGTCCTCGGCCAAAGCGCGCAACAGGCCCAGCATCACCGTGGTCTTGCCCGCACCCGACCGCGGCGCCGATATGATCAGGCCCGGGGTCATGGTTTCACCTTCACGGCGTCGGCCCGGCCCGCGCGGAAGCGCCGGTCGTAATCGGTGGAGTAAAGACTCGAGTCGATGAACCCCTCCTGCCCGAGCGCCGGGCCGACGAGGATCAGCGCGGTGCGCTCCATGCTGTCGCCGACCTCGGTGGCGATGGTCGCCAGCGTCCCGCGCACGAGCCGCTGGTCGGGCCAGGTCGCGCGCCAGACCACCGCCACCGGGCAATCCGCGCCGTAATGCGGGATCAGCTCAGCCGCGGTCTCCTCCAGCCGGTGGATCGAGAGATGGATCGCCAGCGTCGCCCCGGTCGCGGCGAAAGCGGTGAGGTTCTCGCCCTCGGGCATCGCCGAGGCGCGGCCCGGGGTGCGGGTCAGCACCACGCTTTGCGCAAGGCCCGGCAGGGTCAGCTCTACCCCGAGCGCGGCGGCGGCGGCGGCGAAAGACGGCACGCCCGGGGTCACGCTATAGGGGATTCCGGCCTCGCGCAGGCGGCGAAGCTGTTCCCCCATGGCCGACCAGACCGAGAGATCGCCGGAATGCAGCCGCGCCACATCCTCGCCCGCCTGATGCGCGGCGGCGATTTCGGCCATGATCGCGTCGAGGTCCATCGGCGCGGTGTTCACGATCCGGCACCCCGGCGGGCAATGGGCCAGCACCGCCTCGGGGATCAGCGAACCGGCGTAAAGACAGACCGGCGAGGCGGCGATCAGATCGCGCCCCCGCAGGGTCAGCAGATCGGGCGCCCCCGGCCCGGCCCCGATGAAATGGACGGTCATTCGTTCTTTCCTTTCACGGCCAGGGCGGCGGTGGCCAGCCCGTCGCCCGATATGCTGCGCGGCGCCAGAAGCCGCGCGCCCGGCCCGCAGGCCACCAAAGCGCAGCCTTCCGAGACGCTGCCGGTGCCATGGGCCGCACGGGCGGCGGCGCTGTCGGTCAGGGTGACGGCGCGGGTCAGATCCTCCGCCGTCACCGGATGGATGCGGAAGCCCTGCCGGGACAGCGCCAGCACCGCCGGATGGCGCGCCTTGCGCACGGGCAGCGCGAGGTCGCGCAGATCCGCGCCGCCTGCGCGCCGCAGCGCGTCGAGGATCGACTCCGCCCCTGCCGCCTCGCGGAACCCAATGCCCGCGATCATCGCGTCACGCTCCATTGCACCACCGGATAGGCGGATTTCCAGCCCCGCCGCCGCCCCAGAGGCGCGGCCTCGGCCAGCTCGATCCGCAGCATCTGACCGCCCTTCGCCCCATGCCAGGACGCCAGCAGCGCCTCGGTCTCCAGCGTCACACCATGGACCACCAGCCGCGTCCCGCCGGGCAGACAGGCCCAGAGCGCATTCAGCAGGTTCTCCTCCATCCCGCCACCGACAAAGACCGCATCGGGCCTGGGCAGCGCGGGCAGAACGTCGAGCGCCCGGCCCTCGCGGATCTCCAGCCGGTCGCAGCCGAGGCGCGCGGCATTCGCCCGCGCCCGCGCCGCGCGGGTGGCGTCGGATTCCACCCCCACCGCGCGCATCGCCGGATGCGCAAGCAGCCATTCGATCCCGACAGAGCCGGAGCCCGCGCCCAGATCCCAGAGCATCTCGCCCGGCCGCGGCGCCAGCGCCGAGAGCGCCAGCGCCCGCACCGGCCGTTTGGTGATCTGGCCGTCATGTTCAAAGAAATCGTCGGCAAGGCCCGAGGCCCGGGTCAGCACCCGCCCCGCCCCGGCGACCTCGATCGCGGCGGCGACCGGCGCGGTGATGTCTGCAAGATCGAACCCATCGGCACGGGTGGCGCGGATCCGCGCCGAAGGCCCGCCCAGCCGTTCCAGCACGGTGACAAGGCTCGCGCCGAACCCCATCTCCGCCAGCCATTCCGCCAGCGCCTGCGGGGCGGCGCCGTCGCGCAGGGTGACGATCAGCCGCTGGCCGGGCGCCAGATGCGGGCGCAGCCGCTCATGAGGCGCGGCATGGAGACCGATGCAGGGGGTCTCCTCCAGCCGCCAGCCCATCTGCGCCGCCGCGCGGGAGAAGACCGAAGGCGCCGGAAAAGCGCGCCATTCGCCGGGGCCGATCTGCCGCGCGATGCTGCCGCCTGCCCCGTGCCAGAACGGATTGCCCGAGGCCAGCACCGCCACCCGCCGCCCGCGCAACGCCAGCAGCGGCGCCAGCGAGAACGGCACCGGCCATGCGCGCTTGTCGGGGTGCGCGATCATCGCCAGATGCCGCGGCCCGCCGAACACGACCTCGGCCGCCGCCAGCGCATCGCGGCTTGCCTCCGACAGGCCCGCCGGGCCATCTTCGCCGATACCGATGATGGAAAGCCACTCACCCATGCGCGATACCCCCAGGCTGCTGATCCTCGGCGGCACGACCGAAGCCAGCCGTCTTGCCGCCCTGGTGGCCGGGGCCGGGCTCTCTGCCGTGCTGTCCTATGCGGGCCGGGTGGAAAGCCCGCGGGCGCAGCCGGTGCCGGTGCGCACCGGCGGCTTCGGTGGGGCCGAGGGGCTGGCCGGATACCTTCGCACCCATCGCATCAGCCACCTGATCGACGCCACCCACCCTTTCGCCGCGCAGATGAGCACGAACGCCGCCCTGGCAGCGCAGGAGACCGGCGTCCCGCTGATCCGGCTGGAGCGCCCGGCCTGGCGCCCCGGCCCGGGCGACGCCTGGACCCCGGTGCCCGACATCGCCGAGGCGGTGCAGGCGACCGGCGAGACGCCGAGGCGGATATTCCTCGCCATCGGCCGCCAGCATCTGGCGCCCTTCGCCGCCCGGCCGCAGCATCACTACCTTCTGCGCCTCGTCGATCCGCCGGTCAGCAGCCTGCCCCTGCCGCAGGTCACGCTGGAGATCGCCCGCGGCCCGTTCGACACGGCCTCGGACCGCGCGCTGATGCAGCGCCACGGCATTCAGATGATCGTCGCGAAAAACGCGGGCGGCGCGGGCGCCAGCGCCAAGCTGACCGCCGCGCGCGATCTCGGCCTGCCGGTGGTGATGATCGACCGGCCCCGGCTGCCCGAGGCGCCCACCGCCGCCAGCCCGGAGGATGTGCTCGCCTGGCTTCATGCCGACCTCGGGGTGTAGACGAAGCGCCCGACCCGCCGCGTCAGCGACGAGCCCAGGATCACCATGGTCCGCATATCCACCATCTCTGCCCGCAGATCGGCCAGCGGCAACACGGTCACGCTCTGCTCCGGGGTAGACACCGCCCGCGCCAGCACCACCAGCCGCTCCGGCTCGCAGCCCTCGCGCAGGACCTCCAGCACCCGGTCGAACTGCCCGGGGCGCGAACGCGAGCGCGGATTGTAGAACCCCATCGCGAAATCACCCTCAATTGCCAGCCGCAAACGCTTCAGCACCAGATCCAGAGGCTTGAGATTGTCAGACAGATTGATCGCGCAGAAATCATGCCCCAGAGGCGCACCGACCGCCGCCGCCGCCGCCAGCATCGCGGTGATCCCCGGCAGCACCCGCAGATCCAGCTCGCGCCAGTCCGCAGGCCCCGCCTCCATCGCCTCGAACACCGCCGAGGCCATGGCGAACACCCCCGGATCGCCCGAAGACACCACCACCACCCGCCGCCCCGAGGCCGCCAGTTCCAGCGCGTGGCGGGCGCGGTCCAGTTCCACCCGGTTGTCGCTGGCATGCTTCACCAGCCCCTCCCGGTCCGGCACCCGCGCGACGTAAGGGATATAGCCGATCACATCGGTCGCCGCGGCCAGAATCGCAGACACCTCCGGCGTCACCAGCGCCTCCGCGCCCGGCCCCAGCCCGGCGACGACGATCCAGCCTTTCATCCTGACCGAAATACCCCGGGGGTAGTCCATCGTGTTCGCCATCGGTTCAAGAACCGATGGACTGGGGGGCAGGGCCCCCGCCTCTTCGTCCGCAGTCATGGCCGACGCCCCCGGCCATGGATGATGACGATTGAGAAATAGGGTGCCTCGCCCTCCACATCGCCCAGCCGGCGCACCTTTTCCGCAGGCATGGTGCCATGTTCCACCAGCCAGGCGTCCTCCAGCCGCCCCGCCGCCGCCAGCGCACGCCGCAGCCGGTCGAGGTTGCGGCCGATCTTCATCACCACCAGCGCATCGGTATCGGCCACCCGGCGGAACAGTTCCGCCTCGGGCAGGGTCGCGGGCAGCACGGTCAGCACATCGTCGCCCCAGGTGATCGGCCGGCCGGTCGCGTTCCAGCAGCCGACCATACCGGGGATGCCCGGCACCACCTCGGCCATTCCCTCGGGCAGGCGCGAGTGCAGGTGCATGAACGAGCCGTAGAGGAAGGGGTCCCCCTCGCACAGCACCACGACATTGCCGCCCGCCGTGGCCGCCGCCAGCCGCGCCGCCCATTCCTCGTAGAACGGCGCGAGCGCGGCGTTATAGGCCGGGTCCTGGAAGGGGATCTCGGTCGTGACCGGATATTCCATCGGCCATTCCTCGGCGTCCCCGGGGATCAGCCCCTCGACCATGCGCCGGGCCTGGCCGGTCTTGCCCGCCTTGCGGAAATAGGCCACCACCCGGGCCGAGGTCAGCAGCCGGTGCGCGCGCAGGCTCATCAGCTCGGGGTCGCCGGGGCCGAGGCCGATGCAGATCACCTTACCCGTCACGCTCATTCCTTCCGGCTCGCCAGCGCGTTCACCGCCGCGACCGTGATGGCCGAGCCGCCGAGCCGCCCGTCCACCACGCACCAGGGCGCGGGATCGTCCGCCGCCAGCGCCGCTTTCGATTCCGCCGCGCCGATGAAGCCGACCGGGCAGCCGATGATCGCCGCGGGGCGCGGAAAGGCCGGATCCTTCAGCAGGTTCAGAAGGTGGAACAGCGCTGTCGGCGCATTGCCGATCGCCACCACCGCGCCCTCCAGATGCGGGCGCCACAGCTCCACCGCCGCGGCCGAGCGGGTGTTGCCGATCCGCGCGGCCAGCTCCGGCACCGCAGGGTCCTGGAGCGTGCAGATCACCGCGTTCCCGGCGGGCAGGCGGGCGCGGGTGATGCCCTCGCTGACCATTCTCGCATCGCACAGCACCGGCGCCCCGGCCTCCAGCGCCGCGCGGGCCTTCACCGCGAAACCGGGGGCAAAGCGGATATGCGGCGCCAGCTCCACCATGCCGCTGGCGTGGATCATGCGGACGGCGACCACCTCTTCCTCGGGGGTGAAGCGGGCCAGATCGGCCTCGGCGCGGATGGTGGCGAAAGAGGCGGTGTAGATCGCCGCGCCGTCGGTTTCGTAACTATGGAGCAAATCGGCCTCGCAACAGGTCGGGGATGGTGTCGGGGGAAAGCCCGCGCAGAGCGGGCAGGGCGTCGGGGGCGCCGTTCTCGATCAGGTCGAACAGACCGTCCCTGGCGGTCAGGGTCAGGGGCGCGGGCTGCGGATGGGCGCAGCCCTTGGCACAGCCCGAGACATGCAGATGGCAGCCCGCCGGCACCAGCGGCGCCAGCCTGCGCGCCAGATCGCGGGTCGGCGCCCCGGCCGAGGTGCAGCCCGGCGCGCCGGTGCAGGCCGAGACGTTCAAAAGCGGATCCCCCGGATCGGCGATCAGCCCCGGATGCTGCGGGACATCCGCGACGCCCTCCAGCACCACCATCCGCCAGGGCGTCAGCCGCAAAGGCGCAAGCGCAAGCGCGCGCAGGGTCGCCGCCCGCATCTGGCCGAACGGCAGGCCGAGGCACAGCCCCGCCTCGCAAGGCCCCGGTTTCAGCGCCGCGCCTTTCAGCGGCGGGGAACCAGCGCAGAGCGAGGGGCTTTGCCCCGAAGCGATAAGCCGCGCCATCCGCCCCGCACCGCCCTGGCCGAGGAACCAGCCGAGCAGGTCCATCGCGCGGGGCACGGCAGTCGTTGCCGTCACCCTTTCGCCGGCCTCCATCCCGTCGGCGCGCAGGATCAGGCCCGATTCCGCCCGTTCGATGCGAATATCGGCGGAATCGCCGGTCAGCACCGAGGCCGGTCCGGTATCCACCGCAAAGCCGAATTTCGCCGGCAGCACCGGAGCATCGCGCAGCGCGGCTTCCAGTTCCGCCACCAAAGCCAGGGTCTCGTCGCCGGGTCGGTGCAGGGGCGTGGTGAGGATATTGCGCCGCGCCTCGGTATCGGCGTCCTCGTCCAAAAGACCAAGGTCGCGCAAAGCCCCATGCAGCGCGGGCAGGCCCGCCTCGCCCACGCCGCGCAGTTGCAGATGCGCGCGCGAACCAAGGTCGATCAGCCCGTTGCCATGCGCTTCCGCCAGATCTGCCAGTGCCAGCGCCTGATCCGCGGTGATCCTGCCGCCATGCGGGCGCACACGCACCACCAGCCCGTCGCCCGACATCATCGGGCGCAGCGCTCCGGGGCACCAGCCTTTGGTCATGCCGCTCATCGCACACCTGCCGCGCGGGAGTTGGACCGGCTTGACCACAGACCTGCGCCTTCCAGCGCGTGGAAGCAATCCTCCATCGCGGCCAGCGCGCCGGGATTTGCCGCCGCCATGAAGTCGCGGATCGCCGGATCACCCAAAGTCGCCTCATGATAGAGGTCGAACAGATGCGAGGGCACCACCCGGGCGAGATGGGCGAAAGCCGCCAGATGGTCGAGCGTCGCCGCGATCTCGGCCGCGCCGCGAAAGCCGTGGCGGGTCATCGACCGCAACCAGACCGGATTGGCAGCGCGGGCGCGGGTGACGCGGGCGATTTCCTCGCCCAGGGTCCGGGCACGCGGCTGGTCGGGGCGGGTGGCGTCGAGATGGTAGAGCGCGGGCCTCAAAGCGCCGATCCGCTCCATCGCGGCGGCGAAACCGCCCTCATGCGCGGCGTAATCCATGGCGAGCAAGAGATCGGTCTCGGGCATGTCCTGGGCATGGACGAAAGCGTCCGAGGCCCTCAGCCGCGCCTCCAGCATCTCGCGCGCGGGCTCACCCGCGGCGGTATGGTCGGAAGCCGCCAGCCAGGCCTCGCCCGCGGCGCGGCGGGCGTCCTCGCCGAACTGCCCCTCGGCAATGCCGAGACCGTAGCCGCCCGGCGCCGGGGCGAAGACCCGCGGCCCGCGCAGGGCGGCGGTGTAGGGGTTCATGTCGGCGGCCTCGTCGCGGGCGGCGAGGCTTTCGCAGGCCGCGTCGAACAGCCGGGCGAGATCGGGAAAAACGTCTCTGAACAGGCCAGAAACCCGCAAACTGACCTCGATCCGGGGCCGGTCGAGAAGCGCGAGCGGCAGGATTTCATAGCCGCTGACGCGGTCCGAGCCCTCATCCCAGACCGGCTTTACCCCGGCGAGATGCAGCGCCATGGCGAATTCCTCGCCCGCGGTGCGCATCGTGGCCGAGCCCCAGAGGTTCAGCACCAGCCCGCGCGGATAGTCGCCCTGGTCCTGGAGATGGCGGCGGATCAGCTCTTCGGCGAGCTTCACCCCCTGGGCATGGGCCGCGCGCGAAGGCACCGCGCGCGGATCGGTGCCGTAGAGGTTGCGCCCCGTCGGCAGCACATCGGCGCGGCCGCGGAACGGCGAGCCGGAGGGGCCGGGGGCGACGGGCTTGCCGGAGAGGGCTGCGATGAGCGCCCCGCGCTCGGCGGTGATGGAGGCGGGATCGCCCTGCATCGGCGGCCGGGGGCTGTCTGCCCCCGGACCCCCGAGGGTATTTGGATCAAGGTGAACAGGAGTACCGCGCGCCCAGATATGCAGACCCTCGCCGAACTGGCTTTCCTTCACGTCGCAGACGAAGCGGTCGATCCTCGGGATGGCCTCGGCGGGCGAAGCGTCGGGGGGGATGTCGAGATCAGCCTCTACCCCGGCGGCCTGGGCCTCATCGCGGATGGTGGCAATCAGCCGGTCGCGCCGCGCCGGGTCGAGCCCGTCGGCGGTGGAGTATTCGTCGAGCATACGCTCCAGCCGCGCCAGGGCGGGGGGCATCCCGGAGACGGCAAGCGGCGGGGTGAGATGGCCAAGGGTGACGGCGCCGAGGCGACGGCGGGCCTGGGCGGCCTCGCCCGGGTCGTTGACGACGAAGGGGTAGATCACCGGGATGGGCGCGATCAGCGCCTCGGGCCAGCAGGTGGCGGAAAGGGCAACCGCCTTGCCGGGCAGCCATTCCAGCGTGCCATGGGCGCCGATATGGACCAGCGCATCGGCCTGCTGTTTCAGCCACAGGTAGAAGGCGACATAGCCGTGGCAGGGCACCCTGCTGGTGTCGTGATATTCGCCCTCGCGGTCCGGGCCGGGGCTGCGCTCGGGTTGCAGCGCGACGATCAGATTGCCGCGGCGGGTGGCGCGGAAGCGGAAGGTGCCCGCCCGGATCGCCGGATCGTCCTCGGGCGCGCCATGGGTCTCGCGCAGGGCGGTTTGCAGCGGCCCGGGCAGCAGGGCCAGCGCGCGGCGGTAATCGGGCAGCGGCCAGGCGAGGGTTTCCTCTTGCAGCGCCTGGTCCAGCGCCGCGCCGGGGGCGGTGGCGAAACCGGCCGCCGTGAGATCTTCCATCATCGCCCCGGCCGAGGCGAGCGCGTCCAGCCCCACCGCATGGGCCATGCGATGCGCCTTGCCGGGATAGGTGGAGAGCACCAGCACCACGCGGCGCGCAGCGGCGGGCAGGCTGGCCAGTCGGTGCCAGGCGGCGACCCGTGCCACGGTGGCCCGGATGCGTTCCGGGTCGGCGGCATGGCTCTGGCGCGCGAATTGCAGATCGGGGTCGCGCAGAGCCGCTTCCTTGAACGAGATCACCCCGGCGGGGATGCGGCCATCGACCTCGGGCAACGCGACATGCATGGCGAGATCGGCGGGCGACAACCCGCGTTCCGCCCCTGCCCAGGCCTCACGCGGGGCGGTGGCGTGGATCGCCTGGAACACCGGCACCCCGGCGGCGTCGAGCGGCGAGCCCTCGGCCGCGCGGGCAGAGAAAGCGGTGGTATTGACCACGGCGACCGGGGCGAGCGCGGGCAAAGCGGCGCGCAGCCAGGCGGCGGCGGATTCGTCTTTCAGGCTGGGAACGAAGGCGCCCACGGCTCGGAAACCGGCCTCCTCAAAGCCCCGGATCAGCCCCTCGATGCCGCCGGTATCGCCCGCCGCGACCCAGGCGCGGTAGAACGGGATGACGACCAGCGGCGCCTCGCCCCCGGGCGGGGCCTGGACCAGCCCCTGCCCGGGATGCCAGAGGCCAAATTCGGGCAGCAGCTTGGCCCCCGGGACCGGCCCGGCGTAAAGCCCCGCCGCAAGCGCCAGTTGCGCCAGCGCGCCCTGGGCCGCGACCGCGCCCCCCGCCTCACACAGCCCGGTCAGCCGGCGGAGCGTCGAGACCGGCAGGGTCGAGGCCGCATCCAGCGCCGGGTCGGGGCGGCCGTCCGCCGGCAACAGCGCCAGCGCGATTCCTTCCGCGCGGGCCACGCGCGAGACCTGCTCCACCCCGTAAGCCCAGTAGTTCACCCCGCCGATCAGCCGGATCAGCACGCCTTTCGCGCCCCTCAGCGTCCGCTCGATCCAGGTATCGACCGAGAGCGGATGGGTCAGCGCCGACAGGTTCGCCAGCCGCAGCGCGGGCAGCGTCTCGCGCCCGCGCCGCCAGCCCGCCGCGAAAGCCCCAAGGTCGCTGTCCGAGAACGACAGCACCACGAGATCGGCGGGCGTCTGCCCCAGATCGCGCGGGATGTCGGCCTCGTCGAGACCATGGCTTTCGCGGAAGAGGACGTGCATCTCAGGCCAGCGCCGCCTTCACCGCCGCGGCATCGACATTGCCCTTCTCGGCGATCACCACCAGTTGCGAGCGGCGCGGCGCCGTGCCCCAGGGCCGGTCGAACTGATGGCGCACGCGGCTGCCCACGGCCTGGATCAGGAGGCGCATCGGCCGGCCCTCCACCGCGACATGGCCCTTGACCCGCAGGATGTTCTGCGAGGCGGCCAGCGCCGCGACCCGGGCGGCCAGCGCCTCGGGGTCGGTCTGCTCGGGCAGATCCACCACCACGGTGTCGAAATCGTCGTGATCGTGATCGTCATGGCCGTCGTGATGCGAGGGGCGGGCGTCGAGACTGTCCTCGGCCGCCGCACCGATCCCCAGCACCACGCGGGCGTCGATCACGCCCTCGGTCAGCGGCAGCATCGGCAGGGCGCGCGGTGCATCAGTTGCGATCACCTCGCGCGCCTTCGCCAGCCCCGCCTCGCCCGCGAGATCGGCTTTCGACAAAAGCACGATATCGGCGCAGGCGATCTGATCCTCGAACACTTCCGAGAGCGGCGTCTCGTGATCGGCCTCGGTGCCCGGATGGGCGGGATCGGGCGCGAACAGGCCCGCCGCGACGGCCTCGGCATCGGCCACCGCGACCACGCCGTCGATGGTGATCTTAGAGCGCAGATCGGGCCAGTCGAAGGCCTTCAGCAAGGGCTTGGGCAGCGCGAGGCCCGAGGTCTCGATCACGATATGGTCGGGGCGCGGATCAAGCGCCATCAGCTTTTCGATCGAGGGAATGAACTCATCAGCCACGGTGCAGCAGATGCAGCCGTTGGTAAGCTCCAGGATATTGGCCTCGGGGCAGTTGGCGTCGGCGCAGTCGCGGATCAGATCGCCGTCCACGCCGACATCGCCGAATTCGTTGACGAGGACGGCCAGCCGCCGCCCGCCGGGGTTTTGCAACAGATGCCGGATCAGCGTGGTCTTGCCCGCGCCGAGAAAGCCGGTGATCACGGTGACGGGGGTTTTTTCGAGCGACATGTCAGGCCTCCATGGGCGGGATGCGGGCAATGGTGTTCTTGCGGATGACCTCGGGGCGCGTGCGCCAGGGCACCACGCCATCGGGCGCAGCGGCATAGGCGCGGATCATCCCGATCAGATCCTCCAGATGCAGATCCGGGTCGAGCCCGCCCTGGACATAGGTCCAGCGGCCCGGGCCGCGCAGCACGACGGCGCAGCCGTTCGCGCAGGCCGAGAGACATTCCTGCTGAAGATGCGCGACGCCATGCGCGCTCAGTGCGGCGGAAAGCCGCGCCCCGTCGCGCGGGGCGGCGGGATCCGCGCCCGGCAGGCGGCAGGTGGTGCAGACCACCAGCCCGGTTTCCTCAGCCATCGGCCCCTCCGGCGCGGCTTGGCGGGCGACAGGGGAACAGCCTCGATGCAGGGCGGCGGCGGCCGACATGCCCGGACTGCGGCACCCCCCGGGCCGCCGGTTTCGGATCATGCCGCTTGCGCCAGGGGCGGGCGGCGGGCGCTGGCAGGTCTCCCGGCTTGCGGATTCGGGGCCTGATGGCCCAGCGGGCGCCCTGCCTTCCCGAGCCCTTGCGGGCCAGTGGCGGTTGGGCGACCTTTCCGGTCACGGTCGCGGGGGCGGCTGCGCTTCGGCCCGGACGGGCCTGTCGCATTCCCTCTTGGCCTGCTGTATGGCAGGAACCAGCACCGGCGACAGCCAAGCCACCACAGCGCCGCAATGTCAAGCGAGGCCAGGATGAGCGACAGAACAAGCGAGAGCGACGGGAGCGGCGAGGCCGCCCGCCACGCCGCGAAAAAGGCGAAGATCAAGGCCGCGCGCGAACGGATGATGGCGGAGAAGACCGGCGAGAAGGGGCTGATCATCGTCCATACCGGGCCGGGAAAGGGCAAGAGCTCGTCCGCCTTCGGGATGATCCTGCGCTGCATCGCCCATGACATGCCCTGCGGCGTGGTGCAGTTCATCAAGGGCGCGATGTCGACCGGCGAGCGCGATCTGCTCCTGAACAATTTCAGCGATCTGTGCCAGTTCCACACCATGGGCGAGGGCTTCACCTGGGAGACCCAGGACCTGGAGCGCGACCGCGCCGCCGCCGCCCGCGCCTGGGAAAAGGCGAAAGAGCTGATCCGCGACGAGAGGAACCGCATGGTGCTGCTCGACGAGATCAACATCGCTCTGCGCTACGATTACCTGGACCTCGGCGAGGTGCTGGCGTTTCTGAAGGACGAAAAGCCGCCGATGACCCATGTGGTGCTGACCGGACGCAACGCGAAGCCGGAACTGATCGAGGCCGCCGATCTGGTGACCGAGATGGCGATGGTGAAACATCCGTTCCGCGCCGGGATCAAAGCCCAGGCCGGGGTGGAGTTCTGAAACCGGGTATGGGGGCCCTGCCCCCGTCGCGTTCCGCGACTCCCCCGGGATATTTTCGCCAGAATGAAAGCAACCTTATGTTAACCGACTCATGTCAGAACGGGCTGGCGGAACAGGGAGGGATCCCGATGACCGCCCAGAGTGAAAGCGCCGCGTCTCCCCCGCGTAAGCGGCCCGAGGCGCGGCGCAGTTTTGCTGCCATGGTTTTCATCCTGACCCAAATACCCCGGGGGAGTCGCGGAACGCGACGGGGGCAGGGCCCCCTTCTTCTTTCCCGCGGGGTCGGCCCGTGAAGGCGCTGATGATCCAGGGCACCGGCTCGAATGTCGGCAAGTCGCTGCTGGTCGCCGGGCTGTGCCGGGTGGCGCGGCGGCGGGGGCTAAGCGTATTGCCGTTCAAGCCGCAGAACATGTCGAACAACGCCGCGGTGACCGTGGACGGCGGTGAGATCGGCCGCGCCCAGGCCTTGCAGGCGCTGGCCTGCGGGGTGGAGCCGCACAGCGACATGAACCCGGTGCTGCTGAAGCCCGAGACCGATACCGGCGCCCAGGTGGTGGTGCAGGGCAAGCGGCTGACCTCGGTCCGGGCGCGCGATTATGCGGGTCTTAAGCCGAAGATCGCGGCCTCGGTGCATCAGAGCTTTCAGCGTCTGAAAGCCCAGGTCGATCTGGTGATCGTCGAGGGCGCGGGCAGCCCGGCCGAGGTCAATCTGCGCAAGGGCGACATCGCCAATATGGGTTTTGCTGTCGCAGCAGATGTGCCGGTGGTGCTGGCGGGGGACATCGACCGTGGCGGGGTGATCGCGCAGATCGTCGGAACGCAGGCCGTGCTCGACCCGGCCGACAATGCGCAGATCGCGGGTTTTCTGATCAACCGTTTCCGGGGCGATCCCAGCCTGTTCGACGACGGCTACCGGATGATCGAAGCGCGTACCGGCTGGCGCGGCTTCGGCGTCTTGCCGTGGTTTCCCGACGCGCGGCTTCTGCCCGCCGAGGATGCGCTGGATCTGGCGCCCTCGGGCGACGGGCCGGTGAAGGTGGCCTGCCTCGCGCTCAGCCGGATCGCGAATTTCGACGATCTCGACCCGTTGAAGATGGAGCCGGAGCTGAACCTGCAAATGGTGCTGCCGGGCCAGCCGATCCCCGGCGATGCCGCGCTGGTGGTGATTCCGGGCAGCAAATCGACGCGCGGCGATCTGGCGTTCCTGCGCCAGCAGGGCTGGGATATCGACCTGATCGCGCATCACCGACGCGGCGGGCGGATCCTCGGGCTTTGCGGCGGCTATCAGATGCTGGGCCGCTCGGTCGCCGATCCCGGGGGAATCGAGGGGCCGCCGGGCGAGACGCCGGGGCTTGGTCTGCTCGACGTGACCACGGTGATGCAGGGCGACAAGCGGCTCGCGCGGGTTCAGGCGCAGCATGCCGCGACCGGGCTGACGGTGCAGGGCTACGAGATCCATATCGGCGTCACCACCGGCCCCGATTGCGCGCGGCCCTTCGCCTGGCTCGACGGCAGGCCCGAGGGCGCGCGCTCGGCGGACGGCAGGGTCGAGGGCAGTTATCTGCACGGGCTGTTCGCGGCGGACGGCTTTCGCCGGGCCTGGCTTGGCGACTTCGGCGCCGGGAATTCCGTTCTGCGGTACGACGCGCGGGTGGAACAAATTCTTGACCGTCTGGCCGATCACATGGAAACCCATCTTGATTGCGACGGGCTGCTTGCCCTCGCGCGCTGAAACGGCAGTCTGGCGCGCGAAACAGCGGAGAATGGAATGCGGCAGTTCCTCAGGCATATCGGGCCGGCGATCGGCTTTCCGGGCTGGACCGAGGCCTTGCGGGCCGCCGGCGGGATGCTGGCGGGGATGCTGGTGCTGCTGGCCTTTCTGGAAACCGATGCGCAACGAGCGGCCTTTGGCCTCTTTCTGATCGCGCCCTTCGGGGCCAGCGCGGTGCTGGTCTTCGCCATCCCGAACAGCCCGCTGGCGCAGCCATGGTCGGCGCTGGCGGGGAATTGCGTCTCGGCCGTCGCGGCGGTGGCGGTGGTGCTGCTGACCGACGATCCGGGGCTGCGGATCGCGCTGGCGGCGACGCTGGCACTGTTTGCGATGATCGTCTGCCGCGCGCTTCACCCACCCGGCGGCGCGGTGGCGCTGACCGCGGCCTTGTCGCCCGATGCGGTCCATGCGCTCGGGCCGTGGTTCGTGCTGGCGCCGGTGGGGCTGGGCACAGTGGCGTTGATCCTGGTGGCCACAGTCTGGTCGCGGCTGACCGGGCGCCGTTATCCGTTCCGCCAGCCCGCCGATCTGAACGCCCAGGGCACCCATGACACCCGCGCGCTGGACCGGCTGGGCGTCTCGCGCGAGGAACTGGCGGGGCTTTTGCAGGAATTCCGGCAGAGCGCGAACATCGGCGTCGAGGATCTGGCCCGGCTGATCGCCGCCGCCGAGTTGCTGGCCTCGAAGCATCACACCGATGGGGTGAGCTGCGCCGAGATCATGTCGCGCGATCTGGTCACCGTGCGGCCCGAAACCCCGCTGACCGAAGTGGCCGGGATCTTCCGGCAGCGCGGTTTCACCTCGCTTCCGGTGGTGGACCGCGAGGGGCGCTATCGCGGCGTGATCTTCCAGATCCATCTGATCCGGCGCGGCCAGCAAGAGGCCGACCGCAGCGGCCGCCGCTTCGTCCTGGCGCTCGGCGGGCTTCTGGGCCGCCGCGGCAGCCAGACCGTCCGCGCCGCCGAGGTGATGGACGCAACCGTGCCGCATCTGCCGCCCGAGGCGGCGATGCCGGCGCTGTTGCCCTTGCTGGCCGAGGGGCCGAACGAGGCGGTGCCGGTGCTTGAAGGCGAACGGATCGTCGGGATCGTGACCCGCACCGACCTTATCGCGGCGCTGGCGCATCAGCGCGGAACCGGAGGCTGAGCCGATGCTGTTCGATCTTGCCGCCACCGCGCCCGACATCACCTACAAACTTCTGGCCGCCACGGTCGTGCCGCGCCCCATCGCCTGGGTGGTGACACACGGCGCGGGCGGCGGCATCAACGCGGCACCGTTCAGTTTCTTCAACGTCATGGGGCATACGCCGCCCACGGTCGCGCTTGGGATCACGCCGGATGCTTCTGGCGGGCTGAAACATACCGCGCGCAACATTCTCGCAACCCGCGAATTCGTGGTGAACCTGGTGCCGGAACGACTGGCCGGGGCGATGAACCTGACCTCGATCGACGCGCCCGAAGGGGTGGATGAACTCGCGCTGGCGGGGCTGACGGGCGCACCCTCGGCCCGGGTCGCGCCGCCCCGCATCGCGGAAAGCCCGGTGGCGCTGGAATGCCGGCTGATGCAGGGGATCGAGACCGGCCCGGCGCAGATGCTGTTCATCGGCGAGGTTCTGGCGGTGCATATCGCCGAGGATTGCGTGAAAGATGCCACGCGCGGCCATATCGACACACCGAAGCTGGATCTGATCGGGCGGTCTTACGGCAGTGATTACGTCCGCAGCCATGACATATTCCGGCTGGAACGCCCGCGCTGGCGCGACTACACCGGCAGGAAGCCCGGCGAGAGCTGACACAGGAGCCTGACATGGATGCCGAACTGCGCCGCTGCTTTGTCGAGGGGATGAGCCGCGCGGCCACCTTCGTCGCCGTCGCCACCACCGATGGCGAGGCCGGGCGTTTCGGGGTGACGATCAGTTCGCTGACCTCGGTCTCGGCGGATGGCGAACATCCCTCGCTGCTGGCCTGCATCCATCACCAGAGTTCCACCGCCAGCGCGATCCTGAAGAACCGCGCCTTCTGCGCCAATCTGTTGCACGAGGGCCAGCAGGAGATCGCCGATCTCTTTGCCGGACGCAGCGGGCTGGCCAGCCATACCGAGCGGTTCGATCACGCACCCTGGCAACCCGGGGGGCTTGGCCAGCCGATGATCCGCGGCGCGACGGCGGTGTTTGAATGCCGCCTCGCCACGGCACTCTACTGGGAGACGCATCACATCTTCATCGGTCATGTCACTTCGGTCGTGCTGTCCGATGATCCCGCCGCGCTGCTTTACGGCCAGCGCGCCTATCGCCGGGCGGTGAATTTCACCCCCGGCTGAGGCGGGCCGCTCATCGGTCCTTACGGACCTCTTCGCTCAGCGATGACGCCCGTAAGGGCGGAAGAGCGGCCAGTCAGCATTCCGCATAGCCAAGCCGGATCAGTTCCGCCCCGCTCAGCCGGATATGGCCGCGGATCTCGTAGCGGGCGGTGTTCATGAACCAGCTTCGCAGCGGCTCCTTGTAGCTGTCGGCCATCACCACCGACCAGTGCTCGAACTGGGTGGGCGGCAGCGCCTTGCCATACCAGCTGGGACCGTGGAAGCCAAAGCTCGCCCGGCGGTCGACGCAGACATTCGCAAGACCCAGATACATCGTGCAGGCCGAATTGCAGGTGCCGCGCAACTCCACCCGCTCGCCGCTGGCGCGCAGCCGGCGGATCTCCTTGCTGCGCGCGCCCAGAAGACCGCCCGGATCGCTGCGGATCACCAGCGGGCGGGCCTGGGCCTCTGCCCTTTCGACACCGATACCGCAAACCATCGCAACACAAGCGACGGACATAAGACTCCACGCCCGCAGACGGGCCATGAAACCGATCATGACTGAACCCCTTTTCCACCTGATGCGGCGGGGTCAGCAGGCCCCATTCCCTCGCCCGTCGCAGGGATCAGGAAAGCTTTGCCGTGCTTAAGATCGGGTTTAACCGGCGTCGGCACGGGGGATTCTAGAAATTAAAACCCCGACTTTCCGCCACTATTCGGGCTTGCTTTGCCGGGCCGGGCGCAGCAGCCTCGGCGCATGACGCACACCCCCGCCCAGAACGGCGCCGCGGTCGATGGCACAGAGCTTGAAACCGCGCTGCAAGAGATCACGGCCGAGCTTCAGTCGCGCAGCGAACGCGGGCAGCCGGCGGACTACATCCCGCCGCTGGCGCGGGTGGACCCCGCGCATTTCGGCATCGCCGTCACGCTGACCGACAACCGGCTTTTCGCGGCGGGCGAGGCAGAGATGCCGTTCTCGATCCAGTCGATTTCCAAGGTGTTCACCCTGACCCTGGCGCTTGGGATGGCGGGGGATTCGCTCTGGCGCCGGGTCGGGCGCGAGCCTTCGGGCGATGCGTTCAACTCCATCGTTCTGCTGGAGCACGAACGCGGCATTCCCCGCAATCCGTTCATCAACGCCGGTGCGCTGGTGGTCGCCGATGCGCTGCTGTCGCGCGCCCGTGCGCCGCGCGAGACCATCGGCGAGATCCTGCGGTTCCTGCGTTTCGTCGCCGATGACGAAAGCGTGGCCGCCGATCCGGCGGTGGCTCGGGCAGAAAAGGCGACCGGGCATCGCAATGCCGCGCTGGCGAATTACCTTTATTCCTGTGGCAATCTGAACAACCCGCCGGACCACGTGCTCGGGGTCTATTTCCACCATTGCGCGGTAACGATGAGTTGCGCACAACTGGCGCGCGCGGGGGCCTTCCTCGCCAATGGCGGGCGCAATCCGGCCACCGGGCGCAGCGTGGTCTCGCCCGAGCGCGCGCGGCGGATCAATGCGCTGATGATGACCTGCGGCCATTACGACGGCTCGGGCGATTTCGCCTATCGCGTCGGCCTGCCGTCGAAAAGCGGCGTCGGCGGCGGGATCCTCGCGGTGGTGCCCGGGGTGGCCTCGGTCGCGGTCTGGTCGCCGGGGCTGAACGGCCAGGGCAATTCCCTGCTGGGGATCGAGGCACTGGAGATGCTGTCGCACCGGATGGGCTGGTCGGTGTTCTGAGCCTCAGGCCAGATAGCGCGCGACCTGCTCCACCTCATCCGCCGCGCCGAACACCAGCGGCGTGTGTTCGTGCAAAGCCTCGGGCAGACGGTCGAGGATGCGGCTGCGCCCGTCGGTCGCGCGGCCCCCTGCCTGTTCGATCAGGAAGGCGATGGGAAACGCCTCGTAAAGCGTGCGCAGCCGGCCGCGCGCATAACCCTTGCGGAGATCAGAGGGGTAGAGGAAGGCGCCGCCTTCCAGCAGGATGCGGTGCAGCTCTCCGGCCGCCGCCGCCAGCCAGCGCATGTTGAAATCGCGCCCGCGCGGGCCGTCTTTTCCCGCCCGCAGATCCCGCGCCCAGGCCTGGAGGCCGGGCTCCCAATGCCGCTCGTTCGAGGCGTTGTAAGCGATGGTCGAGGCCTGGGGTTTCAGCCGCACGCCCGCGCGGGTCAGGCGGAAGGCGCCGTCCGCCGGGTCATGGGCGAAAAGGTCCACGCCGTCCCCCAGCGAGAAGCCGTAATCCAGCGAATGGCCGAAAGAGGCATAGCCCGCCGCGACGATCTCGCGCCCCGAACGCAGAAAACCCGCCCCGGCCGGAAAGACCGCGAAGAAGAGGCCCAGAGGCGCGCCGATGCCGATGGAACCCGAGCCGTCGATCGGGTCCATCGCCACATCCCAGGCGCCCTGGGGATCAAGCTCTGTCACCTCGTCGGCCTCTTCCGACAGCACCCGCGCCACGCCCGCATCCTTCAGCAGGCCGAGCACATAGTGATGCGCGGCGACATCCATCGCCTTTTGCTTGTCGCCGCTGTCGTTGATGCCCACCGTCGCCGCCGGGTCGCCGTAAAGCCGCCCCGCCGCCAGCCGGGCCGCGATCCCCGGCAGCGCCGCGGCAAAAGCCCGGATCACCGCGACCGGCCCCGCCCTGCCCGCCAGATGGTCTTGCAGGGTGGCCCCCTCGGGCGCGCGGTCGGCGGGCAGGCGAAGCATGGCGGTTCCTTTGCGCTGGCGTTCAGCGCTTGTTGTATTTGGCGTCCACCGCGTCAATGGCCTGGACGTTCCCCGCCGATTTGCCGGCGGCATCGAAGTTTTCGGTTTCGGCCAGCCAGGCCTCGGCAATGGCTTTCGCCAGTTCCGGGCCGATCACCCGCGCGCCCATGGTGATGATCTGCGCGTCGTTCGACAAGGCCGCGCGGGTGGCGGAATAGGTGTCATGGGTCAGCGCGGCGCGGATGCCCGGCACCTTGTTCGCCGCGATGCAGACGCCGATCCCGGTGCCGCAGACAAGGATCGCGCGGTCGTATGCGCCGCTCGCCACCCCGCTCGCCACCCGGTCCGACAGGTTGGCGTAGAACGCATCCGGCCCGGCCTCGGTGCGCGAGACCTCGGAGACCTCGTATCTGCCTTTCAGATGGTCGGCCAGGATCTTCGCCAGGCCCTCGCCCGCGCTGTCGCCCGCAATCGCCAGTTTCATCGTCTCACCCTCACAATTTGGCGGCGCATTGCGCCATGATGCCCAGATAGCCTTCGACCTCCCAGGCCGAGCGGCCGACGAAAAGCCCGTCGATATGCGGGCATTGGATCAGTTCTTCGGCATTGCCCGGATTGACCGAGCCGCCGTAAAGACAGGGCAGACGGCGGCCCGTCACCTCCTGCGCGACTGCGATGATCGCGGCCTGGCGGGCGTCGGCGTAATCCGACGTTGCCGGGATGCCGTTCGCGCCGATGGCCCAGACCGGCTCATAGGCCAGCAGGATGCGGGCCTGGCGCTGTTCGGGCGAGAGCTTCGCCAGCGCGGCGCGGGTCTGGGCGGCCAGCACCTCGTCGGCGCGGCCCGAGTCGCGGTCGGCCAAAGTCTCGCCGATGCAGATCAGCGGGATCAGCCCATGGCGCACCGCGGCCTCGGTCTTGAGGCCCACGCCCTCGTCGGTTTCCGCGAACATCTCGCGCCGTTCGGAATGGCCGAGTTCGACCATATCGAGCCCGGCATCCTTCAGCATCATCGGAGAGATTTCGCCGGTATAGGCGCCCTCATCGGCCCAATGCATGTTCTGCGCGCCGACCATGACCGAGGTGCCCGCCAGCATCGCCTTGATCTCGCGCACATAAAGCGCGGGCGGGATGATGAAGCGCTGGATGCGCGGATCGTGATCCTTATCCGCGGCCAGCAGCCCCTCGGCGAAGCGTTTCGCCTGCGCGAAGGTCTTGTGCATCTTCCAGTTGGTGCCCACCCAGATCTTCGGTTCCATCGTCATCCCTCTTCCTGTGCGACCAGCGCACGCGCGGTCGGCTCGTCGGTGATCAGCCCGCTCAGCCGGCCGCTTTGCAGCACCGCGCGGATGGCGGCGGTCTTGTCCGCGCCGCCCGCCACGGCGACGGTGCGGCCCGCGCCGCCCAGATCAACGGCCAGCGTGCGCGCGGTCAGCGTGGTTTCAAGCACCCTCCCCCTCGCGTCGAAGAAATGGCCGAGCATCTCGCCCACGCCGCCGGTGGCGGTGATCTCTTCGATCTCGCGCGGCTCGATCATGCCGCTCGCGACCAGTTGCGCGCCGGAATCCGCGGTGCCGATGCCGACGAATTTCAGCCCGGCGGCCGCCGACATGTCAAAGATCTCGCGCACCCCCGGCTGGGCCAGCAGCACCGCCCGGTCCTGGGCCGAGCGGGCGAAGAACGGCACCGGCAGAACATAGGCGCGCGCACCAGTCTTTTCCGCCAGCCGGTGCATCACATCATGCGGATTGGCGGCGTAATTCCGCGTCAGCCCGCCCAGAAGCGAGACGAAGCGCACCTCGCCCGCGCTGAACCGCGGCAGTTGCCGCACGGCTGCGGCGAGGGTCCGGCCGTGGCCCAGACCGATCACCTCATGCTCGCCGCGCTCGATCTCGCGCCGCAGGAAGGCCGCCCCGGCGAGGCCAAGGGCGCGCAAGGGCAGCCCCTCTTCGCCCAGATCCGGCGCGACCTCGCAGCTTTCCAGCCCGTAAAGCTGACAGAGCCGGTCTTCGAGCTCCACGCATTCGATGATGTCGCCGTCGATCGATACCTTGACCACGCCCTCGGTCACCGCCCGCGCGATCAGCCGGTGGGTCTTGACCGATGGCAGGCCGAGGCGCTTCGCCACGGCGCCTTGCGTCAGACCGCCCGCGTAATGCAGCCAGGCCGCGCGGATGGCGAGGCTTTCCTCGGGGTCGAGAGGGGGGCGCGGCGGCATGGCGGTCCTTCCGTGACGGGGCGGTCAGATATGCAGATCCTGCACGCCGGTGTCGATATGGGGCGCCCAGAAAGCCACGCTCTCGGCGATCTGAGGGATCACCTGGCGGTCGTTCGGCTCGCGCTCCTTGAAGCTGAGTTCGAGACAGATCTCGTTG
The DNA here is from genome assembly GCF_900609055.1 of Pseudogemmobacter humi. Lineage (GTDB taxonomy): Bacteria > Pseudomonadota > Alphaproteobacteria > Rhodobacterales > Rhodobacteraceae > Pseudogemmobacter > Pseudogemmobacter humi. The sequence continues at coordinate 44,965 of NZ_UXAW01000034.1, read as the reverse complement.
TCAGTGGCGCCGCCTTCGGCCAGCGCGGCCAGCAGCGGTGCGGGCTGGATCCGGCCTTTGGCGTTGAATTCGGCGGTGAAGGGGCGGTGGCCGCCCTTGTCCATCAGGCTTTGCTTGATGTGGATGATGGGGCTGACTTTCGGCACCGCCCGCGCCCAGGCATAGGGGTCGAAATCGTCGGGGTTCTGGCTGGTCACGTCGCCATGGTCGATATCAGCCATCATCCACATCGGCACCGCCATATTGGCCGCCGTCAGCCGGTCCTGCAACGCGAGGCATTCCGCGATGGTCTCGCCGAATTCGCGGCCGACCGACATCGGCTCCCAGAAGACGTATTTCAGCCCGGCGGCTTTGGCGTGTTCGGCGACCTCGGCCCAGCAGTCGATGGCGATGCGGATCAGGTCCTCGCGCCGCGCCGGGTCGTCGTAATCCTTATAGGTGAAGATCGCGAACTGGGTGCCGACCGAGTGCCCGCCCAGATCGGCGGTGATATCGGCGAAGGTTTTGAACCAGTCCACATAATAGCGCCGCACGTCGCGGTCGGGGTGGCCGAAGTGGTTCAGCCGCCCGTAAGGCCCGGTCATTCCGCTCGTCACCCGCACCCCGGTGCGGGCCAGCGCCTGCGCCATGTCGCGGGTCAGCCGCCGGATCACCGGGGCGGGCCAGGACGGGTTGATGAACTCATGCGTCAGTTGCAGATCGCGGATGCGGATCTGCCGCGCCACCGTGTCGATCAGATCGGCGGGCTCGGCGAAGCGGTTCACCAGCGGGTTGGTGTTCAGCGAAAGGGTCAGCTTCATGGCGTCCTCAGGCGGCGGCAGGGCGGGCAGCGAGCCAGTCGGCAAAGGCCTGGCGCTCGGCGGGGCTCAGATGCAGATAGTGTTTGGTGCGGCGCCAGAGGATGTCCTCGGGCGTCTGCGCCCATTCCTTTTCGATCAGATAAAGCGCCTCGGCCTCGTAGAACAGCCCGCCGAAATGCCGCCCCAGACCGTCCGGCGAAGCGGCCCCGCCGACCAGATCCTTCATCCGCGCGCCGTAGCGCCGCGCGTAATGCTGCACCAAAGCGCGCGGCATCCAGGGGAAGGCGTCGCGGCTTGCGTTCACGAAGCTCTCGTAATCGGCGCCCGGGATCTCGCCGCCAGGCAGCGGGGCGCGGGCGGTCCAGTCCGGCCCCATCTGCGGAAAGATGCGTTTCAGCCGGTGCAACCCCCGCTCGGCCAGTTCGCGGTAAGTGGTGATCTTGCCGCCGAAGATGTTCAGAAGCGGCGCGCCGTCGGTCTCATCCAGATCGAAGACGTAATCCCGCGTCACCGCCGAGGGGTTGCCCTTGCCGTCGTCGAACAAGGGCCGCACGCCCGAGAAGCTGTGCAGCACGTCGCTGCGCCGCAGCTTTTCCTTGAAGTAGCGGTTCACCGCGGCGATCAGATAGTCGATTTCGGATTCGTCCGCCGTCACCTCCTCGGCCCGGCCCTCGTAAGCGATGTCGGTGGTGCCGATCAGCGCCAGGTCGCCCTCATAGGGGTTGATGAAGATCACCCGTTTGTCGTGGTTCTGCACCAGATAAGCGTTCTGCCCGGCCCACCATTTCGGCACGATGATGTGGCTGCCCTTGACCAGCCGCACGTTGCGGCTGGATTTCGAGCCCGCAACCCGGCCGATCACGTCCGAGACCCAGGGCCCGGCGCAGTTCACCACGCAGCGGGCGCGGAAAACCCGCTCCTGCCCGCTGCGCGAGTCGCGGGTGGTCACGGTCCAGGCGCCACCTTCGCGCACCGCGCTGACCACGGGCGAGCGGGTCAGCACCAGCGCGCCCTTTTCCGCAGCACCAAGCGCGTTCAGCACCACCAGCCGCGCGTCATCGACCCAGCAGTCGGAATATTCAAACCCCTTCGGGAACTGGTCGAGGATCGCCGCCCCCTCGGGGTCGCGCCGCAGGTTCAGCGTGCGGGTGCCGGGCAGTTTCTTCCGCCCGCCCAGATGGTCGTAAAGGAACAGGCCAAGCCGCACCAGCCAGGCAGGCCGGTCCTGCGGCGAATGCGGCAGCACGAAGCGCATCGGCCAGATGATATGGGGCGCGGCGTTCATCAGCACCTCGCGCTCGATCAGCGCCTCGCGCACCAGGCGGAATTCGTAATATTCCAGATAGCGCAGCCCGCCATGGACCAGCTTGCCCGAGCGCGAAGAGGTGCCCTCGGCCAGGTCGTCCTTCTCGGCCAGCACCACCGAAAGCCCCCGCCCCGCCGCGTCGCGCGCGACACCGGCGCCGTTGATGCCGCCTCCGATCACGAAAAGGTCGATGGTTTCCATGTCAGTCTCCTGTGCGGCGGGCCGTGGCGAGCGCGTCCCATGCGGGGGGAAGCGCCTCGCGCGCGGCCCGGTAGGCGGGGAAGATCCGGTCGTAAGCCGCGACCAGCGCGGGGTCGGGCGGCTCGGCCTCGCCCAGAAGCGGCAGCACCCATTCAGCGACGCAGGCGTCCATGTCCGGGTAAGCGCCGATGGCAACCGCAGCCATCATCGCCGCCCCCGCCGCGCCTGCCTCTTCGCGCGCAGAGACCCGGACCGGGGCGTTCACGCTGGCCGAAAAGATCCCGCGCAAAGCGGCCGAGCGTGCCGCGCCGCCGGTCAGCCGCAACTCGCCCGGCAGGCGGCCCATGGCGGCGTAACAGTCGCGCATCGCATGGCCCAGGCCCTCGGCCACCGCGCGCAGAAGATCTGCGTAGCCATGGGCCTGCGACAGGCCGGTGAACCCCGCGCGGGCCCGGGCGTTGACGAAGGGGCCGCGCTCGCCCGCCTCGGAGATATAGGGATGGTAGACGATCTGCCCCGGGCGGCTGGCGACAAGCCAACGGTCGATATGGCCGACCAGATCGCGCGGGCCGGCGTCCTGGCCGAAGCCCTTCAGCACGTCGGCGGCAAGGTTCAGCACCCAGTCGATGTTCAGCGTCGCCGCCATATTGGTCTGCACCTGGGTCACGACGCCCGGCACCGGCAGGCAGATCACATAGCCGGTGCCTTCGGCGTTCAGATGCACCTCCTGCCAGCGCACCGCGCGCATATGCACCCCGGTCGAGCCCACGGTGGAACAGGCCACGTCCCTGCCCCCGCCGCCATAGACCCCGGCCCCCAGCGCGGTCATCACCATATCGACATAGCCGAGGCTGACCGGCGTTCCGGCCCGCAGACCCGTCTCGCGCGCGGCCTCCGGCGTCAGCGGATGGGTGATTTCGGTGCCCTCGACGATCGGGGGCAGCAGGTGGCGCTGATCTTCCAGCCCCAGGGCGGCGATCACCGTGCCGTCATATTGCCGGTTGCGGAAATTGCCGAAGGTGAAGCTGGCCTCCGAAGGATCGGTCGCCCGCACCCCGGTAAGGTTCAGATAGAGCCAGTCCTTGCAATGCAGCGCCACTTCGGCGGCCTCAAGCAGCTCGGGCCGGTGCGCGCGCATATGCGCCATCTGGCTGCCCTGCTGGCAGGTGTTCAGCCCGGTGCCGGTCGCCTCGAACCTGGCGCGGTTGGCCTGCCGCGCGGCGAGTTCGCCCACCGTGGGCGCGGCGCGGGCGTCGAGCCAGAGCCAGGCGTCGCCCACCGGCGCGTTGCCCTTCCCGGCCAGCCAGGTGCCGTCGCCCTGCCCCGTCACCGCCAGCGCGGCGGTGCGGATGGCGAGGCTTTCGACCTTTTCGCCCAGCATCCGCAACGCCTGCGCGCAATCGTCCCAGGTCTGCGCCAGCGGCTGAGTCGCCGATCCGTCGGCCCCGGTGGTGTAGCGGTTCGGCACCGCGGCGCTGGCAAGCTGCCGCCCGGCCAGATCGAAGGCCACCGCCTTGATCACCGAAGTGCCCGCGTCGATTCCGATCAGAATGTCCGTTCCGGCCACCGGCAGCCTCCCGCTCTTCCCCCGGGGATATATAACACAACTATCGCACAGTGAATGAATTATTTTACGGACACAGAAAATTATTTCAGTTAAAATGAGGTCAGATGCTGAGCGATCCTGCCGTGATCGAGAGACAATTCCGCCCCGCGGAACCCGCGGCTGGATCTGTATTTTATTTCATGTTTTTAAGCCTGTTACGCGAACAGGCCTCTTCCGGACGCCGTGGATCTTTCCGAGTCGGCCACCATGCCGAATCGCCCCGCCGCAGGGCGACCGCAAGCGCCCCTCTGCCCCAAGAAGCCGTCATTTCATATCTTACTTGACGAGCAATATATCACTATCCTATCACAATTGGATCGACAGAGGCGACGAATCCCCCGGCCCATGCGCCGGCGCGTTGAGGAGCGTGCAGGGACGGATCGCGAAGGGGAGGAGAAGGACCGTGCCACAGGATCGCCTGCCTTGTGCCGCCGCCGCACCCGTCGGCCTTTTCCGCATCGCATCGGGGTTCGCCGCATGAGCCAGTCCACAGAAACCGCTATGCGCCCGGCACAATCCCGCCGCGGCCTCCTGATCACCGGCGGGCTGATCCTTGCCGTTCTGGCCGCAATCGCGCTCGACACCACCGTGGTACGGATCGGATCCGAGGCCGATGTGCGCCAGCAGGCGTTCTCGCCCGACACTTACGGCCAGCAGGAATTTCCGCGCATCCAGGAATTCGTCGAGGCGAAAGCCGTGGACGCGCTGACCCTCGGCCCCGCCGCTTTGGCCGACAAGGATGCGGCGGCGAAAGCCTATGGCACCGCCTCGACCACCGGCGCGATCATGATGGTGAAATTCACCGGCACCGCGGGCGAGGTGAAATCCGGCGTCTACGAGATGAAGGTCGAGGGCCTGCCCGACGACATCCGCGTCCGCCTGCAAACCGGGCCGGCGATCAACGGCACCGATCTGCGCGACGCGCCGGGCGACATCGCCTTCGGCAGTTTCAAGAACCAGATCGAATATCAGGACGCGGGCTCGGGCATCAACCGCGCGATGAAGGCCGCCGTGCTGGACGGGATCGACACCGCGGCCCTTGCCGGCAAGACGCTGGAAGTGACCGGCGCCTTCCGGCTGATCAATCCGAAGATGTGGCTGGTCACCCCGGTCCGCGTGACGGTGCAGTGACATGGCGGGCCCGGATGCAAGAGAGGTCGTCCTTGCCGCGCGCAACGTGGCGAAATCCTACGGCGCGGTCCATGCGCTGAAGGGGGTGAATTTCGACATTCACCGCGGCCAGGTCACCACCTTGTTCGGCGAGAACGGCGCCGGGAAATCCACGCTGATGAAGATCCTGTCCGGGGTGATCCAGCCCTCGTCGGGCGAGATCATCCTCGACGGCCAGCCGGTGACGTTCCAGAACTCGACCCATGCACGCGATCTGGGCATCTCGATCATCCACCAGGAACTGAGCCTCGCGCCGAACCTTTCGGTGCGCGACAACATCTTCATGGGGCGCGAGATCATGGGGCCGACCGGCGTGAACTACGCCGAAGAGGAAGCCCAGGTCCGCAGGCTGATGGCCGGGCTTGAGGAGGACATCGACCCGCTGACCCCGGTCGAGGATCTGCGCCTCGGCCAGCAGCAGATCGTGGAAATCGCCCGGGCGTTGTCGGTCGACAGCCGGATCCTGATCATGGACGAGCCGACCTCGGCACTGTCGGCCTCCGAGGTCGAGGTGCTGTTCAAAGTGATCAACGACCTGACCGCGAAGGGCGTCTCCATCGTCTATATCTCGCACCACCTGGAAGAGGCGCTCCAGATCACCGATCACGCCGTGGTGCTGCGCGATGGCACCATGACCGCCTGGGCGCCGCGCGATCAGATCGACCTGAACTGGATCGTCCGCAATATGGTGGGCGAGAATTACGACCTTGGCGCGCCGCCCTCGGGATATGAGTTCGGCAAGGTGGCGCTGTCGGTGCAGAACCTGGTACTGCCCGATCCGGGCGGCAATCCCTACAATGTGGTGGACAATCTGTCGCTGGATGTGCGCGCGGGCGAGGTGGTCTGCATCTACGGGCTGATGGGCGCCGGCCGGACCGAGCTGATGGAGACCCTCGCCGGTCGGCTGCGCGCCGCCTCGGGGAGGATCGAGCTGGAAGGCGCGGGGATTTCGCATCTCTCCATCGCCCAGCGCATCGCGCGTGGGCTGGCGCTGGTGCCCGAAGACCGGCAGCGCGACGGCCTGGTGCAGACGATGAGCGTCGGGCAGAATCTCTCGCTCGCCTCGATCCGCGCCTTCACCCGCGGGATCTTCACCTCGCGCCGGGCCGAGCAGAAGCTGATCCGCGACACGATCCGCGACGTGACGGTCAAGACCCCGGGCGGCAATGCGCCCATCGGTTCGCTCTCGGGCGGCAACCAGCAGAAGGTGGTGATCGGCAAGATCATGGCGACGAAGCCGAAGGTGATCTTGCTGGACGAGCCCTCGCGCGGGATCGACATCGGCGCCAAGGCCGAGGTGTTCCGCCTTTTGGCCGAGGGCGCGAAACAGGGCCTTGCCGTGGTCTATACGACTTCGGAAGTCAGCGAGTGCCTGTCCATCGCGCATCGCATCATCGTCATGCACAAGGGCCGGATCTCGGCCGAATTCGACGCCAGCGCCAGCAAGGAAATGATCATGGCCGCCTCGGGCGAAGCGCACGCGGCCTGAGACAGCAGTTCAGGGAAAACCATTCATGTCGGACCAGTCCCACACCCGCCCGGCCCCTGCCAGCGCCCCCAAAGGCGAAGGGTTCAGCCTGCTGCGCCTTTTGCTGGAAGGCCGCGCCTTCTTTGCCCTGATCGCCATCGTCCTGGTGTTCTCGCTCTTGTCGCCGAACTATTTCACGCTGCCGAATTTCCTGATCATGGCCAGCCAGGTGGCGATCTACGGGCTTCTGGCCATCGGGATGCTGCTGGTGATCCTGAACGGCGGCATCGACCTGTCGGTCGGCTCGATCCTTGCGCTTTGCGGCGTGGTGGCGGGCGCGATGATGCAGGGCGTCGAGGTGAAGGCGATGGGCGTCATCCTCTATCCGCCGGTCTGGGCGGTGGTGGTGCTGACCTGCGCGCTTGGCGGTCTTGTCGGCGCAGTGAACGGCGTGCTGGTCGCCTGGTTCCGGGTGCCCGCTTTCGTGGCCACTCTGGGCGTGATGTATGTCGCCCGGGGCGTGGCGCTCCTGATGACCAACGGCCTGACCTACAACAACCTTTCGGGCAAGGCCGAACTCGGGAACACCGGCTTCAACTGGCTGGGCTTCAACCGGCTGTGGGGGATTCCGATCTCGGTGATCGTGCTGTTCACCTGCGCCATGATCGCCTGGGCGATGCTCAGCCGCTCGGCCTTCGGGCGCTGGCTCTACGCCTCGGGCGGGAACGAGCGCGCGGCGGAACTGTCGGGCGTGCCGGTCAGGCGGGTGAAGATCACGGTCTACACGCTTTCCGGCGTGCTCTCGGCCATCGCCGGGCTGGTGCTGTCGTCGCAGCTCACCTCGGCCGGGCCGACCGCGGGCACCACCTACGAGCTGACCGCCATCGCCGCGGTGGTGATCGGCGGGGCGGCGCTGACCGGCGGGCGCGGCACGGTGCTGGGCACCATGCTGGGCGCCTTCGTGATCGGCTTTCTGTCGGCCGGTCTCGTGATCGTCGGCGTGTCGTCCTACTGGCAGACGGTGTTCACCGGCGCGGTGATCGTGCTCGCGGTGCTGATGAACTCGATCCAATACGGCAAGGGCGCGCGCAAGGCGTGACCCCCGGACTTCCCCGTCCGGGCCACGCCCCGGGCGGACACAGCAAGACCCCGCATTTCGCAACCCCAGGGAGGAGATCCGAATGCTTAAACTGACCCGCCGCGCGCTGATGGGCGCCGCCGCCGCGCTGCCGATGATGGCCTATGCCGCCTCGGCCGATGGGCTGATCTCGATCATCGTCACCGATCCGGCGAACCCCTACTGGTTCACCGAGGGCGAAGTCGCCAAAGCCACCGCCGAAGAGCTGGGCTATACCGCCAATGTCTCGTCGCACAAAGGCGACACCAATACCGAAAGCACCCTGATCGACACCGCGATCACCAACAAATCGGTGGCGATCATCCTCGACCCGGCCAATGCCGACGGCTCGATCGGCGCCGTGAAAAAGGCGGTCGACGCCGGAATCCCGGTGTTCCTGGTGAATGCCGAGATCAACCAGGAGGGCCTCGCCAAGGCGCAGCTCGTCTCGAACAACGCCCAGGGCGCGGCGCTTGGCGCGCAGCAATGGGTCGAGGCGGTCGGCGACAGCGGCAATTTCGTCGAACTGTTCGGCAATCCGGCGGACAACAACGCCGCCACCCGCTCGAACGGCTACGAGACCGTCATCACTCAATACCCCGACCTGGTGAAGAAGGGCCAGGAAGTCGCCAACTGGGACCGCACCCAGGGCTACCAGAAGATGCAGTCGCTCTTGCAGGCGAACCCCGACATCATCGGCGTGATCTCTGGCAATGACGAAATGGCGCTTGGCGCCATCGCCGCGCTGAAAGAGGCGGGCAAGCTGGAGCAGGTCAAGGTCGGCGGCTTCGACGGCTCGCCCGATGCGGTCGAAGCGGTGAAGGCCGGCGAGATGCAATATACCGTGCTGCAACCCGTCGCCATCTTCTCGGCCGAGGCGGTGCGCCAGGCCGACAATTTCATCAAGACCGGCGAAACCGGCGCGGCGACCGAGAAGCAGCTGTTCGACTGCCTGCTGATCACCGCCGAGAACGTGGACAAATACACCGCCCCGTTCGTTCTGTCGGAATGATCCCTGCGGGCGGGCCGGAGACCCCGGCCCGCCCCCTCTCGCGGCCCGCATGAAGGCGGCGTTGCGTTTCCGGCGAAATGCTCTATCCCGCACCCGGGAGGCGCCTCATGTCCGACAGCAGGCTATCGACCGACCAGCCCGAGCCGCGGCTGGCGGCAGACATTCTTCCGGCCGACAGCCGCCATGCGCGCCAGATCGCCCGGCGCCAGATGATCGCCGAAACCGTGATGGCCGAGGGCACGATCCGCATCGAGGATCTGACCGAACGCTTCGGCATCAGCCTGATGACCGCGCATCGCGACCTGGACGAACTGGCCAGCCGCGGGCTTTTGCGCAAGACGCGCGGCGTGGTCTCGGCCGCGCCCACCAGCCTGATCGAGGCCAGCGACGTTTACCGCACAAGCCGCCAGTCGGCCGAGAAACGCGCCATCGCCGCGGCGGCGGCCAGCGCGATAGAGCCCGGCCAGTCGGCGTTCTTCGACGACAGCACCACCGTGTTGCAGATGATCCCGCATCTGGCGCAGCGCGTGCCGCTGACCGCGATCACCAATTCGCTGACGCTGATGAACGCGCTGAAGGCCACGCCCGACATCTCGCTTCTGGGTCTGGGCGGGCAGTTCCATTCCTGGTGCAACGCTTTCATGGGGCCGGTGACGACGGCCGAGATCCGCCGGCTGCGCGCGGATCTGGTGTTCATGTCGATGGCGGCGATCACCGACGGGCTCGCCTTCCACCAGAGCCCCGAAATGGTCGAGACCAAACGCGCCATGTTCGACAGCGCGGCGCGGCGCATCCTTTTGGCCGACCACACCAAATTCGCCCGCCGCGCGCTGCATTCGATGTGCCCTTTGCGCGATTTCGACCTGGTGATCGTCGATGAGGGCGTGCCGCCCCGGATCCTTGACCAGATGCGGCAGACCGGGGTGAAATTGCAGGTGGTGCCGGTGCCTGCGGAAGAAGATTGTAACGCCAGTTGATGTTAATTTAACATCATGCAATGGTAACTTCGTCGGATGACGGAGCGCGCCATGACTGCCACCCCCTGCCTTCTCGGGATCGACAACGGGCTGACCGTGACCAAGGCGGTGGTGTTCGACGCCACCGGCCGGGCGCTTGCGGTGGCGCGGCGGCGGCTGCCGCAGATCATGCCTCGCCCGCATCATGTCGAGCGCGATATGGCGGCGCTGTGGCGCGCGACGGCGGAAGCGGTGGCCGAGGCGCTGGAAAACTCGGGCCGCGCTGGCGACATCGTGGCGGTGGCGGCGACCGCCCATGGCGACGGGCTTTATCTGCTGGACCGCGAGGGCGCGCCGCTCGGAAACGGCATCCTCTCGCTCGACAGCCGGGCGGGGGCGGTTGCGGATCTGTGGGCGGCGGACGGGACTGCCGCGCGGGCGCTGACCCTGACGGGGCAGATGCCGCATGCCTCGGCCCCGGCGGCGCTGCTGGCCTGGATACGGGACAACGAGCCGGAGCGGTTCGCCCGCATCGCGCATGTTCTCGCCTGCAAAGACTGGCTGCGTTACTGCCTGACCGGCACGATCGGCACCGATCTGACCGAGGCCAGCACCTCTTTCACCGAAGTCACCAGCCAGGATTACCACCCCGACATCCTGCCGCTCTACGGCCTCGGCGCCCTGTCCCTGCCCCAGGTGGCGCGGCCCGATGAGATCGTCGGCCATGTGACCGAAGCCGCCGCCGCGCTGACCGGGCTGCGGGCGGGCACGCCGGTGGTCGCCGGGCTGCATGACGTGACGGCCTCGGCGCTCGGGATCGGCGGGCACGGCAAGGGCCGGGTCGCCATCGTCGCCGGCACCTATTCGATCAACGAGACGGTTTCCGGGCACCCGCAGACCGACCCGCGCTGGTTCTGCCGCAACGGGCTCAGGCGCGGCGAATGGAACAACATGGCGATCTCGCCCGCCTCGGCAGCGAATTACGACTGGTTCCTCGATACGCTCTGCGGCGAGGACCGCGCCCGGACCGAGGCGGCGGGCGAGAGCTTCCACGCCGTGGTGACGCCCGAAATCGAAGCGGCTTTCGGGCGGGACTCCAGCCTGATGTTCCACCCCTATCTGTTCGGCTCGCCGCATGGCGCGGGGGCCTCGGCGGGGTTCCTCGGCCTGCGCGGCTGGCACAACCGCGGCGACATGCTGCGGGCGGTGATCGAGGGGATCGCCTTCAACCACCGCCTGCATGTCGATGCCCTGCGCGAGGGGTTCCGCCCGGAAACCGCGATGCTGACCGGGGGCATTTCGCGCAATCCTTTGTTCGCCCAGGTCTTCGCCGATGTGCTGGCCATGCCGGTCACGGTGACGGAAACCGAAGAGCCCGCCGCCTGGGGCGCGGCGCTTTGCGCCGGTGCGGCCGTGGGGCTGTTCGACAGCCCGACCGCCGACCCGCGCGATCTGGCCGCGCTCGGGCGGACCTGGCGGCCCGATCCCGCCCGCAGCGCGGATATGGCGAAACGCTACGCTCTGCATTGCGAGATCGCGCAGGCGATGGCCCCGCTCTGGCCCCGGCTGGAGGGCTTAAGCACATGAACCGGCGCGACGAAATCGCCGCTTATGTGATCGAACGCGGCGAGGTCAGGACCGACGATCTGGCCATGGCCTTCGGCGTCTCGCGGATGACGATCCACCGCCATGTCGAGGAACTGGCCCGCCAGGGCGTGTTGCGCAAGCTGCACGGCGCGGTCAGCGCCCAGCCCTCGGGCGTCTATGAGAGCCTGTTCTCCTGGCGCGAGAGCCGCGCGCCTCAGGCCAAGGCCGCGCTGGCGCGGGCCGCGCTGGCGGAGATTCTGCCGGGCCAGGCGGTGCTGATCGACGATTCCACCACCGCCGCGGCCCTTGGTCCGCACCTGCCGGGGCGGGTGCCACTGACCGTGGCGACGAACAGCCTCGGGCTGATGCAGCGCCTGGCCGGGCAACCGGATCTGGAGCTGATCGCGCTCGGCGGTGATTATCATCCGACCTACAACGCCTTCATCGGCCACCTTTGCGAGAATGCTTTGGCCGGGCTGCGGGTCAATCTGGCGATCTGTTCGGCCTCGGCCGTCTCTGACCTGGACGCTTTGATCCAGGACGCCCGCGTCACCCGCGTCAAACAGGCGATGCTGCGGGCGGCGGCGCGCAAGGTGCTGCTGGTCGACAGTTCCAAATTCGGCCGGGTCGCGCTGCACCGCTTTGCCGGGCTGAGAGATTTCGACGCGGTTTATACCGACGACATGCTTCCCCAGGACACCGCCCGCGCACTGCGCGAGGCCGGTGTTCCCCTGACCCTGGTGCCCGTGAAATGACTGACGTGAAAGACATCGACGTGCTGATCCTCGGCGCCGGGATCAACGGCGCGGGCAGCTTCCGCGACCTCTGCGAACAGGGGCTTGAGGTGGTGATCGCCGACAAGGGCGATTTCGGTTCCGGCACTTCGGCGGCGCCGTCGCGGCTGATCCATGGCGGGATCAAATATCTGGAGACCGGCGAATTCGGCCTGGTCGCGCAATCGACTCTGGAGCGCAATCTCCTGCTGAGAAACGCGCCCCATGCCGTCCATCCGCTGCATACGGTGATCCCGATCTTTTCCTGGCTGCGGGGGATTCCGGCGGCGATCCGCACGCTTTTCGGCTCGACCACGGCGCCGCGCAGCCGGGGGGCGGTGCTGATCAAGATCGGGCTGATGATCTACGACATCCACGGCGCGCGGCGCCGGGTGATGCCGAAGCACAAGCTGTGGTCGAGGGCGCGGGCACTGCGGGAGATCCCGCCGCTGACGCCGCGGATCGTGGCGGCGGGCACCTATTACGACGCGAAGGTCTCGATGCCCGAGCGGCTGGTGCTGGAGCTGATCCAGGACGGGCTGCGCGCCGAACCTCGCGCGCGGGCGCTGAACCATGCAGAGCTGTTGGGCACCGACGGATCGGTGGTGCGGCTGCGGGCAGCGGATGGCCGCGAACTGGCGCTGCGACCAAAGATCGTGATCAACGCAGGCGGTCCCTGGATCGACCGGGTAAATGAGACCCTCGGCGCGCCGTCCAGGCTGATCGGCGGCACCAAGGGCTCGCATATCCTCCTGGACCACCCCGGGCTGATCCGGGCGCTGAACGGGCGGATGATCTATTTCGAAGCCGACGACGGGCGGATCTGCCTTGTCTTCGACTATCTCGGCCGGGCGCTGGTGGGCTCGACCGACATCCGCGCGGCGAACCCCGACGAGGTGCGCTGCGAAGACGACGAGATCGCCTATTTCATGCAGGCGCTGGCGGGGCTGTTGCCGGGGTTGCGGTTCAGCCAGGACCAGATCGTCTATGCCTGTTCCGGGATAAGGCCGCTGCCGGCCTCGGACGGAACGGCGGTGGGGCTGATCAGCCGCGACCATTCCGCCCCGGTGGCGGAACCCGAAGGGGCGCGGTCCTGGCCCATCGTCTCGCTGGTGGGTGGCAAATGGACTACCTTCCGCGGTTTCGCCGAGGAGGTGACCGATCTGGTGCTGACCCGGCTGGGGCGCGCGCGGCTTGTGTCCACGCAAGACCTGCCGATCGGCGGCGGGCGGGATTATCCGGCCGACCCCGGAGCCTGGGCGGCGCAGGCGGCGCGCGAGACCGGCGCCACCCAGGAACGCGCCGCCCTCTTGCTGGCGCGCTACGGCAGCGGCGCGCGCGCGGTTCTGATGGCCGAGGGCGCGGCGCCCTCGCCGCTGGCGGATGCGCCGGAGTATAGCCTTCAGGAGCTCGGCTGGCTGGTGCGCCATGAGCAGGTCGTGCATCTGGACGATCTGGTGATGCGGCGCACCGCCCTCGCGGTGACCGGGCGGCTGAGCGCGGCGGGCCTTGCCGAAGCCGCCCGCGTGACCGCCGCCGCGCTGCACTGGGACGAGGCGCGGCGGCAGCAGGAACTGGACCAGACGCAAGCGAGGCTGGAAAACCGCCACCGCCTGCGTCTGGCGTGATCAGGCCAGCGAGGGCTCCAGGTCGAGGATCTGCTTCACCGCATGGGCGGCCTCGGCGCCCTTCTTCACGAAATGATCGGTGAAATAGTTCACCAGCGAATCCACCGGCTGGAAATTGTGCGGCGTCAGCGAAACCGAGAACACCGGCACTTCGGTTTCCAGCCCGACGTTCATCAGCCCGTCGACCACGGCCGAGGCGACGAAGTCGTGCCGGTAGATGCCGCCGTCCACCACCAGCGCGGCGGCGACGATGGCGTCATACCTGCCGGTCTTTGCCAGTTTCTTCGCCACCAGCGGCATCTCGAAAGCGCCGGGCACCGCGAAGGCGTCGATCTGCGCGCCGGGCAGCAGCTTTGCGGCCTCGGCGTTGAACCCGGCCAGCGCCTGATCGACGATATCGGCGTGCCAGCTTGCCTTGATGAAGGCGATACGGGGAGTTTTGGTCGTCATTTCGGAACCTATCCGTTGCGTTAACGTGTCAGGTCCCAGAGCATGTCCCACGCATGACCGGGCAGGCCCGTTCCATACGCGGTTCTCTTTCATCCGGACTATACCGTCGGCCCCGGAATTTCACCGGATCTGCTGACCCTTCCCGAAGAAAGGCGCTCGCGGGCTGTCACCGCCGGTGGGGAATCTCACCCCGCCCTGAGAACTTCCAAGGGCTAACATGGCGCAAAAGCTGAAATCAAGAGGATGGATTTGCCGATTGCACGCGCGGGCTTGTGATCTGCCGCCATTTCCCTATCCATTATTCAGGGAAATGCCAGGATCTGTGTGCAACTTTGCAGCATTGACTAAGCGAACCGACCAGTTCAGTTATGCCGGGTTGCGGCCGGACTATTGTCATGACGCCGCCGGAAGCCCGCGAAGCAGGAGACATCGATGATCAAGCGGCTCATTATTGCGATCATTCTTTTGGGCCTCGTCGTGGGCGGGATCGTCTGGTTCAAATTCTTTCGCGACGAGATGATCGCGCAATATCTGGGCGGAATGGTGCCGCCGCCGGTGCCCGTCTCGGCCGAGACGGTAGAGCCGGTGACCTGGCAGCCCGGGATCGACGCGGTGGGCACCGCGCTGTCGGCCCAGGGCGTGGATCTCGCCATCGAATCCGGCGGGCTGGTGCGTGAGGTGATGTTCAGCGCCAACGACAGCGTGACCGAAGGCCAGCAACTGGTGCAGATCGACGACGACAGCGAGAAGGCCGCGCTGGCCGCCGCCGAAGCCGCGCTTCAGGTCGCCATCGCCGACGCGAACCGCGCCCAGACCTTGCAGGACCGCGGCGTCGGGGCGGCCAATGCCACGGAAAGCGCTGCGGCCCAGACCGAAAGCGCCCGCGCCCAGGTGGCCCAGGGCCAGACCGCGCTCGACCGCAAGAAACTGACCGCGCCCTTCGCCGGAGAGATCGGCATTCCGCGGATCGAGGTTGGCGAATATGTCGCCCCCGGCCAGATCTACGCCACCTTGCAGGATCTGTCGCGGATGCGGGTGGATTTCTCGGTGCCCGAGCAGCAGCTCGCGGCGCTGACCATGGGCGGGCCGGTCACGGTCTACAGCGAGGTCAGCGACGTTTCGGCCCAGGGCCGCATCATCGGGATCGAGCCGCGGGTCGATCCGAACACGCGGATGGTCTCGGTCCGGGCCGAGGTGGACAATCCCTCGGGGCAGATCGTTCCGGGCCAGTTCCTGCGCGTGACCATCAACCAGCCGCAGGAAGACGGCGTGATCGCCGTGCCGCAGACCGCCGTCAGCTCTACCCTTTACGGCGATACGATCTTCGTGATCCGCGACGGCGAGGCCGAGGACGAACTGATCGTGGAACAGGTTTTCGTCAAGCTCGGGCGCCGCGCCGGCGGGCGGATCGAAGTGACCGAGGGCATCTCGGCCGGTGACCGGATCGCCACCTCGGGCCAGAACCGGCTGACCTCGGGCGGCAAGGTGGCGATCGACAATTCGGTCCCGCTGACCGTTACCGGCCAATAAGGGACGCGCGCGATGCATTTTTCGGAAATCTTCATCCGCCGCCCCGTCCTGTCCACGGTGCTGGCCGCGCTGATCATGTTCCTCGGTCTTGCCTCGGTGTTCAACCTGCCGGTGCGGCAATATCCCGAGGTCGAGGAATCGGTGATCACCGTCACCACGATCTACCCCGGCGCCAGCCCCGATCTGATCCAGGGCTTCATCACCTCGCCCATCGCGGCGGCAGTCTCGACCACCGAGAACGTGGATTACATCACCAGCGCCTCGCGGCCCTCGGCCTCGGTGGTGACGGTGCAGATGAAGCTGGGCGCCAATCCCGACATCGCGCTGACCGAGGTGATGTCCAAGGTCAACCAGGTGCGCGGGCAATTGCCCTCGGACGCCGAGGATCCGGTGATCCTGAAAGGCACTGGCATGACGTTCGCGCTGATGTATCTGGCGGTGCAGAACCCCAATATGTCGTCCGAACAGCTGAACGAATATCTTGAGCGCGTGATCAGCCCGCGCGTGACCAACATCCAGGGCGTCGCGCAGATGGAGATCCTGGGCGGCCAGGAGTTCACCATGCGGATCTGGCTGGATCCGCTGCAACTCTCGGCGCGCGGCGTGACCCCGGCCGAGGTGCTGGGGGCGGTGCGCGCCTCGAACTTCCTGTCGGCGCCGGGCAAGACCGAAAACGAGTATTTCGCCTATGCGCTGACGCTGGAATCCACCATCCAGACCGCCGAGGCCTTCGGCGCACTGCCGCTGATGCAGGGCGAGAACGGCACCGTGCGGCTGCGCGACGTGGCGCGGGTGGAACTGGCCTCGGGCGAGCCGGACGGGATCGTGACCTTCCGCGGCCAGCCCGGCACCTTCATCGGCATCATCCCTGCCCCGGGCGAGAACCAGCTCGACGTGGCCTCGAACGTGCTGGAGGCCCTGCCCGGCATTCAGGCAACGCTGCCCGACGGCATGAGCATCACCATGGTCTACGACAGCACCGAGACCATCTCGGCCTCGATCTGGGAGGTGTTCAAGACCATCGCCGAGGCCGTGCTGATCGTGGTGGTGGTGATCCTGCTGTTCCTCGGCTCGTTCCGTTCGGTGGTCATGCCGATCATCACGATCCCCTTGTCGCTGATCGGGGTCTGCGCGGTGATGCTGGCGCTTGGCTATTCGATCAACCTCCTGACGCTGCTGGCCATGGTGCTGGCCATCGGCCTGGTGGTGGACGACGCCATCGTGGTGGTGGAAAACATCCACCGCCATATCGACGAGGGCATGACGCCGCCGCAGGCCGCGATCAAAGGCATGAAAGAGATCACCGGCCCGGTGATCGCCATGACGATCACGCTGGCCGCCGTGCTGGCGCCGCTTGCCTTCACCGGCGGGCTGACGGGATCCCTGTTCACCGAATTCGCGCTGACGCTGGCGGGGTCGGTGGTCATCTCGGGCGTGGTCGCGCTGACCATCACCCCCACCATGTCGGCGCGGCTGCTCAGCCATGACGAGCCGGGGCGGTTCCAGAAGATCGTCGACCGCACGCTGAACGGGATTTCCAACTGGTATGAGCGGCGGGTATCCTCGTCGCTCGACTATCGGCCCGTCACCTTCCTGATGGTGGTGGCGCTTCTGGGCGGCACCGGCTTCATGTTCCTCAACACCTCGTCGGAACTCGCG
This sequence comes from Pseudogemmobacter humi, assembly GCF_900609055.1. Classification (GTDB taxonomy): domain Bacteria; phylum Pseudomonadota; class Alphaproteobacteria; order Rhodobacterales; family Rhodobacteraceae; genus Pseudogemmobacter; species Pseudogemmobacter humi. Next base: position 27,702 of record NZ_UXAW01000034.1, on the reverse strand, counting down.
CCCGAGGAAGACCAGGGCGCGCTGTTCGCGCTGATGAACGCGCCGCGCTACGCCACGCTGGATTACACCCAGGCCTTCGCCGACGAAGTGACCACCCGCACCAAGGACATCCCCGAACTGGAGACCTATTTCTCGGTCGCCGGGATGGGCGGGGCGGCGAACACCGGCTTCTACATCTGGGCGCTGAAGGACTGGGCCGCGCGCGACCGCAGCCAGGCCGAGATCCAGGCCGAAATCCAGGCCACGCTGGACGGCACGCCGGGCCTGCAAAGCTACGTCTTCTCGCCGCCCTCGCTGCCGGGCGCGGGGGGCGGGCTGCCGATCGCGCTGGTGCTGCAAACCATCTATCCGCCCGAGCGCGTGGTCGAGATCGCCGACGAGATCCGCAACCGCGCCATGCAGAGCGGCATGTTCATCGTGGTGCAGAACAGCATGTCCTTCGACGCGCCCCAGGTGCGGCTGACCATCGACCGCGACCGCGCCGCCAATCTGGGCGTCTCGGTCAGCGACATCGGCACGACGCTGGGCCTTCTGGTCGGCGGCGGTGCGGTGGCGCAGTTCGACCGCGATTCCAACAGCTACGACATCATCACCCAGGTGCCGCGCGAATGGCGCGACAACCCCGAGCGGCTGAGCGAATTCTTCGTGCGCTCATCGACCGGGGCGATGCTGCCGCTTTCCTCGGTGGTGACGCTGAACCCGGGCGTCAGCGCGGCCTCGATCGAGCAGTTCAACCAGCTCAACTCGGCCACGCTTCAGGCGATGCCGATGCCCGGGCTTTCGACCGGCGTCGCGCTGGCCGAGCTGGAGCGGATCACCGCCGAAGTGCTGCCCGACGGCTTCTTCGTCGATTATTCGGGCCAGTCGCGGCTGGAGAAATCCGAGGGCAACACGATCCTGCTGGCCTTCGGCGCGGCCATCGTGGTGATCTACCTGGTGCTGGCGGCGCAGTTCGAGAGCTTCCGCGACCCGTTCGTCATCATGATGTCGGTGCCGCTGTCGATCTTCGGCGCGATCCTGCCGCTGTATTTCGGGGTCTCGACCCTGAACATCTATACGCAGGTGGGGCTGATCACCCTGATCGGGCTGATCACCAAACACGGGATCCTGATGGTGGAATTCGCCAACCAGCAGCGCGAGGAGCACGGGCTGTCCCGCCGCGCGGCCATCGTCGCGGCGGCGAAGACCCGTCTGCGGCCGATCCTGATGACCACCGCCGCCATGGCGCTGGCCGTGGTGCCGCTGATCATCGCCGACGGCGCGGGCGCCGCCGCGCGGCAGGCAATGGGTCTGGTGATCTTCACCGGGCTTCTGATCGGCACGCTGTTCACGCTGTTCGTGGTGCCGATGTTCTACACGCTGATCTCGCGCTCGGATGCGTCCTTCGCGCTGCACAAACGCGATGTGGAACGGCAGTTCGGGCCATCGGCCTCGGCCTCGCACTGACCGGAAAGGGGGCCAGCGGCCCCCTTTTCCATCGCGGCGCGGGAACTTCCTCTTCCCGAAAGGGTTGCGGGCAGGCCGGGATGGCGAATATATTTCCCCGACATGCCGGTGCTGCCGGCGAAACATGGTGAAACGGTGCAACGCGGCGACGGCAGCTTATGCAGCAGAAAGACCGGAGCCTCTCCGGCACCTGCGGCCATGCCCGGCGCCCGCCCGCGCGCAGAACGCCCCGCACCTGCCGCCGCGGCGGAAGATCCCGGCGAAAGTGCCGGTCCCGCCAGCCGATGTAGGGCTGCGCGCCCGCCCTCTCTTTTCCTGAACCGGCGATCCGGCCCCTTTGCGGCCGTCACAGCCCCATGCCTTTTCCGCCGCGCGGCGCCCCTGCCCGCGCGGCTTTCTCATTCCGGAGCCAGAACCCGTGTTCTTTGAATGGATGTCCGACCCGGCCGCCTGGGCCGGTCTTGCCACGCTGATCGTGCTTGAGATCGTGCTGGGCATCGACAACCTCGTGTTTATCGCGGTTCTGGCCGACAAGCTGCCCGCCCATCAGCGCGACAGGGCGCGGATCACCGGGCTTGGACTCGCGCTTGGGATGCGGCTGATCCTGCTGGCCTCGATCGCCTGGATCGTCACGCTTCAGACAAACCTGTTCAGCATTTTCGGCCACGGCTTCTCGGGGCGCGATCTGATCCTGATCTTCGGCGGGCTGTTCCTGCTGTTCAAGGGCACGGTCGAGTTGCACGAACGGCTTGAGGGCCACCAGAGCCGCAAGCAGACCGGCGTGGTCCAGGTCGCCTTCTGGCAGGTTCTCTTGCAGATCGTGGTGCTGGATGCGGTATTCTCGCTCGACAGCGTGATCACCGCGGTCGGCATGGTTCAGCATCTGTCGATCATGTATATCGCGGTGATCGTCGCCATGGCGGTGATGCTCCTGATGGCGAAATCCTTGATGGCCTTCGTCTCGCGCCATCCGACGGTGGTGATCCTCTGCCTCGGCTTCCTGATGATGATCGGCTTCTCGCTGATCGTCGAAGGGTTCGGGTTCCATATCCCCAAAGGCTATCTCTATGCCGCCATCGGCTTCTCGGTCGGGATCGAGGCGCTGAACCAGATCGGCCGCAGGAACCGCGAGAAATACATCACCTCGGGCGACATGCGCGACCGCACCGCCGAGGCGGTGCTGCGCCTTCTGGGCGGCAAGCGCGGCGAGGTGGATCTGGGCGGCACCGCCGATGTGATCGCCGACCGCGCCGCCGAGCAGGAGTTGTTCGCGCGCGAGGAGAAAGACATGATCCAGGGCGTGCTTGGCCTGACCGACCGGCCCTGCACCTCGGTGATGACCCCGCGCAACGAGATCGACTGGATCGACCTCGATGCCGACGAGGCGAAGATCCGCGACCAGATCCTCGATCAGAAGCATTCGCGCTTTCTGGTGGGGCGCGGCAACCTGGACGATTTCACCGGCGTGGCGCTGGCGCGCGATCTGATGCGCGACCTGCTGACCGAGGGGAAGATCAACCCCGAACGCTCGGTGCGCGAGCCGCTGGTGTTGCATGAAAGCGTCTCGGTGCTGCGGATGATGGAGCAGCTTCGCCGCTCGCCGGTGCAGCTTGCGGTGATCGTCGACGAATTCGGCTCGCTGGAGGGGATCGTCACCCCGACCGACGTGCTGGAGGCCATCGCCGGCGATTTCCCCGACGAGGACGAGGATCCGCTGACCGAGGAACGCGGCGAGGACGGGTCCTGGCTGCTGGACGGCTGGATCGACATCCGCCGCGCCTCGCAACTGCTGCAAGCGGATCTTGAGGACGACACCGAGCGCTATTCGACACTGGCGGGCTATATCCTGTGGCGGCTCGGCCATATGCCGGTCGAGGGGGAGAAAACCGTTTTCGACGGGCTGAGCTTCGAGATCGTGGCGATGAACGGCCGCGCCATCGACAAGGTGCGGGTCACCCCCACGGCTTCGGAATGACCCACCGACCTTTGACCCGGAGCGCCAGACGAACGGACAGGTCAGCCGCCCCGGGCTGCACGTCATGCGGCCGAAGGTCTGGCTTCGCCTTACTCCGGTGCGGATCAGGCCCGCCTTCGGCTTGCCCGCCTGCCCGGATGTCTTGACAGTGCCGACATTTGGACGACATTCTTTACGTTGAATTTATTTAGTTACGACATGCCGAAGAGCACAGGGCACAGAACAGCGCGATGACGGATGCACCCCCCACGGCCCCTGACCTTCACGTGCTGATCGCCGACGATCACACGCTGATCCTTGAAATCATCGGCATGGTGCTGGAACACACGCCCGACATCAAACTCAGCACGGCCGTATCGGTCGATGGCGCCGTCGAGCAGCTGAAGAAGAACGGCAGTTTCGATCTGATCCTGCTGGATCTGGACATGCCCGGCATGCACGGGGTCGAGACCCTGAAACAGATCGCCGAGATGAACAGCGGCCGCCCGGTCGGCATCATCACCGGCGGGCCGACGCCGCGCGTGGTCGAGGAAATGACCAAACACGGCGCGGCGGGGGTGATTCCCAAGACCACCTCGATGAAAAGCCTGACCAATGCGATCCGTTTCATGGCCGCGGGCGAGCGTTATTTCCCGCTGGAGCTGATGCAGGAGCAAAAGGCCCGCAACGCCTTCGTCTCGCCGCTGTCCGAGCGGGAGATCTCGGTGCTGAACGAACTGGCCGACGGCAAGCCCAACCGCGAGATCGGCGAGAAGCTGAAGCTCGCCGAGGCCACGGTCAAGATGCACGTCAAGTCGATCTGCCGCAAGCTGGGGGTCAGCAACCGCACCCAGGCGGTGATCACCGCGCGGGATCTGAAACTGGTCTGATCAGGCCAGCGCGCTGTTGTAATACTCGTTGTTCTGATAGGCCGCCTGCACGCCCATGGTCAGCGCGGTCTGCAACAAGGGCGGCTTCAGCGTCACGTCGCAGGCCATCATCCGCTCGCAGGTGAAATCATGCGAGCGCACCTCGCTGGAAACCAGCACCACCGGCAGCGAGGGCACCGCCCGGCGCACCTGGAGACAGAAGTCGATCGTCGTCTCGGTGTCGCCCAGGTAATCCGAGTCGACCAGGATGAAATCCAGCCGCGGCGCGTATTCGCGCAGCCAGTCCATCGTCATGCGCTTTTCCGACACCACCATCACCACGGCGCGCATCCGGTCTGCCCATTCCGACAGATCGCGCGACATGCTGCCCATCTCGCCGCACATCAGGATCAGCCCCTTGGGGCACAGCGGCGCGTCGATAAGCCGGTCGGCCTTGAGGCTCATCGCCTCGGCCGCCGGAGGATCGTCGCGCGGGGGAACGCGGACCACCAGAGCAGAGTCCGGCATGGTTTTCGGCGCCTCGTGCGACTGCCAGGATCTGAACACCACGGCCTCCATCCAACAATGGGTATGGCTCATTAAATACATACTTTAGTTGGCAAAACAATCTTTAGAATAAGGTATTTTCGTGGCAGCCACCTGGGCGGCACGCAAAGAAAAACACCGATGGCTTAGCCATCGGTGTTCTGAACGGGCGGGCAATCAGGTTCAGAAAGACGTGCTGAAACTGACGCCGAAGCTCTGCCGGTCATCGGTCGGCAGCGAATCCACCGGCTTCGCCACGAACAGCGATACCGGGACCGAGCCGATGTCCAGCGTCAGCGACAGGCCGACCGAACTGCGGATCTGGCGGCTGTCGTCGATGGTGCCGCCGAGGGTATCGTCCAGCCCCCAGGCCGAGCCGACATCGGCGAACAGGCCCACGCGGGGCTCGGTGCCCAGGATCTCATCGATCTCGCGCTGCAATTCCAGGCTGGTGACGTAATATTTGTTGGCGCCGACGAAGTAATTGCCGTCCTTCGGGCCGATGCCGCGCGGGGCGAAGCCGCGGAAATCAGCGCCGCCGATGAAGAAGCGGTCCACCGCCCGGGTGCTCTGCCCGCTTTCGGCCGAAACCAACCCGCCGCGCAGGCTGACGAGGAACGAGGTATTGTCCGACAGCGCGAACCGCGCATCGGCCTCGACCCGGGTCTCGGCGGTGCGCTGATCGGTGCCGAGGCCCCAGAAATACTGGTCCAGCGACAGCGAGAGCCCGGTCACCAGGCCGCCGCCGCCACTCTCGGCCGGGTTGCCGGAATAGCTCAGCCCGATGCGGATATAAGGCGCATCGACCACGCCGGCCTCGGTGCTGAAAAGCGCGCTGGCGCCCGGCACCACGTCGGACATCTCGTCACGGCGGTAGCCCAGACCGAACTCGGCCCGGGCGCCGTTGTCGAACGGCCAGGCGAGATAGGGCTCGATCAGGGCGCGCTTCGTGGTGAAGCCCTGATCGCCGTATTCGGTGGTGCGCAATCCGGTATCGAGGCCGAAATCGACATTGCCGAAGGCGTCGGCGGTATAGAGATGGGTCTGGATCGACCGCACCTCTTCGGAGAATTTCAGCTCGACCGCGCCGAACGTGCCGGGGAACAGGTTGTAGCGCTCGAAATAGATGCTGGCGGCGGCGCCGTCGCGGCTGTCATAAGCGAGACCCAGTTCGATCCGGCCGGGGCGGTCGTTCAGTTCCTCGACCGAGACGACCAGCGTCTCGCCCTCGCCCGCGACCCGGACGCTGCGGAACTGGCCGCTGTTCATCAGACAATCCTGCACCGCGCGCATGTCTCCGGCGGTGTAGCTGACGCCGGGGACGATCTCGCAGGCGGCGGTGATGTTCTCCTGCGGGATGAACTGGGCGCCGCGCACTTCGACCGCATTATAGGTGCGCGCCTGAAGCCCGCCGGTCAGGGCGAAACCCGCAGCGGCAAAAAAGACGGAAACGGGCAACGCATGTTGCCGGAGCAGACGGGCAGCCAAGTCTTGATCTCCTCAGTGGCAGCTGAGACAGGAAACGCCGGACGGAATCACGACAAACAGGGTGATATCGCAACCGGATGTTGCGCGCACCCGATTCTTGCCATCTTTTGTATACATCCTATCCTGGAATGACTCATCCGGGGGGCGATCCGCCTCCGGAACATGCCGCCCTGACGAGAATGACATGACCAAAGCCCGGCCTTTCACAAGTTTTCTGCGCGACAGTCAGGGCGCGGTCACGGTGTTCTTCGTGATCATGTTTCCGCTTTTACTGCTGATCGGGGGCCTTGCGACCGATGTGACGCTGCTGAACGCGCAAAAGCGCTATGTGCAGTCTCAGGCCGACCTGGCGGCGCAAAGCGCCGCGCGGTATCTGCCGGACGTGGCAAAGGTGCGCAGCACCGCGCGCGCGGTGGTCGTGCGCAACGACCGCTATGGCGAGATCACTCTGGCCGACACCGACATTCTTCTGGGCAGCTACGATCCCGAGGACGGGATATTCACGCCGCATCCGAACCAGAACAATCCGGTGGGCAGCAATGCGGTGCGGGTGAAGGTGCCCTCGCCCTTCTCGCCGCTGCTCTTGCGGCCGGTGCTGCAAGACGAGAACATCACCATCCGCCGCGCCGCGGTGGCTGTGCAGAACGACATCATCGTCTTTTCCCTGCGCAATTCGCTGCTGAGCGTGAACACCAGCCGTTCGATGCTGGATCCGCTGTTGCAAAACGTGCTGGGGCTGCGGCTGGCCACCCATGTCGCCGGATACCGCGGGCTGGCCGATGCGCGGGTCGGGCTGAACAACCTGCTCGGTCTGGGGGCCGAGGCGCTGAACCTCGGGATCGACGCCGGGCTCGTGACCTTCAACGATGTGCTGAACGCGCCGATCCGGCTGAGCTCGCTTCTGGGGCTGGACCCGCTCGGCAGCCTGCTGACGCCGGTGGGGACCGGTTCCGCACCGGCATCGCTGCGGCTTGGCGATCTGCTGAAACTGTCGCCCGGGCTGGCCGAGGCGCATATCGGCGACGTGCTGCCCGATATTTCGGTGAACGCGCTGGATCTGGTGACCGCGATGCTGGGGCTGGCGGGGGCGAAGCTGCCCGACGACGAGCGGCTCACAATCGGTCTGGGCCTCAATCTCGGGCCGGTGGCGAATGTCGGTCTGACGGTGGGTCTGTTGTCGCAGCCGGTGACGGTGGTCGCGCGGATGAGCGATTCCCCCCTACCCGCAGCGACGATCGAACAGGCCAATGTCGATGTGAGTGCGGATGTCGTGGATCTGGGCGCCGCAGGTCTGCCGACGCTGATCGGCCTCGATCTCGATCTGGGCGCGATCCGGGCTCGGGCCGTGCCCGAGAAACTGTATTGCAATGCCACCGGCAGCCAGACCCTGGCCGAGTTCACCGTCACCCCCAGTCTCGCGGATCTGGGGCTTTCGGCGCGGGTGCTGCAAAGCCGGGTGGACAGCCATATCTCGGCCGCGCTGCGCGGGCTGGTGTCCATCACCATCGAATCGCACCTGGCCGGGCGCAACCTGGTGGGCACACCGCAACGGGTGGCGATCAGCCATCAGCAGTTTCTGGCGGGTGACGGGGTGACGGTCGGCCTGACCTCATTGTTCGCGCCGTTGCGCGATGCCGTCCGGCAACTGATCAACGGGCTGGAAATCAAGGTGACGCTGCTTGGCGGCCTGCTCGGGCCGCTGCTGAACATCCTGCTCAATTCTGTGCTGGGCCTCATCACCAATCTGGTGCTGGTGCCGGTTCTGTCGCTGCTGGCGGGCGCGCTCGACGGGATCGTGATGGGGCTGTTGCAGATCCTGGGTGTTCAGATCCTCCCGGCCGAGCTGGTGGTTCACGATTTCTCCTGCACGGGCAAGCTGGCGCTCTGAGCGTCAGAGCTTGACCGTCGAGCTTCGGGTGATGATCCCCAGATTGAGCCCGAAGTTCTTGCCCAGTGCCTGAACCAGGCTGCCCGCGAAATTATAGGTGACGGTGACGGTCACGAAACCATCTGCCGTGGGCATGGTCGGGCAGGGCTGCACCGCAAGTTTCGCCGGGTTGAGCAGCAGGCTCTGGTCCACCAGATGGTTCATCAGCGCGGTATCCGAGGCCAGATCCTGACAGACATCCTCCACCGGCGCGCTGCGGCTGAGCCGCCCGATCGACTGACGCGCGAGTTCATGCGCCACCTGCTGCACATCGCTGGCGGTCGAGATCCCCATGCTGGCGAAGACGATCAGGAAGAACAGCAGCAGGACAAGCGGAAAGATGATGACGAATTCCACCGTCACCGCCCCCTCCTCGGGCCGAAGGAACCGCCGCATCCGCTCTGTCATGGCCGGGCTCCGGAAGCGGGCAGATAGCGCCGCCCGTGCGCGGGCATGAACGTATCCGCCGGATGGGCGATCATTGCGGCCAGGTTATGCGCCCCGGCGCAGCCGGTCGCCCCCTGGCCATCGGGACAATGCACCGCGACGCCATGGGTGCGCACGACGCGGATGATGCCGGTGGGTTCGGACTGCGGCAGTTCGCGGAAATCCTCGTCCTGAACGAAACGCACCTGCGCGGGCCAGGCGGCGAAGATCTGGCTGAGCGTGCGCCTGCGTTCGGCATCGCGGGCCGGCAGCCGGTTCTTCGGCACCGAGACCACCAGCCTGTCCTGCGCCGTCAGTCCGAGGCGGTTCAGGAAGTCGCGGATCCGCTTCTGCTCGGCGGCGCCGATCTCGGCGGAACAGGACAGGAAGGAATAGGACAGCACCGCCTCATGCGTCTGCGGGCTGATCCGTTCGGTGGGCACGAGGGGCCGGTCGGCCGCGCAGGCCGCAAGCAGAACCGCGGCCATCAGCGGCAAAAGGATTCTCGTCAGTCTCTGGCTCACCGCTTTGTCCTATTGCAGAAGAAATCCGCCGCGCCGGACTTTGGACTGGCCCTTTTCGCCCGGGCGGATGGTTTTCGACATCTGGCCCGTCACCATCTGCTCGATCCCGCCCGAGACCGGCCTTACCCCATCGACGGGGGTGCGCAGATTGTCGGGGCTGGTCGGCTCGACCAGATAGGGGGTGACGATGATCACCAGTTCGGTCTCGCCGCGCGCGAACTTCGACGAACGGAACAGCGCGCCGATGATCGGCAGGTTCACCAGCCCCGGCAGACCGCTCAGCGTCTGCACGCTGTCGGTATGGAACATGCCTGCGATGGCGAAACTTTGGCCGCTGCCCAGTTCCACCGTGGTGGTGGCGCTGCGCTCGGACAGGGCGGGCACCGCGGCATCGACCGAAGTGGCGGGGTCGATGTCGCGCACCCGCGTGTCGATCTTAAGCCGGATCTTGTTCTGATCGAACACCGTCGGGGTGAATTCCAGTTCTACCCCGATCGGTTCGAGCTGATAACTGACCTTGCCCTCGTCGTTCTCGCTTGGATAGGGAAAGCGCCCGCCGGCGAGGAAGGTCGCGGTCTCGCCCGAGCGGGCCGTCAGATTGGGCTCGGACAGGATGGTGACGAGCCCGTTCTTCGCCAAAGCATCCAGCACCAGATTGACGTTGCGCGAGCCGCTGCCGATGCTGATCTCGAACCCGCCACCGGCGGAGGCGGGCGGGGTGAAACTGCGCCGCCCGTTGCTGCTGGAGGCGGACAGGCTGATCCCCAGGTCTTCGCTGATCGAGCGCGACACCTCGGCGATGCGCACATGCAGATTGACCTGGGCTGCGGTTTCGACCTCAAGCCGGTTGACGATCACCGCATTTTCGCCAAGCAGCGCCGCCACCACATCGCCTGCGGTCGCCGCATCGTCTTCGCTGCGCACCCGGCCGCTGAGGAAAACCGCACCCTCGACCGTGCTGACAGAAACCGAGCCGCCGCTGACCGAACTTTTCGCTGCGGCGGCAAGCCGGTCGGCGTCGATGCCGACGGAAATCGTGGTGCTGAGGATCTCTTCGTCGTTTTCGCCCAGCACGAAAAGGTTGGTCTCCCCGATGCTGCGGCCGACGATGTAAAGATATCGCGCCGATTGCAGGTCGATCTCGGCCACAGCGGGGTTGGACAGGAACACCGCCGTGGCAGGTTGTTCCAGCTTGATGAACTTGGCTTCGGTGACGTTCAGCTCCAGCTTGCCGCGCCCCACGCTCCAGACCTGCTGCGCCTCGGTCAGACCGGCCAGCGACAGCAAAAGGAACAGCGCCAGCGCGGCGATAATCTTCCCGGGCATCAGTTCATTCCTTCCCTCCCGGGCGCTTCCGCCCGAGGCTCATAACCCATCAATACCACCCGTAGTTGTTTGCGCAACAACCTCAACGCAACCGGGCCCGCAGGATGGGCCGGGTGAGGTAGCTCAGCACCGACCGGGTGCCGGATTCGATATCGACCTGGGCGACCATGCCGGGCCGGATCGGCAGCTGCTCGCCATTGCGTTCGAGATAGCTTTTCTCGGTCGTCACCATGACGCGGTAGAAAGCCTGCACGCCGTTCACGGTTTCCTCTTCCACGGTGTCGCCGCTGATCTGGGTCACCGTGCCGCGCAGGTCGCCATAGATCGAGAAATCATAGGCGGTGATCTTCACGCTGGCAGGCATCCCGGGCGCGATGAAGGCCACGTCGCGCGGCGAGACCTTCGTCTCGATCATCAGCTGGTCGTCGACCGGGGTGACCTCCATGATCGCCTCGCCGGGCTGGACCACGCCGCCGAGCGTGGTGATCTTGACGGTGTTCACCCGCCCCGACACCGGCGAGCGGATCTCGGTCCGGTCGAGCTGGTCCTGTTTCTGGATCAGTTGCTGCTCCAGCGCGACCAAACGGCCCTTCTTGGCCACCAGATCGCTGTAGGCTTCCTGTACGTAATTGTTGCGCAATTCGCTGATGCGGCCCTGAAGGGCGGCCTCCTGCTGGCGCAGGCGCAGAAGATCGACCTTGCTGACCGAGCCCTGTTCGGCCAGGGGCGCGGTGATCTCGACCTGGGCCACGATGGCGGCGCGTTCGGCCTCGGCGGCGGCGATGGATTCGTTCAGCTTGGTGCGGCGCGCGTTGAACAGGCGCTGCTCGTTGGCACGCAGATCGCTGTCGGCGCCGTCGAAGACGATGGTGTCGCTTTCCATCACCTCGGCCTCCAGCCTGGCGATTTCGGCCTGGAGCGTGTCGATCTCGGCCCGGGTCTCCAGCCAGGCCGAGCGGAACCGCGTCGCATCCATCCGGGCGAGGATCTGGCCCTCTTTCACCAGATCGCCCTCATGCACCAGAAGTTCCGAGAGGATGCCGCCTTCGAGGCTCTGGATCGTCTGCATCCGCCGCAAGGGGATCACGGTGCCGTCGCCGCGGGTAATCTCGTTGATCTGGGCGATGGCCGCCCAGAGCAGCGCCACCAAGAGCGAGGCCGCCACCAGCCAGACGGTGCGGCGCGCGGTGATCAGCGATCTGCGGCGGAAACTGCCGTCGAGGTAGTCGGGGCTGAAATCGGTCTGGCTCATTTCACCGCCTTCACCTGCTGGGTGGCCGTGGCGCGCGCCAGTTCCATGATCTTGCCGAGCGCATCGTCATGGGCGACAGCGCCGTCCTTCAGCACCACCGCGCGCTCGGTCAGCGCCAGCAGCTCGCGCTTGTGGGTGGCGATGATCGCGGTGCGGCCTTCGAGCCAGGTCTTCAGGAACTGCACCACATGCTGCTCGGTCGCGTGATCGAAGGCCGAGGTCGGCTCGTCCAGGATCACCACCCGCGGATCCTGGAGGATGATCCGCGCCAGCCCGATGGCCTGGCGCTGGCCGCCCGATACATTGGCATTGCCGTAAAGCTGCATGTCCAGCCCGCGCACATGTTTGCGCACGTGGCGGCCCAGACCCACCGCGTCCAGCGTCTCGAACAGTTCCTCGTCGCTGTGAAGGCCATGGTCGAGCAAGAGGTTCTCGCGCAGGGTGCCCTGGAACAAAGCCGCGGTCTGCGGCAGATAGCCGATCTGGCGGCGCCGGTCGATCGGGTCGATCTGCGCCAGCGCCAGGTTGTCGAGCAGGATGGTTCCGCCCGCCGGATCGGTCAGCCCCGCCATCAGCCGCAGGAAGGTGGACTTCCCGGCGCCGTTGCCGCCCAGAAGCGCGATCCGCTCGCCCGGTCGCACCGAGAGGGCGTGGATGTTCAGGACCTGGCCGCCCTCTTTGTCATGGGCGTAGGTCACGTCCTGGACCGTATAGGCGCCACGGATGTCCGAGGCGCGCAGGTAATGGCGGTCGGCCGGGCGTTCGACCGGCATTTCCATGATGTTGTCGAGGTTCTCCATCGCCGCGCGCACCTGTTGCCAGCGCGCGAGCAGCCCCGCCACCTGCGCCAGCGGCGCCAGCGTCCGGCTGGTCAGCAGCGTGCAGGCGATCAGACTGCCGGTGGTCATGCTGCCCGCCGCGATCTGATAGACGCCGACCACCACAACCAGCCCGTAGCAGAGCTGCTGCGTCGAGGCCGAGATCTGGCCAAGGAACGTCGTCTGCTCGCGCGCCTTGATGGCGGTTTCGGCCATGGTCGCGGTCAGTTGCACATAGGCGCGGTGCAGCCGCCCCTCGGCCCGGGCCGCCTTGACGGTTTCCAGATTGGACACCGTCTCCAGCAGCAGACCGTTCAGCGCCGCGCTTTCGCGGGTGTTCTGGCGCGAGGCTTTCGCCAGGCTGCGCTGCATCAGCAGCCCCGGCCCGATCATCAGCACGCCGCCCACCAGCACCACCAGCGCCACCGGCCCGCCGATGAAGGCGATGATGCCGATGAAGATCAGCACGAAGGGAATGTCGCAGATCGCCGCCACGGTGCCCGAGGTGAAGAATTCGCGCACGGTCGAGAAATCGCGCACCTGGTTGGCGAAGACCCCGGTCGAGCGCGGCTGATGCGACAGCCGCAGATTGGCGACATGCTCGAACAGCCGGGCCGAAAGCGTCAGATCGAGATCGCGGCCGGAAACGTCGATCAGCCGGGCGCGCATCATCCGCAGCACGAATTCCAGCGCGATGGCGAGGCCCACGCCGCTGGCAAGGATCCACAGCGTGTCGAACACCTGATTCGGCACCACGCGGTCGTAGACCTGCATCGAGAACATCGCCGTCGAGACCGCCAGCAGGCTGGCCACGAAAGAGGCGAGGAAGACATCGCGGTAGATCGTCAGATTGCCGAGGATCGGCCCGAGGATCCAGTGCTGCCGGTCGGGGTCGCTCCCGTCCAGCCGGGCAGAGACCACGTCCACCGGCTTTGACGCGAGAAAGCGGCCGTCCCAGGCGGCGGCCAGTTCCGCCCGGCTTTGCTGCACCCGTCCGCCGCCGGTCTGCGGCAGCACCAGCGTGGCACTTTCGCCTTCCAGCGCCTCCAGCATCGCGGTGGCGCCGTCTTTCAGGAACAGAAGGACGGGCAGCGCCTCGGGCGGGATCGCATCCAGCCTGTCGGCTCCGGCGATCCGGCAACTCATGTTCACCCGGCGCAGGGCGCGGGCGGTGGCGTTCAGGCTGAGATGGCCGTTCTCATCCCGGGGCAGCCCGTCGCTCAGCCGCTCGGCCGAAGCCGCGATCCCGTTCGCGCGGCAGATCTCGATCAGTCCGAGAACAAGCGGATCGCTGTTTTCCCTGGCGGCCATGGTCCCGTTCCGGTTGCAGACTCTATGCCCGTCTCTACTGCCGGGCCTCAAACAAAAGAGAGCCTAGCATACCAACGGAGTGTGCGGCAGCATATTCCGTATATTTTCGTTCTTTATATGTCTCAATTTCGTCGATTTCTGCTTCGTAGTGATCGCGGCCGGTGGTCAGCAGATCGATCAGTTCGCGCCTGCCGCCCACGAATTGCTGTTCGTAAGCCTCCAGCACCTCGCGGGCCTGTTCAAGCTGGCGTCGCTGCGAGACCTCATTGGCCTTCAGCACCTGGATCTGTTCGACATAGACCCGCACGGTGTTTTGCAGATCGCGCTCTACCGCCTTCAGCCGTGATTCCGCCGCCGCGCGGTCCTGCTCGGCGGCGACCACCGCACGGCCGCTGAAGGAGCTGCTGTTCAGATCGACGCCCGCCGTCAGCCCGATCGCGCCGCTGCGGCCGCGACCGCCGGTCAGATCCTGCCGGCCCTGGGCCTGGAGCACGATCTTCGGCTTGTTCGAGGCTTTGGCCGCCTTGATCCCTTCCAGCGCGATGTCGAGATCGGCCTTCGCATCGACATAGGCCGGAGCGATGACGATGGCCGCGATCACATTGGCGCTGGAGGAAAAACGGTCGGTGAACGACAGCGCGGGCGGCACGCCGGGGCTTGCGACCGGCTTGCCCAGGATGAACTCAAGCTGCGAGAGCGTGATCATCTGGTCGGCCCGCAACTGCTCCATCCGCTGTTCGGCGCGGGCGATCTCCAGCCGGGCGCGGGCGATCTCGGCGCTGTCGGACAGGCCCGCCGCCACGCGGCTGCGCGAGAAACCCTCGATCCGGGTGGCGAAGTCGATATAGGTCTGGGTTGCCGCGATCTTCTGATCGAGGATTTCCAGTTCGAGATAGAGTTCCGAAATCTGAAGCGTCAGATCCTCGACCGCCATCTTCAGCTCGGCCACCACCTTCACCCGCGCATGCGAGGCGGCGGCGATCCGGCTTTTGACCAGGCCCCAGTCGACCAGCACCTGCGAGACCGTCACGGTCAGCGCCGGATCGTCATCGGTGCTGCTGGTGGCGCCCGAGACGCTGAATTGCGGGCGTTTGCCGTCTTTGGCGATCTCGATATTGGTGGTTTCGCGCGCCACCGCCTGTTGCAGCGATTCCACGGTCGGGTCGCGCTCTGCCCCCAGCCGGACCGCCTCTTTCAGCGACTGGGCGGCAGCGGGTTGTCCCGCAGCCAGCAGCAACGCCAGAATCCCGGCAAGACGGAATGGGCCAAAGGACATGAGAGCGCCCGGACGGCTCATCCGTCGATGGCAAGGATGGCGAGATCATCCAGCAGCGCGGAAGTCAGATCGAAGCCCGAGGCGATGAAATCCGTCAGGGACGAATCCGCAGCGGCCTCCGGCGCGAAACCAGCGGCTTCGGACGCGGTATCCGCCGGCGCGGCGTCATCGTAGATCGAGACCAGCAGCAGCGCGGTATCCGCCTCCATCGGCGTATCCGCCGACGCTTCGGCGACCGTCTCTTGCACTGCCGCGGCCTGGGCCTGTGGCACCGGCACGGGGGTCGCGTCGTCGTCACCGCCGCCGCGGATCATCGTCACCATAACCGGCATCATCGCCGCGCCGAAGAACGCGCGATCCAGCGACATCCCCCCGAAGGTGCCGACCGCGGCACCGCCGCCACCTGCGGGCGCCTCACCATCGACCGAAACGGCGACGATCTCTTCGCCGCCCGCCAGCGCGCCTGTGGGCGCAACCTCGACGGGTTTTTCGTCCTCCACCGCCGCAACGGCAGGCACCACGGCCTCGGACGGAATGAAGGGCTCGGGCGCAATCAGCCCGGTGACCTCGACCTCGCCCCCCGCACCGCCATCGAGCAGCCGGCTGTATTCCCCGTCCGCGCCGATTACGAAGAAGTTGCGGACCATCACCTCCTGGCCGTCGAGCAGCGTCACCCGAAGGTCGGAACCGGATTTCTCGTAATAGGCGATTCCCGCCGCCGCCGCACCGAAATACACGTCGGAGGGGCCGGAGAGACGGATGTCATTGGAAACAGCACGGGTGGCATCCCCCTGCTGACCGCCGGAAACAGTAAATATCTCAACCATTTGCGCGATTCTCCCGGGAAAGTGGTGTCGCGGCACTGGGCTGCGGGCTGATTCCCTGATGCCATATCATCCGCGCACGGCCCCTGCCAAGAGGCCCCCTCAGCCAAAAAAAAAAGCTGTCGCACAGGGCGACAGCAAGTCCCGAAGCAGTAAGGCGGCACTACTCCGGTTGATCGCCCGGCAGGTTTCGGGCGAAGATGCAGATCCGCCGGAAAACCGGGCCGGGCCCGCAAATCCTCCTGCATGCCACCGTCAGCGGCACAGCAGGCTTCGGTGGGGCTGATAAGACTAAAGTAAAAGAATATCAACATTCGTATGTATGTTAATTCTTTAGAGTATGAACTAGACTGGCAGTTCTGCAACACTCCAGGGTTGATCCCCCTGTAGACCCTACCGCCGACAGGAGATATCGTGCCCCCGTTACACCAAGCGAAAGAGGGCAAAATGCGTTCGCGCCGGGTCGCGCCAGCGGTGGCACTGGGTTTGTCGCTGTTTCTTGCCGGCTGCGTCATGCCGGGGCCGGGGGACAATCCGCAGTCCTCGGAAACCGGACAGGTGGCCGAGGCGGCCTATTCCATCGGTGATTACGGGGAAGCCGCCCGTCTTTACGAACTTGCCGCCGCGCGGGATACCAAATCCGTTCCCGCGCTGATCGGGCTGGGTAAATCCTACACCGCCCTGGGCCAGTTCAGCCGGGCGCAGAATGCGCTGATCCGGGCGCGCGAGCTGAACCGCCGCGATCCCGAGGTGCACAACCAGCTTGGCAATCTGGCGCTTCAGGAAATGCATCCGAAGGTCGCGATCGAGCATTTCGACCAGGCGCTGAAGCTGGACCGTGACAATCTGACCGCGCTGACCGGCAAGGCGGTGTCGCTGGACTATCTGTCCCGCCATACCGAGGCGCAGGAGGTTTACCGCCGCGCCTTGCGGACTTATCCGACGAATTTCCCGCTGCTCAGCAACTACGCCTTGTCGCAGGTGCTGTCGCGCGACATCGGCAACGGCATCAAGCTGATGGAGGAGCTGCTGCGCGACCCCTCGCATGGAGATACGGTGCGGGCGAATATGGCCATCGCCTATGCGCTGGACGGGCGCAGCCGGGATGCGCGCACCATGTTGCAGGGGATGATGTCGGATGCCGAGATCGACGCGACTCTGCGCCATTACGCCGCCGCGCGTGAGGCCTGGCTGGCCGGCAAGCCCATAGGCTTTATGATTTTCCAGTAACCGCCGCGGGTATGGTATACTCTTTTTGATGTAATCATGCGACAAAGGGGTGTAATCACTCCTGGACGCATGATCATCAGGAGGAAGGCGTGAAAAGCCCCGTTCGTTTCGCTCCCGCTGCTTTCCTTCGGGATGAAAACGCTGCGGTTACCGTGGACTGGGTGGTGCTGACCGCGGCGGTGGTGGCCTTTGCCACCACGGTTGCGGCCATCCTGAACGGAAGCATCGCGCGGAATGTCACGACTAAACTTGAAACCATCATCTCCGATGCGGTTGACGGTGTCGGGCGGGGAGGCGATGATTAGGCCCGCTCATTAAACTCTGGGTTGCATCCATGCGGTTCAAGATCATCGCACTGATATCGCTTGGTATCGCGCTGGCACTGGCCGCGGGCTTCGGCACGTTCCATTACACCCGCGCGCTGGAAACCGAGCTTGCGGCCGTCAGGACCAGCCTGCGCGCCTTCGGCGAGACCGTGCCGGTGCCGGTGCCCAAAGCCGATATCGCGCGCGGCGCCGTGATCCGGGCGGCGGATTTCACCAGCCTGCGGCTTCCGGCCGACTACCTTCCCGCCAATGTGCTGACCCTGCTGCCCGAGCCGGGCGAAGCCGGCACGTTTGTCGCCCTGACCGATATCGCGGCGGGAGATCTGATCTTCGCCGGCGATCTGGCCTTGCCCGGCGGCGGGAACGACTCGGGGCTGATCCTGGCGGCCGATGCCCGCGCCTTCGCCATCGCCCCGCGCAACCTAGCGGATTTCGACGGGATGCTTCAGGTGGGCAGCAAGGTCGACGTGATCTGGACCCGCAACCTCGGCGGCGGGCTGACCGACAGCCGGCTGATCGGCGCCTCGCTCAGGGTGCTTGCCCTGCCGGCGTCCAGGGGAACCGGCGATCCGGCGGTGAAAGGCATCGTGGCGGGCGAGGGGCCGCTCGGCGGCAAGCTGATCGTTGAGGGAGCCCGACAGGAGGCATTGCGGATGCTTCAGGCCGACCAGACCGGCTATTTCCACATTCTGCCCGCGAACGGCAGCCGCAACACCGCCACCGGCGAAGTGGTGCTCGAACCCGGCGAACTTGAGGATCTGCCGCTGGTGGTGCGCGGCACCTCCGGCTCTGCCGCCAGCCCCGCGGGCGCTCTGGTCGCCACCATCACCGGCGGTGAGGAGCGCAGGACCTGCGCGACGGCCGTGGTGCGCGCCGGCAGCCGTTCGGTGATGGAAGTGCCATGCTGAACGGCCGCGAAAGCGCCGCATCCGAACCGGCGGACGGGGGCCGGATCTGCTCGATCTGCGACGGAATCGACGCGGTATTGCGGCTTTCGGCCTGGATCGCCCAGCTTCCCCGGCAAACCGCGCGCACCGATCTGACCCTGGCCGAGGCGTTCGATTTCCTGAAAACCCATCATGGCGGCGCCTTCGATCAGATCGTGATCGCACCCGATGCGGGCAAAGAGGCGACGCCGCGGCTGGTCGGAGCCATCATCGCCGAGGCGAAACGCCATTCGCCGAAGATCACTGTGCTGCTGCCGCCCAAATCGCGGCTGCGGCTGGAGCCGGATCCCGGGATCGCCGTGCTTTACGGCCCGCCCTTCAGGACGGCCGCGACGGTCCCGGCGCCGTCCGAAACCTCGTCTGGCACGGAAAAGCCCGCGCGCGGCTTTTCCTGGCGGCGCCTGTTCCCGGCAAAGCAGCCGCAGACGGAACCGGCGGAGCCCGCCGAGACCCCGGCCACGGCGCTGGCGGCGGCGCTTTCCGGCCCTGCCCGCACCTTCGCGATCCAGCCCTTGTCGGGCGGCGCGGGGGGAACCGCGCTCGCGGTCAATCTGGCGGTGGAACTGGCGCGCGACATGCCTGAGCTCAGCGTCTGCCTGATCGACCTCAACCTCCAGTTCGGCAATGTCGCCACCTATCTGAACCTTGCCGCCAATTCCCGGGTGCTCGACGCCTATCGCAATATCGCGACGATGGATTCCGAGGCTTTCGATCTGTGCCTGCAACGGCGGGACGACAATCTTCTGGTCTTCGCGGGACCGGGCGAGATCCTGCCCGCGGACGGCATCACCGGCGCGGATCTGCGGCGCATCCTGGCGCTGGCGCGGGAAAAGGCCGATCTGGTGATCCTGGACCTGCCGCATCAGATCCTGGACTGGAGCGAGGCCGCCTTTACCGGGGCGGATGCGGTTTTCGCGCTTTGCACCCTGGATGTGCGCTCGGCCCAGAACGCGGCCAAGCTGCGCGACCTGATCCGGTCCGAAGCCATCGCGCCGACCCGGCTTTTCTGGCTGCTGAACCACACCCCGCGCAAACCCGGCAAAGCCTGGTGCGAGGCCCGCGACGAATTCGCGAAAAGCTGCGGCCCGGGCTTTCTGCAACTGCTGCCCGAGGCGGGCGAGGAAATCACCGCAGCCTGCAACGCCGGAACGCCGCTGGCCGATCACGCACCGAACAATCCGCTGCGGCTGGCGATCCGCGATCTGGCCCGGCTTCTGCGCGAACATGCCGGCCAGCGGCCCGCCGCGGTGGGAGGACTCACCTGATGTTCGACAAATTCCGTCAGAACAGGGCCGCCGATCCGGCCGTGGCAAAGCCCGACAGCCCCGTCCTGCCCGCCGATCTGCCCGCAGCCGAGGCCGATGGCGAGAACCGGGCCGCGCGCAACCGCCGCCGCAAGCTGACCGAGCTGCGCCAGCAGGCGCATCAGCAACTGCTTGAGACGCTGAACCTTTCGGCGCTGATCCAGGCCAGCGAGGCCGAGATCAAGACCGAGATCTCGAACATCCTGAAGAACCTGATTCCGCGGCAGAACATCGCCGTCAGCCGCTCGGACCGCGACGGGCTGGTCGAGGATCTGTATTACGAGGTGATGGGGCTTGGCCCGCTGGAGATCCTGATCAACGACGAAACCGTCTCCGACATCCTGATCAACGGGCCCGAGCAGGTTTTCGTCGAGCAGGGCGGGCTTTTGGAACTGACCGACGTGCAGTTCCAGGACGAGGCGCATCTGCGGCGGATCCTGCAAAAGATCGTAGGCTCGGTCGGGCGGCGGCTGGACGAATCCACGCCCTATGTCGATGCGCGGCTGCCCGACGGCTCGCGCCTCAATGCGGTGATCGCGCCGATCGCGCTCGACGGCACGCTGGTCTCGATCCGCAAGTTCCGCAAGGACAAGCTCAGCCTCGACCAGCTCACCTTCCTCGGCGCGCTCAGCGACCGGATGGCGACCTATCTGCGCGCGGCCGTGGCCTGCCGGCTGAACGTCATCATCTCGGGCGGCACGGGCTCGGGCAAGACCACGCTGCTGAACGCGCTGTCGGCCTATATCGGCAAGCGCGAGCGGATCATCACCGTCGAGGACACCGCCGAGCTGCGGCTGCAACAGACCCATGTCGGGCGGATGGAGAGCCGGCCGCCGAACATCGAAGGCAAGGGCGCGGTGACGCAGCGCGACTGCCTGCGCAATGCGCTTCGGATGCGGCCCGACCGGATCATCGTGGGCGAGACCCGCGGCGACGAGGTGATCGACATGCTCCAGGCGATGAACACCGGGCATGACGGCTCGATGACCACGATCCACGCCAATTCCGCCCGCGACGCCACCAGCCGGCTGGAGAACATGGTCGCCATGGCCGGGATCGAGATCCCGCTCGGCGCGCTGCGCCGCCAGGTGGCCAGCGCGGTCAATCTGATCGTCCAGGTCAGCCGGTTGCAGGACGGCAGCCGCAAGATCACCTCGATCACCGAGATCACCGGCTGCGAGGGCGATGTGCTGACCATGCAGGAGCTGTTCTTCTTCGAGCACACCGGCGTGGCCCCCGACGGAAAGGTCGAAGGCCATTTCGCCGCTTCGGGCGTGCGCTCTGCTTATTCCGACCGCTTCCGCCGCTGGGGCATCAACCTGCCCGCCGATCTTTACGGGATCTGAGGCGATGGTGCTGTCGCATATCCTCTCGCTCATGCTCGGCTTCGGTCTGCTGCTGCTGACCGCCGCCGCAGGGATGGCGCTGTCCGAGAATTACCGCAAGCTGCAACGGGCGGTGATCCGGCGGTTCTCGGGCTCGGTCGAAACCGCCGGCCCCGAGGACCGCGACCGCGCCGCCGGGCAGCAGGCGCTGCGGCGCGAGGATCCGCCCCGCTGGTGGGCGCGGGTCATCAAGGTGGCGCCGGGGCGGGACAATCTGGCCGCTTTCGGCACCGAGATGCGCCGGATCACTCTGGTGCTGGTGCTGTCGGTGACGACGCTGGTCGCGATCCTGGCCAATGCCGCCACCGGCACCAATCTTCTGTTGGGGGCGCTGGCGGGGCTGCTGGTTTCGGCCGTGATCTGGCGTTTCTGGGCCGGGCTGCGCTTCCGGCGCCGCCTGGCGGCAATCGACGACGCCGTGCCCGAGGCGCTGGACATGATCGTGCGCTCGCTCCGGGTCGGCCTGCCGGTCGCCTCGGCCATCCAGTCGGTGGGGCAGGAGCTGACCGCCCCCCTGTCGGACGAATTCGCCGAGACCTCGCGCCGGATCAGCTATGGCCAGGATCCGGTCCGGGCTTTGCGCGATATGGCGGAACGCTGCCAGAACCAGAACCTGCGTTTCTTCGCCGCCGCCGTCTCGATCCAGTCGGCATCCGGCGGCAATCTGGCCGAGGTGATCGAACGGCTCTGCGCCATCGCGCGCGGGCGCCAGCAGATGCGGCGCAAGGTGCGCTCGATCACCGCCGAGGCCAAATGGTCGGGCCGCTTCCTGTCCTTCTTCCCGCTGCTGGCCACCACCATGCTGCTGGCGATCAACCCCGGCTATTTCGAAGAGATCTCCGACAAGCCGTTTTTTCTGCCGATGCTGGCGGTGGTGGGCGGGCTTCTGACGCTGAATATCCTGTTCATGCGCTGGCTGGTGAAAATCGAATGATCCGAAAGGCGGGTGCAGCATGACGGCCCTGAGCGCCTGGCTTCTGCTGGGGGGCTTCATCGCCTCGGCCCTGATGCTGGCGCTGGCGCTGGTGATCGTCCAGCGCGCGCCCGCCTCGGCCTGGGCAGGGCGGAAGAAATCCGCCGCGCCGGATCTGCAACTGGTCTCGGCCGACGAACAGCCCGCCGCATCGGAACTGCGCAAGCAGTTGTATCAGGCGGGATTCCAGCATCCGGCGGCGGTGCGGCTGTTTCTCTATGCCAAGGCGGGATGCGCGCTGGCCGGGCTGATCGCCGGGCTGATCCTGATCCGCCTCGTGCCCGCGCTGGAGGAACTTGCGCCGCCCTTCCGGCTTGGCGTCATGCTGATCGTCTGCGTCATGGGCTATTTCCTGCCGGTGGTGGTGATCGACAAGCGCCGCGCGGCCTATATGAAGCGGATCGAGCTGGCGCTGCCTGATGCGCTGGATTTCATGCTGATCTGCGTCGAGGCCGGGCAATCCACCGATATGGCGGTGATGCGGGTCGCCGACGAACTGCGCCCGGTGCATCCCGATCTGGCCGCCCGCTTCACCGCTTTGACCGAGGCGCTGGCGGCCGGGGCCGAGCGCCAGGATTCCTGGCTGAAGATGGCGCAGGAGACCGACAACGACGATCTGCGCCAGCTTGCCTCGGTGATCGTGCAATCCACCTCGATGGGCACGCCGATCGCCCAGACCCTGCGGGTTTTCGCCGCCGATCTGCGCGACCGGCGGGTGCGCAAGATCGAAGAGCGCGCGAATGTCCTGCCGACGAAGATGACCCTGGGCACGATGATGTTCACCGTGCCCCCGCTGCTGATCCTGCTTCTGGCGCCGGCGGTATACCGCATCGCTACCTCGTTCTGATCCGCGAAGAAAATACCGGCCATGCCAACCCAAGCCATCCGATCCGCCCGCCACACCTTTCGCATCGTGACCGCGCTTTGCGCGGTGCTGATCCCGACCTTCGGGGCGCAGCTTGTGCTGAGCGGGTTTCCGGGGATGGGGCTGGGCGAGGCGATGCCTCTGGCCGCGCTGATCTGGTCGGTGGCGGTCCATCTGGTGCTGGCCGAACTGCATGCCGCCACGCCGGGGCGAAGCTCCACGCCATTCCTGCTTGCCTCGGGCCTCGGTCTGTTTCTGCTGCCGGGGATGCCGCTGATGTCGGGCCTGTTCTGGCCCCCTGCGGTGACGGTGCAAACCGTCAGCCCGCTGGCCGTGGCGCTGGCCTGGGTCGCCGGGGCCGGGCTTGCCGCGCTTTGCCGCGCGGCACGGCATCTGCTGCGCCTGCGCAGCGACACCGATCCGCGGATTCTGTCGCATCCCGCGCATCTGGTACTGGCGGGCATCATTCTGGGCGGGGGCTTCTGGCTGACCGCATCCGCCCTGCCCTTGCTGACGGGGCAGGGTGTCGTCCCTGCGCCGCCGGTCGCGCCGCTGCTTGGCGCACTATACGCCCTGACCGCCGCCAGCCTGCTGCTTCAGGGTCTGGCCGCGCTCCAGGACCCGGCGCAGGATCCGGCCCCGGCCTCGCTGCCGCTCTTGGCGGCGGTGGCCGCACTGGCGGCGACTGCCGTGATCGAGACCGTTCCGGCCATCAGCGTGCTCGGCACGACCGGCGCGGCCGTGATCCTGCTGCTGGCGGGAACGATGATCTGCACCGTGCTGATCCGCCAGCCGCCGCTGCTGATGGGGCTTGGCATGGCGCTGGCCGGCGCCGCACTGGCCTTCGCCGTCACCGCTTCGCAGGCGGTGGCCGGAGCCCAGGCCATCGCCGTCGCCCTGATGCTAACCGTGCTGATCAGCGGCAACCGGCGCGTCCCCGGCGGCGATCCGATCACCCGCATCGGCACCCCGCCGGCCGAGGCGACGCTGCGCTTCCACGAGGCCGCGGGCTGCTGGATCGTTCAGCTCGACCTGGAGGAACGGATCATGCGCTTCCCCCAGGGCTCGGGGCGCTCGCTCGGCTTCGATCACAGCGCCAGCTTCGCCGAGCTTTTCCGCGATTCCGCCTTTTCCGGCGTGCTCGATCTGCTCCAGGCGCTTCAGACCGGGCAGGCGGGCGAGGATCCGGTCCGCCTGCAACTGACGGTGAAGGACGAGACGAACGCGGCCCGGGTAGAGACGTTCGAGGCCCATGTCCTGCGCAACGATCCCCCCACCGCCTGGCTGGCACTGGTCAGGCTGCGCCGCGAGGAGGCGCTGGCCGCCCGCCTGGCGCGCTACGAGAAACTGCTGGGCGAGGCGGTCCTGCGCGAGGAAAGGCTGTTGTCCATCGCCTCGCATGAATTGCGCACACCGATTGCCATCCTGTCGATGCTGGCCGAGGAACTGCAATCCGGCATGGACTGGCAGGATGTCAGCGCCAGTTTCGACAAGACGCTGCAACGCATCGTCGCCATTCTCGACGATCTGCGCGCCGGCAGCGGCGCCGAGGGCGGCCAGAGCGCCGGCGGCGGCTTTACGGTGCGGGAAATCTCGCAGCAGATCCTGGACATCTTCCGCCCGGCCGCCGAGGCGAACGGCATCGTGATCCACACCGCCCCCAGCGAACACAGCGATCTGTCGATCCGCTGCGATTACAGCCGGGTGTTCATCGCCTTGTCCAAGCTGGTTCACAATGCCATCGTGCATTCCAAAGGCACCGATGTGGTTCTCAGCGCCCTGGTCATGAAGGGAAGCGGGGGCGAGCTGACCGTCACCTGGCAGGTCTCGGACAATGGGGTCGGGATCGCGGAACAGCACCGGCGCCGGATTTTCGAGCCGTTCGAGACCAGCGGCGAAAACCCCGAGGAACGCCCGGGCCTCGGACTTTACACGGCCCGCAAGGCCATCCGGCTGATGGGGGGCGATCTGGTTCTGCAAAGCGACGGCAAGGGGTGCAGGTTCGTCCTGACCCATCCGGCGCGGGCGGAACAGGCGTCCCGCAACGCAGAACAGGAAAACGCAACGATGAGTGACGTAACCCCCGCCTATGCCAGCCGCAGCGTGCTGCTGGTCGAAGACAACAAGCTGGTGGGCGAGATCACCTGCGCCCGGCTGCGAAAACTGTTCCAGAAGGTGGACTGGGCCGAGACCGGCGACGACGGGCTGGCGATGTTCCGGGCCAACCAATACGACATGCTGGTGGTCGATCAGCTCTTGCCCGGTCTCGTTGGCAGCGAACTGGTGCGCGAGATCCGCCGGACCGACAAGGATCTGCCGATCATCGGCATCACCGCCTCGACCATGGGCTCGGAATGCCGCGATCTGGAAGAGGCCGGCGCCAATTACGCGCTGGAAAAGCCGCTCAGCTTCGCCCAGCTCAAGGGGCTGGCGGACGAGTTCTTCTCGCGGCCCGAGAACGAGGGCGACGGCTGAGCCGCCGACGCCCCGGCCGTCAGCCCGCGGCCGAGGCCAGCTTTTCCAGTTGTGCGCCGGTTTTGTCGATCATATCGGCGGCCAGCGCCGCCGCCTCGTCGCTGCGGGTGCCCGCGCGGGCATCGCCCTGCAACCGCCGCAGCCCGTATTCCACCCCGGCCAGCCCGGTTAGCCCGGCCGAGCCGATCGCCGAATGGATGCGGTGGCGGATATGCGCATCGTCTCCGCCCGAACGGAAGACGGCAAGCACTTCGCGCGCCTCGGCCAGCGCCTGGCGCATGAAGGACAGCGAGGCCTCGCGCCCCATTTCGTCCACCAGTTCCTCGACCAGCCTCTCGTTCAGCATCATATCGACTTCGCGCCCCTGTTTATGATCCTGCTGCCGCGGGCGCACACCGTCCCACAGCGCGCGCAACGCCCGGCGGAGTTCCGACGGGCTGACCGGCTTGATCAGGATGTGATTCATCCCGGCGGCAAGGCCCGAACCATGCACGACCGCACGGACATGCGCCGTCAGCCCGACGATCAGGATGGACTCGTCGCCGGTCTCGGCCGCGCGCACCCGCCGGGCCACTTCGATCCCGTCGATATCGGGCAGGGTGATGTCCAGCAGGATCAGATCGAAACCGCTGCCGGTGGCGGTGATCCGGTTCAGCGCATCCTGACCGCTGGTCACGCCTTCGGCTCCGGCCCCGGCATCGGCAAGCGTGCGCAACAGGATCGCGAGGTTGACCGGATTGTCCTCGACCACGAGGATCTTCAGCCCGGCCAGACTGACCGGATTGCCGGCTGCGGGGGCCGCGGTGTCGTCGGGCCCCTGCGCGATCCCCAGCGGGAAAGAGATGCGAAACAGGGTGCCGCGCTCCTCTCCGGGTTCGGCGGTGATCTTGCCGCGCAGCCGTGAGACCGCGCGCGACACGATGCCAAGGCCCATCCCATAGCCGCCGGCGCTGGCCGAAGGAGACAGGCTGCGGCGCGGCTTCAGCAGAAGCTGGCGCTCGGCGTCCGACAACCCGGGGCCGACATCCTCGACCTCCAGCGTGACCACGGGTTCGGCCTCGCTTTCCGAGGGATCCAGCCGCAGCCGCACCGTCACCGGCCCGTTCATGTTGAAGCGGTTGGCATTGGTGATCAGGTTCTGCAACACCGCGCGGATCAGATGCGGGGCGCCGCGGTGCCAGTGCGGCCGCTCGGGGATTTCCAGCACGATATGGTTGTCGCTGCGCCGGCAGATCGGATCCAGAAGCCGCGCCATGTCCCGCACCAGCGCAGTCAGATCGAAGGTCTCGACCGGCTCGACATGGGCCGAAACCTCGTCCATCCGCGCGGTTTCCAGCAGATTGCGCATCTGATCCAGCGCCAGTTGCGCCAGCGCGCCGATCTCTGCCGCGCGGGCATCGCCGCCCGGCTGCCCGGCCAGGGTATCCGCCGCGATCATCAGCGATTGCAGCGGCGCGCGCAGATCATGCGCCATGGCCGCGATCCGCCCCGCGCGCAGGGCCGCTTCGCTTTCGCCCGCATCTTCGGCCAGACGCAGCAGATACCACCCGGCCTGGGAGTCGTCGGGGGCGACAAGGCTCAGCTCGCCCGAAAGACCCGGCGTAAGCGCGACCGGCGCGCTGCCCGTCCGCCGGGCCTGATCGCGGGCCCGGGCCCAGTCGGCAGAGGATCCGAAACCATGCCACTGCGCCACAAGCGCCGCGCCCACGGCGGCATTGGCCAGCAGCAATTCCCCTTTGGCGGAAAAGACGATCGTGCCGCGGCTGTCGGTGGCCAGGATTGCCGCAAGCAGCGCCAGAGGGTCGTTATCCGCAGCTCCGGCGTGGGGACGCTCTCGTTGAGCAGGAATCACATCAGGCTCCTTCGGGTTGCGGCAGGACAGTGCCCTGTTGGCTGCGCCACTTCAACATATCGCCCGTCCGCTCGCAGGGCGGGCGCGGATGATCTTTGCTCAGGATTGCTTCCATCTTCCAGCCACTATCGCGGGAGTGTTTCCATTTGTTGTGTTGCTTTTGGCGAGAGACACGAAATCGCGGTTTCAAGGCTGCGGCCCGGGGTGGTCCCGGCGGATTTTCCGAAAATATCGTCACAAATCCGCACCCTCCGCCGCTGTGCGGGCAGAGCAGACCGGGGGGTGGTGATTGACATACAGCCATAATCACGTTCTATACATACTTTAGTGATGGCATCCCATCCTTACAACGAATTTC
>NZ_UXAW01000023.1 GCF_900609055.1 Pseudogemmobacter humi | reverse complement strand
CCCTCCTGGGTGATCTGGATCATCTCGGTCGGTTTCGGCTTCATCCAGGCCCATACCTATGCCGAGATCGCCGGCCTGTTCCCGTCGAAAAGCGGCGGCGCCTCGGTCTATGGCGCCTCGGCCTGGGTGCGCTATTCCAAGATCATCGCGCCCCTCTCGGTCTGGTGCAACTGGCTGGCCTGGACCCCGGTTCTGGCCATCGGCGCCGGGCTTGCGGCGGGCTATATCCTCAACTCCTTCGTGCCGGCCGATTCCGCGCTGCTGGCCTGGCAGATCACGCTGGTGGATCTGGGCTTCCTGAAAGAGGGCATCTCGCTTCGGATCAACGCCACCTTCTTCATCGGCGTGGCGATCCTGCTGGTGGTCTTCGCGATCCAGCACCGCGGCATCCTCTCGACCGCGCGGATCCAGACCATCATCGGCGTGGCGGTGATCGTGCCGCTGCTGGTCGTCGGCATCGTGCCGCTGCTTGCGGGCAAGGTGCAGACCGAGAACCTGGTGCCGCTGGTGCCGATCGCTTTTGATGAGGCCGGCAATGTCATCGACGGGATCTGGAACCGCGAGGGGATCACGCTGTTCCTTGGCGGCCTGTTCATCGCGGCCTGGTCGACCTATGCCTTCGAGACCTCGATCTGCTACACCTCCGAGTTCCGCCGCCCCGAGCACGACACGGTGCGCGCGATCCTTTACTCGGGCCTTCTGTGCGTGGTGATCTTCACCCTCGTGCCGCTGGCCTTCCAGGGCTATCTCGGGGTCGAGGGCATCCTGCAACCCGGGATCGTCGACGGCACCGCGGTGGCGGGCGTGATGGGCGAGATGGTCGGCGGCGGCGCCTTCATCACCAAACTGATGGTGGTGATGCTGATCCTCGCCACGATGCTGGCGATCATGACCTCGATGGCGGGCTCGTCGCGCACGCTCTACCAGGGCTCGGTCGACGGCTGGCTGCCGAAATACCTCAGCCGGGTGAACCATCACGGCGCGCCTGTCACGGCGATGTGGACCGACCTCGGCTTCAACCTGATCCTGCTGATGATGTCGGATTACCTCTTCGTGCTGGCGGTGTCGAACTGCTGCTATCTGATCTTCAACTTCCTGAACCTGAACTCGGGCTGGATCCACCGGATCGACAATGCCCATGTGCCGCGGCCCTGGCGCTGCCCGACGCCCTTGCTGGCGGCCGGGACGCTGCTGAGCTTCGTCAACATGGTGCTGCTTGGCGCGGGGGCGAACGTCTGGGGCTCGGGCACGCTGATGTCGGGGATCGTCGCGGCGGCGCTGATCCTGCCGGTATTCGCCTGGCGCCACTATGTGACCGACAAGGGCAAGTTCCCCGACAACATGCTGGAGGACCTCCAGGTCACCCCGGCGCAGCTGAAAGACCGCAAGGCCGGGGTGCTGCCCTATCTGGTGCTGATCGCGGGCGTGGCGGTCGCCTTCGTCTCGAATCTGATCTTCACCATCTGAACGCAAAGACAACGCAACAAACACGGGCGGGGGAAACCCCGCCCGTGGTCGTCCCCACA
>NZ_UXAW01000020.1:0-3234 GCF_900609055.1 Pseudogemmobacter humi | reverse complement strand
CAGCAGGTCATCGGTTCGATCCCGATAGGCTCCACCAGTGTTCACATGATCATCAGCAGCATTTGCGAATGCTTCTGATCATCCTGTGATGGGATGACGATCCTTATGGATCAATTGACATCGTAAAGAGAGAGAGAAACATCGATATCACTGATGGTTCGTTCGAGTGAGAACGGATCGCGGTCTTTCGGGATCGCAGGTGATATTGTTCAAGTCTAGTACGCAACCGGCGTCTGTTTCGACAGACGCATGGGTAGAAGTATATGACTTCTGTTCCGGGAAGTGGCCGCATGTCGCGCGGCCTTGCTCTTTCCGGATCAGATCAAGCGCGAGAAGGGCGTTTGGTGGATGCCTAGGCAGTAAGAGGCGATGAAGGACGTGGTACCCTGCGTTAAGCCATGGGGAGCCGGGAACAGGCTTTGATCCATGGATATCCGAATGGGGAAACCCACCTGACAGTTTGTTGTAATTACCTCTGGTAGCTTACAATGGGCTGAAACAGGTACTAATTACCTGAATACATAGGGTTTTTAGAGCGAACCCGGGGAACTGAAACATCTAAGTACCCGGAGGAAAGGACATCAACAGAGACTCCGTTAGTAGTGGCGAGCGAACGCGGACCAGCCGATCCATGAAGTGTGACAAGAATGTTCTGGAAAGGACAGCCATAGTGGGTGACAGCCCCGTATTGGAAGCACCATTGGACATATTAAGTAGGGCGGGACACGTGAAATCCTGTCTGAAGATCGGAGGACCACCTCCGAAGGCTAAGTACTCCTTACTGACCGATAGCGAACCAGTACCGTGAGGGAAAGGTGAAAAGCACCCCGACGAGGGGAGTGAAACAGTACCTGAAACCGGACGCCTACAAGCAGTCGGAGGGGCCTTGAGCCCTGACGGCGTACCTTTTGTATAATGGGTCAACGACTTGGTCTGACGAGCGAGCTTAAGCCGATAGGTGTAGGCGCAGCGAAAGCGAGTCTTAAATGGGCGCAGAGTTCGTCGGATCAGACCCGAAACCAGGTGATCTAGCCATGAGCAGGATGAAGGTTGGGTAACACCAACTGGAGGTCCGAACCAACACCCGTTGAAAAGGGTCTGGATGACTTGTGGCTAGGGGTGAAAGGCTAATCAAACCTGGAGATAGCTGGTTCTCCGCGAAAGCTATTTAGGTAGCGCCTCGGACGAATACCTTCGGGGGTAGAGCACTGGATGGGTAATGGGGTCCCACAGACTTACTGAGCCTAACCAAACTCCGAATACCGAAGAGTACTATCCGGGAGACACACGGCGGGTGCTAACGTCCGTCGTGAAGAGGGAAACAACCCTGACCTGCAGCTAAGGCCCCTAATTCATGGCTAAGTGGGAAAGCATGTGGGACGGCCAAAACAACCAGGAGGTTGGCTTAGAAGCAGCCATCCTTTAAAGATAGCGTAACAGCTCACTGGTCTAGATAAGCTGTCCTGCGGCGAAGATGTATCGGGGCTCAAGCCATGAGCCGAAGCTCGGGATGCACAGCGATGTGCGTGGTAGCGGAGCGTTCCGTGATATAGTCTCATGCCTCTTCTGCTTCTTCGGAAGCATCGGAGGCGCGAGGCTTTCTGTGAAGCCGGGCCGTAAGGCATCCGGTGGAGAGATCGGAAGCGAGAATGTTGACATGAGTAGCGACAAAGAGGGTGAGAGACCCTCTCGCCGAAAGTCCAAGGGTTCCTGCTTAAAGCTAATCTGAGCAGGGTAAGCCGGCCCCTAAGGCGAGGCCGAAAGGCGTAGTCGATGGGAACCACGTTAATATTCGTGGGCCAGGAGGATGTGACGGATCTCGAAGGTTGTTCACCCTTATCGGATTGGGTGGGCCGCTTAGAGGTTCCTGGAAATAGCCCTCCATCAGACCGTACCCTAAACCGACACAGGTGGACAGGTAGAGTATACCAAGGCGCTTGAGAGAACCACGTTTAAGGAACTCGGCAAAATGCTCCCGTAAGTTCGCGAGAAGGGAGCCCCGTCTGCAGGCAACTGTGGGCGGGGGGCACAATCCAGGGGGTGGCGACTGTTTACTTAAAACACAGGGCTCTGCGAAGTCGTAAGACGACGTATAGGGTCTGACGCCTGCCCGGTGCCGGAAGGTTAAAAGGAGGGGTGCAAGCTCCGAATTGAAGCCCCGGTAAACGGCGGCCGTAACTATAACGGTCCTAAGGTAGCGAAATTCCTTGTCGGGTAAGTTCCGACCTGCACGAATGGCGTAACGATCTCCCCGCTGTCTCAAACGTGGACTCAGCGAAATTGAACTGTGTGTCAAGATGCACACTACCCGCGGTTAGACGGAAAGACCCCATGAACCTTTACTCCAGCTTTGCATTGGCATCAGGAATGTGATGTGCAGGATAGGTGGTAGGCATCGAAGCAGGGACGCCAGTCTCTGTGGAGCCTCCCTTGAGATACCACCCTTCGCCTTCTTGATGTCTAACCGCGGCCCGTTATCCGGGTCCGGGACCCTGCATGGTGGGGAGTTTGACTGGGGCGGTCGCCTCCCAAATCGTAACGGAGGCGCGCGAAGGTTGGCTCAGAGCGGTCGGAAATCGCTCGTTGAGTGCAATGGCAGAAGCCAGCCTGACTGCGAGACTGACAAGTCGAGCAGAGACGAAAGTCGGCCATAGTGATCCGGTGGTCCCAAGTGGGAGGGCCATCGCTCAACGGATAAAAGGTACTCTGGGGATAACAGGCTGATGATGCCCAAGAGTCCATATCGACGGCATCGTTTGGCACCTCGATGTCGGCTCATCTCATCCTGGGGCCGGAGCAGGTCCCAAGGGTACGGCTGTTCGCCGTTTAAAGAGGTACGTGAGCTGGGTTTAGAACGTCGTGAGACAGTTCGGTCCCTATCTGCCGTGGGTGCAGGAGGCTTGAGAAGAGTTGACCCTAGTACGAGAGGACCGGGTTGAACGAACCACTGGTGGACCTGTTGTCGTGCCAACGGCAGTGCAGGGTAGCTATGTTCGGACAGGATAAACGCTGAAGGCATCTAAGCGTGAAGCCCCCTTCAAAACAAGGCCTCCCTTGAGGGCCGTGGAAGACCACCACGTCGATAGGCCAGAGGTGTAAGTGCAGCAATGCATTCAGCTGACTGGTACTAATTGCCCGATTGGCTTGATTTGATCCGGTAAAAGCAAGGCATCAAAACCTTGCCGGACAGACGCCATATACAAGCACCAAAGTCGTGCTGACCTGAACAACATC
>NZ_UXAW01000031.1 GCF_900609055.1 Pseudogemmobacter humi | reverse complement strand
GCGGATGCCCACCATGTCCAGCCCCAGAAAGACCGTGGCCGTGATGACGTAAAGCAAAGCGGTTTGCAGCATGGAGTGCCTTTCAGTCCCGGGTCAGCCGCGAAGACAAAGAAACTCACAGCGCAGGCCGGGAACTCCCGCGACACAGCCGGCGGAAGCCCGGTAGCAAAATTCGCGACACAACCGATTTATCGGACAATGTGCAGAAAGGTCATTCACGTTCCGGTTTTCATATTGCCACCATGGCCGCCGCCGCCAAACACCTGTGCTGCCCCGAACGAGGGGCGCAGCGGAGGGACTGCGGGTTTCAGTCCGATCTCGGGGAAGAGAAGCTCGGCCACGGTATAGGCCTCTTCGAGATGCGGGTAGCCGGAGGCGATCACGGTATCGATGCCGATCTCCTGGTATTCGCGCAGCCTTGCGGCGACTGTCGCCGGAGAGCCGACCAGCGCCGTGCCCGCGCCCGAGCGGACAAGGCCAACCCCCGCCCAGAGGTTCGGTGAGACCTCCAGTCGGTCGCGGCGACCCTCATGAAGGCGGCGCATCCGTTCCTGGCCAACCGAATCCGACTGGTTCTTCTGCACCTCTTGTGCCTGCGAGATGGTCTCATCCGAGAGATGCGAGATCAGGCGGTCGGCGGCGGCCCAGGCTTCCTCATCCGTCTCACGCAGGATGAAATGCAGGCGGATACCGAAGGAAACCTCGCGGCCTTTCGCGCGCGCGGCCCTGCGCACGGCTTCGATCTTTTCGGCGACCAGGGCGGGCGGCTCACCCCAGGTCAGGTATTTCTCGACATAATCGCCGGCGAAATCATGCGCGGCATCGGACGAGCTCCCGAAATACAAGGGCGGGCGCGGCTTCTGAAAGGGTGGCAGGCCCAGCTTCGCGTGATGGGCCCTGATATGAGTTCCGTCGAGATGCGCCTCGCCGGTTTCCAGCAGGCTGTTGAACACGTCGAAAAATTCGCGCGCATGGGTGTAGCGTTCGTCATGCGGCAGGAAGATGCCGTCCCCCGCCAGCTCCTGCGCATTACCGCCGACCACGATATTCAGGAGAAGCCGCCCGCGTGACAGCCGGTCCAGCGTCGAGGCCAGCCGGGCATAATAGGCGGGCGAGGCAGTGCCGGGACGCACCGCCACCAGAAATTTCAGCCGCTCGGTATGGGCGGCAAGATCGGCGGCGAGGATGAAACTTTCCTCGCAGGCGACGGAGGTCGGGATCAGCACGCCGGAATAGCCCAGCCGATCCGCCGCGCGGGCGATCTGGCGGAAGTAATCCGGGTCACCGGGGCGGGCGCGCAGATCGCTGCCGAGATAGGCACCATCCCCCGATGAGGGGATGAACCAGAGGAAATCCAGCGGTTTGTCGGAAGCGGGCATGGCGTGGTCCGGGCTGAGGGATGTTCGGGACAGAAAAATCCCCCGCCGCAGTGTCGCGGCAGGAGATCGCGGTGAGGCCGCGGCTCAGAAAGCGGGGAAGATCTGGCCCTTGTAGCGGTCCAGAATGAACTGGCGGGTTTCTTCCGAATTCAGCGCCCTTGCGAGGATTTTGATGCGCGGGTCCTCGGTATCGCCCGGGCGGGTGACCAGATATTCGCTCCAGACGTTGTGGCCGTCCTGGCCATTGTCGATGAACAGCGCCTTGTTGATGTCGAGGCCGGCCTCGAAGACGTAATTGCCGTTCAGCGCCCCCAGATCGACCTCGTTCAGCGCGCGCGGCAGGAGCGCAGATTCCAGCTCGACGATGTCGAGGTTTTTCGGGTTCGCGGTGATGTCCTTGATGCCTGGCAGCGGATCATCGGGCGAGGTCAGGGTTTTGAACGCCCCGAGCTCGATCAGGCCCAGCTGTTGCAGGAGCAAAAGCCCGCGCCCGCCATTCACGGGGTCATTGGGGATCGCGACTTTTGCACCATCCTTCAGCTCGTCAAGCGAGGCGATTTTGGTCGAATAGGCGACATAGGGCTCGATATGGACCGGCACGATGACGGTCAGATTGTCGCCCCGCTCGCGGTTCCATTCATTCAGGAAGGGGCGATACTGGTAGTAATTGCCGTCAAGCTCGCCCGAGACCAGCTGCGCATTGGGCTGGATGTAATCGGTGAAGACGCGGATATCGAGGTCGATACCCTCTTTCGCGACAAGGGGTTTCACGAATTCGAGAATCTCGGCATGCGGGATCGCGGTCGCGCCGATCACCAGCTTTTCCTGGGCCTGTGCGACAGTGCCGAGGCCAAGGGCAGCGGCCGCCGCCAGCGCGAGGGATTTCAGTTTCGACATGGGTCAGTCCTTTGACGTGAAAAGGGGGTTCAGCGGCGCGAGAAATGGGAAACCAGGCTGTTCCCCGAGGCCTGGATCAGTTGCACCAGCAAGATGAGGACCACGACACAGACCAGCATGATCTCGGTCTGGAAGCGGTGATAGCCGTAGCGGATCGCCAGATCGCCGAGACCCCCGCCGCCGATCGCACCCGACATCGCGGTGTAATCGACCAGCACGATCGCGGTGACGGTGACCGCAGCGATCAGCCCGGGCAGGGCCTCGGGCAGCACGGCGCGGAAGATGGTCTGGACCGGAGAGGCCCCCATGGCGAGGCTTGCCTCGATCACGCCGCGATCCACCTCGCGCAAGGCTGTCTCCACGAGGCGCGCGAAGAAGGGCGAGGTGCCGACCACCAGCGGGAAGATCACGCCGCGGATCCCCAGCGAGGTGCCGGTGATCAGCACCGTGACCGGCATCAGCACGATCAGAAGGATGATGAAGGGGACCGAGCGGATGATATTCAGCACGAAGGACAATACGCCATAGCCCAGCGGCCGCGCGAAGGGCTGGCCCTTGCCGGTGACAAACAGCAAAATGCCCAGAGGCAGCCCGATCAGCACCGTCAGCACCAGCGAGACGCTGACCATGGAGAGGGTCTGGCTCAGCGCGGTGCCGATATCGGGCCAGTTGATACGGTCAAACCACATGGAGATGCCTTTCCGGGCGGGTCGCAATCCCGGTCGGCAAGCTGGCCGCGGCGGCCCCCCCGATGACCTCGACGGCGACGCCCGCCGCTTGCAGGGCGGCCACCGCGCCGAGGCCATTGCCGCCGGTGAGCGAGATCGAAAACTGCGCATAAGGATTGCGGCGGATATGGCCGACGCGGCCGCCAAGGATCGCGAAATCGACGCCGTAATCGCGGGCGATACCGCCCAGAACCGGCTTATGCGCACCCTCGCCGGTGAAGGTCAGACGCAAATGCTGGCCGATGATGCCCCCCGTCTCCAGAGGCCCATCGCCCTCGGCCTCGCGCACCAGGGCGCGGGTGACGGGATGCGAGGGATGCAGAAAGACGGCCGCGACCGGTCCTTCCTCGACCACGCGGCCCTTCTCCAGCACCGCAACCCGGTCGCAGGCGCGGCGGATCACGTCCATCTCATGGGTGATCATCACGATGGTGACGCCAAGCTCCAGGTTGATCTCCTGCAAGAGGTCGAGCACCTGGCCGGTCGTCTGCGGATCCAGCGCGCTTGTCGCCTCATCGCAGAGCAGGACTTTCGGGTCATTGGCCAGCGCCCGGGCGATGCCGACCCGCTGCTTCTGCCCGCCCGAGAGCTGGCGCGGATATTTCTGCGCGTGATCGGCCAGACCCACGCGGGCCAGCAATGCCGTTACCTTTGCCGCGATCTCTGCCCTGGTCAGCCGACCTGCCAGCTCCAGCGGCCAGGCGACGTTGCCGGCCACCGTGCGCCCGCTCAACAGGTTGAAATGCTGGAACACCATGCCGATAGAGCGGCGCAACTCGTGCAATTCCGCACCTTTCGCATCGGTGATGCGCTGATCGTCGATGAAAACCTCGCCCGATGTGGGCCGCTCCAGCAGGTTGATCAGCCGAACCAGCGTCGATTTGCCCGCGCCGGAGGCACCGATGATGCCGAAAATCTCGCCCTTGCCGACCGAGAGGTCGATCCCGTGCAATACCGGCGGCGCGCCCCGCTTTGGCGCGAAGCTCTTGGTGATGGCCTGCAGACGGATCATTCTGCGGCGCTTCTGGCGGCCAGTTCGGCGCGTTTCCAGGCCTCGATATCGCGATACTGCCCGGCCGGGTGGTTTTGCGGCAGCCAGGGACCGGCGCCGAACAACTTCTCGCGCAGCGTGCCGGGGGTATATCCGGTCGGATAAGCGCCGCGCTTTTGCAGCTCCGGCACGATCAGGTTGACCACATCCTCAAAGCTGCCGGGCGTGATCGCATAGGCGATGTTGAACCCGTCGACATCGGTTTCCGCGACCCAGTCCTGCAACGTATCCGCTATCTGTTCGGGCGATCCGGTGAAGACCGGGCCAAGCCCGCCGATGCCGCCGAACTGCGCCAGCTCATCCACCGTCCAGACCTTGTCCTTGCCGGCGAGGTTCTCCAGCATCGAATGGATCGCGTTGGTTTCGACCTTTTTGATCACGTCACCCGGCTGATACTGGCCGAAATCCAGCCCGCTCCAGCCCGACATGAAGACGAGCGAGCCTTCATAGGACGAATAGCCGCTGTAATCCTTCAGTTTCGCCTCGGCCTTCTCTTCGGTCTCATCGGTGATGATGGTGATCAGCGTGTAGATATAGAGCTTTTTTGGGTCGCGCCCCTCCGCCGCCGCCCGGGCGCGGATGTCAATCACATAGGATTTCAGCAGCGCTTTCGTCGGGGCGGCCACGAAGACGCATTCGGCATGGCGCGCCGCGAAGGCCTTACCGGCGCCCGAGGCCCCGGCCTGGTAGATCAGCGGCGTGCGCTGCGGCGAGGGTTCGGTCAGCCCATAGCCCGGCACCTCGAAGAATTTGCCCTTATGGCCGATCTCATGCACCTTTGCCGGATCGGCGAAGACGCGGCCTTCGGTGTCGCGGACAACCGCGCCCTCCTCCCAGCTGCCTTCCAGCAGCTTGTAGAGGACTTCGAGATATTCCTCGGCGATCTCATAGCGGTTGTCATGACGCTGAAGCCCGCCCTGGCCGATGTTCTTCGCGCCGCTCTCAAGGTAGGAGGTCACGATATTCCAGCCGACGCGCCCCTTCGTATGGTGGTCGGCGGTGGCGATGCGGCGGGCGAAAGTATAGGGATGCTCGAAGCTGGTGGAGGCGGTGATACCGATCCCCAGATGCTCGGTCGCCAGCGCGATGGGCGCGGCGAGTTGCAACGGATCATTGACCGGGATCTGCGCGCCATTGCGGATAGCGCCCTCGTTATTCCCGTTGAAGACATCGTAATAGCCGATCACATCAGCGATGAAGATGCCATCGAAAATGCCGCGCTCCAGGGTGCGGGCCAGATCCTGCCAGTAATCCAGATCCTTGTATTTCACCGATCTGTCGGCCGGATGCGCCCAGAGGCCCGGCGACTGGTGCCCCACGCAATTCATGTCGAAGGCGTTGAAGCGGATCTGACGGGTCATGACGCTCTCACTCTTGTCGGATGGCCGGATCGGGGGGGTGCCCGAAAACACGATACGTTGTGCCGTGATTACCCCCGCAAACCCGTCAGTGGCGATTCCAAAGCCCGGGCGGCAAAGAGAAGGATGCTGCTGTCAGGCAGGCCATTGCAGAGCTGATTTTCCGATCAGGGTTCAGCCCTGCAACCTATCATACTGAAAAACAAATAATTTCATGTCCGCCTTGTCCTGCGGCAGCGGGGGGCCGCAGGCAAATTCGGCCACCGGGCGCAATCCGGCCAAGGCCGCGGGAATCGCCGTGCCGGATAGCGTAAGAGATAAATTTTCTCTGCCTGCCCGCACGAAGATGCGGCGTCTTGCAGAGAGGCAAGGGCCTTTGGAATGGCCGCAGACCCGGCAGGGATCCTATAAATCGCCACCAGAGGACTGGCCGCTTGCGGCCTGAAATCCTTGATCCACCCCGACACTGACCCAGGAAACCGCAGATGAGCCATCCGAGTTTTGAAACCGCCACCAGCGGGGCAGCTTCGGCAGGCAGCGCCGCGCCGGAGATCTTCTGGTTCCTGCCGACCTCGGGCGATACGCGCTATCTCGGCACCTCGGATTTCAGCCGTGCGCCCGACAATGCCTATATCCGCCAGATCGCGGTGACGGCGGACCGGCTGGGCTATGACGGGCTGCTGATCCCTACCGGGGCGAGCTGCCAGGACCCCTGGGTGACGGCGGCAAGCCTGATCGCCGAGACCCGGCGGATCAAACTTCTGGTGGCTTTGCGCACCTCGATCATGGGGCCGACCGCATCCGCGCGCCAGGCGGCGACGCTGGATCAGGCGCTTGGCGGCAGGCTTTTGCTGAACGTCGTTCCCGGTGGCGACGCGACCGAACTGGCCGCCGATGGGGTCTTTCTGAAACATGATGAACGCTATGAGGCGGCGGATGAGTTCCTGACGGTCTGGCGCCGCATCCTCGCCACCGATGCCGCCGTGACGTTCAAAGGCAAGCATCTCAGCGTCGAGAATGCCCGCAACTTCCATCCGCCGGTGCAACGCCCCTATCCGCCCTTGTATTTCGGAGGCTCTTCGCCCGCCGCGCATGAGCTGGCCGGGAAGCATATCGATGCCTATCTGACCTGGGGCGAGCCGCCCGGGGCGGTGGCGGAGAAGATCGCCGATGTGCGGGCGCGGGCTGCGAAACATGGCCGCTCGGTCCGGTTCGGAGTGCGGCTGCATGTGATCGCGAGGGAGACCGAGGCGGAGGCCTGGGCCGATGCCGACCGGCTGATCTCGCATCTCTCGGATGAGGATATCGCGGCGTCGCAGGCCAATATGACGAAAATGGACAGCCATGGTCAGGCGCGGATGCAGGCGCTGCATGGCGGGCGGCGCGACAGGCTGGTGGTCGGGCCGAACCTCTGGGCCGGGGTCGGTCTGGTCAGGGGCGGCGCGGGCACGGCGCTGGTCGGCAATCCGCAGCAGATCGTTGACCGGCTGCGCGAGTATCAGGCGCTTGGCGTCGATACTTTCGTGCTCTCGGGCTATCCGCATCTGGAGGAGGCGATCCGTTTCGCCGAGCTGGTCTTCCCGCTTCTGGGCAAGACCGCGGTGACCGAGCGCAGTGCCCAGACCGGCGGAGCCTTCGACATCCGCGCCAGCGCCTCGGCCAGCTGAGGGGACGCAGAGCATGACCGAACATCGTCCCGTCATTGCCTCAGGTTCGCATGAAAACCGCCATGTCGTGATCGTCGGAGGCGGCCTTT
This sequence comes from Pseudogemmobacter humi, assembly GCF_900609055.1. Lineage (GTDB taxonomy): Bacteria > Pseudomonadota > Alphaproteobacteria > Rhodobacterales > Rhodobacteraceae > Pseudogemmobacter > Pseudogemmobacter humi. The sequence goes on along the minus strand of NZ_UXAW01000031.1, from coordinate 41,732 downwards.
CGGGGGCGGCGGTGGCCTGGCATCTGGCGAAAAACACCGGCGAGAGCGGCCCGCGCATCACCCTGATCGAGCCGAGGGCCGAGCCGGGGCGCGGTCTCGCCTATTCCACGCCGGACCCGGATCACCGGCTGAACGTCCCGCATGTGAGGATGACGCTCGATATCTCCGAGCCAGATCACTATGCGCGCTGGCTGGCCTCTGGCGCGGCGCCGCAGTTCCCGGATGACGCGGTGACGGAAACCGGCGCGATCTTCACGCCGCGCGCGGTGTTCGGCGCCTATGTCTTCGCGCATCTGCAACCGTATCTCGCGACCGGCCGCATCACCCATCTGCAAAGCCGCGCGCGCTCTGCCAGCCGCGAAGGCGGTGTCTGGCGGATCCGGCTGGAAGATGGTCGCCCGCTCACCGCGAGCGATCTGGTGCTGGCCGCGAGCCATCCCGCGCCCGGGCTGCCGCAAGAGCTTGCGGCGCTTGCCGGTGATGCGGGGTTGATTGCCGACGCCTATGCGCCCGGCGCGCTGGACGGGGTCGGGGCGGCGGAAGAGGTGGTAATCCTCGGCTCCGGCCTGACCGGCGCGGATATCGTGGCCAGCCTTGTGCGGCGCGGGCATCAGGGGCGGGTGCGGCTTTTGTCGCGCTCGGGGCGGCGGTCGCAGCCGCATGGGCCGGAGCAGGCGGAAGCCAGCGCCGATTTCACGATTGACCCGGCGGTGACGGCCGCTGGTCTGTTGCGCCGTATCCGGGCCGAGCTGGCGATTGCGGCGGCTGACGGGCTGACCTGGCACCCGGTCTTCGACCGTCTGCGCAGCCAGGGTCCGCTGATCTGGGCCGCCTTGCCGCTGAATGAGCGTCGCCGGCTCGTGCGGCATCTGCGCGGGCTCTGGGACATCCACCGTTTCCGCATCGCGCCCCAGACCCATGCGAGCCTGCTTGCCGCCGAAGCCTCGGGCCAGGTGGAGGCCATTGCGGGCCGCATCATCCGCGCCGCGCGCGCAGGTGACCGGCTGCGCTTCACGCTTCGGCTGCGCCGGGGCGGCGAGGCGGATTTCGCAGCAGATCGGGTGATCCTTGCGACCGGCCCGGCCCATGGGGCGGTCACGAAATCGAACCCCTTCTATGCCGATCTGGCGCGTCAGGGGCTGATCAAAGCCGATGCGTTGTCGCTCGGCATAGCGGCGACCGCAGAGGGCCAGGCGATTGACGCCTCAGACAAAGTGCAGCCGGATCTCTATATCGCAGGCCCATTGGCACGGGCGGCGGTGGGCGAACTGATGGGCGTGCCGGAAGTCACCGCCTGGGCCGAAAAGATCGCAGCACTGCTGGCGAAGGCTCCGGCCCGGGTCTGACATCAGCCCCCGGCAACAGAAAACGCCCCGGATACCTCCGGGGCGTTTTGCTTTGTGTGGAAGCCGTGCGCGATCAGCTCCACGGATGGCGCGGCGGATGGATGCCGTTCAGATAGTAGTTGCCGACATGGTAGAACTTCCAGCGCACCGGATCATGCAACGTATGGGTGCGGGCATTGCGCCAGTGCCGGTCCAGCGCATGCTGCGCGAGCGTCGAGCGGGTGCCGCCCAGTTCAAAGAGCTTGTTCGTCGCGTCAATCGCAACCTGGGTGGAGAGCACCTTGGCCTCGGCGGTTTTCAGCGTCGCATCCGATACATTGGCAAGCGTCGGCTCGGCCAGGCCCCTGTCGATGGCGCGGCCCGCGATATCCAGCAGCGCCTCGGCAGCATGGAGGCGGATCTTCAGATCGCCGATCGCCGCGATGGTATAGGGGTCTTCACCGGCGGTTTCCTTGCCGCTGTCGATCCAGGGCCGGCTTTGGGTGGTCACAAAGCGGATCGTTTCGTCAATCGCGTTGCGGGCAATCCCGGCATCGATCGCGGCCTGGATGATCTGCGAGATCGGCCCCTGCACGGTCGGCACCTGCGACACATCCTGAAGTTTCACCGCGCGAGCTTTGGGAACGCGGACATTCTCCAGCCGGACCGAACCCGATGCCGTGGTGCGCTGGCCAAAGCTCGACCAGTTATTGGTGATGGTGATGCCGGGTGTCTCGCGGTCGGCGAAGACCAGATAGACGCCATCATCGCCGACCGAGACAATCGGCACGATATGCGACAGCAGCGCGCCGGTGGTGTAGAATTTTTCGCCGTTCGCCACCGCCTCATCGCCCTCGAAGGTGACGCGGGTCTTGAAATCGACGACATTCTTGCCGCCGAATTCCGAGAAAGCATTGCCGAAACGCAGACCCTGCAATGCCCAGCCGAAAACTTCCCGCTTTTCGGCGTCGGTGGCGTCGATGTCGATCAGCCCGAGAATGGCCAGGTGGTTCTGCGCGATCTGTGTCACCGCCGGGTCTCCCGAGGCAACGATGTCGATCACCTTCGCCAGCGTGGCGTAAGAGAGGCCCGGCCCGCCATATTCCTTCGGCACGATGATCGACCAGATCCCGCTTTGCGAATAGAGATCCAGTTCGCGCAAAGGCAGCAGCCCCTCGCGGTCGCGCAGGGCGGCGTCTTTTGCCAGCTCTGCCGCCAGTTCGGTCGCGACGCGGATCGCATCGGCATCGTCTTTCAGAAGATACGGCGGCTGAGCGGGACGCGGGCGCGGCGGGACGGGATCGTCGGAGTTGACCCTTGGATGAATGGTATAGTCGATTTGGGTCTCAGGCAGGGATCCCATGGGCTTTCCTTTCGCAGCCGACCGCAGCCGGGGAAGGAACCCCCGGATCAAGTCACTGAATCAAAATGGTTGTTACTGATTTCAGACCTGGAAAAAGTCGCAGGAATCAGGCATTTCAACAAGCCGGGTGCGTTCTTTTCCGGCGGGCGCTGCGGCAGGTTTCTTCTCTGATCAGACCTCGCACGGTGGAGTTTTTCCCCAACGTGCAAGGGGTGTGATTTCACCCTCAGACCGCCTGATCATGCGAGGGCTTGTCCCAGAGATTCACGCCGCCTTCGAGCGCATAACGGTCGATCCCGGCCAGTTCTTCGGGGCTGAAGGACAGGTTCTCCAGCGTGGCGACATTCTCTTTCACCTGGGCTGCGGAAGAGGCCCCGATCAGGGTCGAGGTCACACGCGGATCGCGCAGAACCCAGGCCAGCGCCAGCTGAGCAAGGCTCTGGCCGCGCCGCTTCGCGATCTCGTTGAGGGCGCGGGCGCGCGCCAGGTTCTCCTCGCTCAGATGATCGGGCCGCAACGAGCCGCCGCCCGCGCGGTTGATGCGGGCATCCCCGGGAATGCCGTTCAGATATTTGCCGGTCAGCAAGCCCTGGGCCAGCGCGGTGAAGGCGATGATGCCGCTGCCGGTTTCCTCGGCGGCGTCCAGAAGATCCTTCTCAATCCAGCGGTTGAAGAGATTGTAGGACGGCTGGTTGATCAGCAGCGGCACCTGGCGCGCGCGCAGAAGCGCGGTGATCTCGCGGGTTTTTGCGCCGGAATAGGAGGAGACGCCGACATAAAGCGCCTTGCCCTGTTTCACCGCCGTTGCCAGCGCATCCGCCGTTTCCTCAAGTGGGGTCTTTGCGTCGAAGCGATGCGAATAGAAGATATCGACATAGTCGAGCCCCAGCCGCTTCAGGCTCTGATCAAGGCTTGCCAGCATATATTTGCGCGAGCCGCCGCCCTGGCCGTAAGGCCCTGGCCACATATCCCAGCCCGCCTTGGTTGCGATGATCAGCTCATCGCGATGGGCGGCCAGATCCTCGCGCAGGATACGGCCGAAATTCACCTCGGCCGAGCCGTAGGGCGGACCATAGTTATTCGCGAGATCGAAATGGGTGATGCCATTGTCAAAGGCCGTGAAGATGATCTCGCGCTGCGTCTCCAGCGGGGTTGTGTCGCCGAAATTATGCCAGAGCCCCAGCGAAAGCGCCGGCAGCTGCAAGCCGCTGCGCCCGGTATAGCGGTATTTCGCGCGGTTGTTGTCATAGCGGTCGGGTGCGGGAAAATATGTCATGTCGTCCTTTGGCGCGAAGGGGATCAGCCGGTATATTCCACGATCCCGATCCCGGCAGAATAATCGGAAAGGTCTCGTTGACGAGGTCAAAGGCATTCAGCGCCAGCAACAATTCGTCATGGGTTTACAGATGCAGGTTCCCTGTATTGGCTGGCGCCGGGAAAAACCGCGCTTCACCGGGTTTTTTCGGGTCGCACAGATCGAAGACCGAAAAGCCGCCCGAGAAAGGATGCCCCGGATAGCCATAGCCGCGATGGTCCATGATCTGCATTCCGTCGCCGCGCCCGCCGGCCTCGGAATGACCGATATGACGCATGTTCAGCACATGATCCCGCTGCCTCATTCAGAGCGGCCCCGTCCTCGCACCAGGGCGGCAAGGAGAATACCGGCGACCAGCAGCACGGCACCCGCCTGAAAGAGTTCGGGGCGATAATTCTTTGGAATCAGCCAGTAATCCAGCGTGCAGAGCGAGAGCATCAACTGGCAGGTATAGCCCGAACTTCCCCAAAGGCAGGGTCCGGCCTGGAGGTAGCTGCCATAGCCCTCGGCGACGATATTTCCAAAGATCACATACCACCAGGCCAGGGCGAGCACGACCAGCCCGGCGCCTGCCACAAGGATCAGTCCGGGGCGAATTTCCCTGCCCTCAGACATCTTCAAGCACCCCAAGCGCCGCGAGAAGATGCGAGCGCAGCGCGATCAGCTGCGGATCATCGCGGCGGCGCGGATGCGGGCGGGCAACCTGCACCTCCTCAATGATCCGGGCCGGGCGCGGTGAGAAAAGGATCACGCGATCCGCGAGCAACAGCGCCTCTTCGACATCATGCGTCACCAGAAGGGCGGTGAAACCGCGATCCTGCCAGAGGCGGATCAGGTCTTTTTGCAGGTTCAGCCGGGTCAGACTGTCAAGTTTGCCGAGCGGCTCATCCAGCAGCAGCAGACGCGGATCATTGACCAGCGCCCGCGCAATCGCCGCCCGCTGCGCCATGCCTCCCGAAAGCTGATGCGGGAAGGCCTCGCCAAAATTCTCCAGCCCGACAAGGCGCAGCGCCTCATCAACGCGGGGCGCCTTGCCGGGCAGTTCGCCGCGCGCTTCGGGGCCGGCCTCGACATTGCCGCGCACGGTACGCCAGGGGAAAAGCGTCGCCTCCTGGAAGACGAGGATGCGGTCAGGACCGGGGCCGGTGATCGGCTGGCCGCTGGCTTCCGTTCGGCCGCGCAACGGCAGTTCCAGCCCGGCGGCAAGGCGCAGCAGTGTGGACTTGCCGCAGCCCGAAGGGCCAAGCAGCGCCACAAACTCACCCGGCGCGATGGTCAGGCTGACATCATCAAGGACCGGAAGCACCTCGCCCCGGATATCATAGCCATGTGAGACATGGTCAAAGCTCAGCCCAAGCGGCGTGACAGCGGGCATCAGAGGATCCCTTTCTGCCAGCCCAGAAGCCGGTCCCGGATGCTGAACAGCAGCTTCACCAGCCCCGCGCAAAGCAGCGCCATGATCAGCAGCCCGGCATAGACATTGGCATAGGCCGAATATGCGGTGTTGAACTGCAAATACCAGCCCAGCCCGAATTTCGCGCCCAGCATCTCGGCCACGACCAGTACGGCGAAGCTGTAGTAAAGCCCCATGAAGAGGCCGACAAAGACATTCGGAAGCGCAGCGGGAATGGCGATTTTTGTGACCTGCCAGCGGTTCGCTGCTCCCAGCGTCCGCGCCACGTCATAGAAAGAGCGGTTCACCTGCGCGATGCCCGAGGCGGTCAGGATCGCGACCGGAATGCCCGAGGCCAGCGCGACGAGAAAGACCGAGGCCTGGAAGGTCGAGGGGAAGATGAAGAACGCGCAGGGAATCCAGGCGCTTGCGGGAACAGGCCCGATCAGTTTCAGAAGCGGCATTCCCCAATAGGCAAAACGCTTCGACCAGCCAAGCCCGACGCCCGCCAGAAACCCGGCCGAAATCCCGATGAAGAACCCAAGCCCCCAGAGCCTGCCGGTATAGGCGATGCAGATCAGCAGCCGGTCCCAGTTCGACAGATAGACATGCAACAGGCCCTGCGGCGGCGAGAAGAAGGGTTTCGGCAACCAGCCGAGCTTGGCGGTCGTCACCTCCCAGACCAGCAGCCACAGGCCCAGAACGATGAACCAGGGGCCGTAATGGCTCAATGTCGCATGGCGCTGCCGGGGCAGCACTGCCAACACGAGGAAGAACAGCGCGATGATCCCGGTCAGGATGGCGAAAGTCCCGGTCGCGCCCCATTGGATCACATCCGGCAGGAACCAGGTAACCGCCGAGGTCGCCCCCCAGGCAAATGCCGCGAAAAGCCCGTCGCGCCACAGGTGGAATTGGCTTTCGGCAAAGGCATAATGCCCCCGCCCGGTTTCAAGCGTGTCACTCATCTGATCAGGCGAAGATGTCGATGGTGATGCGGCTTGCGATCTCTTCCGGGTCGGTCGAGGCATCGGCGACGCCGGTCAGCTTCAGATCCTCATAGCCGCGCTTCACCTCGTCGCGCAATTTGTCCCCGAACCAGTGTTCGTGATAGGTAAACGATCCCAGAACCTCGGTCAGGGTCTCAACCGACATGCCCGGGCGGAGCGTGTCGAAATACCATTGCGCCACCTCATCGGGATGCGCGGCAGTATATTGATGGACCTCCAGATTGGCGGCGGCGACCCGTTTCAAAGCGTCCTGATTGGCCGCGTAATAGTCGCCATTCACGCCAAGGACACAGCAGACGCGGTCCTGGAAACTATCGGTCTGGGTATCGGCCACACGGTGGAACTTATGCTCCTTTTCCCAGCCATATGCCCAGGGATCCATATGCGCCAGCGCATCCGCCTCGCCGCGCAGCACAGCCTGGGCCACCAGATCGAAGGGGAAGACCTTCCATGTCACATCGCGTTCCGGATCCAGCCCGGCTTTCTTCAGCGAGACCGAGAAGGCAACGCGCGAGGGAGACATCACATCAAAGGTGCCGATGGTTTTGCTCTTCAGATCGGTCAGCGTCCTGATGCCGCTGTCCTGGGGCGTCAGGATGCTCTGGCAGCCGCCATGCGAGCCGGCAAAGAGCTTTACGTCAAAGCCCTGCTCGATCGGTTTCAGCCAGTCGTAAAGCAGACCGGGGCCCGCCTCGGCCTTGCGCGTCGCCAGGGCCTGGATCAGCGTCTGGCCACTGGCGCCCTGGTAGAACAGCTCGACATCAAGACCGTGCTTCTGGAAAATACCCTTTTCCAGCGCGAAGCCGATCGGCGCGTGGCAGGCGGCGACCTCGGTCCATTCCAGTTTGATCTTCGTCAGATTGCCCGCCATCGCATGGCGCACGCTCTGGCCGGTGGCGATACCGATGGCACCAAGCCCCGCCGCCGCCGCGCCGGTTTTCAGAAGGCTGCGGCGCGAGAGGCCGTCACGGAGAAATGCAGACATGGGGAGACTTTCGCGACGAGGTTGATTTTCCGGCAGGACAGACCAGGGCGCAGGAACAGGATCCGAACATCCGCCCCTGTGCGGAAGCGGCATTCCAACTCTGCGGGGCGGGAAGTCTTCTCCTGCCCCGCAGCATATCGGTCTCAGCTTTCAACCGCGCCGATCTGCCAGACATAGACCGGCTCGGTGCTATTGACCGCGTGATCGCCGAGGATGCGCTCTTTGTAGATCAGCGGATTGTGGTTTGCCGCCGTGCGGGCATTGCGCCAGTAACGGTCCAGCGCAAGCGCGCTGTCGGTGGCAGACGCACTCAGCGCGCCGAAAAGGTCCGATGTGGCGCGGAGCGCAAGCTCTGCCGCCGCGACCTGCGCCTCGGCCGAGGCGAGTTCCGCTGCGATATTCGCGGCGTCATCGGCGGCTTTGTCATCCCCTTGCGAGGTTTCATAAGCGCGGTCGGCGGCGCGGGCGGCCTCAATTGTGGCGGCGCGGGCAGCGAAGGCGAAGGCGCGGGCGCGGCCGACCACCTGGAGCACCTGCGGATCCTTGCGCACCACCGTGCCAGAGCCATGCGAGAAGCCGCGTTTGCGCTGTGCGACCTTCTCCGCCACGTCCTGGACCGCGGCCAGCGCGGCCCCCGAGAGAACCGCATCCAGCACCAGCTGATAAAAGGCTGTCTGATAACGGAAGCGGGTCTCGAAGGGCACGAGGCCCTCCGGCTCCAGCCGCGCGCCCTCGAAGGTGGTGGTGCCGGTGCCGGTCAGTTTCTGGCCGAAACCGGCCCAGTCATCGACGCGGGCGATGCCGGGCTGTTCGGCCTTCAGGATCGCCACAACCGAGGCGCCATTGTCCGAGCGGACCGCGTAAGTGTCGATCCAGTCGGCGAAAATCGTGCCGGTAGAGTAGTATTTCTCGCCGTCGACGCGGTAGGCATCGCCTTCCGGCGTGACCCTGGTCACGGTGTCACCCAGTTTCACCTTGCCGACTTCCGACCAGGCATTGCCCGCGATCTCGCCCTGGCCGAAGCGTTTCAGCCAGACCTCACCCACCGCGCGGGGCGCGACCAGCCGATCCTCGACCAGCGCGAAATGGCCGCGCAGCGCCTGGACGATATTGGTATCGGCAGCGGCAAGGTCGATCAGCAGATCGAAGAACTGCTCAAGGCTTGCGCCCGAGCCGCCATATTCCACCGGCACGCGCAAAGCGGTGAAACCGGATTCCTTCAGCCACCTGATCTCTTCATAGGGCAGAATCCGTTCGCGCTCACGCCTGGTCGCGCCCTCGCGGATGCGCTCGAAAAGCGGGGCGAAGCGGGCTTTCAGCGCCCCCTGATCGGCGGGCGATGCGGTGATGCTGCGGTCTTGTCTGGTCATTGTCCTGGCTCCGTTTTCATGTGTTTCGCTCAGGCCGGGGCGCTTGCCCCGCCAAGATAGGCCTCGCGGATGTCGTCGCGCTGCGCGAGATCGGCGGCGAGGCCCGTGATCGTCGAACGGCCATTCCCGATCACCACGGCATGGGCGGCGTGTTTCAGCGCCACCGCCGAATTCTGTTCGGCGACGAGAATGGTCAGCCCGGTTTCGCGATTGAGCCGCGAGAGGGTCTCGAAAATCTCGGCCACCACCAGCGGCGCGAGGCCCATGGAAGGCTCGTCCAGCAAGAAGACCTGCGGGCGGGCCATCAGCCCGCGCCCGATGGCGGCCATCTGCTGCTCGCCGCCCGAGGTGAGACCGGCGCGGGACTGGCGGCGCTCTTTCAGGCGGGGGAAGAAGCTGTAGACCTCTTCCAGCCCGCGCCGGATGTCGGCGCTGCGCAGGCCGGCCCCGATTGCGCCGGAGACCAGGTTTTCCTCGATGGTCAGCGACCTGAACAGCCGCCGCCCCTCCAGCACCGGCACGAGGCCCTTACGGATATGGGCGTCGGGGCTGGTTCTGGTGACATCTTCGCCGCGGAAGGTGATGCGCCCGCCGGTGATGCGGCCGCGCTCGGCCGGAAGCAGGTTCGAGGCCGCCTTCAGCAGCGTGGTTTTTCCCGCGCCATTCCCGCCCAGAAGGGCTGCGATCTCGCCCTGACGGACCGTCAGGCTGACCCCGCTCAGCGCGGTGATCGAGCCGGAATAGCGCACCGACACATCGTCGAATTGCAGGATCGTATCAGACATGGCGGGCCTTTCGGGAAATGCGGCCCCGGGAAAGCCCCCGGAGCCGCAGGCGGGGTCAGTTCGGGCCGATGACGGTATCGACATCAGCCGCGGTGCGGATCGCGATGCCCTTTTCCCTGGCATAAGCCTCGGAGGAGGCCTCGATGATCGGGCGCAGCAGAGCCCAGTCCGGCGCAATCCAGTCGGAGACCACGTTCCACTTCTTGCCGTCCCATTGCTGGAAGGTGACGTAGCCCTCGCCCTCATGGTTGTCCCAGGTGACATTGATCGAGTGGAAGAGCCCCTCGGCGCCCAGCTCCTTCACCCGCTCGGGGCTGAGTTGCAGATGTTCAAAGCCCCAGCGGACCTCGTCGCCGGTCAGCGTCCGGTTGCCGAATTTGGCCTGGGCGATGCGGATCGCTTCGACATTCAGGATGCCGTTGACGATGCCGAGATTGTGGTAGACCGAACCGATGCGGTTCTTGTCGGCGAGGTTGCCTTTGCCCTGGTCATAGACGCCGGAGATGATCTCTTTCAGCACCGGATATTCCTGGCCCGAGGCCTGGGTGGTGATCGCGGTATAGCCGATGGCCGCATCTCCCGCCGGCAGCGCGTCTTCTTCCGAGTTCGACCAGACATTGCCGATGATCCTGTCAACCGGGAAGCCGTTGCGCTGTGCGGTGGTCAGCGCCACCGGGTTCATCACGCCCCAGCCGCGCAGCACGACGTAATCGGGCCGTTCGCGGCGGATTTGCAGCCATTGCGCCTGCTGCTCCGATCCCGGATGCGGCACCTCGATCTGGACCAGCTCGAAGCCGAATTTTTCGGCCAGCAGCTCATAAATCGGGATGGTTTCCTTGCCATAGGGCGAGCCGTGATAGAGAACCACGATCTTCTTGCCCTTCAACCCCTCTGCCCCGCCCTCTTTCGAGGCGATGTAGTTCACGATGCCCGAGCTTTCCGAATAAGGGTTCAGGAGCAGCGGGAAGACGTAAGGAAAGACCCGGCCATCGGTGGTGTCGGTGCGGCCATGGTTGACGGTCAGCAGCGGCACGCGATCCTCGGTCACGCCGTCGATCATGGCATAGGCGATGCCGACCGAAAGCGGGTTCCAGGCCGCGATGCCGGGGGTGGATTTCAGGCGCTGATAGACCTCGACCCCCTTTTCGACCTCATATTCGGTTTCGCCCTCGGCCCAGGTGAGTTTCACCCCGTTCACCCCGCCATCGCGGTCATTGATCAGGGTCAGATAGTCGATGAAACCGCCGAAGAAGCCGGTGCCGCCAGCGGCATAGGGGCCGACACGGTAGCTTTGCAGCGGGAAGAACTGCTCGTCGGCGCGGGCGGTCGAGAAGCTGCCGGTGAGGATGGTGGCCGCGAGAAGCGCGGGCGCGAGGCGACGGAAGAAGGACATGGGTGCTCCGGTTTTTGAGAGGGGGAAAGGCGGCGGCTCAGGCGCGCCCTCTGGTGATTTTGGCAAACAGGGATCTGGTGCGGGCGGTGATCCGGTCGAGGATCGCCGAAAGGCCGTTCGGCTCCAGGATCAGGAAGATGATGATGGTGGCGCCAAGGATGATGCGCTGCGTCAGCTGCACGGTCCCGGCGTCCAGCCCGCCATCAAGGATCCAGGCCGAACCGCGCGACAAAAGCAGCGGGAAGACGACGATCAGCCCCGCGCCAAGAAAGGCACCGCGCACGGTGGCAAGGCCGCCGATGATCGCGATGAAAAGGATCTGGAACGAGCGGTCGAGGTTGAAGCCCTCGGGTTCGATGGTCCTGAGATAGGTGAAGGACCACAAAACGCCCGCGATCCCGATGATTGCCGATGACAGGGCGAAGGCGGTCAGCTTGGTGCGCAAGACCGGAACGCCGATGACCCTGGCGGCGGTTTCATTGTCACGCACCGCGATCAGGTTGATCCGCGCCGGGCCGTTGACGAAACGGTGCACGAGGAAGGTGATCACCACCACCACGCTGAGCGCCAGCAGATAGCGGCTTTCGCGGGTGTCAAAGGTGATTCCGGCGAAACCAAGCACCGGGGCCGAGATCACGCCAGACGGGCTGTAATTCGAGAACCAGCCGAATTTGTTGAACAGCCACTGGATGAAGAACTGCGCCGCCAGCGTCGAGACGGCGAGGTAAAAGCCCTTCAGCCGCAGGCTCGGCAGGCCGAAGATCACGCCGACCGCCGCCGCCGTCAGCGCGGCGAACAGGAAGGTCAGCGGCAGCGGCAGATCGAGGCGCAGCTGGAAGTTATAGGCGGCATAGGCGCCCACCGCCATGAAGGCCGCCGAACCCAGAGAAACCTGACCGGCATAGCCCGTCAGCAGGTTCAGCCCCAGACCCGCCAGCGAAAACGCAAGGAACGGAAGCAGGATCGCTTCGATCGTCCAGGCCGAGGCGTAAGCCGGGACCAGCAGGCAGGCTATGGCAAGGATCACCAGCACAGCCGCCCCTTGTGCGGCCATGAAAGGACGTGCCGCCGGTGTCTCAAGAGCTGCGGACATGGGTCAGAACCTCTCCGTGATCTTGTGGCCGAAGAGGCCCTGGGGGCGGATCAGCAGCACGGCAAGCGCCACGACATAGGCGAACCAGCCCTCGATCCCGCCCCCGACGAAGGGTCCGATATAGACCTCGGCGAGTTTCTCGGAGGCACCGATCAGGAGGCCGGCAACGATGGCCCCGGCAATCGAGTCGAACCCGCCCAGAACCAGCACCGGCAGCGCCTTCAGCACCACGAGCGAGAGGGAAAACTGCACGCCGAGACGCGCCCCCCAGAGGAGCCCCGCGACAAGCGCAACCACTCCGGCGGCGGTCCAGACGGCGGCCTGGATACGGTTCAGGCGCAGCCCGATGGCGATGGCGGCGAAAGTGTCATCCGCCACCGCGCGGAACGAAAGGCCGGTGCGGGTGAAGCGGAAGAAGCTGGTCAGAACGATCACCAGCGCCAGTGCGATGGCGGCGGCCACCAGGTCGAAATTCGATATATAGATGCCGCCGATCTCGAATGGTGCGTTCGAGATGCCCAGATCCAGCGCATGGACCTGGGTGCCCCAGATCAGTTGCGCGCCGCCCTCGATCACCCAGGCGAGGCCGAGCGTCGCCATGAACAGCGTCATGGGTGAACGGTTGGCCAGCGGCCGCAGAACGGTGCGCTCGATGGCGAGGCCGAGAAGCCCCATGATCACCAGGGTGACGACCAGCGCGAGGGCGAAGGGAACCTCCCGCTCGACCAGGCTCACGAAAGTCAGCGCGGCGAAGAGGACCATCGCCCCTTGTGCGAAGTTCAGCACGCCCGAGGTCTTGTAGATCAGCACGAAACCGATGGCGACGAGGGCATACATGACGCCTGACAGCAGACCGCCCACCGCGACCTCGACCGCGAAGAGGAATTCAAACCAGTCCATCAGGCGGCCTCCGCCCCCGATGTAGCGCCAGCAGCGTCCTGGCCGAGATAGGCGCGGATCACTTCCGGGTCACGGCGGACCTCGTCGGGGCTGCCATCGGCGATCACCTCGCCATGGTCGAGCACCACGATACGGTCGGAAAGCCCCATGACCACGCCGATGTCATGCTCGATCAGGATGACGGACAGGCCGAGCCGGTCACGCACCGCGCGGATATGGGCCGCCATGGCGGTCTTTTCGGCACCCGTCAGCCCGGCCATCGGCTCATCCAGCAGCAAAAGGCGCGGCCCGGCAATCAGCGCGCGGGCCAGTTCGACCTGCTTTTGCAGCCCGTAAGGCAGGGTGGACACAAGACGCGGCAGATGCTCCGAAAGACCGAGGAAACCGGCGATCTCGCGTATTCTGGCCTCCGTCTCGCGGGTCTCGGCCCTGGCTTTGGGCAGCGACAGCAGTTGCGCAAACAGCCCGCGCTTGCGGCGGAACACCAGCCCCGAAGCGATGTTCTGCGCCACTGTCAGGCCGGGAAACAGCGCGAGGTTCTGGAAGGTCCGCGCCACGCCGAGGCCCGGCAGGCGGGCGGGCGGCACATGGGCAAAGCTCTCGCCGCCATGCGTGATCACGCCACGATCCGCCCGGTAGAGCCCGCTGATCACATTAACCAGCGAGGATTTCCCCGCCCCGTTCGGGCCGATCACCGCACGGATTTCGCCCTCGCGGATGTCGAAGGACACGTCTTTCAGCGCCCGGATACCGCCAAAGGCGAGGGAAATCCCCTCCAGCCGAAGGCGCGTTCCCTGCACGGGTTGCACCTGAGACCGTGTGGCGGCGGATACCGTTTGCGGCGCAACAGCACGCCGCTCCGGCAAAAGCGCCGGTTCCGTCAGGGCCAAGCCTGTCATAGCTGTCTCCGCGAGGGAAAAAAGGGGAGGCTGCCTTACCCGGCGACCACCGTTTCACGCGCCCGCGCGCCCTCGATCTCGCGCACGAGGGGCAGGACGTGTTTGCCGAAATATTCGACCTCTTCCTGGAAGTGCAGGAAGCCGAGCAGCACCAGATCCGCGCCCGCCTCTTTCAGCGTGACGATGCGCTCTGCCACCTGACGCGGCGTGCCGATCAGGTTCGGGCGGAAGCCGTCATTATACTGCACCAGATCCTCAAAGGTGGATTTCGCCCAGTTGCCCTCGCCCTCGGGGCTGGCTTTGCCGGCGTTTTTCACCTGACCTGCGAAACCTTCAACCGCCTCGGGATTGGCCTTGTCGATGATCTCCTGAAGGACGGCTTTCGCCTCTTCCTCGGTCTCGCGCACGATGGCGAAGGCGTTGATGCCGATCTTCACCTTGTGATTGTTCGCCGCGGCTTTGGTCTGGATATCCTCGACCTGCGCGCGCAGACCGTCCGGCGTGTTGCCGTTGGTGAAATACCAGTCCGAGACCCGCGCCGCCATGTCACGCGCCGCCCGCGACGAGCCGCCCTGGAAGATCTCGGGCTGCGGGTTCACCGGCTTCGGCTTCAGGCTGTATTCGTTGAAACGGTAGAAATCGCCGCGGAAGGTGAAGCTTTCCTCGCTCCAGATGCCACGCAGCGCCCGGATGAACTCTTCCGAGCGGCGATAGCGTTCGTCATGATCCAGCCAGTGCTCGCCGATTGCCGCGAACTCGCCCCGGAACCAGCCGGAGACCACATTGACCGCGATCCGGCCATTCGAGAGATGGTTGATCGTCGCGATCTGCTTGGCCGCCAGCGCCGGGTTCCATGGCCCGGGCAAGAGGGCCGCGATCACCTTCAGCTTCTCGGTATGGGCCAGCAGGTCCTGGCTGAACGAGACCGATTCATGCTGGTTGTCGGCGCCGTAACCGGCTGTGAAACGGATCTGGCTCAGCGCATAGTCAAAGCCCGCCTTCTCGGCGATCTGCGCCAGTTTGCGGTTGTATTCCGGCGTCCAGCTGGTGCGTTGCCCGATATTGGAGATCACCAGGCCGCCGGAAACATTGGGCACCCAGTAGGCGAATTTCAAAGCGTCATCTCTGGTCGACATGGTGATGATCCCTGTGAATGGGTTACTCGGCTGCCGCACGGACACGGGCAGAGCCGGGGAAGATGGTGGCAAATTCTTCAACCGCGCGGGCCAGACGTGTCAGGGCGGGTTCCGAGGTCAGGCGGCCCTCGGTGAAGTCTCGGTCCGAAACATGGACGGCGGTCGAAAGGACGCGCGCCTCGAAGAAGGCAAAAAGCGGACGCAGCTGGTGTTCGACCGCAAGGGCATGTTTCTCGCCACCGCCGGTCGCGGCGATCAGCACCGGCTTGCGGATCAGCGCGGCGGGGTCGATCAGGTCGATCAGATGTTTGAAGAGGCCGGGATACGACCCCTTATAGACCGGCGTCGCAACCACCAGCGCATCGGCCGAGAGCAATCTCTCAAGCGCCTGCTGCCCGCCGGGGCTGAGATCGGTGACACGGCGCGCCCGGCCAAGCTCCTCGCCGAAATCGGCGACCTCGAAGAGGCTGGTGCGGGCGTTCAGATGGGCGGCTGACAGGTCCAGCGCGGTCCCGACAAGGGCCCGCGTTTTCGAGGGCGAGGTGATGTTGCCGGAGAGGCCGACGATATGAAGCTGCGACATTTGGAATCCTGAATCCCGACTTGATGTGTCGAGATAAATCCGCGGCCTCTTTCGCCGCCATTCCAAAAAACTTCATCACAGCAACAGGATTTTCCCCCGTCGCCCGAAACCCCCGGGAGGGCGGTTGAACGGCCGGGTATGAAACGGCAGGATTTTTCCATGGCCGCCGGATTGGAGGCAGATCCTTTTTTGCTTCGGCCCCTCGCAGGAGAAGAATGTGTCTCCGCCGCCCGAAGGGACAATTTTTCATCTTTTCACGCCTCTCGTGCCGTTGCAGGTGCAGAAAAATGAACCGCGCTACAGCCTGCCCCAGTTTCGGCATGCTGAAATCGCCGGATTTCGCAGAACCGGCCTCGCGCATGAGGTTGCGCGACTCACTTTGTGGTCTGGGTTCGATCAACTGGCGGCCTTGGGTAGAAGTGGCTGCGGAAATCTGAACAGCCTTGGTAAGTGGATTTTCCGAGGAACGGCGGGGCCATGATCTGCTGCCGGTTTTGTGGACAGCAGGTTAAGCTGGCACAGCACGGAGCTCGAACTCCATTGGGCTGAGGTATCCCGGTTTCGAATGCCTCCTGCGCGGGTTGTCGAAGCGCTCGATGTGGTCGAAGACATCGGCACGTGCTTCATTGCGAGTGCGATAAACCTTAATGGCTGTCCGTTCGGTCTTCAGCGTTGAGAAGAAGCTCTCCATCGCGGACCTCGCCATGGTCACTCGGACCAGTGGCGTTCCCATGGCCCGATCCCAGACGTTACCCGCGCGGCTCATCGGGCAGGTGATGCCATTGTCGGCCAGAAGCCTTTGAAACTGCTCGCTTGTATATTGCGATCCCTGGTCCGGGTGATGCAAGAGAGCGTCGGCCTTCCCGCGCCGCCACTGAGCGGGGCAGCGCCATCGGTTCGAGCGCCGCCAGACCGCCATCATCAGCGCGTCCATCACCGGTGAGGCATCCCGATCAGCCTTCATGGACCAGCCCACATCGAGCCATGGAGCCGCCACTGGTTCGAGGCCCATAACGAGGGCCGGGAAAAGAGGTCCGGCACGACTGCGACGTAAAGCCAGCCCTCCGCGGTCCAGATGCAGGTGAACCGAAGGTCCGCGCAGCGAAATCGGCCAGCCACTTCTGGTTCGGCCTGTCGGCCTGGAAGGTCCGCTCGAGCCTCGCCGGATCTCCTGATCCGGTGGCGGTCACCGGCTCGATCTCAGCGATCACCGACCGTTCCCCATCATCCCCCGGCTTTCCCCGACGCCTGGGGCGTGCCCGCAAGGCCCCGGTCCGCATCAGCCGTTCGATCCGGTGAACTCCGCACGGCCAGTCCTTCCGCCAGGACATCGCGCCAGACGCGGCGGGCGCCACAGGTCCGGTTGCTGATCCTGAAGCCCGTCCCGATCGCTGCGACGCGCTTCGCATCATGGACCTCGCGGGTGCCGGGTGGGCGGCTGAGCCAGGCATGAAAGCCGGACCGCGAAACCTCAGGAACTTCACAGAGCCAGCTGACCGGCCAGATGTGGCGCTGTTTGGCAATGAAGGCGAACCTCATGTTCTTTCGGCAGATCGCTCGAACCAATGGCGCAATCAGCCTCAAACGCGCGCGAAAAAAGCTGCGGCTTTCTTCGAGGCATGTCACGCTCCGCCCGGAGCCAGGCGACCTCTTTCTTCAGAGCCGAAATCTCGGACAGACCGGCCCGCATCTGCCCGTTCCCGGGGAAAGCTGTGGCCAGGGTTGTGGTCCGTTCCCGCATCCAGCGGCGCAGCACGCTCGCCGCAACGGCAAGGTCACGGGCCGCCTGCGCTATCGCTACGCCCCCATTCGTCGGGGAATTGATCCCCCGGATCAATTCCTGATCCTCCTCATACGTCACCAGCCTCACCGCATCGATCTTGAACTCGCGGCTGAACTTCCGTCTCGTCATATCCACTCTCCGGTTCCCTGGGCACGATCTCATCTTCGTGTCCACAAAACCGGCAGCAGATCACCAGGACCGTTCCTGAGAAAGTGCGTGCAGTAGGGTACAGGTCGCAACTGCTCTGAAAGAACTGGCGCAGGCTCATTCTGATCTTCCGCGTCCCGATGGAGCAGGGAACGCCATTCGAGATCTTCATAAAGCCAGAATTTCCATTGCGAGCACAGGGAGCTGAGAACAGTATGCCGTTAGACATGAGACGAGACGTTTTCATTACCTGCGCGGTTACGGGCTCTGGAAACACCCAGGACAAATCCATCCACGTCCCGCGCAGCAGGGATCAATATTACGGTCGATCGCGCGCCGAACGACGGGTATTGGAGCAACGTCTGGATGAAGACCCCGTTCTTCACCAGCTACTGGGGCGGTCGCTCAACGGAGGACGCGATCCTCACGATGGCCTGGTCGAAGGCGTCCGACGGTAACGAGTCCGGCATGAGCGTCCCGCAGGTCGAAGACCTGATCGTCGCGGCGCGGGCTGAAGGAGACGAAGGCGTTCAAGGGGCTGGCGGGATGGGGGAGCGTGGCTGCAGGGGCGTCTCGGTCAGAGCCGTGTTCATTGAATGGTGGGACTATGCGGGGAACTATGGGTTTGAGCAGGTGGATTACTGACGCATTTTCCGCCATCGCGACACTTGTCTCATGATTGCACCGGACCGTCGACGAATCCGAAATCATACACCGCATCTTCGCTGACTATCTCGACGGCAAGTCACTCTGCATGATCGCCATATGACCGCCATGGCACTGAACCGAGAAGGCCTGACAGGGCTGAAGAGCAGAGAACGAGGCCACGATAATTCACGGCAATCCGAAGTGCGGCACAGGCGAAGGGACCACCTCACCGGATGCTCAGCCACTGACCTTCGCCCGTTCGTTCCCATCGGGCCACACGGGCGTCATTCGGGCAATTCGCCCGATTTCGACAGCAACACCGCCACCGGCCGCAACGGCGGCACATGGGTGCAGACGATGAGCACCATCACCATCATCGGTACCGCCAGAAACATGCCGACGATGCCCCAGATCGCACCCCAGAAGGTCAGCGAGATCACGATGGCCAGCGAGGACATCTGCAATCCATTCCCCGTCACCATCGGGTCAAGGATATTGCCCAGCACGAACTGGACCGTGCCGATGGTACCCAGCACCGCGAGCCCCATCGCAAGACTATCGTATTGCACCAGCGCCACCAGAACCGGCAGCGCCGTGGCGAGGATCGAGCCGATATTGGGGATGAAGTTCAGCAGGAAGGTCAAAAGCGCGATCGACGCGGCGAAATTCAGCCCGAAGGCCAGCGCCAGCAGCCAGACCACCAGCGCTGTCACCCCCGAGATCAGCGTCTTGAGCACAAGAAAACGGTGGATGTTGTGCCGCATCGAACCAGCGATGGCCATGATCCTGGCACGGCGTCCGGGCTCGGGGAACAGCAGGGCAATCTTGCCCTCGATCCAGGGACGCTCAGCCAGGAAGAACCCGGCATAAAGCAGTATCAGCACAATGGTCACCAGCAGGCTGCCCGCCGACCCCGCCGCCAGCCGCACATAGTCGTTCAGGTTGATGTCGCGGAAGGCTTCGATCAGCGCCGAGGCAAGATCGTCGCTGAGCAGGCCAAACAGCCGCGCGATCACCGTCTGGCTTTGCTCGATGAAAACCGGCAGTGAGGCCAGCGCGATATTGATCTGCAGTGAAAGCACGGCGAACAGCGCGGCCAGCCCCAGCCCCAGCAACAGGAGCGCCAATAGGCTCGTCAGCCAGTTCGGCACCGCGCGGCCACCGATATTCAGTCGGCGCAGCCGGTCAATCGCCGCGCTTGCGAGGCTGAACAACAAAAGCGCGATGACCAGCGGCACCAGGAACACCCGACCGACGATCAGCAGCACCAGCACCAGCGCCGCGACGATGATCCCGAGCGCCCAGGGCACGATGCCCCATCTCTCGCGCTGTTCTCCAGTCGGTCTCGTCATCGCTCTCCGCCTGTGCCCTGCCCGTGTCGCCGCAAGTCTTGCGCCAGACCGGCCGGAAATCAACGCTGCTCCCGGCCATGAACTGATGTGGCGGGTGCACGGTCCGGCAGCGTCTCTTAACGTCGCGGGGCGTGGTGACAGCATCAGGCCGATGCCAGGCCGCGGGCGGATTCCTGCCTTCGACCGGGGACTCTCCTGAAAACAAAACAAGTTTGAATGATGATATCCCCAGGGCAGCGCATCCACCCGCCGCCCCTCAGCCTTTCGGAAAAAGCTGTGAATCGTCGATAGTCTTCTGCGCCAGCAGCAGGCTGCAGCCCAGCTTGTCGCCCAGTTCCGCGGCAACCGAGCGGCTGAGCCAGCGCGTCCAGAAGCCGTGACGGTGATGCCCGACGACAACAAGTTCCGCGCCGGTCTCGGCGGCAACGCGGGCGATGCCTGCGACCGGGTCGCCGAATTCCAGCCGGACTTCGGGTGAAAGCCCCATGGCCGTCAGCCGCTGTCGCCCTTCTTCGAGGATCGTCTCGAAGTCGTTCTGCTGGTGGCTCAGCGCACCGACATCCGCGCCCTGGGCCAGTGCATTCCCCGAGACGGTCTCGACCACCGCAAGCAGCGTTACTCCGGCGCCTGTGAGTTGGGCAAGCCGGGCCCCCTCGCGCAGCGCCAGCCGGCCTTCGCGCGAGCCGTCATAACAGAGCAGGATCCTCGCATACATTCGGTGGCTCCCAAGGTTCGGATTGGCCCTTGCCAGATGATTGACTCCATATTAATTAGCAAGACAATTATTTGCAATGCAATCGTAAGCGAGGAGCGATGAACGGCACCCCGGACCTGCCCGAGACATTCTCTCGTGCCCTGGCGACGGTTTCGCGTCAGTGGAGGCGCAGGCTCGACATGCAGTTTCGTGACCTCGGGCTGTCGCAGGCGCGGTGGGGCGTGATTCTCGAACTCTCGCGGCACGAGGAAGTGACGCAGATCGAACTCGCCCGCGCGCTGGGGATCGAGGGGGCGACGCTGGTGCGCCTGCTGGACGGGCTGGAGAGGGCGGGTCTGGTCGAACGCCAGCCTTCCGCCGAGGACCGGCGGGCCAAAAAGCTGCGCCTGACCGCGGCCGCACTGCCCTTGCTGGAGCAGATGAAGGCCATCGCGGCCGCCAGCCGGGAGGATCTTCTTTCGGAGATTTCGCCGGACGATCTGCGCACTGCAACCCGCGTGCTCGGCCAGATCGCAACCCGGCTGGAGAATATGGGCAATGGCGAGAATGGATAAGATCAAGGCAGACATGCCGACGGCGGGCGAAAACCCTGACGGGGCCACGCCGGATACCCCGCCGCGGCGGGGCCGGGTGAAATGGACGCGAGTGCTGGTGCTTGCCGCGGTCCTGGCTGGTGTCACCTGGCTGGCCACCCCATGGCTGGTCGCGCGCCTCACCCAGGTCCACATCAACGATGCCCGGATTGCCGCCAGCGTCGTCACCGTGTCGAGCGAGGTCGCAGGGCGCATCACGTCGCTTCCGATCGTCGTCGGCGATGCCGTCGCTGCGGGCGACATGCTTGCCGCCATCGACAGCGAGTCTTCGCACCCACAACTCGAAGCCGTCCTCGCCAAGCTGGCGGCCACCGATGCCCAGCTTGCAGAGATCGAAAGACGAAAGGAGATGCTGCAGCAGCAGGTCACCGCGCGAAGGGAGGCGGCCCTGGCCGGGATAGCCGCCGCCGAGGCGAACCATGAAGCCGCGCTTGCCGTGCTGAAGAATGCGCAGAGTCACTACACCCGTGTGGCGAAGCTTGCCGAGCAAAGTGTTCTGTCGCAGCAGTCTCTCGACGAGGCCCGGGCCGCCCTGGACGCCGCCACACAACAGGAACGGGCCGCTTTCGCCGCATCCGAAAGCGCGCGGGCCAATCTGGCCATCGTCGAGGCCGACGCCACGCAGATGGCCGTCCTGGACTCTCAGGCCGAGTCGATCCGGGCGGGGCGGACGGGAATCGAGGCCGAACGCAGCCTGAAGGAGATCGACCTGGCGCTTCGCATGATCGCCGCAGCCTTTGACGGCATCATCGACGCGACCTTCGTCGATACCGGCGAATATGTCACCCCCGGCACACGGCTGGTGATGTATCACGCACCGGATGATGTCTGGATTGACGCCAACGTGAAGGAGACCGATTACGGTCGGATCCACGTGGGTGCGAAGGCGAGCATCACCGTCGATGCCTTCCCGGGCCGGACATTCGGCGGCGAGGTGATCGGCATGGGCGGGGCGGCGACCAGCCAGCTTGCGCTCCTGCCCAGTCCGAACCCCTCGGGCAACTTCACCAAGGTCACTCAGCGCCTGCCGATCCGGGTGTCGATCGACGCCAGCGGCATCGAACTGCGGCCCGGCATGATGGTCGAGGTCTATGTCGATGTCGCAGATTGACCGTTATTTCCAGCGCCATGGCCCGGCCTACAAATGGTATGCGACCGGCACAATCATGGTCGCGACGATCTCTGTGGTCCTGTCCACCACCATCGTGAACGTTGCCATTCCGGCGGTCATGGGGGCGTTCGGGATCAGCGCTGTTCAGGCGCAGTGGATCTCGACCGGCTTCCTTGCGGCCATGACGGCCACGATGCTTCTGGCCGACTGGGCCGAACGCGCCTTCGGGACGCGGCTGACCATGAATGCCGCCATGGGCGTCTTCCTGGCGGGCTCCGTCATCGGCGGAATGGCACCGAACGAAACCGTCCTGACGCTGGCGCGCGTCGTGCAGGGTGCGGCGGCGGGCATCGTGCAGCCGCTTGCGATGATCATGCTGTTCAAGGTCTTCCCCCCCGACAAGCGCGGCGCGGCGATGGGGATTTACGGCGTGGGGGTCGTGCTGGCCCCGGCCCTGGGGCCGTGGATCGGCGGCGTGCTGATGGACGCCTTCGACTGGCGCTTCGTCTTCTACCTGGGCCTGCCCTTCGCCGGCCTTGCCATCGTGCTGTCGAACATCTTCCTGCCCGGCCGCGAGCAGGACGGACCGATCCCGCCCTTCGATTTCATCGGCGTGGCGATCCTGTCAGTCTTCCTTGCCGTCCTGCTCAGCACGCTGTCGAACGCGCAGAGGCTGGGCTGGGATTCCAACATGATCCTCCTGGGCTTTGTCACCTCCGCTGCCGCGGCGGTCGCCTTCATCGGCTGGGAGATGCACAGCGACAGGCCGATGCTCGACATGCGGCTCTTTGCGAATTTCGCCTTCTCCTCGGCTTCGGTGGTGTCGTTCATCATGGGAGCAGGTTTGTTCGGCTCCACCTATCTGCTGCCGGTCTTCGTCCAGCAGATCCAGGGCATGACTCCCACCCAGGCGGGCCTGATGCTGATGCCTTCGGGCTTCGTGATGCTGCTGGTCTTTCCCATCGCCGGGCGGCTGTCCGACAGGGTCCCCGCCGCAATCCTGATCGGCATCGGCATGACCATCTTCGCCTGGTCCTCGTGGCTGACGGCGGCGGCCAATATCGACACCACCTTCTGGACGATCGCCTGGTGGACCGTGATCTCGCGCATTGGCCTGGGCCTCGTGTTCCCGGCGATCTCCGCGGGATCGCTCCAGGTGCTGCCTCGACATCTGCTCGGCCAGGGCTCGGGAGCATCGAACTTCATCCGCCAGCTCGGAGGGGCCTTCGGGGTGAACCTGCTGACCGTGTTCATCGAGCGCCGCACCGTGATGCACGCCGACGCCTTCGCTGCAACGCAGACCAGCGACAACGCCGCGACAATGGAACTCTTGCGCGAGGTTTCCGGCCTGCTGCACACCTCCGGACTGCCCGACACGCAACTCATGCCCGCTGCCGCCTCGTTCCTCGGGCAGGCCGTGGTGATCCAGTCCTCGAACGCGGCGTTTCAGGACGGTTTCATGGTGGTCTTCGGGATATTCCTTCTTGCGCTGGTGCCCACCTGGTTCATGTGGCGTGCCAGATCGCCGGCACCCGGAGGTTGAAAAGGGCTTCGCCGGAATATGTCATTCAGTGGTTCCACGCAGGAAACGAGTTCCATCTGATTACGAAATCCATCCGGGCCATCGCAATGCCAGAGCCGAAACGGCAGCCGCGCCTCATGCTCTCGATCATCGGATCTGTATGGAATCCAGATAAGCGATCAGAGCCAATACTTCGTCCTGCCCGAGTACAATTCCGGCATTTCATGAGCAACCTTGATCCCCTCGGCCAGCGCCTCTTCCAGGCTTTCAATCGGGTAGAGCCTGCCAGGAAACCGGAACGGAATTGCCTGCGGACTGAGGCTACAGTCTTCGGCTGTAATCCCATGACAACGGACGCAGTTCTCCTGCACCAGGGCGGCGCCCTTATCTTTCAGGTCTGCACCGGCCGGGGTCGCGAGAACAATCATCAGGACGATGAGTATCGGTTCATGCTCACATCTCCCTGGCTCCCGAGACAAGCGCTAAGGACCTGGGAGCCGCGGGGCCGTCACCGCAACTGAACGGGTTCAGCCGCTGACTTACCGCCCCGGGTTTCAACCGGGCATGATCCGAATGGTCTTTACAGGAACTCCTGCATGAGGGCCTCAGGATCGAGTCCGATATCGACGGCCTTGTCAGACATCTGGCGGGATGTTGATCCTCAACTGCTTTGCCATACGGTCATTTCCGCAGCATCTGTGAACCCGGTCAAGGGTGCCGTGTTTGCGAGATCCGAGCCAAGGGCGATGATCTCTGCAAGAACAGAGACCGCGAGCGTCCGTGGGTCCCGGGAAGATGGCAGCAGGCCGATCGGTCCCCGCAGCCGCGATAGTCCGGCCTCGGCCACCCCGGCGTCACGCAATCGCCTCAGCCGGGCCGCCTGCGTGGCGCCGCTGCCCTGGGCACCGATGTAGAAGGCGGGCGATCCAAGGACGCGGCGCAGGATTTCAGGTTCGTAGTCATGGTCGTGGTAGAAGAGGACGACTGCGGTCGCCTCGTCAATGTCGATCCCGTCCATTCCCGACAGGTGGGTCATCAGCTGGCATCGGCACCCCTGCCGCCGCGCGGGCGACAACAGGGCTGCCTCGTGCGACACAAGCAGATGATCGTGACCAAGGCCAGCAACAAGCCGGGCAAAAATCAGTGCCTCGGGACCAGCGCCGAAAACCACGAAGCGCAGCGGGCGCGGGAACCCCAGGATGAACCTGTCGGACAGGGGCTGCGTCGGGCGGAACGGGACGATCCGCATCCCATCCTGCGGCCCGATTTCCAACGCGACGGGCTGGCGGGCGGCACGGGCGCCGGCAAGCTCGTCAAGTGGCGCAGAAGCGGAAAGCGAAAGCAGCAGGACCTCGATCGCGCCGCCACATGGCAAGCGCAGGTCGAAGAAAGGCGAACCCTCGCCGTAGCGCAGGCGGAGTGAACCGCCGTCGCGACGCAGTTGGCCGGCGCGCAGGATCAGGTCAGCCTCAACACAGCCCGACGTAATTGACCCGGCATGGCTGCCCCAGGGGGCAATGGCCATGGTGGCGCCGATGTTGCGATATGCGGGGCCATGGGTCGCGGTCAGCACCGCCATCACGGTGCCTTCCCCCCAAACCCTCGCAGCCTCCCATGGGTCTTCCAGCGCGGCATGGATGCCGGCAGCTGGCAGGTCGGATGTGTATTTCATCGGCGATCCTTCCTTGCGGATGGGACGGCGGCCCCCCCGCAGGGGCCGCTGCCGTATCAGCGCATCTGCAGCAGTATGACCGCATCGCTGAATGGATCCGTGTGAGCCCGCAGTCTTGCCACCTCTTCGGATGTGACCGGGCCGCCGGTATTCCCCCAGGACTGGCGTACGAAAGTGGCGACGGCTGCGATGTCGCGATCGCTCAGGGTCACCCGATAAGGCGGCATGCGGTAGCTGTCGGGGACACCGCCGGCGACCACCCTGCCCGCGCCGTTCAGCGTGATGTTGACAACCGAATCCGCGGGCCCGGCCAGTACCGATGAAGCTCCTGCCAGGGGTGGCACGAATTCACCGCGCCCCTTGCCGTCGCGCCCGTGGCAATGGCTGCACTTCTGCAGATAGACTTGCGCACCGCGACTGTCGGCCGAAATGCCGCCTGCCAGCGCGGCGGTGGTGCTGCCGTCATACTGCCACTCGGGTTCCGGCGCGCGCGGCAGGGATTTCAGGTAGTGCGCAATGGCTTCCAGATCCTCGTTGGTCATGAAGGCGGTCGAGTTGTTGAACGCCTCCATCATCGAGCCGAAGACCACCGCATGCCGGTTGCGTCCGCGCTTGAGGAAGGACACCAGTTCCTCCTCTGTCCAGCGACCCACGCCGTTGCCCGAAGCGCCGCGCAGCGATGGCGCATACCAGCCGTCCAGCAAGGCACCGGCCAGAAACTCCGGGGCGGTTTCGTCATAGCCCTTTTCGGCCATGATGGCGTTGCGCGGCGTATGGCAGGCGCCGCAATGCCCGCCCGCCTGCACCAGATAGGCGCCGCGGTTCCACATCCCGTCCTGCGCGGGGTCGGGCTGGTAGGTGCCGGTCGGCGCGAGGGCGAGGTTCCAGAACTCCAGCGGCCAGCGGATCGACAGAGGCCAGGGAATGTCGTTTTGGGGATTGGGCTGCGCCACGGGCTTCACGTGGTTCATGAAGTAGTCGTAAAGCGCGGCCACATCCTCATCCGTCAGCTTCGCGTAGGATGTGTAGGGCATCGCCGGATAGAGCCGCCGCCCGTCGGGCGCGACGCCGCGGCGCACCGCACGGTCGAAATCGGCAAGGGTGTAGGTGCCGATCCCATAGTCGGGGTCGGGCGTGATGTTGGTGGCATGGATCGTTCCCAGCGGCGTGCCCATCGGCAGGCCGCCGGCAAAGGGCGGGCCGTGCTCGGTCGAATGGCAGGCCACGCAGTCCGAGACCCTCGCGGCATATTCGCCGGTTTCGACCGGCAGGGCGGGTCCTGCCTCCAGGCCATCGAAGGGGCTGCCCGGAAGGCGGGTGCCATACCAGATGGCAAGACCCGCCAGAATGGCAGCCGCCAAAAGCAGCCGTCCGAGAAATCTTCCCAGCTTTTTCATGATCCGGTCCTCCTGGCGGGCGTCCTAGACGCCGCCTCCCTGTCCCAGGTCATGCTCGCGGAACGGCTGGGTCCGCATCTGCTTGCCGGTGATGTGGAAAACCGCATTCGCCAGCGCCGGTCCCACCGGCCCCACCGGCGGCTCGCCGATCTCGTCATAACGGTCGTGGTCGGTCAGCGCCTCGAAATGGATATGGATCTCGGGCGTGTCCGCCATGCGGATCACCGGGTATTCGTCGTAATTGCCTTCGACGATGCGGCCGTTCTCGATGTTCAGTTTCTCGTTCAGAGCGAGGTTCAAGCCGAAGATCGTTCCGCCTTCCAACTGCACGCGCACCGCATCGCGGTTCATCACCCGCCCGGTGTCGAAGGCCACGTCGATCCGATGGACCCTGATCTCACCATGGGACGTGACCTCGGCATGGACGACTGCGCCCAGCGTGGTCCCGTGATGCGCCCGCCCGCCCATACCCCAGTTGCCGATCGAGACGCCGCGCGCGTGGCCGGCAGGAAGAGGTTGACCCCAGCCGGACTTTTCCTTCAGAACCCGGAGAATGTTGACCCAGCCCTTGTCCTCCCACCTGTCGTAAAGACGGATGCGATAGTCCAGCGGGTCTTCCTGCGCCGCGCGCGCCATCTCGTCCACGATGCTCTCATAGAAGAACACGGTGGAGTTGTAGCCTGGCCCCCTGAGCGGCCCGACCTTCAGATGAATGTCTGAAACGACCTGGCTTTCCACCTGGACATTGGGCACGATCAGCGGCAGCACGGTATCGGCGATCCCCATGGTGAAATAGCCCGGCCCCCCCGAAATGCGGGTGCGCATCGCGACCGGCAGACCATCATCGCCCAGCTTCGCCTTGATCGAGGCCCCCATGATCGAGCGGTAGCGGCCCTGCCGCACGGATTCCTCCCGGCTCCAGATCACATGGACGGGGACCCCCTTGTAGCCCTTGGCCACCCCCACCGCCATGCGGCTGTCGTCGCCGAAGACCCGGCGCCCGAAGCCGCCGCCGACATAGGTCTGGTGGACCTTGACCTGTTCGGGGGCAAGGCCGGTTTCCTGCACGGTCAGGGCAAAGACCTGCTGGGTATGCTGCGAGGGCGTCCAGACCTCGGCGGCACTGTCGCTGACCATGACGGTGCAGTTCAGCGGCTCCATCTGCACCTGGTCGCAATAAGGCGTCATGTATTCCGCCTCAAGGATGGTGCCGCCCATGGCGAACTCTGCCTCGACGTCGCCCACGGAAAGCTCCACCGTTCCACCGGGTTGCCGGGTGGCGGCCATGACCGCCTCCTCGATCATTCCGGTCGTCTTCCATTTGGCACCGGGACCATCGTCCCAGACCACAGGCAGCGCATCCAGCGCCGTGCGCGCCTGCCAGTAATGATCGGCGATCACCGCGATGGCCGAGCCGTTCATCGCCGCCCCCATCGGGAACGGAGACTTGATCCGGTCCGGTTCACCGGGATCGGTGGGCCTGACCTCGACCACGGCACGCACGCCGGGCATGTTTCGGATCGCCTCGAAATCATAGCTGACCAGCGTGCCGCCCATCACCGGAGACTGGCGCAGCGCGGCATAGACCATGCCCGGCAGACGGACATCAATGCCATAGACGGCCTTGCCGGTGACGATCTCGGGGATCTGGATCTTGGCCGGATCGACCTTGTTCAGAAAGGTCCATTGCTCTCTCGTCTTCGGGGCGGGTTCCGCCTCCGGCACCACCTGCGAAGCGGCCTGGACGAATTCGCCAAACGGGGCAGAGCGCCCCGAGGCGGCATGGCTCAACAATCCCTCGGCGACGGCGACCTCGCCCGCATCGACCCCCCAGGCGGCTGCGGCGGCGGCTTTCAGCCGCTCACGCGCACCGGCGGCCGCGGTCATGAAGGCGGTGCGGCGGGGTTCCGAAGTCGAACGGCCCGAAAAATAGGCCAGCGCACCGCCCACTGCGGAATAAGCGCTGCCCATCGCATGATCGCGCTCCGGAGCCGCGTATTCGGCGCGGATATCCTCCCAGCGGCATTCGAGCTCTTCGCGAACATAGGCGCAGGACTGGGTGATAACACCGTTTCCTATGTCGGGATGGGTGACATAGACCGTCACCTTGCCGGCGGTGTCGATCTTGATCCAGGGGGTGAATGCAGTCCCGTCCGAGGGCGTTTCCCAAGGCTCGGCGCCAGCCGTGGCCGCCATCAGCGGACGGCTGATCCCCATCACCAGCGCCCCTCCGGCGCCGACGACGGCAGTGATGAAACCACGGCGGGAGAGCTTGATCCGTTCGGTCATGTCTGCTTCCCCCCTCAGGCCTTCATCAGTTCGGCGGCGCGATGAATCGCAGCGCGGACGCGCGGATAGGTGCCGCATCGACAGATGTTGTCGACATAGAGATCGATGTCCGCATCGGTCGGCTCGGGGATATCCTTCAGCAGCGAGGCGACCGCCATGACCATCCCCGACTGGCAGTAGCCGCATTGCGGCACGTTCATCTCGGTCCAGACCTTCTGCAGGACATGCCCACCCTGCGGGTCCAGCCCCTCGATCGTGGTGATCTCGCTGCCGACCGCAGCCTCGACGGGGAACTGGCAGGAGCGGGTGGCGACGCCGTCGACATGGACGGTGCAGGCGCCGCACTGCGCGATGCCGCAGCCGAACTTCGTGCCGGTCAGGCCCAGATGGTCGCGCAAGGCCCAGAGAAGCGGGGTTTCCGGCGCGGCATCCACCTCCATCTCGTTGCCGTTGATGTTCAGGGTGAACGACATGGCTCTCCTCCTCGGGTAGCGTGGGTTCCATGACGACGTGGCCGTCGCCGGGGGCCTGCAAGGTCGCGCTGCGCCTTGCCGATGATGTTGACAGCGACAGATCAGGCTGACAAGACTAAACGGACAATGTGCCCCATTTTTCCGGACAGAGAGGCCCGGTTATTCGCGGGTGCAGCAAGCTCTGCCGTCCCCGAGGAGGCCGGTTCATTGATAAAGCCAGGAAAACCCAGCATTTTCATTGTCATGCTGCTGTCATTGCCATGCGGCATGGTGCTTGCGGGGCCGGTGCAGCCTCCCCTGCCGGATGGCAAGGCATTGGCCGAGGCCTGCTTCTCATGCCATGGTGAGGGTGGCCGGGGCGGCGGACGGATACCGGCACTGGCGGGGCAGGACATGACCGGGTTGCAGCAGAAGATGCTTGCGCTGCGATCTCCCTCCCCCGGTTCGACCATCATGCCAAGGCTGATGCGCGGCTACGACACGGATGAGATCGCCGCCCTGGCGGACTACTTTGCGGGGGTGTCACCATGAATACCGGCCGCCGCGCGTTTCTGGCAACCCTTGCGGGCGGACTTGCCGCCCCCGCGCTGCTGCGTGCGGGAACGGCGGCGCATGTGATCGTGCTGGGTGCGGGCTTTGGCGGTGCCACGGTGGCCCGCCTGCTGGCCGGCGTCCCCGAGCTGCGCGTCACGCTGATCGAGCGTGATGCGACGATCCACACCTGCCCCTTCTCGAACGGCGTGTTGGGCGGGCTGTGGCCGATGGAGCGCATCGCCTTCGACCTCGTGGCGCTCGGTCGGGCCGGAGTCCGGCTGATCCGGGCGGAAGCAACCGGAATCGATCCCGAAACCCGGAGTATCTCGCTTGCCGACGGGACCCGGTTGACCGGCGATGTCATGGTGCTGGCGCCGGGCATCTCGTTCGACTGGGCTGCCATCGAGGGGCTTTCCCCGGCCACCGCCGAACAAGTCCCCCACGCCTGGAAGGCGGGCCGCCAGACGGAAATCCTGCGCGAGCAGCTGGTGGCGATGGAGGACGGCGGGCTGGTCGTCGTCGGCATCCCCGCGCCGCCCTTCCGCTGTCCGCCCGGCCCCTATGAACGCATCAGCCTGATCGCGCACTACCTCAAGACGAACAAACCGGCCTCGAAGATCCTCGTCCTCGACGCGCAGGACGCGTTCTCGAAACAGCCGCTCTTCGAGGAAGCCTGGGCCAGCCTTTATCCCGGCATGATCGAGCGCGTTCCGGGCAGCGCCTCGGGCGCGGTCATGGCCGTGGATGCGGGAACGATGCGGATCTCCACCGGCTTCGACGATGTGACGGCGGCGGTGGCCAACATCATCCCGCCGCAGCGCGCGGCCCGCATCCTGACCGATGCCGGGCTGGACGATGGCCTCGGCTGGTGCCCGGTCGAGCCAGTGGGTTTCGAAAGCCGGGTGGCACCCGGCATCCATATCCTCGGCGATGCAGCCTTGCAGGGCGACATGCCCAAATCGGCCTTTTCGGCCAATGGACAGGCCCGCGCCTGCGCTCGCGCGATCCTTGCACGGCTTGCGGGCCATGAGCCGCAGGGCGCCAAGCTGTTGAACGTCTGCTACAGCCTGACGGCACCGGACTACGGCTTTTCCATCGCGGATGTTTACGAACCGGGGCCGGAAAAGGTCTCACTGGTGCTTTCCGAAGGTCGAACGACAGCGCTTGGTGCAAGCGCGGAAACCCATGCCGCCGAAGCGGAGTATGCCCGATCATGGTTCGATACCATCACCTCACAGCTATATGGTTGATCTGCGCGGGGCCTGCGCTTTCTCCTGCACTCGCACAGCAATCATCGGGGGCCGAACTGATACGGGATTCCGCCAAGGGCAATTGCTCGATCTGCCATGTGATCCCGGGTATCGGCCTGCCCGAAGAAGCGCAGGGCGATATCGGCCCGTCGCTGGCCGGAGTCGGCGGGCGGCTGACAGAGGCCGAATTACGTGCAAGGATCATTGATGCCCGGAAGTTCAATCCGCAGACGGTGATGCCCCCCTACGGTACAAACGAGGGAATGACCGATGTGAATCCGCGCTATCGCGGCAAGCCGATCCTGACGGAAGGCGAGATACACGCTATTGCCGGCTGGCTGGCAATGCAGAAATGAGACGGCAAATGACGATCCCCCGCCGACATGTGCTTCTGGGGCTGGCTACGACATTGGTCCCGCTTCCTGTGCTGGCCACGCCCCCGGAAGTGCGTGATCGTATCGCGACTCTGTTCGGCCCGGGCCCGCTGCTCCAGGGGCCGATCACGCTGGACCTGCCAGCGCTGGCCGAAACCGGAAATTCGGTGCCCCTGACCGTTCTGGTCGAAAGCCCGATGACCGGAGAGGACCGCATCACGCGGCTGGCACTCTTCGCCGAGGAAAACCCCCGCCCCGTGGTCTGCGAGGTCGCCTTCGGCCCGCGCGCCTGCGCGGCAAGCCTGACCACGAACATCAGGCTTGCCGCCACCCAGTCCATCGTCTGCGTCGCGCAGCATCTGGACGGCCGCCTGTTGACCGCCAGGCGGGAGGTCCGGGTCGTCGTCGGCGCCTGCACCACCCTTCCGGGAAGGTATTGAGCCATGTTCAACACCCGTATCCGCGTGCCCCCGACGGCGAAGCCAGGCGAGATCGTCGAGATCCGCACCATGATAATGCACCCGATGGACAACGGTTTCAGCTATACCACCCAGGGCACGCTGATCCCCCAGAACATCATCACCGAGTTCTCCTGCCACTACCTCGGCGAAGAGGTGATCCTCGTCCGGCTGGAGCCGGGTATCTCGGCCAATCCCTATTTCACCTTCCCCCTTCGGGCCGAGGCGACCGGCACGGTGCGGTTCCGCTGGATGGACCAGCACGGCGACATCACCACTGCCGAGGAGGAGATGGTGGTGGAATGATCCGGCTTCTTGCGGCGCTGCTTCTGTGTGTCGTCCCGATGCTGGCGCGGGCCGACCCGGTATCGGGATATGACTTCCTGTTGCCCGAGACCCGTGCCCTGCAGGATGACGATTTCGCCAATCCCGGCATGCTTTGGGTCGAACTCGGCCAGAGGCTCTGGGATGCACCCGCCGACAAGGGAAGTTGCCGGTCCTGCCACGGCGCGCCGGAAAACCTGCGGGGCGTGGGTGCCGTTTATCCTCTTTGGGACCCGGAACTGGAGCGGGTGATTTCGCTGGAGCAGCGTATCAACCAATGCCGGGAGCGCCAGAACGAGGCTGCCCTGCCCTATTCCTCGCGTGAATTGCTGGGGTTGTCGGCGCTGGTCATGCATCAGTCCAGGGGCATCCCGCAATCAGTTCGCACCGATGGTCCGGCTGCCGAGGCCATTGAGCGGGGCAGGCTCTACTTCGATACGCGCCGGGGCCAACTGAACCTGTCCTGCAGCAATTGCCACGATGATCTGACGGGCCATCGGCTGCGGGGCGAAGTGATCAGCCAGGGACAGGTCAACGGTTTTCCGATCTACCGACAACTCTGGCAGGACATGGGCTCGGTCGGCAGGATGATCGCCTGGTGCAACGATGCAGTACGGGCCGAGCCGCTGGCCGAGGGATCGCAAATGGCCGTTGAGCTTGAGATGTATCTGCGGGCGCGCGGCAACGGCCTGCCAATCGAATCTCCGGCCGTCCGTCGTTAAGTCAGCCTCATCGATATGTTGTAACAGAAATAGCGCTTTGCATCGCCAACCACTGCGGGCTATGCTAAGTTGACCTGCAACCAGCACCGGAACCCCACCTTGCGCGCCGACGCCCTACGAAACCGCAACGCAGTTCTTGATGCTGCCGCCCGGATTTATTCCGAGCGCGGCTTCGATGTGGCGATGGCCGACATCGCGGCCGAGGCGGGAGTTGGCCGCACCACGCTTTTGCGCAACTTCCCCAGCCGGATGGAACTGGCCTCGGCGCTGTTCGAGCGTGCGATGGAACAGATCCGAAGCCTTGCGACTGCCCAGAAGGGCGAACCCGGCGATCTGGAGGAATTGCTTGACCTGAAGCTGTCGTTCTACATTGAGAACGGCGGTCTGGCAGAGGCGGTGCAGAAGGAAAGCGGTGAAAGCGATGGCTTTCGGGCCGACCGCTGCGAGGTTGCCCGGATCCTGCTTGCCGCGGCCCGCCCTTCGATAGAAACGGGCCTGCTGCGCAAGGATCTGACACTCGAGGTTTTCCTGATCCTGCAACAGGCCATCGCAGGCGCCATGCGCACCGGGGGCGATCGCTCCGAACGGAGCGAAAGGGCCAGGATCGTCCGAAGCCTGCTTCTGGACGGGCTGCGCCGCCGGGCCTGACGCATTGCTGACGGCAGGCTTGCCAAAGCGTCTGGATGCCGGCAGGGCCGCCTTGCGCGCGATTGCGCCGGAGATTCCTGCAGGGCGGGACGATCACTGCGGCACCAGGGGCAGCTATCGGGATGTTGATTTTCGCTGAGAGTTGGCCCGGGATTTCCCCCGGAAAGTAACCCGTTGAGCGTGGCTTCACCGGCGGCCACACGATCATCAGGACTACATCCGGGCGCGGGAACGGCGTGGGCAGGAAGTGTTCGTGCCGCTGTCGCTTCCTCCGGGGCCCGCGCAGGCCGACTTCGGCGAAGCGCTGGTGGGGATTGGCGGTGTCGAGCAGAAGGCCTCCTTCTTCGTGCTGGACCTGCCGCACAGCGACGCCTGCCATGTGCGGGCCTGCCCTGCGGCGGTGGCCAAGGCCTGGGTGGACGGCCACATCCATGCCTTTGCCTTCTTCCGGGCGTTCCCTCAGTCGATCGTCTATGACAATGACCGGTGCTTGGTGGCGCAGATCCTGCCGGATGGCACCCGCAAGCGGGCGGAGTTGTTCAGCGGCTTCCTGTCGCATTCCCTGGTCCGGGATCGCTACGGCCGCCAGGGCATGGGCAACGACAAAGGGAATGTCGAAGGTCTGGGAGGCTATTGTCGTCGCAACTTCATGGTGCTGATCGGGCGTTGCAATAGGAGTCCTGCATCTGCCCTGAGTATTGATATACATTCAGTATTGTATATCCAAACGTCGAAGGTGAGAGATGCAGATTGCGAGATGGGGCAACTCCCTTGCCGTCCGTCTGCCCATGGAACTCATCCGTGAGCCAGGCCTGAAGGAAGGAGATCAGATTGATCTCGTGAAAGGCGACGGGGCGTTCATCGTTCGGCGCCAGCTGCGTGCACATGAGGTGCTGGAAAGTCTGCGCAGCTTGCGGGGCAGGCTGCCAGCTGACAGGCGATTGAGCCGTGACGACGTGCATGAGCGTTGAATTCGCCGATACAAATGTTGTTCTCTACCTTCTGGACGACAGCCCAAAGGCGGACCCCGCCGAGGCGATTCTTGCGCAACGGCCCCACATCAGTGTGCAAGTGCTGAATGAGGCGCTGGTAAACTGCCACCGCAAGGCCGGTCTCAGCCGGGAAGAGGCGGATGCCTTCCTGACAGGCGTCCGGGCCCTGTGTTCGGTGGAGGATCTCACCCCACAGACGCATGAGGTGGGGCGAGCCCTGGCCGAGCTGTACGGATTCTCGATCTATAATTCGATGATCGTTTCCGCCGCACTGATCGCGGGTTGCACGACTCTTTGGACAGAGGACATGCAGGATGGCCTTCAGGTTGAAGGGCAGGTCCGGATCGTGAATCCATTCGCTTGAATGCCCCAGGGGGTTAACTTGCGGCTTCGGTTCCTCCGGGACCTCTATCGCTTCTCGAACAGACCTGTCGCGGCGTTTTCGGCGATCTCGACATCGGCATAGTATTTCTGCGCCTGCTGTGCAGAGCGGTGCAGTGAGAGCTTCATCGCGGCCAGCAGCGGGGTTCTGTCCTGCGCGGCCTGGGGCAAGAACCCGGAGCGCAGCCCCTGCGGCGAGGCGAAGTCTTCTGGCAGGCCCGCGTCGCGCAACAACCTCCGCAGGATTTCAGCGACACCGGCGGCCGAGAGCCGGTTCCTGCCGAGGGTATCGTGTCGGGTGATGCGCCGGAACAGAGGGCCGGAGCTCAGTCCTGCGGCGTCGATCCAGGCGACCACGGCATGGGCCGGGGTTTAGCAGGGTGCTGATTTAGTCCCGGTCCGAGAACATTGTTCCATACTCTCTCAGGAGTTGAGTTTGCGCATCTGCTTTGGCTGCCGCTTCGCCATTTTTTGTTCATGCGGCGAGCAGCTTTGGCAGTCTGGCGAGATTTCCTGCGGCCAGTGTCATAATGAAGCGCGCCCGTGCGCGCTCGATGCCGCGGAAGGCGGTTCGGGCGGCCTCTCCGTTGGTTTTGGCCCAGCCGAACGCTTCTTCGATCCGTTTGCGGTGCCTGAGGGACAGGGCGTAGCCCTTGTGCCGGATGTGCGCCCGTCGATTGCTGAGCAACGCGACTTCTGTGCGACATATGGAGTGACGCAGGCCTGGCGCAGGTCGGTCACGAACTCTGCTGCATCATAGCCCTTGTCTGCACCAGGTGTCAGACTCCAGCCGGAAGCCTTCGGATTGCAACTGTGCGACCGCTTGGCGAACCCCGGATTGCAGCCGGTGGCATGACTTCCATCTCGCGGATCGCGACCGCCAGGCCCGGATGACGTCCGCAGAGCGGCCAGAGCGCATCGGAGAGCTTTTCCAACATGGCACGCCAGTCGCCCTCATCAGGCGCTTGCAATGCGTACCCCGGCAAAGGAATTCAGATTAGCGGCTTAACCTGAGCAGGTTCCGCCGGGTCATTATAAATCGGATACAACGTCCCGATTGCCCTGCATTATCCCCGCGACCCAGCCAGCCCGTCGCCATAACCAGGCCGGAAAACTCCGGTATCCGGCGCGCCAGAGTTGGGAGGCAGAGCACTTTTCGCAAGCAATTGTTTAGCCACTAAATTCTCTGGATGAACAGCTGGAACAGCTCGGACTGGCTGGAGATGTTCAGTCTGCGATAGATATTGTGGCGGTGCAGCTTTGCCGTTCCTTCGGTGATCCCCATCTGCGTCGCGATCGACAGGTTGCTGTGGCCGCGCAGGACAAGGCGGGTGACAGCCAGCTGGGTCGGTGTCAGCCGGTCACCAAAGGCCCTCTCGAAGGCGCGTTCATTATCGACGGTCGCGGGGGGCGACACGTCTTGTCCGCCATTCTGGCAGGGCAGACGGCGCAGGCAGGCCGCGACGATTGCGCCAAGGCCCGCAAGCGCCTGGAACTCTTCGGCGCTGAACGCCAGGCCGTTCCGGTGCCGCATCAGCGAGTAAACCGCACCTTCGCCACGGGCCAGCGGCACCACAAAGCCGATCTCTTCGACCAGGGTGCCCGCTTCACGGGAAATGCAGGGATGCACCTCGTGTGATGACGCAAAGTCCGAGGCAAAGAACCCATCCGGTGCAATGTCACGCATCCGCCACAGGCCCTCGGCAACGCCGGTGGTGCAGGCGACATAGAACGGATCCAGCAGGAAGCCGCCCTTCAGGTAACGGCTGAGCGCGGTGCGACTGACGGAGGCGCTGTAGCCGTCATGGATCAGCCGCGCGGTGCCCCCGGGGCCATAGGCAAACGCGCAGCTCATATCGAAGGGGGCCGTCAGCCGGGTCAATGCGTCCAGCGCGGGGCCGGGACCGGCTTCGCCCTGTGCCGCGATCAGACTGGCAACGGCCTGTGCTTCATCAGGGCTCATACCTCGCACGCTCCGCCTATAACTTTCGCCATATGGTCTGATGACAGTTTTGCGTCCTAACCTCGGTTTCAACAAGAGCCTCGCCCGATGAGGCCACGGGCTGACACCCGATAAATGCCAACAGCATTCGCGGATATCCCGCGGGAAGGAGGAAGCGTGACCAGACGTCTGGAGGGGCGGACCGCCCTGATCACCGGCGGCGCCGGAGGCTGCGGCCTGGCCGCCTCGGAACTGTTTGCCCGCGAGGGCGCAAAGGTCGGCATCGTCGATCTGCCACGCAGCGAGGGCGCGGCCCTGGCCGAACGGCTGCGCGCCGAGGGGCACGACGCGATCTTTGCCCCCGCCGATGTATCGGACGCGGCGCAGGTGAAAGACGCCGTCGCCGCCGTCGAGACCGCCTTTGGCCCGATCACCGTGCTGATGAACCATGCGGGCATCCTGGCGGCGCTCCCCTTCCTTGAAACCTCGGAAGAGGAATGGGACCGCATCATGGCGGTGAACGTGAAAAGCATGTTCCTGGTCACCAAAGCGGTGCTGCCGGGCATGATCGCCGCCGGGGGCGGTTCCATCGTCTCGACCTCGTCGATCTCGGGCGTGGTCGGCACGCCGATGGAGGTGCTTTACTGCACCAGCAAAGGTGCCTGCCATATGTTCGCCCGCGCCATTGCGGTCGAATTCCGCGACAGGGGCATCCGGTCGAACGCGATCTGCCCGGGCTTCATCGCCACCGCCCATGGGTTGCGGGAAATCGACCTTCTGCAAAAGCACGGCGTCGATGTGACCGAGGCCGCGATTGCCGCAGCCCAGGGGCGGCTGTGTCGCCCCGAAGAGGTCGCCACAGCCGCGCTGTTCCTTGCGTCAGACGAGGCCAGCTTCGTCAACGGCACGCATCTCTTCGCCGACAACGCCTACACGGCGATCTGAACCATAAGAAACAACAGGGAAATCCGCCATGACCACATCTTCCCACAATATGCATGTGAACGATTTCGGTATCGAACACGCCCATTGGCGCAATTGGGTGGGCAACCAGTCCTGCATCCGCGCCGCACGGGGCGCACCGCAAAGCGAGGATGAGCTTTGCGCCATGATCGCCAAAGCCACCGGCGAGGGGATGAATGTCCGCGTCGCCGGCTCGGGGCATAGTTTCACGCCGGTTGCGCTGACCAACGGGCTGCATCTGACGCTGTCGCAGATGAAGGGTGTCAGACATATCGACCGCGAAAAGCGGCGGGTGACGGCGGCGGCGGGCACCACCATCAATGAGCTGGTGAAGGTGCTGAAGGCCGAGGGACTTTCGATGCTGAACCAGGGCGATATCGACAGCCAGGCGATTGCCGGGGCCTTTACCACCGGCACCCATGGCACCG
The DNA here is from genome assembly GCF_900609055.1 of Pseudogemmobacter humi. Taxonomy (GTDB): domain Bacteria; phylum Pseudomonadota; class Alphaproteobacteria; order Rhodobacterales; family Rhodobacteraceae; genus Pseudogemmobacter; species Pseudogemmobacter humi. Next base: position 3,467 of record NZ_UXAW01000031.1, on the reverse strand, counting down.
GGGCGAAACTGCCGGTGCTGGCCGATTGTATCGTGGGGATGCGCCTGGTGCAGCCGGATGGCTCGGTCATCACCGTGGATGAAACCACGCCGGATCTTCTGCTGGCGGGCCGGGTGTCGCTGGGAACTCTGGGCGCGATTTCCGAAATGACGCTGCAACTGACCGACAGTTACCGCCTGAAGGAACGCATCTGGCGCGAGGATTTCGAGTCCGCGATGGAGATGCATGACGAACTGGCCGAAAAGCACCGCCATTTCAGCTTCTTCTGGTGCCCGTATGAGGAAAGCCGCCACCTCTATTGCCTGCCCGACACCTCGGCCACCTCAAAGACCGGACGCACCGCCGATGTCTGCGAGATGAAGGTGATGGACATCACCACGGATGAACCGTTCGAGGGCGAATTCGACAAGGTCGCCTACAGCTCGGACGTCTATCCCATCGAATATGTCGCCAACTTCCATGAGCTGGAATATGCGGTGCCGCGCCAGCACGGCAAGGATGCCATCCGCGCGGTGCGCAAGATCATGCTGGAGGATTTTCCGGACGCGAAATTCCCCATCGAATACCGTTTCACCGCCGGGGACGAGGCCTGGATGAGCCCGTTCCACAAACAGGAAAGCGTGACCGTCTCGGTCTCGGGTCAGCCGGGGGTGGATTACTGGGATTATCTGCGCGCGGTGGACAGGATCCTGCGCGGTTACGGTGCGCGCCCGCATTGGGGCAAGATGCACTTCCTGACCGGCGAAGATGTCAGCGCGATCTATCCCCGCGCCCATGATTTCCGCGCCCTGCGCCGGAAGCTCGACCCGCAGGGCTTCTATCTGAACGATCACCTGAGCCAGCTTTTCCGCTGATCTTACCCGCCGGCAAAGGGGCGAAAGATCCCGGCCGGCCCATCCTCCAGACAGGGAGTAATGCCATGGCCAATATCGGCCAATATGTCATCTATATCATCATGATCTGTGCGGTGATCGGCGCGATTGCCGCGATCATCGACAGCGAAAGCCCGCTGGGCAAGGAATTCACCGCCGGTCTGCATTCCATCGGCCATATCTTCATCCCGGTTGCCGGGATCATGGCCGCGATTCCCTATCTGTCGGCGATGATCAGTGCCACGCTGGGGCCGGTCTTTTCTGCGGTGGGCGCGGACCCCGCCATGGCCGCGACATCGCTGATTGCGGTGGATATGGGCGGCTATCAACTGGCCGCCGCACTGGCGCAATCGCCCGAGGGCTGGATCATCGCGTCGCTGACCGGCTTCATGGCCGGGGCCACGATCATCTTTTCGATCCCGGTCGGTCTGGCGATGCTGGACAAAAAAGACCATCACTACATGGCCCTTGGCGTCATGTGCGGGGTGCTCAGCATCCCGATCGGGGTGCTGGTCTCTTCCCTGATCCTGATGGGCATGGAAGCGGGTATCCGGCCCGACGTGAACACCGCGGGTGATGCGACCCAGGCGCTTGCCCTGACCGTGTCGCAGATCATGCTGAACCTCGCCCCGCTGGCTGTGTTCTGCGTCGTGCTGGCAGTCTGTCTGTGGTTCCTTCCCGATCTGATGATCCGGCTGTTCCTGACCTTCGGACGCCTGATGTATGCCGCGATCACACTGGTGCTGGTCTTTTCCATCGTTGAGTATTTCACCGGCTTCTTCGCCTGGGCGTTCGGCAGCTGGGGCTTTGCACCCATCATCGCCGATGCCGAGGATCAGTTCCGCGCGCTTGAGATCGCGGGCTATATCGGCATCATGCTGAGCGGCGCCTTTCCGATGGTATGGCTGATGAACCGTTTCCTTCAAAAACCCATGGCGGCGGTCGGCTCATGGCTTGGCCTGTCACCGGCGGGGACCACGGGCCTTCTGGCGGCCTCGGCCAATATCCTCGCGATGTTCCGGCTGATTGCGGACATGCCCCCGCGCGACAAGGTGCTGGTTATCGCCTTTGCCGTCTGCGGTGCCTTCATGTTCGGCGACCATCTGGCATTTTCGGCCAATTTCCAGCCGACCATCATCCTGCCCCTGCTTTTGGGTAAGCTGATCGGTGGAGTTGCCGGCTTTTCGTTTGCAGCCATGCTGGCCGGGGCGAAGTTACAGCCACAGACGGCGCTTCGCTGAAGCCGATCTCCGCAGGCAGAACGTTGTTTTCTGGTTTTGCCTGCGGGGTATTTCTCTCCGTTTCATACGCAATCCAGGAAGAACTCTCTAGGTTCCAGACTCATTGATTTTCACAGCCAGAAGAGGACTGTCGCAGCGAGCATGATCGCGGAGAAGAAGGTTTCCGGGCACTGGTCGTATTGCGTGGCGATGCGCCACCAGTCCTTCAGACGTCCGAACATGATATCTCCGTTTGTAGCGCCGCTTGTCATATTTAACGGCCTTCTTGCGGGACTTCCGGCCGGGAATGCAGGCCTTTATCCCCTCATCTTTCAACGTTTCTCTGAACCAGTCGGCATCATAGCCTCTATCGGCCAGCAGCCATCCCGCCTTTGGCAGGCTACCCAGCAGCGCCGCTGCGCCGGTGTAGTCGCTGATCTGCCCGGCGGACATGAAGAACCTGATCGGTCGCCCCTTCGCATCGGCAACGGCGTGCAGCTTGGTGTTCATGCCACCTTTGGTTCGCCCTATCTGATGCCCGCGCCCCCCTTTTTGGCCCGCAGGCTTGACGCCGTGCGGTGCGCCTTGAGGTAGGTCGCGTCAATCTGCCGCTTGATACCCGTGATAGCACCTACGACCGCAGCGTTCGGGGTCACGCAAAACTCAGTAGACAAATGATCGCCATCAATTGCGCGACCAAACGCTCGTAGAGTTTTCAGTCCTCCCAAACATCGTTCATAGTGATCGCGCTCCATGCCATCGTTCGGTGCGGATCATGCCATACTATGTAGGATAAGGGAGGACGAGATGGGAACCCGCCGCTCTCCGCGCGAAGCCCGGGGAGCCAGCGTTGCCTGCTGTTCAAGGCATTGATGACGGCAGCCTTCTCGATCTCCGAGCCTCGGCCACCGAGCTCCTGCCCCTCATCGAGATGGATCAGCCAGCATTTCCGCAGATGGAGATGGAAACTGACCAGGTCCCACATGCGTGATGCCGTGGTGTCGCGCAGGATCTGGAAATCCAGAGCATGCAGTATTGCCCTGGCCAGATCCTTCTGGGTTGCGGGTGTCGGCACCCGGATCGAGATCCAGCGGAGTTCGCCAGCCCCGGCATCAGCAGCGTCAAGGCGGCGCAGTATCCGCTGGATCGCGGTGGTCTTGCCGCTGCCGGATTCACCGATGACCGCGATCCCGCGCCCTTCCGACGTCAGGCCGAGTTCAAGTTCGGCCTGACGCTTGTCCATCAGCTTGCGGAAAAGCCGCTGCACCGTGTCGTAGCCCAGATGGAGCGCCTCAAGCCTTTCCTTCCGAAGAGCCATGGCAAGCCCCGCGTCGATGATCGTCGCGTCCTGAGTGGCATAATATTCATCAATCGC
>NZ_UXAW01000021.1 GCF_900609055.1 Pseudogemmobacter humi | reverse complement strand
CAGCGGCGTGGACGGCAACGCCCAGACCGTCGAGGGCGAGGCCGCGGGCATCGGCACCGGGCTTGCGAACGAGGAGATGATCGCGATGGGCGTGGCCGGTCTGGCCGGCATCGGCGTGCTCGCCTCGTCCAAGGGCAGCAACGCCGCCCCGGGGGATGGCGACGGAGATGGTGACGGCGACGGAGACGGCGACGGAGACGGAGACGGCGACGGCGACGGCGACGGCGACGGCGACGGCGACGGCGAGGGCGACGGCGACGGCGACGGCGACGGCGACGGCGACGGAGATGGCGACGGCGACGGCGAGGGCGACGGCGACGGCGATGGCGACGGCGACGGGGATGGTGACGGCGACGGAGACGGAGACGGAGACGGAGACGGGGATTCGCTCTCTGTCCTCGGCGAGGTGCTTGAGGGTGTCAGCACCATCATTCCCGGC
>NZ_UXAW01000001.1 GCF_900609055.1 Pseudogemmobacter humi | reverse complement strand
TGAGCTACTCCCCGGAAATCGGACAGTGACGGAAGCTACGATCTGACGTTTGCTGGTCTCCAATGACGAGGAGATCAGGAATGCGGAAACGCAGGAACCATGACGCGGGCTTCAAGGCTCGGGTTGCGCTTGAGGCCGTTAAGGGCGAGCGCACTGTGTCGGAGTTGGCGGCCGAACACGGCGTGCATCCGACGATGATCCATCAGTGGAAGAAGGCACTGCTGGACGGGGCTGCGGATATCTTCGAGCGCGGCGGCAGAAAGCCCGTCGCGGAAGTGGATGAAGAGACGGTCCGGTCGCTACACGCCAAGATTGGGGAGCTGGCCGTCGCCAACGATTTTTTGTCACGAAAGCTCAAGCCGTGGACCGGCAAGTGAGGCGCAGGATGATTGAGCGGGGCCATCCAGCGTTGTCGATCGGGGCGCAGTGCCGCCTGCTGTCGATCTCGCGCTCGTCCTACTATCATGAACCGGTCGGAGAGACGGAGCAGAACCTCGGGCTGATGCGGGTCATTGATCAGCAGTTCCTCGACACACCGTTCTATGGGGTTCGCCAGATGACCTGGCACCTGCAGAACGAGGGGCATGGTGTGAACCAGAAGCGCATCCGGCGGCTGATGCGGCTCA
>NZ_UXAW01000081.1 GCF_900609055.1 Pseudogemmobacter humi | reverse complement strand
CGCCCGCAAGGTGGCGCCGCCCGACTGGCTCTGGCCGCGCGAGCCGCCGATCCGGGTGCGCAAGAACATCCCCGACAGCTGGATCGAACTGACCATCCGCGAGGGCCGCAACCGCCAGGTGCGCAGGATGACGGCGGCCGTGGGCCATCCGACGCTGCGACTGATCCGCTGGCGGGTGGGCGACTGGACGCTGGACGGTCTTGCCCCCGGCGCCTGGCGCGCGGCGTGACGCGCTTCCCGATTGTGCCGGTTACAAGATCGCCCCTGGCGCAGGCCCGCACCCGGAGATAGACAGGGATCATGGAACCGCCAGCCCCGCCGCCCACCCCCCAGGACAACAGCTCCGCCGGCCTGCTTTACGCGCTTTCGGCCTATCTGCTCTGGGGATTTCTGCCGCTGTTCATGAAGGCGCTCGACCAGGTCTCGCCTGTCGAGGTGGTGGCGCATCGGGTGATCTGGGCGGTGCCGGCCGCCCTGGCGGCGCTGATCTGGATGGGACGCACCCGCGATCTGCAAGCCGCGCTGCGCAATCCGCGGATGCTGGGCATGGCCACGGTCACCGCCTTGCTGGTCTCGCTGAACTGGTGCCTTTATGTCTGGGCGATCACCACGGGCCATGCGCTGGACGCGGCGCTTGGCTATTACATCAACCCGCTGTTCTCGATCCTCCTGGGCGCCGTCCTGCTGGGCGAGCGGCTGAGGGGCATCCAGTGGCTGGCGATCCTTTGCGTCGTCATCGCCGTCGCCATCCTGACATGGAAAGCCGGCAGCCTGCCGCTGGTGGCCATGGGGCTGGTGGTGACCTGGGGGTTCTACGCCTATTTCAAGAAGAGCCTGCCGGTCGGCCCGAACCAGGGCTTCGCGCTGGAAGTGCTGATCCTGCTGGTGCCCGCCGTCGCGGTTCTGGCCTGGCTCGGCTTTCAGGGCCGGATGGAGTTCCTGCACGGACCGGGCTTGCAGAGCTGGCTGCTGTTTCTGGCCGGCCCCGTCACCGCGCTGCCGCTGATGCTTTATGCCAATGGCGCCAAACGGCTGCGGCTGACCACCATCGCGCTAATGCAGTATATCTCGCCGACGATGATCTTCCTGCTGGCGGTCTTCGTCTTTCACGAGCCGTTCAGCCCGGCGACCCTGGTCGCTTTCGGCTTCATCTGGGTGGCGCTGGCGATCTATTCGGTCTCGATGATGCGGCGCGGCCCCGCCACCGTCTGATGGGGGCCGGCTGATCACTTCGCGCCCGTCACTGCGCGCCACAAGGGCGCGATCACCCGGGTCGCCAGCGGAATCAGCAAGAGCCCGAGCGCAAGGCCGAACACCCCGTCCAGCGCCGCCGTCACCACCCAGGCCAGCGCCGCCGAGCCGTTCGACACCGCTTCGGCCATGTGATGGATCGCCTCATAGGGCGCGGGCCAGAGACGGGTGATCTCAAGCCCGTGCAGCACGATACTGCCGCCAACCCAGAGCATCGCCGCCGTCCCCACCACCGACAGCACCCTGAGCAGCACCGGCATCCCGCGCACCAGCACCAGCCCGACCGCCCGCGTCAGGCCGAGCCGCCCGCTCGCCGCCAGATACAGGCCCACGTCGTCCATCTTCACGATCAGCGCCACCACGCCGTAGACCGCGACGGTGATCAGCACCCCCACCACCGCAAGCGTCGCCCCCTGCATCCACAGGCTGGGGCTTTCGATGACCGAGAGCGCGATGGTCATGATCTCGGCCGACAGGATGAAATCGGTCTTGATCGCGCCCGCGACCTTCTCCTCCTCCAGCCGCTTCTCGTCGCCGGGCGAGAAATCGGCCTCGACCCGGGCGTCGCCATGCGGAAACAACGCATGGAACACCTTCTCGGCGCCCTCGAAACACAGATAGGCACCGCCCAGCATCAGCAGCGGCGTGATCGCCTGGGGCAGGAAGCTCTGCAACAAGAGCAGCGCCGGCAAGAGCAGGATCAGCTTGTTGCGCACCGAGCCGAGCGCGATGCGCCAGATGATCGGCAGTTCGCGCGCGGGCTTGAATCCGGTGACGTATTTCGGCGTCACCGCCGCATCGTCGATCACCACGCCCGCGGCCTTGGCCCCGGCTTTCGCCGCCGCCGCCGCCACATCGTCGACCGAGGCTGCCGCCACTTTGGCAATGGCCGCCACATCGTCCAGCAGCGCCAGCAATCCGCTCATCGCTTTCTCCTGTTGCCCGGTCCGGCGCCATCCAGACACGGAATCACCCCCGCCCCGCAAGAGGCTCTCCGCCGGGCGGGGGTGCGGAAGCGGCCTTCTGCTATCGCTAGCAGATAGCGCAAACAAGGAAAGTTTGCGCTAACAACATGAAAACATGTCGTTTTTCATCTATGAATGTTCAGATCGACCAGCTAGCAGCTACAAGACCGCAGGATCGGAGCGCAAGAGACATGACCATCACCGTCGGAATCAACGGATTTGGCCGCATCGGCCGCTGCACCCTTGCCCATATCGCCGAGTCGAACCGCAACGACGTTCAGGTCGTCGCCGTCAACGCGACCGGTCCGATCGAAACCAACGCCCATCTGCTGAAATACGATTCGGTCCATGGCCGGTTCGGCGGCGCGGTGAAAGTGGTCGGCGACTCGCTCGATCTGGGCCGCGGCCCGATCCGGGTGATGTCGACCTACAACCCCGAAGAGCTGGACTGGGAAGGCGTCGACGTTGTGCTGGAATGCACCGGCAACTTCAACGACCGCAACAAGGCCGCCGTCCACCTGAGCCGCGGCGCGCGGCGCGTGCTGGTCTCGGCCCCGGCGAAGAACGCCGACAAGACCGTGGTCTATGGCGTGAACCACCGCAGCCTGACGCCCGAGCATCTGGTCGTCTCGAACGGCTCCTGCACCACCAACTGCCTCGCGCCGCTGGCCAAGGTGCTCAACGATGCCATCGGCATCGAATCGGGCATCATGACCACGATCCACAGCTACACCGGCGATCAGCCCACGCTCGACCGCCGCCACAAGGATCTGTATCGCGCCCGCGCCGCCGCCATGGCGATGATCCCCACCTCGACCGGCGCCGCCAAGGCGCTTGGCGAGGTGCTGCCGGAACTGAAAGGCAAGCTCGACGGTTCGGCGATCCGCGTCCCCACCCCGAACGTCTCGGCGGTGGATCTGACCTTCATCGCCGCGAAATCGGTCACCGCCGAGGAAGTGAACGAGATCGTGCGCGAGGCCGCCCAGGGCTATATGGGCATGGTCATGGCCTATGACCCCGAGCCCAAGGTCTCGATCGACTTCAACCACACGCCGCAATCCTCTATCTTCGCCCCCGACCAGACCAAGGTCGTCGGCCGTTCGGTGCGGGTGCTGGCCTGGTATGACAACGAATGGGGCTTCTCCTGCCGCATGGCCGATGTGGCCGGCGTGATGGGGCGGCTCGCGAACTGATCCCGCCGGCACAGGTCGGCCTTCGGAGAGAAGTGTTTGACCAACCGTGTGGCCCTCTTTCTGGCGCTGTTCCTCGGCGCCGCAATCGTGCTGGATCTGCTCCTCAACCAGGGGCAGATCTTTGTCTTTCTGGCGCAAAAGTTCCTGCATCTGGTCGACTGGGTTCAATTCTGGCGCTGATCGCGGCAGACTGAGGTTGCATTTTCCGCTATTCTGGCGTTGTTAGCGCTAGCATAAGGCCCCTGCCCGCGAACGGGTAAGGCCCGGACACCGCAGCACCCGGAGGAACAGGTCATGGTCGTCAAGGTTGCAATCAACGGATTTGGCCGCATCGGCCGCAATATCCTGCGCGCCATCGTGGAATCGGGGCGCACCGACATCGAGGTCGTGGCGCTGAACGATCTCGGCCCGGTCGAGACCAACGCGCATCTGTTGCGCTTCGATTCGGTGCATGGCCGCTTTCCGGGCGAGGTGACCACCGGCGAGGACTGGATCGACGCGGGCCGCGGCCCCATCCGGGTGACGGCGCTGCGCAATCCCGCCGACCTGCCCTGGGGCGATGTGGATGTGGTGCTGGAATGCACCGGCATCTTCACCTCGAAGGAGAAATGCCTGCCCCATCTGGAGAACGGATCGAAACGGGTGCTGATCTCGGCCCCCGGCGAAGGCGCCGACAAGACCGTGGTTTACGGCGTGAACCACCAGACGCTGACGAAAGACGACATCGTGGTCTCGAACGCATCCTGCACCACGAACTGCCTGTCGCCGGTGGCCAAGGTGCTGAACGAGGCGATCGGGATCGAGCGCGGCATGATGACCACGATCCACTCCTACACCGGCGATCAGCCGACGCTGGATACCTTTCACAAGGATCTCTACCGCGCCCGCGCGGCGGCCTTGTCGATGATCCCGACCTCGACCGGGGCGGCGAAGGCGGTGGGTCTGGTGCTGCCCGAGCTGAAGGGCCGGCTCGACGGTTTCGCGATCCGGGTGCCGACGCCGAATGTCTCGGCGGTGGATCTGAAATTCATCGCAAAACGCGAGACCACGGTGGAAGAGATCAACGCCGCGATCAGGGCGGCCGCCGACGGGCCGCTGAAAGGCATCCTCGGCTATACCGCGTTTAAGAACGTGTCGTCGGATTTCAACCACGACCCGCATTCCTCGGTCTTCCATCTCGACCAGACCCGGGTGCTGGAAGGCACCATGGCCTCGGTACTGGCCTGGTATGACAACGAATGGGGCTTTTCCTGCCGGATGGCCGATGTGGCGGTGGCGATGGGGCGGCTGATCTGATCCGGGGGCCCAAAATCTTTGAAGATTTTTGCAAATTCCTTCAAAGGAATTTGGGGGCGCCCCTTTTCCGTTCAGCGGTATTTCGCTTTCAGTGCCTCGGCCACCGCGGGCGGCACGAACCGGCTGACGTTGCCGCCGAGCCGGGCGATCTCTTTCACCAGTTTCGAGGCGATGGCCTGGCGGCGCGCATCCGCCATCAGGAAGACCGTCTCGACGCTGTCGTCGAGCGCGCGGTTCATCCCCACCATCTGGAACTCGTATTCGAAATCCGCCACCGCCCGCAGGCCGCGGATGATCACCCCGGCCCCCACGTCACGGGCGCAGTCGATCAGCAGATTTTCGAACGGATGGACCACGATTTCGCCGCCGGTGCGTTCGATGACGCCAGCGCATTCCTCGCGGATCATCTTCACCCGCTCGTCCAGGGTGAACAGCGGCCCCTTGTCGCGGTTGATCGCGACGCCGATCACCAGCCGGTCCACCAAAGCCATGGCGCGCTGGATGATGTCGGTATGCCCAAGCGTCACCGGGTCGAAGGTTCCCGGATAAAGGCCGATGCGCATGGGCTTTCCTCCCTGATCCCTGTGCCGCAGGCGCACGCAACAATATTACCCGCGCCTGCGCAAGACCAAATCGCCGCGGCGCGGCATCGCCGCCACGGCCCGCGGTCAGTAGCCCATGATCATCCCTTCGAGCGCGTCCTTCTCGGCGTTGAGTTCCTGCAACCGCGCCTTCACCACATCGCCGAGCGTGATGATCGCGATCACCTCACCGTCCTCGATCACCGGCATGTGGCGAAAGCGCCCCTCGGTCATCCGTTGCAGCACCTCGGTGTTCAGATCGCCGCCGGTGCAGGACACCAGTTTCGCGGTCATCAGATCCGCGACCTTCTGGTCAAGACATGCGCCGCCCGAACGGCCGAGTTCGCGCACGATGTCGCGTTCCGAGATGATACCGGCCGCCTTCTTTCCATCGGCCGAGACGACCAGCGCCCCGATCCGCTTTTCAGACAGCAGCGCCGCCGCATCGGCGACGGTTGCCTCGGGCGAGATGGTGATGACGCCCCCGACCGGCTTGGTTTTCAGGATCTGGCTGACAAGCATGGGGCTCCTCCTGCTTCGCTGGTCTGTCATCAGAAGCGTCCTGCGCCAGGGCGGAACTGTCAAGACGCCTCGTGCGAAGCGACTGAAATATCGTCCTTTTCATGCCTGGCCATCTCGGCGCGCGCTTCCCGCACCAGGGCAGTGGCGAAGCGGTTCAGCCTTTGCACCCGCCCATCATCAGCGTGACGGATCAGCCAGAAGCTCCGGGTCAGGCCCACCTCTTCGGGCAGAAGCCGCCTGAGTTCCGGCGCCGCCGCCATGGCGAAGTCATGCACCACGCCGATTCCCGCCCCCTGACGCAGGAAATTCAGTTGCACCGAAACCGAGTTCGAGGAAATCGCCGCCGGAGGGGCCCCGATCCCGGCCTGGTAGTCCAGTTCCTTGTCGAAGATCAGATCGGGGATATAGCCGACGAATCGCAATCCTTGCAGATCGGCGCGGCTTTTCGGCGCCGGATGGCGCGCGAGCCAGCTTTGGGACGCCGCCAGCACCAGCCGGTAATCGGCCAGCTTCTGCACCGTCAGCCTCCCGGTCTCGGGGCGCGAGACGCCGATCGCCATATCGGCCTCGCGTTTCGACAGGTTGAACACCCTCGGCAGCGCGACAAGCTGCACCTCCAGCCCCGGATTGGCATCGCAGATCCGCGCGATCACCGGCGGCAAGAGGTAATTGGCGCAGCCATCCGGCGCGCCCAGCCGGATCAGCCCGGTCAGCCCGGCCTCCTGGCCGCCCGCCGCCGCCTCGCCCGCCGCCAGCATCGCGGCCTCGGCCCGCTCGGCATGGGGAAGCAGCCGCTCGCCCGCCGGACTGAGCTGATAGCCCTGCGGACTGCGCGCGAACAGGCGCTGGCCCAGCCCCTCTTCCAGCCGGGCGATGCGCCGCCCCACAGTGGCCGCGTCGATCTTCAGCCGTTTCCCGGCGCCCGACAGGCTCTCGAACCGGGCGACCTCCAGAAAGATGCGCAGATCGTCCCAGTCCACCGCGACCCCTTTGCATAATTGCAAAACACGAATGAAGTATTGCCGCTTTATCCCGCATTTCCGCAAGGGTAAAACACCCTCAACGCAATTTCCATTCGGAGGGAATCCCATGCAGGAGATCGGTCACTGGATCGACGGCAAACTGGTCGCGGGCACATCGGGCCGCACCAGCGACGTGTTCAACCCGGCGACCGGCGAGGTTCAGGGCCGTCTGGCGCTGGCGACCCCCGCCGAGCTTGACGCCGCGATCCGCTCGGCGGCCGAAGCCCAGCTGAAATGGGGCGCGACCAATCCGCAGCGCCGCGCGCGGGTGATGATGAAATTCGCCGATCTGATCAACCGCGACATGGACAAGCTGGCGGAACTGGTCTCGCGCGAGCACGGCAAGACCCTGCCCGACGCGCGCGGCGACGTGCAGCGCGGGCTTGAGGTGGTCGAGGTCTGCATGGGCGCGCCCGCGATGCTCAAGGGCGAATACACCGACAGCGCCGGGCCTGGCATCGATCTTTACTCGATGCGCCAGCCGCTCGGCGTGGTCGCGGGCATCACGCCCTTCAACTTCCCGGCGATGATCCCGCTGTGGAAAATGGCGCCGGCGATTTCCGCCGGGAACGCGATGATCCTGAAACCGTCCGAGCGCTGCCCCTCGACCTCGCTTTACCTCGCGCAGCTGATCCAGGAGGCCGGGCTGCCCGACGGCGTGCTCCAGGTGGTGAACGGCGACAAGGAAATCGTCGATGCGCTCCTGGATCACGAGACGATACAGGCCATCGGCTTCGTCGGCTCGACCCCGATCGCGCAATATATCTACGGTCGCGCCGCGACGAACGGCAAGCGCGCGCAATGTTTCGGCGGCGCGAAGAACCATATGATCATCATGCCCGACGCCGATCTCGACAAAGCGGCGGATGCGCTGATCGGCGCCGGTTTCGGCGCGGCGGGCGAGCGCTGCATGGCGATCTCGGTCGCGGTGCCGGTGGGCGAGGCGACCGCCGACGCGCTGATCGAGCGTCTGGTGCCGCGGATCGAGAAGCTGAAGGTCGGCCCCTATACCGCGGGCGAAGACGTGGATTTCGGCCCGGTGATCACCTCGGCCTCGGCCGAGCGCATCCGCGGGCTGATCTCCTCGGGCGTGGACCAGGGCGCGAAACTGGTGGTCGATGGTCGCGACTTCCGCCTCCAGGGCTATGAGAAGGGCTTCTTCGTCGGCCCGACCCTGTTCGACAACGTGACCCGCGAGATGGAGATCTACAAACAGGAGATCTTCGGCCCGGTGCTTTCCCAGGTCCGCGCCGCCACCTACGAGGACGCGCTGAACCTGGTGATCGACAACGAATACGGCAACGGCACGGCGATCTTCACCGCCGACGGCGACACCGCGCGCGATTTCGTCTCCCGGGTGAACGTGGGCATGGTCGGGGTGAACTTCCCGATCCCGGTGCCGCTGAGCTATTACAGCTTCGGCGGCTGGAAGAAATCGGCCTTTGGCGATCTGAACCAATACGGGCCGGACGCCTTCCGCTTCTATACGAAGACGAAAACGGTGACCGCGCGCTGGTTCTCGGGAATCAAGGAAGGCGCCTCGCTGAACTTCAAGGCGATGGACTGACGACACCGAGGATGGGGGGCTGTCTGCCCCCCACGCACGCCGGAGGCGTGCTCCCCCCGAGGATATTTTCAGACAGAAAATGAGCAGGCCAGACGCTCACGCCTTCCTGCATTCACCCTGATGCAAATACCCTCGGGGGGGAGCGCGCTTTGGCGCGCGTTGGGGGGCAGACAGCCCCCCTTCGACGTTTCCTCCAGGGCGCACATCCCGCCTGGATCAGGCGCCCAGCACTGCCTCGGCCGCTTTGATCGCCGCCTCGGCCTGGGCGATGTCGGTGCCACCGGCCTGGGCCATGTCGGGGCGGCCGCCGCCGCCCTTGCCGCCCAAAGCCGCCGCCGCCGCCTTGACCAGATCCACCGCCGAGACCCGCGCGGTCAGGTCCTGGGTCACCCCCGCCGCCACCGCCGGTTTCGCGCCGGTATCGGCGATCAGCACCACCGCGCCCGAGCCGATCCGGCTCTTCATCTCGTCGATCAGCGCCGGCAGATCCTTGCCCGAGACGCCTTTCAGCACCTGGGCCACCAGCTTCACGCCGTTGATCTCTTTCGCCTCCGGCCCCGCCGCAGCGCCACCGCCCATGGCCAGTTCGCGGCGCAGGCCTGCGATCTCATTCGCGAGTTGACGGCGCTCCTCGGCCAGAGCGCGCACCCGTTCGACCACCTCGCCCACCGGCGCTTTCAGCACCGCGGCGACTTCGGAAAGCCGCGCGTCCTGGCCGCGCAGATGCGCCAGCGCCGCCTCGCCGGTCAGCGCCTCGACCCGGCGCACACCCGCCGAGGACGCGCTGTCGCCGAGGAGGATGAAGGCACCGATGTCGCCGGTGCGCACCACATGGGTGCCGCCGCACAGCTCCAGACTGTAGGTCTTCCCCTCGGCGCCCTTCCCGGAGCCCGGTTGCAGGCCCATCGACACCACACGCACCTCATCGCCGTATTTCTCGCCGAAAAGCGCCTGTGCGCCGAGCGCTCGGGCGTCGTCGGGCGTCATGATCCTGGTCTCGACCGGGCTGTTCTGCCGGACATATTCGTTCACCTCGGCCTCGACCTGCGCCAGTTCCGCGGGCGTCAGCGCCTGGGAATGCGAGAAATCGAAGCGCAGCCGGTCGGGCGCGTTGAGCGAGCCCTTCTGCGCCACATGCGCGCCGAGCGCGCCGCGCAGGGCCTCGTGCAGCAGATGGGTCGCGGAGTGGTTCGCCCGGATCGCCCGGCGCCGCGCGTGGCCAACCTCCAGCTTCGCGGGCTGGCCTTTCGCGACCGCGCCCTCGGTCACCGTGCCGATGTGGAGGAACACCCCCGCCGATTTGCGGGTGTCGGTCACCTCGACGAGGCCGGTGTCGGTGCGGATCCAGCCGGTGTCGCCGACCTGGCCGCCGGATTCGGCGTAGAACGGGGTCTGGTTGACCACGACCTGCACCGCCTCGCCGGTCTGGGCGGCGCCGATTCCGGCCCCGTCGCGCACCAGGGCCTGGATCACCCCCTCGGCGCTTTCGGTCTCATAGCCGAGGAATTCGGTCGGGCCGTTCGCCTCGGCCAGTTCGAACCAGATCTTCGCGTCCTTCGCCTCGCCCGAGCCCGCCCAGGACGCCCGCGCCTTGGCGCGCTGCTCGTCCATCGCGGCGTCGAACCCGGCGACATCGACGTTGCGGCCCATTTCGCGGAGCGCATCCTGGGTCAGATCGAGCGGGAAACCATAGGTGTCATACAGCCGGAAGGCCGCGGCGCCCGGAAGATCGGCGCCTTCGGGGATCTTCGCCAGTTCATCGTCCAGCAGCTTCAGCCCACGATCAAGGGTCTGGCCGAATTTGGTTTCTTCGAGCTTCAGCGTCTCTTCGATCAGCGACTGCGCCCGCACCAGTTCCGGGTAGGCCGCCCCCATCTGCCGCACCAGCGCCGGCACCAACCGGTACATCACCGGATCCTGCGCGCCCAGCATATGGGCATGGCGTGCGGCGCGGCGCAGGATGCGGCGCAGCACATAGCCGCGGCCCTCGTTCGAGGGCATCACCCCGTCGGCGATCAGGAACGAGGTCGAGCGCAGGTGATCGGCGATCACCCGGTGGTGCACCTTGCCCGGCCCGTCGGGATCGGCATGGGTCACATTCGCGCTGGCCTCGATCAGGCTGCGCATCAGATCGGTGTCGTAATTGTCGTGCTTGCCCTGCAAGAGCGCGCCGATCCGCTCCAGCCCCATGCCGGTGTCGATCGACTTCTTGTCGAGTTCGCGGCGCGAGCCGTCCTCGAACTGTTCATATTGCATGAAGACGTTGTTCCAGATCTCGATGAAACGGTCGCCGTCTTCCTCGGCCGAACCGGGCGGGCCGCCCCAGATCTTGTCGCCGTGGTCGTAGAAGATCTCGGTGCAGGGACCGCAGGGGCCGGTCGGGCCCATCATCCAGAAATTGTCGTTCGTCGGGATGCGGATGATCCGCTCCTCGGGCAGGCCGGCGACCTTTTTCCAGATCTGCGCCGCCTCGTCGTCGGTGTGGTAGACGGTGACCAGCAGGCGCTTGGGGTCGAGGTCGAAACCCTTGGTCAGGAGTTCCCAGGCGAAGGGGATCGCCTGATCCTTGAAATAATCGCCGAAGGAGAAATTCCCCAGCATTTCAAAGAAGGTATGGTGGCGCGCGGTGTAGCCCACATTGTCGAGATCGTTGTGCTTGCCCCCGGCGCGGACGCATTTCTGCGAGGTGGTCGCGCGCGTGTAGTCGCGATGCTCGGTGCCGGTGAAAAGGTTCTTGAACTGCACCATGCCCGAGTTGGTGAACATCAGCGTCGGATCGTTGCGCGGCACCAGCGGAGAGGACTCCACCACGCGGTGCCCGTTCTTCTCAAAGAAATCGAGGAAGGTGGAACGGATGTCGTTGAGCGACGCCATGGGCCGGGCCTCTTGCGGGGGTTGATCGTGTCAGCGTTCCATGTAACGGCCCTGCAATCCTCTGTCCACGGGCGGATTCGCGGGGCCTTGCGAAAAAGGCCCGGGCGCCGTGCGATCAGGCGCGGAAGCCCGGTGCGGAGCGATGGGAGCCCCCGGCGAGGGCCTCGAGTATGCCATCCGCAGCGCTTAAACCGCCCACTCCGCCGCGGCGGAGTAGCTTGGCAGTCTGGCCCTCTCCACGATTGCAGAACGGTTGAGAAAGGCCAGGTTGTCATCTGCCTGGCTCCGCCAGCAGATGTGCAGGGCGGCGCGGCGGGTCTGCCGGAACGGATCGCCTGGGCAGATACCCACGCGGCAGAAACGGTGTTCAGCCGCAAAGCAACCGAACGGCCCAGCCCTGCCCGACGCATCTGCGTGGGAAATATGCTGCTCTCCCGGCCTGTCCGGCACCTCCGCGAGGCATGTCTGTTCTGGCGCGAGAACCATCGCGGCCGGGCAGCCGGCCTGTTTTCCCGGGTCGGGTCCTGAAAACGGCCGGAAACCATGTCTCCGGCCTTTCATTCCAACGGGAAGCGGCGCCCGTCAGCCGTCGTCCTCGACCACGCCATCCTCGCCCGACATGTGGAAATCGAGCCCGTTGGCGGCGCGGATTTTATCCTCGATGTCCTGGGCCATGGCCGGGTTGTTCTTCAGGAAGGTCTTGGCGTTTTCGCGGCCCTGGCCGATGCGCTCGTCCTTGTAGGAATACCAGGCGCCGGATTTCTCGACCACGCCCGCTTTGACGCCGATATCGACCAACTCGCCGGTCTTCGAGATGCCCTCGCCATACATGATGTCGAATTCCACCTGTTTGAACGGCGGCGCGACCTTGTTCTTGACCACTTTCACCCGGGTGGTGTTGCCGACCACCTCGTCGCGGTCCTTGATCGCGCCGATGCGGCGGATGTCGAGACGGACGCTCGCGTAGAATTTCAGCGCATTGCCGCCGGTGGTGGTTTCGGGGCTGCCGAACATCACACCGATCTTCATGCGGATCTGGTTGATGAAGATCACCATGCAATTCGAGCGCCCGATCGAGGCGGTCAGCTTGCGCATCGCCTGGCTCATCAGCCGGGCCTGGGCGCCAACGGTGGCATCGCCCATATCGCCCTCAAGCTCAGCCTTGGGCGTCAGCGCCGCGACCGAGTCGACCACGATCAGCGAAACCGCGCCCGAGCGCACGAGGGTATCGACGATTTCCAGCGCCTGTTCCCCGGTGTCGGGCTGACTGATCAGCAGTTCATCCAGGTTGACACCGAGTTTCTTGGCGTAAAGCGGGTCCAGCGCGTGTTCGGCATCGACAAAGGCGCAGACGCCGCCCTTCTTCTGCTCTTCGGCCACCACATGCAGCGTGAGCGTGGTCTTGCCCGAACTTTCCGGCCCGTAGACCTCGACGATCCGCCCTTTGGGCAGCCCGCCGATCCCGAGCGCGATGTCGAGCCCCAGCGAGCCGGTCGAGGTCGCCTCGATCTCCATCACCGGGTTGTTCTCACCCAGCTTCATGATCGAGCCCTTGCCGAACTGCCGTTCGATCTGCTGGAGAGCGCTTTCCAGCGCCTTCTGCTTATCCATGTCCCGCTTGCTCCCGAAGTCCAGCAGACTGGCTGTCGCCATTTTTCGTCCCCTTATTCCACAGCCGCCCGCGAGCAGCAATCCCGGCATATGTTCCGCATATGTTCGCACCCCTTATGCGATCAAAACAGGAACAAATCAACAGCATTCTCGTAAAATCAGCTTTTGCGCAGTTTCCTTAACGGATAGTTTACGCCGGTGCGGAAAACCGTCCGAAGATGCAAAATCGCCCCCGATACCGAAGGAGACAAAGGGATGCTGGTGTTCTGGGAGCAGCGGCTCGCCTTTCTGGCAACGCCGAAGACGGGATCGACCGCCATCGCGAGCGCGCTCGAATCGCTCGCCTCGGTCTCGCTCCAGCGACCGCCGGTGCTGAAACACACCACGGTTCACCGCTTCGAGCGCTTCATCCGCCCCTATCTGGAAGCCGCCTCGAAGAAAGACGACTGGTGCCTCGTCGCGCTGATGCGCGAGCCGCGCGACTGGCTGGGATCATGGTACCGCTTCCGCTCGCGCGAGGATCAGACCGATCCGCTGAAATCCACCCGCGGCATGAGTTTCGACGATTTCGTCCGCGGCTGGTGCGCCGATCCGCGGCCCGCTTTCGCCGATGTCGGCGCGCAGGAGAAATTCCTGCGCCCGCGTCAGGGCCGGGGTCTCGACCGGCTGTTCCGTTACGAGGAGATGGACAGCTTCGTCGATTTCCTTGAGGAAAGGCTCGGCTGCGAAATCACCCTGCCCCGGGTCAATGTCTCGCCCCCCGGCGCGACCGCGCTTTCTCCGGCGACCGAGGCCCTGCTGCACCAGGTGGCGGCCGCCGATTTCCGCCTCTACGAGACGTTGCAGCATCAGTGAAGCTGGCCCTGGACCGTTGCCGTCAGGTCGTTGAGTGAAAAGGGTTTCGGCAGGAAGACCGAATTCGGGATCTGCGACTGATCGGCGGCGAGATGGTCCTCGGCATAACCCGAGACGAAGACCACCCGGGCGTCTGGCCGGTCTTCCAATGCGCGTTTCACCCAGGACGGGCCGTCCATCCCCGGCATCACCACATCGGTGACGAAAATGTCCACCGCCAGCCCGGGATCCTCCAGGAGGTGCAGGGCCTCTTCGGCATTGGCAGCCTCGATCACCGTATAGCCGCGCAGCCGCAGCGCGCGGCTGGCGAAAGCGCGCACCGGCGCCTCGTCCTCGACCAGCAGCACCACGCCCGCGCCATTCCTCAGGACCAGCGGTCGCTGCCCCTCGGGCGCGGCCTCTTCGGTTTCGCCCTCGTAAACCGGGAACAGGATCTCGAAGGTGGTGCCCTGGTCGGGCATGCTCTCGACGAAGACATAGCCGCCCGACTGTTTGACGATACCGTAGACGGTGGAAAGACCGAGGCCGGTGCCTTCGCCGATCCGCTTGGTGGTGAAGAAGGGCTCAAAGATCTTGCCGAGCCGGTCGGGCGGAATGCCGCAGCCGGTATCGCTGACCCGGATCACCGACCAGCGCCCGGCCGGAATGGTCGCCCCGTCGCGCAGAAGCGGCTGATCGAGGGTGACGGCCTCGGTCGAGATGCGGATCGTGCCGCGGCCGGCCATCGCGTCGCGCGCATTCACCACCAGGTTCATCAGCACCTGTTCCAGCCGCCGCCGGTCGGCGCGCACCGGACCGAGCGAGGGGTCGTGCGAATGGATCAGCCGGATCTTCTCGCCCACCAGCCGGTTCAGCAGATGCACCATCTCGGCCAGCACCTCGGGCAGGTCGAGCCGCTCGGGCCGCAACGTCTGCTTGCGCGAGAAGGCCAGCAACTGGCTGACCAGCGCCGCAGCCCGGTTGGCGTTCTGGCGGATCTGCTCCAGATCGGCGAAATCCGTATCCTCCTGGCCGCGGCGCAGCAGCAGAAGGTCGCAATGGCCCGAGATCGCCGTCAGCAGATTGTTGAAATCATGCGCGATTCCCCCCGCGAGCTGGCCGATCGCCTGCATCTTCTGGCTCTGGTCGAACTGCGCCTCCATCCGTTTCAGCGCGGTGACATCCGACAGGATCGCCAGCGCGAAAGCGCGGCCGTTCTCGATGAACCGGCTGAGCTGAACCTGGACGAAACTGTCCTCCTCGCCGCCCCTGAGCCGCATCATCTCGGCCCCGCCGGGCAGGCGCTGGCCGATCACATCCGAGAGCCAGTCGTTCACCGGCCGGCCCAGATCCTCGAACAGCTCGTGGAAGCTGAGCGCCGCCACCGAGCGGGTGCCGAGCATCTCCCGTGCGGCGCGGTTGGCCGAGCGCAGCCCGCCGTCGGCGCCGAATTTCATCAGCGCGACCGGCACATTCTCGAAATCGACCGGGACGGAATCGGCCTCGCTCCGCATCGGCGCGGGCAGCAGGAAGATCTCGCGCCGGTCGCCCGGCCCGTCGAGTTCGGCCACGATGGCGCGCATCGTGCCGCCGGCTGCGGCGATCGCCACCTCTTCACCGCTGTTGAAACGCGGTTGCAGGAAAATACGGTCGAGCCGTTTGGGCCGCTCGCCGACCAGCCGGCGCAGGGCCTCGTTGGAGAACAGAACCACGCCCGCGCGATTGGCGACCGCCATCGGCAGGCTCAACCCCTCGGCGCCGCGGCCGGCGGGGCTGCGATCCTCGAATTCCTCAAGCCGCCAGAGGAACCTGTCCGATCCGATCCGGTGCACCGAGAGCCGCAGATGGCCGCGCCGGGTGACCACATCCTCGTACATGCCGCCCTGGGCCGCCGCGCGGGTTTGCAGCCGGTACATCACCGCCGAAGGCGAGGCGATCTGTTCGTGCAGTTGCGCGGCCAGGGTGACCGCCGGGGTATCGCCGAACCGGGCCTGGGCCGCGCGGTTGCGGTAAAGGATCTGGCCGAGCGCGTCGGTGGTAAAACACGGCGCCGCATCCTCGCCCACCAGCGCCGAGAGCCGGGCGAAAAGCTGTTCATCCTCGCGCCGGGCCAGCCGGGCAAGGCCCCACAGCGCCAGCGTCACCATGACCAGCGCAAGCCCCGTCGCCGCCAGCGTGAAGCGCAGGCCATCGTCCCCCGCCAGTGCCGCCAGCCCCAGGCTGACCGCAGCCACACCCGCGAGCCAGCCCGAGCGGCCGGCAAGATTGCGCGCGGCATCAAGCACGCCCCTGGTTTCCGCCCCCGGCACCTGCACCCATCCCTCCGCAACAGCCCGCGCATTACAGACAGAACAGACGCCGGAAATCGTTAACCACGGCTTAACCGCACTGAGAATTTGCGCTTTTTCATCCGCTGTGGCGCAAAAGCGCCAGGAAAAATCCGTCGCCGCCCTCAAGCGGGCCATAGCGGCGGGTCAGGACCGTCTCCCAGCGGGGGCTGCGGGACAGGAATGCCTGAACCCGGGCCTCGTTCTCTTCGCGCAGGAAGGAACAGGTCGCATAGGCCAGCCAGCCGCCGGGCGCGACCATGGCCGCGGCGCGCTCAAGGATCGCCGACTGGATCGCGGTCAGTTCGTCCAGCCGCGCGGGCGTCAGGCGCCATTTCCCCTCGGGATCGCGCCGCCAGCTGCCCGAGCCGGAACAGGGCACATCGGTCAGCACCAGATCGAAGGGCGCGGCCTCTTCCGGGCGCGCGGTCAGGGTGACGCGGACGCCGGCGCGGGCAGCGCGGATCTTCAGATCCTCCATCCGGCGCGGCTGCGCGTCATGGGCCCACAGGCGCAGATCGGCCCGCGCCGCCATGGCGAGGGTCTTGCCGCCGCCCCCCGCGCAATGATCAAGCACCCGCATCCCGTCCGTCAGCGGCAGCGCGGCGATCACCGCCTGCGAGGCGGCGTCCTGGAGTTCGGCCAGACCTTCGGCGAAGGCCCGCGCCTGGCGCAGCCGTGACGCGCCTTGCGTCACCTGCAAGGCGGCCTCGGCCAGGGGGTGCGGCGCGGTGACGATCCCCTCGTCGGCCAGCGCCGCGGCAGCACCCGCACGGCTGATCTTCGCCAGATTGACCCGCAAGATCACCGGCGCGCGTTCGCGCATCAGCTGCATCGTCGCCTCGAAATCCTCGCCCAAAGCCGCGCGCAGCGGCGGCTCCAGCCAGTCGGGAATGTCGAATGCCGCCGCCCCCACCGCCGCGCGTGGCGCCTCATCGGGCCGCACCCGGGCGGGACCATGGGCCGAGCCGTCGAACCAGCTGTCCTCCGGCTCCCCGCGTGCGCGGAGCACCCCGAGCACCAGCGCCCGGCCATCCTCGCCGCCGCCGAGCGCCGCGGCGCTTCGGCGCTGGCGAAGCGCATCATAGACCAGATCGCGCACCGCCGCGCGATCCTTGGATCCGGCATAGCGCGCGCCGCGCGCCCAGGCTGTCAGCGCCTTCTCGGCAGGCTCGCCCGCCAGAACCCGGTCGAGCACCTCTGTCGCCGCCGCCGCGCGGCCGGGAGCCTGCATCTTACGCCCCTGCCCGGCGCCGGGCCGGTGCGGAAAACCCTGGTGATCGTGCCATCGATACCCCCTGCGGACAGAACCCGCGTGATCCTCCGAAACCGCGCGCGCTGCAAGCGCATGCCGCCCCGGGGAAAGAACGGCCCCCCGGAAACGGCAGGAACGGGTCAGCCGGCGCTCTTGCGTCCGGTAAAGAGCAGCCTTGCGAAAGGACAGGTCCATCCGGCGGCGCAAAGGCCCTTCTCCGGCGATGCCTGCGCGGCAGAAGCGAAAGGCATGGCGGGCTTGCACCGATCCGGGCCGCAGCCGGCAGGCCACCGTGCGGAAACGGTGAGGGGCGGCCACGGGGGCCGCCCTCGCGCCCTCAGCCCACGCGGTAGTTCGGGCTTTCGCGGGTGATCTGCACGTCATGGACGTGGCTTTCCTTCAGCCCCGCCCCGGTGATCCGCACGAACCGGCAGTTCTGCCGCATCTCGGCCACCGTCGCATTGCCGGTATAGCCCATGGCGGCGCGCAGGCCCCCGACCATCTGATGCAGCACGGTCGCCGCCGCGCCCTTGTAGGGCACCTGGCCCTCGATCCCCTCGGGGACCAGCTTGTCCGAGGACGCTTCCTTCTGGAAATAGCGATCCGCCGAGCCGCGCGCCATGGCGCCGATCGAGCCCATGCCGCGATAGCTCTTGAACGAGCGCCCCTGCCACAGGATCACCTCGCCCGGGCTCTCGTCGGTGCCCGCGATGGCCGAGCCGACCATGGCGCAGGAGGCCCCCGCCGCGATGGCCTTGGCGAAATCGCCCGAGAATTTGATGCCGCCGTCGGCGATCACCGGCACGTCGCCCGCGGCCTGGGCGGAATCCATGATCGCGGTCAGTTGCGGCACGCCGACGCCCGCGACGATGCGGGTGGTGCAGATCGAGCCCGGGCCGATCCCGACCTTGACCGCATCCGCCCCCGCCCCGATCAGGGCGCGGGTGGCCTCGGCGGTGGCGACGTTGCCTGCCACCACCTGAACACGGTTCGAGAATTTCTTGATCCGCTCGACCGCGATGGCGACGCCTTCGCTGTGGCCATGCGCGGTGTCGATCACCACCATATCCACGCCCGCCTCGATCAGGGCCTGGCTGCGCTCGAACCCGGCATCGCCCACGGTCGAGGCGGCGGCGACGCGCAGGCGCCCCAGCTCATCCTTGCAGGCCTGGGGGTTCAGCACCGATTGCTCGGTGTCCTTCAGCGTCAGCAGGCCGGTCAGCTTGCCCGCCCCGTCGGTGACCAGCAGTTTCTCGATCCGGCGCGCCTTCATCAGGCTGATCGCGGCGTCGCGGTCCACCGGCTCGCGCAGCACCGCCAGATTGTCCGCGGTCATCATCACCGAGACCGGCGTCCTCTCGTCGCTCGCGAAACGCATGTCGCGGTTGGTGACGATGCCGACCACCCGGCCGTCGCCGTCCACCACCGGAAAGCCGGTGATGTGATAGCGCTCCATCAATTCTTTCGCATCCGCCAGCGTCTGCTCGGGGCGAAGTGTGATCGGCGCATAGACCACGCCCGATTCGAAGCGTTTGACGCGCGAGACCTCGCGCGCCTGCTCTTCGGTACCGAGATTGCGGTGGATCACCCCGATCCCGCCCGCCTGCGCCATGGCGATGGCCATGCGCGCCTCGGTCACGGTGTCCATCGCGCTCGACAGAAGCGGGATGTTCATGCGGATCGAGCGGGTGACATAAGTGGAAGTGTCCGCCGTCCCCGGCAGAACGGAACTCGCGGCGGGCACGAGCAGGACATCGTCGAAGGTGAGAGCCTCGCGAATCTCCATAGGAATCTCCTCAGGGATCGTCGTTTGGCGGTTCCCTGTTTCACTTCCCCGGCGGATGCGCAAGGGTTTTCATGCGGTTTTCGCGGGGTTTTCGCGCAAAACAATCCTGCCGAATGCAGCTTTGCAAAGCCGGGCCTTGCAAGCCGCCGCGGGCCTTGCCGATATGGCGGGCAAAAGGAATCCCCCATGCGCGTCGCCATCGTCGAGAACACCCCCAGCACCCAGCACGGCCAGCTCGGCGTGGCGCTGCACGAGGCCGGCGCCGCCATCGACCTTTACAAGCCGCGCCAGGGCGATGTTTTGCCCGCCGGGATCAATGCCGATGCGCTGGTGGTGTTCGGCGGCGAACAGGCGGCGAACGACGACGCGGCGCATCCCTATCTGCCGCAGCTCGCGCAGATGATGCGCGACTGGTCCGGGGCCGGGCTGCCGGTGCTGGGGGTCTGCCTTGGCGCGCAGATCCTCGCGCGCGGCTTCGGGGCCGAGAACCTGCTGGGCCAGGCGCCCGAATTCGGCTGGTGCGAGGTGGAACTGACGGCCGAGGCGGGCGAGGATCCGGTTCTGGGCCACCTGCCCGCGCGCTTTCCGATCTACCAGATGCACACCGACACGTTTGGATTGCCCGAGGGCGCGGTGCGCCTGGCGGGGTCTTCGGTGACGCCGAACCAGTGTTTCCGCATCGGGCGCGCGACCTATGGCATGCAGTTCCATTTCGAGGCCAACCGCAACGTCGCCGCCGCCTGGAACCACGATTTCCCCGAAGTGATCGAGCGGATGCGCCCAGGCTGGCTGCGCGACATGCCCGCCGAGGCGGCCCGGCTCGGTGCCGCAGCCGACGCCCATGGCCTCGCCATCGCCCGGGCCTGGGTGGCGCTGATCTGAGGCGTCACGCCTCGGCGGCGTTGGTCAGCGCGGCGAGCCGCCCGCCCGGCCAGAGCCGCAGCACCCGCCAGGCGATCAGCGGCACCACCACGCCGGCAGCCGCCAGCGCCAGCCAGCCCGCAACCGTCGCGCCGTTCAGGAACAGCATCCCGGCAAAGGCGCTCAGCGGGAAGGTGAAGGCGCCCCAGAGCGGCGAGAACCCCGCCGCCGTGATCCAGCGCGCCGCCAGACTCAGCGCCGCGAGAATCGCCACCGCCAGAGCCGCGAACCCCAGGGCCACCCCGGGCCAGCCGTTCAGCACCGCGACCGAGGAAAACAGGCTCATGGGCGCCAGATGGATCGCCAGCATGGGCCGCAACGGCGCGGGCGGCACCCGGCGGATCAGTTGCACCAGGCTCACCGCCATGATCGCCAGCGCCGCCGCCAGCGCGAGGAAAAACAGCGTGACCGACAGCCCCCGCAGCCCGAGCATCGCGGCCGCAAGCGCGCCCACCACCGGGCCGGTGAAGATCAGATGCCAGCCCGGATCGACTCCGCGCGCCCCGGGCGGCAGCGCCGCCACCCCCCGCAGCACCAGAAGCGCCAGCACCCCATGCGCGGCAAGCGCCAGGATCAGCACCCCCTGCGCCAGCCCCGGCGCATAGGGCGCAAGAATCGCCGCGGAAGCCATCGCCGCCATTCCCGCCGCGCCCAGTCCGGCGCGCGACGGCACGACACGAATATCTTCCATGATAACAGGGGCTCGCCTGACGATCTTCACCCCATAAGCGAAGAGCGCGAAAGCGATGAGCGGCAGGACCAGCCCCGCGAGCAGATCCCCGGCCCAGGGCGCAAGCCCGGTCGCCGCCAGCCCCGTCCGCAGCGCAAGCTGCAATCCACAAAGGCCCAGAATCACGGGAAAAACCGCCGAAGGCGTGCGGGCGAACAGTGCCGCGCGGCGCGGCGGAAATTCCGGCGGTGGGTAAGCCCTGGGGCGCGGGCGGACGGTCGGTTGCGGCATGATCTCTCCCTTCCGGCCCATCACATCCTGCGCAGGTGTCGCCCGCAAGGGTCAAAGGCGTCGCAGCCCGGCTTGCCAATCTGCCCGCCCCGCGACAGTCTGCCCCCCGACAGAAGACAACAGGGACGAGGACCATGAGTTCCAACAGCTATGACAGCGGGCGACTGAATCTGCCCTTCGTGGGAATCTCCACCTTCGGCAAGCGCCCCTATCAGGGCGACTGGTCGGCGATCGCGGCCGATGTGGCGGTGCTCGGCGCACCGTTCGATTTCGGCACCCAGTTCCGCGCCGGCGCCCGCTTCGGGCCGCGCGCGATCCGCGAGGCCTCGACCCTGTTCTCCTTCGGCCATGGCGGCGCCTATGACCACGAGGACGACGCGACCTATCTCGGCCCCGATGTCAGCATCGTCGACATCGGCGACGCCGATATCGTCCATACCGACACCGAGACCAGCCACGCCAATATCGAGAAGGGCGTGCGCGCCATCCTCGACGCGGGCGCGCTGCCGGTGGTGCTGGGGGGCGACCATTCGGTCAACATCCCCTGCATCCGCGCCTATGAGGGCCGCGGCCCGATCCATATCCTGCAAATCGACGCCCATCTCGATTTCGTCGACGTGCGCCACGGCGTCCGCCACGGCCACGGCAATCCGATGCGCCGCGCGGCCGAGAAGGAATATGTCTCGGGGATCACCGCTCTCGGGATCCGCAACGTCTCCTCGACCGCGAAAGACGGCTATGACGCCGCGCGCAAGATGGGCGACGACATCCTCTCGGTCCGCCAGGTCCGCAAACTCGGGACCGAGGGCGTGCTCGACCGCATCCCGAAGGACGCGCGGATCTACGTCACGCTCGACATCGACGGTTTCTGCCCCTCGATCGCGCCCGGCACCGGCACGCCCTCGCACGGCGGCTTCCTCTATTACGAGGTGCTGGAGATCCTCCAGGCGGTGGCCAACCGGCACGAGGTGGTGGGGATGGATCTGGTCGAGGTGGCGCCGGATTACGATCACAGCGGCTCGACCCAGATCCTCGCGGCGCAGGTGCTGCTGAACTTCCTCGGCTTCATCTTCCACGCCCGCAGCCAGCGCGGCTGAGGCCGCCCGGCTTGCGGTCGGGCCCCGAAGCCCCGTATCCCTGAGGGAGAGCGCAAAGGGAGAACGCCATGAGCCTCGCGATCCTCGCCGATATCGGCGGCACCAATACCAGGGTCGCGCTGGCCGAGGGCGCGCGGGTGCTGGAGGGCAGCATCCGCCGATATCCGAATGCGGACTACAGGGCGCGCGGCGAGGATATCGCCGCGATCCTGAGCGAATATCTCGGCGAGAGCGGCGCCCGGGTCGGGGGCGCCTGCGTCGCCGCCGCCGGGCCGGTGCGCGCCGGAATCGCGCGGATGACCAATCTCGACTGGGTGATCGGGCCGGAAAAGCTCGCGGCCGCCACCGGCGCGCAGCGGGTGGCGATCCTGAACGACCTTCAGGCCCAGGGCCATGCGCTCGGCCATATCGCGGCAGACAGGCTGCGCCCGCTGATCGCGGGCCCGCGCGAGGATGGCGCGCCGATGCTGGTCATCGGCCTCGGCACCGGGGTCAATGCCGCGCCGGTGCATGGGCGGGGTGCCGCGCGGGTGGTGCCGCCGTCCGAGAGCGGCCATATGAACATGCCGGTGCGCAGCGAGGAAGACCTGCGCCTGATGCGATTCATCGAATCACTGCTGGCGGGCCAGGGCGAGCCCCCGCATTGCGGTGTGGAAGAGGTGCTCTCAGGCCGCGGCCTCGGCAACCTCTTCGCCTTCGCCGCCGCCGAGGCGGGTTTGCCGGGCAGCAAGACCGCGGCAGAGGTGATCGCCGCGCTTGAGGCAGGCGAGACGGTGGCAGACCATGCCGCCGCGCTTTACACCCGCATCCTTGCGCAGTCTCTTGCGGATCTGGCGCTGACCCATCTGCCCTGGGGCGGGATCTGGCTGATCGGCGGCATGGCCCGCGCCATGGCCCCGCATCTGGCCCGCCTGCGGCTGGCTGAACAGTTCCGCGAGCCGCGCCGGGTGGACCTCCTGACCCATGCTTTCGCCGTCAGCGTGGTCGAGGACGATTACGCCGCCCTCACCGGCTGCGCCGCCTGGCTCGAAGCCCTGCGCAGAGGCTGAGCGCCCTCGCCCCTCTCCGGGCCGGTCGCCCGCGACGAAGCGGCGGATGCGCGCCGCGCGGGGATATTTAAGGACAGAAAATGCCCCTCTTTGTCATTTTCTGTCTCTAAATATCCCGGGGGTGAGCGCGGAACGCGCGAGGGGGCTGGCCCCCTCCCCCGCTTTCAGCCCGGCAGCCGCTCCTTCAGGAAGCCGAGCGCGGCGCCAAGGCCATCGGGCGCGATGCCGTGGCCGGTGCCCTTCATCACATGGGCATAGGTCTCGAACCCGGCGCCGGTCAGCGCCTGGCCCGAGAGGTCCATCTCGGCGAAGGGCACCATCGGATCCTGATCGCCGTGGATCAGCAGCACCGGCGGCTTCACCTTCGCCTCGGCCGCCAGCAGTTCCGGCACCAGCAGCCGGCCCGAGATCGCCACGATCGCCGCCACCGGCGCATCGCGGCGCGGTGCGACATGCAGGCTCATCATCGCGCCCTGCGAAAAGCCCACCAGCGCCAGCGCCTCCGGCCCCAGCCCTTCGTCGAGCAGCCGCGCCTCCAGAAAACCGTTCAGGTCTTGCGCCGCCGCCAGCAGACCGGCGCGGGCCGCTTCCTCGCTGGAACCATCAAGCCAGGGGATCGGGAACCACTGCCGCCCGAAAGGATTGCCGGCGCAGGGCTCGGGCGCGTCGGGGGCGACGAAGGCGGTGCCGGGCAGATGCGGCGCCAGCACGTCGCCAAGGCCCAGGAGATCGTTGCCATCCGCGCCGTAGCCGTGCAGCAGCACCACGAGCGACCTCGCCTGGCCCTGCGCCGCGCCTTTGCGGCCGAAATTCAGTTCCCTCATCCGATGATCCCCTCGCGGCCCTTGTCCACCCGGTAGTAGGCCCAGAGAAGCCGCGCCGCAACCGCCCGCCAGGGCGACCAGGTTTCCGCCAGCTGCCGCAGGGCGCGCTCGTTCGGCCGCGTCTCCAGCCCGAACAGCCGCCGCGCCGATTCCTGCAACGCCAGATCCGCGGGCGCGAAGACATCGGCATGGCCGAGCGCGAACATCGCATAGATCTCGGCGGTCCAGCGCCCGATCCCCGGCAGCGCCGTCAGTTGCGCCACCACCTCGCCGGTGGGCGCCTCGCGCAGCGCGGGATAATCGAGCGCCGCATCGGCCAGCGCCTTGACATAGCGCGCTTTCTGCCGCGACAGGCCCGCGGCGCGCAGATCGTCCTCACCCACCCCGCGGATCGCCTCTTCCGAACTGAGTCCCGCCGCCTGCATCCGCGCGAGGATCGCCCGCGCCGAGGCGACCGAGACCTGCTGGCTGACGATGGCATCCAGAAGCGCGCCGAACCCGTCCGCGCGCAGCCGCAGCGGCAAGGGCCCGGTCAGCCGGTAAGCCCCGGCAAAGCGCGGCTCGTGTGAGGAGAGCCAGGCCATGCCCTCGGTCAGGCAGGCGTCGGAGCGGATCAGGCGCAGGGTCATGGCGGCAGGATGCGCATGGCCGGCGGGGGAAGGCAATCCGCGCCGCGCGCAGATCGGGGCTTGACCCTCCTGCGCCGGAAGGCGTTCGGTGGCGCCAACCAGCGGAGTGCAGATGATTCCTTCCGATTCCACCGCAAAGCGCAATGTCTTCGTTCTCATCCTCGCCCAGGCAATCCTCGGCGCGCAGATGCCCATCGTCTTCACCGTCGCGGGGCTTGCGGGCCAGACGCTGGCGCCGAATATCTGCTGGGCGACGCTGCCGATCTCGCTCTCGGTCATGGGCTCGATGCTGACGGCCGCACCGATCTCGGCCTTCATGCAGCGCCATGGCCGCACCGCGGGCTTCGTCCTCGGCGCTCTGGGCGGCGCTCTGGGCGGGGTCTTCGGGGCCTGGGGGCTGTGGAGCGGCAGTTTCGCATTGTTCTGCCTCGGCGCCTTCCTGACCGGCATCTATATGAGCGCGCAGGGCTTTTACCGTTTCGCCGCCGCCGATACCGCCTCCGAGAGCTTCCGGCCCAAGGCGATCTCCTGGGTGATGGCGGGGGGGCTGCTGTCCGCAGTGATCGGGCCGCAGATCGTCAAGCTGACCGCAACCGCCTGGGTGGTGCCGTTCATCGGCACCTATCTTTCGGTGATCGCGCTGAACCTCGTCGGAATGTTTCTGTTCTTCGCGCTGAGGATCCCGCGCCCGGCGCCGCCTGCCGCCGGTGTGGCGCGCGGCCGCAGCCGGGCCGAGCTGATCCGCACCCCGGCGATCGCGGTGGCGATGATCTGCGCCACGGTGTCCTACGCGCTGATGAACCTCGTGATGACCTCTTCGCCGCTGGCGGTGGTGGGCTGCGGGTTCGAGACCTCGGACGCCGCCGATGTGGTCTCGGCCCATGTGCTGGCGATGTATGTGCCCAGCTTCTTCACCGGCCATCTGATCGCGCGGTTCGGGGTCGAGAAGATCATCGCGCTCGGCCTGACCATCCTGGCCGGAGCCGGCGCGGTCGCCATGTCCGGCGTGGAGTTGGAGCATTTCTTCGCCGCGCTGATCCTGCTGGGGATCGGCTGGAACTTCGGCTTCATCGGCGCCACCACCATGCTGACCCAGGCGCAGCGGCCCGAGGAGCGCGGGCGGCTTCAGGGGCTGAACGATCTGGTGGTGTTCGGCGGCGTGACCATGGCCTCGTTCTCGTCGGGCGGGCTGATGAACTGCTCGGGCGGCTCGGTCCAGGCGGGCTGGCAGATGGTGAACCTTGCCATGCTGCCCTTCCTCGTCATGGCCGGGGGGGCACTGATCTGGCTCTGGCTGCGCCCGCAGGAGCGGGCCTGAGCTACCAGCGGCCGCTCATCGCCTGCCACAACAGCCGGCCACGGCGCGAGAATTCCGACAGGTGCAGCCCCCCCGCGCCGACCGCTTCGGGGGTCGCGGCGGCGAGGCGCAGCAGCGGCCCCGCCTGCCAGCCCGCAAGCAGCGCGGGCGCGGCGCGGCGCGGAACCGTCGCCCGGGCGGCACGGGCTTCGGCCAGCCAGCCGAGACCGCGCTCTGCAAGCCGCCTCACCGCCCCGGGCGCGGGATCGGGCAGCGCCGCCCTGCCCCGCGCCGAAAGCTCCGGCACCGCCGTGAAGTAAGCCGCCAGCCCCGCGGCCCGGCCATAGGCGCGCACCGCCGCTTCGGCCCCGGGACCCGCCCCAAGCGCCAGCGCCGAGAGCCACATCAGCCCGCCCGCGGTGTCGGCGAGGTAATCATCGAGCGCGGTCTCACCCGCAAACGCCTGCTTCCAGGCGTCATGCCTGCGCGCGGCGATCAGCGCATCGAGCACATCAACCGGCAGCCCCGCCCCGCGGATCAGATCGGAGAGCGGCCCCGCAACCTCATGCGCGCGCGGCGCCTTGCCCGCGGCCGCCTCTTCCACCACATCGCGCCACCATTGCAGCCGCATCTCGGCGATCATCGGCTCACGGGTGAGCCAGGGCGCGCGGGCCACCTCCAGGTTCAGCGCGTAAAGCGGCAGCAGCCGCGCCCGCGCGGCGACCGGCGCGGCCAGCAGCGCCTGCCAGCGGTCGGGATCGCCCTTCTCGATCAGAGCCGCGCAGGCGTCGAGCGTCACGCCGCTTTCCCCGCATTCAGGCCGATGTCGCGGATCAGCTTCCAGCGCACGGCGTCGAGCAGCGCCTCGAAAGACGCATCGACGATATTCGCGCTGACGCCCACGGTGGACCAGCGGCGGCCCTGGCCATCCTCGCTGTCGATGATGACGCGGGTGACGGCCTCGGTGCCGCCCTGGGTGATGCGCACCTTGAAATCCACCAGCCGCATATCGTCGACGCAGCCCTGCCAGGGCCCCAGATCCTTGGCCAAAGCCTTCCAGAGCGCGTTGACCGGGCCACGGTCCTCACCATTCCCGTCGCGGCTTTCCGAGACCGAGAGCATCCTTTGCCCGCCGATATCGACCACCACCACCGCCTCGGAAAGGCTGAGGCGGCGCCCGTCTGGAAGCTGGCGGCGCTCGGCGGTGACGCGGTAGCGCTCGACCTCGAAGAACCGGGGCGCAAGGCCAAGGGCCCCCCGCGCCAGCATCTCGAAACTGGCCTGGGCGCCGTCATAGGCATAGCCCTGATCCTCGCGCCGCTTGATCTCATCGAGGATCAGCGCGAGGCGCGGGTCTTTCGGATCGACGTTCAGCCCCGCCGCGGCGAGGCGCGCGCGCAGGTTCGACTGGCCCGCCTGGTTCGACATCGGGATCTGACGCTCGTTGCCGACGAGCGCGGGGTCGATATGCTCATAGGTCGCGGGATCCTTGAGGATCGCGCTGGCATGCAGCCCCGCCTTATGGGCGAAGGCCGAGGCGCCGACATAGGGCGAGGCGCGCTGCGGCACCCGGTTCAGAATGTCGTCGAGCATCCGGCTGGTCTTCACCAGACCCGCCAGCGCAATGGGCGTGACGCCGGTCTCCAGCCGGCTGGCGAGGGGTTCCTTCAGCGTAAGCGTCGGGATCAGCGTCACCAGATTGGCATTGCCGCAACGTTCGCCCAGCCCGTTCAGCGTGCCCTGGATCTGGCGCGCGCCGGCCTCGACCGCAGCGAGGGAATTGGCGACCGCATTGCCGGTGTCGTCATGGCAATGGATGCCGAGGCTTGCCCCGGGGATGCCCGCGGCGATCACTTCGGCGGTGATGCGGCTCACCTCGGACGGCAGCGTCCCGCCGTTGGTGTCGCAGAGCACGATCCAGCGCGCGCCCGCATCATAAGCCGCGCGCAGACAGCCAAGCGCATATTCCGGGTTGGCGCGGTATCCGTCAAAGAAATGCTCGGCGTCGAACAAAGCCTCGCGGCCTTTGGCGACGACATGGGCGACCGAGGCGGCGATGGCCTCGCGGTTTTCCTCCAGCGTCACCCCGAGCGCGGTGATGACGTGGAAGTCGTGGGTCTTGCCGACAAGGCAGACCGCGGGCGTTCCGGCATCGAGCACCGCGGCCAGCACGTCGTCGTTCGCGGCCGAGCGGCCCACCCGCTTCGTCATCCCGAAAGCGGTCATGATGGCGCGGGTGGCGGGCGCGTCCCGGAAGAAATCACTGTCGGTCGGATTGGCGCCGGGCCAGCCGCCCTCGATGTAATCCACCCCGAGCGCATCGAGCGCGCGGGCGATCTGCGCCTTCTCGGCAGCCGAAAACTGCACGCCCTGGGTCTGCTGCCCGTCGCGCAGCGTGGTGTCGAATAGGTAGAGCCGCTCTCTCATCCCTGTCCCCCCGCAAATTCCTTCAAAGGAATTTGCAATTTTCTTCGAAGAAAATTGCCCGGAGTTTTGGAAAACTCCGGGCGGCCTCAGCCGATCGCATCCAGTTTCGCCGGATCGAAGCCGGGGCCGGGCACCAGCTCTACCCCGGCTTTCGACATCCTGACCTCGACCCCCGCCGCCAGCAGCGCCGCTTTCAGCGCATCGACCGGGGCGAAATCCTTCGTCGCCATCGCCGCCGCGCGCAGATCGGCAAGCCGCCCGGCCCAGGGCGAAAGGTCCACATTCGCGCCGGTCCAGTCGCCCATGTGGTCCTCCAGCAGGCCCAGAAGCGCCGCCGATGCCTTCAGCCCCGCGCCGTCGCCCGCCTTCGCCAGTTCATGCAGCTCGGCGATCGCGCCGGGGGTGTTCAGATCGTCGGCCAAAGCCGCGACCACCGCGGGCGCAGGGCTGCCCTGCCCCGCCCCAGCCACCAGCGCGCGCCATTTGCGCAAGGTGGCCTCGGCCTGGCGGGCCTTTTCCGCCGTCCAGTCCATCGGGCTGCGGTAATGCGTCATCAGATAGACCATGCGGATCACCTCGCCCGGCCAGCCCTGCTCCAGCAGGTCCCGCACGGTGAAGAAATTGCCGAGCGATTTCGACATCTTCCTGCCTTCGACCTGGAGCATCTCATTGTGCATCCAGATCTTCGCGAAACCGCCATGCGGATGGGCGCAGCAGCTTTGCGCGATCTCGTTCTCGTGGTGGGGGAATTGCAGGTCCAGCCCGCCGCCGTGGATGTCGAAGCTCTCGCCGAGCAGCTCGTAAGACATTGCCGAGCATTCGATATGCCAGCCGGGCCGCCCGCGGCCCCAGGGGCTTTCCCAGCCGGGCAGCGACGCTTCCGAGGGCTTCCACAGGACGAAATCCATCGGGTCTTCCTTGAACGGCGCCACCTCGACCCGCGCCCCCGCGATCATGTCGTCGACCGACCGGCCCGAGAGCGCGCCGTAATCGCGGTAGCTGCGGACGCGGAACAACACATGGCCCTCAGCCGCATAGGCATGGCCCTTCGCGATCAGGCTTTCGATCATCGCGATCATCGCGCCGATATATTCGGTCGCGCGCGGCTCATGCGTCGGGCGCAGCGCGCCGAGCGCGTCCATGTCGTCGTGGAACCAGCCAATCGTCTCGTCGGTGATGTCGCGGATCGGCCGCCCTGTGTCGGCGGCGCGGGCGTTGATCTTGTCGTCAACGTCGGTGAAGTTCCTGACATAGGTCACGCCATCCCGCCCGTAAACATGACGCAGCAGGCGAAACAAGGTGTCGAACACCACCACCGGGCGCGCATTGCCGATATGGGCCCGGTCATAGACCGTGGGGCCGCAGACATAGATCCGCAGCATGGCGGGATCGAGGGGGACGAAATCCTCCTTGCGGCGGGTCTTGCTGTTCGTCAGCCGGATCGTGGCCATGTCTTGTCCTCGCGAGGCTTTCCCCCCGCGCGGGCCGGTTTTTCCGTGAAGAAAGACGAAGCGCCCGCGCGACCCTGGGATCAGCGGGTAATGCAGCAGTCGAAGGTTTCGCGCAATCTCGTCATCGGATGCGGGCGGCCCATCGTGGTTCGTCGGGCCTGTCTCTGCCACGATCCGCCCGGCCCGCCAAGCGGTTTTCACCGCCCCGGCAGAAGAAACCGGACAAAAAGAAACCGGCGCCGCCCTGTCTGGCGGCGCCGGCCCGCAAGCGGAGCTTACGCTCCGAAGCGATCAGAAGCGATAGTTGGCGCGGATGGCGAACGAGCCGCCGTCCACATCGACGCCGGTCGCGTCGAAATCGTCATATTTGTGGTAGAGATATTCGCCACCCACGACCCAGCTGTCGTTGATCGCGTAATCGTAACCCAGACCTGCGACCCAGCCATTGTCGCTGATGCTGCTCACACCGTTGTCGAGCTTGGCCCAGGAGGCGCCCGCGGTGGCATAGATCAGCGAATTGCCCAGATCATAGCCCAGTTGCAGCTTGAGATCGGTCTTGTTCTTCAGCTTGATTCCGGTCGCGTCGTCCTTGACATCGGACGCCGCGATCGCGCCTTCGACGCCGAGCACGGTGCGGCCGAGATCCCAGCGATAGCCGAGCTGCACACCGCCAAGGGCGCCATCGGCATCGAACGCTGCGTTGTCACCCTCTGCTTTACCGTAGCCAAGATGCGCACCGGCGTAGAAGCCGGTCCACTCGCCCACCGGGGCAGCCACCACCACCGGAGCCGGGGCATAGACCTCGGGTTCGGCCGCGACCTGAACCGGGCCGCCGGCAAAGGCCGGGGCGGCCAGACCGCCAAAGGCGAGGAGCGCTGCGATACGTTTCATGTCTTTCTCCATCTGTTCCGCTGCGCGCCGGTCTGTTTTTCCGTCGCCGGTGCGCGGCTGGTTACTGGAGTGTGACCGATAAGGCCCTGACACAAGGGAGGCTCACGGCGGCTTTACCGGGGCGTGAGCCAATGTGAACCGTTCGGTTCATTTTTCGGCAAAATTCTGCCGGGGTCGTGGCGCGGGCGGCAGAAAGGCGCCGGTCCTTCAGCCGCCCGCCCGTTCGGCCAGATCAAGCCAGTCCTCTTCCGCCGCCGCCATGGCCGCCTGCCGTTCGGCCAGCATCTCGCTCGCCTTGCGGAATTTCACCGGATCGCGCTCAAACAGTCCCGGCGCGGCCAGGAGTTCCGAGAGTTTGCCGATCTCGCTCTCCAGCTTTTCCAGCCGGGCGGGCAATTCGTCGAACCGCTTCTTCTCGGTGAAGGAAAGGCCGGCGCTCTTCGCCGGTTCCTCTTTCTTCGCCGCCTCGCGCCTCGATGCGGCCCTCGCCGCAGGGGCCGCCGCCGCCGGGCGCTGACGCGCGTAATCCGACCAGCCGCCCGGATAGACCACCGCGCGGCCGTCCCCCTCCATCGCGATGGTGGTCGTCGCCACCCGGTCGATGAAATCGCGGTCGTGGCTGACCAGCAGCACGGTGCCGTCGAACTCGCCCAAGAGGTCCTGCAAGAGATCCAGCGTCTCGACATCCAGATCGTTGGTCGGCTCGTCGAGGATCAGCAGATTGGCCGGCTGCGCCATCAGCTTCGCCAGCAGAAGCCGCGCCTTCTCGCCGCCCGAGAGCGATCTGACCGGCGCGCGGGCCTGGGCGTCGTCGAACAGGAACTCCTTGAGATAGCCGACCACATGTTTCGGCGTGCCGCGCACCATCACCTGATCCGAGGCGCCCGAGACCGCCATCAGCGGATCGCCGGTCAGGTTCTCCCACAGGCTCGCCTCGTGGTCCAGCCGCGCCCGCGCCTGGTCGAAGACCGCGATCTCCAGCTTGGTGCCAAGCGTGACACTGCCCGCATCCGGCCCGGTCTCGCCGGTCAGCAGCTTCAGCAGCGTGGTCTTGCCGACGCCATTGGGGCCGACGAAAGCCACCCGGTCGCCGCGCAGCACCCGCAGATCGAAATCCTTCACGATCAGCTTGTCGCCAAAGCTCTTGCTCAGCCCCGCCGCCTCGATCACCTTCTTGCCCGAGACCGGCCCGCTTTCCAGTTCCAGCGCCGCGGTGCCCTGGCGGCGGATCTGCGCCGCGCGTTCCGAACGCAGCGCGGCCAGCGCCCGCACCCGGCCCTGGTTGCGTTTGCGGCGCGCCGAGATCCCCTCGACCGCCCATTTCGCCTCGGCCCGGATCTTGCGGTCGAGCTTGTGGCGCGCCTCGTCCTCTTCGGCCCAGATCGTCTCGCGCCAGTCCTCGAATCCCTCGAAACCCGCCTCTCGCCGCCGCACCTCGCCGCGGTCGATCCAGAGCGTCGCGCGGGTCAGCGCCTTGAGGAACGCGCGGTCGTGGCTGATCAGCACGAAGGCGGCGCGGGTCTCGGCCAGTTCGCGCTCCAGCCATTCGATGGCCTGGATATCCAGATGGTTGGTCGGCTCGTCCAGAAGCATCAGCTCGGGCGCCTCGGCCAGCAGCTTCGCCAGCGCCGCGCGCCGCCGCTCGCCCCCGCTCGCGGTGGCAACCGGGGTGGAGGGATCGAATTTCAGCCCCTCGGCCGCCAGGGCCAGCCGGTAGGCCTCGCCCTCGGGCAACCGGCTCGCCGCGAAATCGCCCAGAGTGGCATAGCCCGACAGATCGGGATCCTGCTCCATATAGCCGACGGTCACGCCCGCGGGCACCACGACCTGGCCGCGGTCGGGCTCGACCATTCCGGCCATCACCTTCATCAGGGTGGATTTCCCCGAGCCGTTGCGCCCGACCAGCGCCACCCGGTCGCCCGGCTGCACGGTCAGGGAAAGATTGTCGAATACCGGATTGCCGCCGAACGTCAGCGAAATCCCCGAAAGCTGAAGCAAAGGAGCGCGTGCCATGCGGCATCCGCTATGCGCCGCGCCCGCCCGCGTCAACTCTCCCCGCCCTGATCACAGCGAAAATCCTGTGCTTCACCCTGATCCAAATACCCGGTACCCGGCCTGCCGACCCTCGCCCGGTCTCCTTCCCGAAACCCTTTCATTCCGAGCCGGATACTCTGCCGCGGGGGCGGGCAATGCTGCGCCATCGGTTCGGGCAACCGATGCGCGCGGGGGAGGCGCAAAGCCCTCGTCCTTCGCCGCCGACACGCCGCAATCCGGGCGCGATCTGACGCTTCCGGCCCTTGCCCTGCGGACCTTCCGCGCTAGAACGGTTCTCGCGCGCGCAGGAGCCAGAGAACAGCCATGTCAGAAGACGCCCTCGTCATTTTCACCCCCTCGGGCAAAAGGGGCCGTTTCGCCACCGGAACCCCGGTCCTTCAGGCCGCGCG
This sequence comes from Pseudogemmobacter humi, assembly GCF_900609055.1. Lineage (GTDB taxonomy): Bacteria > Pseudomonadota > Alphaproteobacteria > Rhodobacterales > Rhodobacteraceae > Pseudogemmobacter > Pseudogemmobacter humi. Next base: position 131,219 of record NZ_UXAW01000081.1, on the reverse strand, counting down.
GAGCCTCGGCGTCGATCTCGATTCGGTCTGCGGCGGGCGCGGGATCTGCTCGAAATGCCAGATCACCCCGGGCTACGGCGAATTTCCCAAACACGGCGTCACCGTCGCCGAAGATGCGCTTTCCGAATGGAACGCGGTCGAAGACCGCTACAACCGCATCCGCGGCCTCAAAGAGGGCCGCCGCCTGGGCTGCCAGGCGAAGATCATGGGCGATGTCGTCATCGACGTGCCGCCTGAAAGCCAGGTCCACAAACAGGTGATCCGCAAATCCGCCACCGAGCGCGACATCGCCATGGATCCGGCCACCCGCAGCTTTTACGTCGAGGTTCAGGAACCCGACATGCACATCCCCACCGGGGATTTCGAGCGCCTCGCCCGCGCGCTGAAGGACCAGTGGCAGATCGACGGCGTGACGGCCGATCTGTCCGTGCTGCGCAAGCTCCAGCCGGTCTTGCGCAAGGGCGAATGGAAGGCGACCGTCGTCCTGCACCGCGGCAATCACGATGAGGCGCACCGCATCCTCGACATTTTCCCGGGCTTCGCCGAGGAGCCGCTCTGCGGGCTTGCCGTCGATCTCGGCTCGACCACCATCGCCGCGCATCTGTGCGACCTGTCGACCGGCAAGGTGCTGGCCTCGTCGGGGCTGATGAACCCGCAGATCCGCTTCGGCGAGGATCTGATGAGCCGCGTCTCCTATGCGATGATGAACCCCGGCGGCGATGTCGAGATGACCCGCGCCGTGCGCGAGGCGATCGACAATCTGATCCGCGCCGTCGCCTCCGAGGCCGGGATCGACCCGGAGCGGGTCTATGAGATGGTGATCGTCTTCAACCCGGTGATGCACCACCTGTTCCTCGGCGTCGATCCGGTGGAACTGGGCCAGGCCCCCTTCGCGCTGGCCACGTCGGATTCGCTCTCGCTCGACGCCCGCGATCTGGATCTGACCGCGATGAACCGCAACGCCCGGGTCTATGTGCTGCCCTGCATCGCGGGCCATGTCGGCGCCGATGCGGCGGCCGTCGCGCTGTCGGAAGAGCCCGACAAATCGAAGGACATGGTGCTGGTGGTCGATGTCGGCACCAATGCCGAGATCCTGCTCGGGAACGAGCACCGCGTGCTGGCCTGTTCCTCGCCCACCGGCCCGGCTTTCGAGGGCGCGCAGATCTCGTCCGGTCAGCGCGCCGCGCCCGGCGCCATCGAGCGGGTCGAGATCGACCCGGTGACGAAAGAGCCGCGCTTCCGGGTGATCGGCGTGGATCTGTGGTCCGACGATCCCGGCTTCGCCGGGGCCAGCCGCGCGACCGGCATCACCGGGATCTGCGGCTCGGGCATCATCGAGGCGGTGGCCGAGATGCGGATGGCGGGCCTCGTCGATCCCTCGGGCCTGATCGGCGGGCCCGAGCAGACCGGAACGCCGCGCTGCGAGCCGCATGGCCGCACCCATGCTTATGTGCTGTACGACGGCACCGCCGAGGGCGGGCCGAAGATCGCCGTCACCCAGGGCGACATCCGCGCGATCCAGCTGGCGAAATCCGCGCTTTACGCGGGCGCGCGGCTTCTGATGGACGAGATGGGGGTCGATCATGTCGACCGCGTGGTGCTGGCGGGCGCTTTCGGCGCGCATATCTCGCCGAAACACGCGATGGTGCTGGGGATGATCCCCGACGTGCCGCTGGACCGGGTGTTCTCGGCCGGAAACGCCGCCGGGACCGGGGCGCGGATCGCGCTTCTGAACCGCGCCGCGCGCGACCAGATCGAGGAAACCGTCCACCGGATCCACAAGGTGGAAACCGCCATCGAGCCGCGCTTTCAGGAGCATTTCGTCAACGCGAACGCCATCCCCCATGCGGTCGATCCGTTCCCGGAACTGGCGAAGATCGTGCAACTGCCCGAGGTCTCGTTCAACACCGGCGGCAGCGGCGGCGCCGAGGGCGGCCGGCGCCGGCGGCGGGGATGAAACGCGGCGATGGCGGCTTGACCTGCACGCCGCCATCGCATAGCTGATGGCTTATGCGGGTGTAGCTCAATGGCAGAGCAGCAGCTTCCCAAGCTGAATACGAGGGTTCGATTCCCTTCACCCGCTCCATCGCACTCCATACCACAACCCGCTGATATTCCGATATTTTCCCGGATTTCACCGGGATGGCCATCCTTTCAGGGCTGTGGAACATTTGAGCTGCATCGGCCGGTTTCACCCTGAAAATCCCAGGAAGCACCCCCGGGAGTCCCGAAGGGTGTTCCTGATTCGGACAGGGAATTCTCATCCCCCGCCGGTTTCACTCCCCTCAACTGCCGATCCCGCGATCATATCCGCCCGAAACCCCGTCGAGCCCCGATCCCCGGCCAGTCAGCCCCGCCCGCTTCTCACAGGCCTGCCCTGCCCGGTCCGGCGCTGTTGCGCCACAGCCCGGTGAGGTGCAGACGCTGATCATCCGCCGGCACTCCGCAGATGCCGTCTGGCTGACCGCCACGGAGCTCTGGCTGAAGATGGGCATACGGATGGCAGCAGGCTGATATCGGTCTCGTTCCTGAAACCAGATCGGGTTCTTTCCGGCATGGCCATGGAGCCCGCATCATCGTGCCGGACTTATCCCAGCCGGGGCGCGCGAGCGCGGATGCGCTGGTTTACAGCGGCGCCGGTCTGGCCCAAGGCTGTCCGCAAGCCCGCGGGACGCCTTCGCCGGATCGCCCCGGCGCGCCATGAACGATCCCCCGGGGCTGTATCCACAGGGAGCGCCCGGCGGGGACATGCCAAGACGGATCAGTGGCCCGGTTGCACTGGCGAAGTGGGTGCAAAAGCCATGGGGCGCACCGCGCGCCCATACCATCCGCCACCCGGAAAAACCTCCGCAAGGCCCGGGACCGGGAGGAGGCCCGCAACAGACCACGGATCCCTGGCGCCCCATCTGCCGCAGGAGCGGCAGCTTCCGGGGAAGTCGGGCCGGAACGTCACCCCGGCGCGGTCTTGCCGGATCTTTTGCCGCAGTCCTCCGGCGGAGGCGCGCCATCCACCGCCGCCAGCGCCGCCCGGAGCCGGGCCATCTCTGCCGCCAGCACCGGCCCGCCGCAGTCCAGCCGTTCCGCCAGTCCGGCGATGCGCCAGCGCCAGTCCAGCCGCTTCAGCGCGCCCGCGTGATTGCGTCGGGCGCGCTCGGGCGTCCAGGCCGCCACAGCCGCGGCGATACGGTCGAGATTGTCCTCCAGCCCGATCGGCCCGGTTTCCAGAACCGCCTCCGGCCAGTCCAGCAGACCCAGATCGCTGTGCGGCTGGCAGCCCGCCACGGTGGCGCCGCAGGCGATGGCATCGGTCCAGCGCGCGGTGAGATATTCCTTCGCCGGATGGGTATAGCCTGCGGGCGCCGCCAGGTTGGAATGGGCGATCACGAATTTCGCCCGCCCATACCAGTTGCGCATCAGATCCTGCTGGCGGCCCTCTGGCTGCGCGGGAAACGGCGGGCGGCCGTGGAAGCTGAGCCCGCGCGCCGCGCAGGCGGCGGCGGTGCGCGCGTCGTCGTCCCATTCCTCGGGCTGCCGGCCGATGCGCAGCACGTCCCAGGGCCGCTCGGCACCACTGCCGCCCAGCTCCAGCACATCGGCCCCCCAGCCCAGAAACACCGCGCGCTCGCCGCAAAGCGCCCGGTACTCCGGCAGATCCCCCGCGCGGGTGCAGGCCACCAGATCGAAACGCGACAGCATATGGCGCACCGGGCGCAACAGCATTTCGGTCCAGAAACTGTCGATGATCCACAGCGCCCGCCACGCCCGTCTTTCGCGGAAGGCGGGATGGGCGAAGACCTCGGCCAGTTCGGCGGGCGAGCGCAAAAGGAAGATGTCGCCCCCCTTGCCGCCCGACGGAGGCGCCAGAAGCGTGGCCCGCAGCCGCACGGACCAGCCGAGGCCGGCGCCCGCGAGATCGACGGATTCGGCCTGAAGCAGCCGGCTGGCAAGCGCGGCCAGATGGGTGACCGGCGCCCAGCCCGGCTCGGCGTTGCGGTGATAGAAGATCCTGATGCGCTGCGGCATTGCGGCGGTCCCGGCGCCGGGATTCTGCCTCCGGCGTGTCCCTGATAGCGAAAAAACGCCGGGGGCGTAATCCGCATCGTCACGGCGCTCCATCCGCCGGAGCGCAGGAGCGACGGCAGGCGCAGGAACGATCACGGAAGGCGATCCCCGCCCGGCGAAAGCCGCAACCAGGGGGGCGTGACGCAGATCCTTCCCGCCCGGCCCGATGGCCGCAGCGCGGGAAAAGAGCACCCCCCGCCTCCGGCCCCCTCGCGGCGGTTGCAATCTTTCCGCTCCGCCCCGATGCTGGCAGGACGGCGAAGGAGGGACGGATGTATCACCACATTCTGATCACGACCGACGGGTCGGATCTTGCGGCGCTCGGGCTGGACCACGGGCTCGGGCTGGCTTCGAAGCTCGGGGCGAAAGTCAGCGTGCTGACGCTGGCCGAGCCGATGGATCCGCGCGTGCTTCAGGCGGCGGCGGTGGGCGGCGTGCATGATGCCGCCGCACGCTACGAGGAAACCATCGCCCGCGATCTGGCCGAGCGGGCGCAGGCGATCCGGGCGAAGGCCGCCGCCGCGGGGGTGGAGATCCGGCTGGAAACCGGCACCGACCGCGCGCCCGCCGAGGCCATCATCCGCTTCGCCACCGCCAATGGCTGCGACCTGATCGTGATGTCGTCGCATGGGCGGCGCGGCTTCCGAAAGCTGATCCTCGGCAGCCAGACCGCGGAAGTGCTGGCCCATTCCACCATTCCGGTTCTGGTGATCCGCGCCGCGAAGGCCTGATCGCAGGACCGCGCTTCGTGACGCGCAAAATCCTCTGAAGGAATGCGCCCGCGGCAGCGGCGCCGGCCCGGGAGCGATTTCTTCAAAGAAATCGCACCGGAGCCTTCAAAGGCTCCGGGCCGGAGTTTTTGAAAACTCCGGCAAAGCGCCGCGCCGGGGGGCCCGGCCGCAGCACGGGCGATTCTTGTCCGCCGCGGGGCAGCCGCCCGCTTGATTTCCGGCAAATCCCCTTTGTCCGCCGGGGTTTGCAGGCTTTCGCCGGTCCTTCGCCTCGCAGGCTCTTTCCTTGAGCGTCAAATTCCCTATGCTGGCGGCGAAAACGGCGAGGAACCGGATGGCACGCGGGATCGACTACGGAAACCTGATGCACAGGGCCATGCGCGGGCTGATCCGCTCGGTGCTGGAGGACGTGGCCGAACACGGCCTGCCCGGCGCGCATCACTTCTTCATCACCTTCGACACCACCCATCCCGACGTGGCCATCGCCGACTGGCTGAAAGAGCGCTATCCGTCCGAGATGACGGTGGTGATCCAGCACTGGTTCAGCGGGCTGGAAGTGACGGAAGACGGTTTCTCGGTCACGCTGAACTTCGGCAATTCGCCCGAACCCCTTGTGATTCCCTTCGACGCGGTGCGCACTTTCGTCGATCCCTCGGTGGAGTTCGGCCTGCGTTTCGAGACCCAGTCCGACGATGATGAGGACGAGGAAGACGAAGACGAGGCGGATGAAGAGGACGAGGAAGATCCCGCCCCCCGCCAGGAGGCCGAGGTCGTCAGCCTCGACCAGTTCCGCAAGACCTGAGCCGCAGCCTGCGGGAGAAATCCATTGGAAAGCGACCTCGCCCTGTTCCGCCGCAGGCTGCTGCGCAATCCGCGCCAGGTCTCGGCCATCGCGCCGTCCTCGCGCACGCTCGCGCGCGCCATGACGCTGGGGATCGGGCCGAACACCGGCCGGGTGGTGGAATTCGGCCCCGGCACCGGGCGTTTCACCGAGGCGATCCTCGCCCGCGGCTTGCCACCGGAAAACCTGACCCTGTTCGAACTGGACGAGGAATTCGTCACTTACCTGCGCGCCCGCTTCCCCGGCGTGACCGTGCATCAGGCCGGGGCGGAAACCGCGCCGCAGGTGATGGAGGGCGGCGTCTCGACCGTGGTCTCGGGCCTGCCGCTGCTGTCGATGCCCGAAGAGATCCGCGACGCCATCGTCTCGGCCGCCTTCGCGGTGCTGGCGCCACGCGGCAGCTATGTGCAGTTCACCTACGGCCCCCGCCCGCCGCTGCCGCCGGAAACCATCGCGGCGCTCGGGCTGAGGGTGAACAAGGGCCACAAGATCTGGGCCAACCTGCCGCCCGCGCGGGTCTACCGCTTCCGCCGGGCGTGAGGCCCACACAGCCAACGGGACCGCTTTGCGGGACAAAGCGATCGTTGGCATAAAATGTGCTGGCTGCTTCTGGTATTGGCTTTTTAACCTGGTTCCCACAAATCGCCTAGCTTCTCGCCGCCATGTTCTGAACACTGATGCCAACTGATCCAGATCGGCAGATCGCATAGGCCAAGTTTGCGCAGATTGGCAGTTAACAACTTTGCCATCGTTTGCGGGTCGCCAGACAGCTTGTGATCCCGAACGAAGCAATCGATCCGCCAATGAGGGTTGCATCCCTCAATGTTCTTCGGGCGCCAGGCAAAATACCTTGCTACAGGCGTTGAGACTGACCCTGTTCCCACCTTGTTCCTGAGAATGTGGTGGATCTCACCGATCCGAACGTTCGCCATTTCTTCAGCATCGGCATAAAAAGTATCGTCGAGATCGAACCTGAGCATACTGAACCCCAACACTTCGTTAGATAACGTTGAGAAGTTGCTTTATCTGGTCAATGTCCGCAATGGGCCCAAAACACTCGCCCTGTCCTGCTGGCGAGTGTATCCGCGTCCCCCACCCCGCAGCATATTCTGCATACCATGGCATACCGATTGATTTCCGCCGCTCTGCTGCGCTAGAGCGGACCCGAGCACTTGCAGGAGGCATGTATGACCGCGACCCGCCCCGGAACCCAGACCGAGACCCGCACAGAAACCGACAGCTTCGGCCCGCTGGAGGTTCCCGCCGACAAATACTGGGGCGCGCAGACGCAGCGCTCGATCATCAACTTCCCCATCGGGTGGGAGCGTCAGCCGGTGCCCGTCATCCGCGCGCTCGGGGTGATTAAAAAGGCGGCGGCGCTGGTCAACAAGGCCCAGGGCGATCTGGATCCGGTGCTGGCCGATGCCATCGCCGCCGCCGCAACCGAGGTGATCGAAGGCAAATTCGACGACAATTTCCCGCTGGTCGTGTGGCAGACCGGCTCGGGCACCCAGTCGAACATGAACGCGAACGAGGTGATCTCGAACCGCGCCATCGAGATGCTGGGCGGCGAGAAGGGCTCGAAAAAGCCGGTCCATCCGAACGATCATGTGAACATGGGGCAAAGCTCGAACGACACTTTCCCCACCGCGATGCATGTCGCCATCGGCATGCATGCGCGCGACGTGCTGATCCCGGGGCTGGAAAAGCTCGCGGCGGCGCTGTGGGCCAAATCGGCCGAGTTCAAGGACATCATCAAGATCGGCCGCACCCATACCCAGGATGCGACGCCGCTGACCCTGGGCCAGGAATTCTCGGGCTACGCCACCCAGGTCGACAAGGGCATCGCGCGGGTGAAAGCCTGCCTCGGCGACATCTACGAGCTCGCCCAGGGCGGCACCGCGGTCGGCACCGGGCTGAACACGAAAAAGGGCTACGACACCCGTGTCGCCGCCGAGATCGCGGCGATCACCGGCCTCCCGTTCATCACCGCGCCGAACAAGTTCGAGGCGCTGGCCGCGCATGATGCGATGGTCATGTTCTCGGGCGCGCTGAAGACGGTGGCGGGCTCGCTGTTCAAGATCGCGAACGACCTGCGTCTCCTCGGCTCGGGCCCGCGTTCGGGGCTGGGCGAGCTGATCCTGCCGGAGAACGAGCCGGGGTCCTCGATCATGCCGGGCAAGGTCAACCCGACCCAGGCCGAGGCGCTGACCATGGTCTGCGCCCATGTGATGGGCAACGACGCCGCCGTGGGCTTCGCCGGCAGCCAGGGCCATTTCGAGTTGAACGTCTACAACCCGATGATGAGCTACAATGTGCTGCAAAGCATGCAGCTTCTGGGCGATGCGGCGTCCTCGTTCACCGACAATATGGTGGTGGGCACCCAGGCCAATGTGGCGCGGATCGAAAAGCTGATGCAGGAAAGCCTGATGCTGGTGACGGCGCTGGCCCCCACCATCGGCTATGACAATGCGACCAAAGTGGCCAAGACCGCGCATAAGAACGGCACCACCCTGCGGGAAGAGGCGATCGCGCTCGGCTTCGTCGATGGCGAGACCTTTGATCGCATCGTGCGCCCCGAGGACATGATCGGCCCGAAGGACTGACCATGGCGGAAATCGTCAACCTGCGCACCGCAAGGAAGCAGGCGGCCCGCAAGGCCGCCCGCGCGAAGGGCGACGAGAATGCCGCGAAATCCGGCCGCAGCCGGGCCGAGCGGGATCTGGAGAGGGCGCGGGCGGAGAAAGCCGCCCGCGACTTTGAGGCGCACAGGCGCGGGGAGAGTGATTAACCCCCGGTTAACCGTGAGCGGCCAGGCTGGCGGGTGGAGGTGCCCGATGACAGCGATGCCGCAATTTCTCAGCGCCGAACACTGGATTGGCCATCTGTTTTCCTCGCAGGCGGCGCGGCAGGGCGGCGTGATCCGCCGCAAGATCCGCGACATCGAACGCTTCGTCGGGCGCGAGGCCTTTCTCGCCGAAATGCGCAGGCGCGGCTTTCCAGTGGTCGAAAACGCCGGGCAATTCGTAATCTTTTGCAACTGCGAACCGCTGCGGCGGCTGGTGTAAGCGATTTCTTCAAAGAAATCGCGCCGGAGCCTTTGAAGGCTCCGGGCCGGAGTTTTCGAAAACTCCGGCTGGCGCACGGCTGGCCGCGTGGCTATCCTGGCCCCGATGTCCCCCGGCCCGCAAAAACATTCGCTGACCCTGCACGGCCACCGCACCAGCGTCACGCTGGAGGCGGAGTTCTGGCTGGCCTTCCGCGAGATCGCCGCCGTAAAAGGCATCGCGATCAACCAGCTCGCCGCCGAGATCGACGAACATCGCGATCCTGGCGAAGGGCTGGCCTCGGCGATCCGGGTATTCTGCCTTCGTCATTTCCGTAAGATGAAAGGCGCGGTGGAAAAGGGCTGATCCCCTCTCTCCTGCCGGGCGCGGCCAGGATCGGCAATCGCCCGCGGCCATCACCGCAGCCGCGCCAGCGCCCCCGTCAGATCGCCATAGCCGGTGAAGCGCCGCTCGTAGGCCAGACCCAGCCGGTCCGCGCAGTCGCGTGCCTTCGCGTCCAGCGCGGGATCTTCGGTCTGCGCCTGATAGACCAGCTTTTCGTAATTGCCGAAAATCATGTCGCGCAGTTCGGGGTGGCGGTCCAGCCCCATCGGCCTCCAGACGAAGGCATCGAACTGGCGCACAAGGAAATCGGTCAGGTAGAAGGCGGTGAATTCGTCGCGTTCCGCGAAAGCCTCGTTGCCCTCGAAGAAGGAATAGCAATGCGGCCCCTCGACCATCTCGACGCCCAGTTCCGCGCATTTCGCGGCCAGGAGCCCCCCGGTACCGCAATCGGCATAGACGACGAAGATCCGGTCGTAAGCCGCCCGATGCTCTTTCACCGCCGCCTCGACCGCGAGGGTGATCCTGTCGGGCCAGAGATGCAGATTGGCGGGCAGGCATTGCAGATCGAGATGATCCCAGCCGTTCGCGCGTTTCAGATCGAGGATTTCGCGCGCCAGCGCGCCGCAGGCGATCAGCAGGATCCGCCCTGCCCCCTCCGGCGCAAGGCCCCCGCCGGTCAGCACCTCGTCGACGGGAAGCGGGTCAGCCGTCACGTCCGGACTCCGTCAGCGCCATTGTCTGATCCCGAGGATCAGACTTCCGGCAAGCGCGGCAAAGGCCAGCGCCGCCATCGGCACACCGAGGTGAAACGCCAAGAGCAGCGTCAGCCCCGCCGCAACGACGACCAGGGCGATCAATCCGAGAAAAGAGGTCAGCGGCATGTCATCACCCTCCTTTTCTCAATCTGGGGTCGGCCGGCCCGCACCACAAGTCACGATTGAAAGAGGCCCCGGGGAAAACCCGGGGCCGTGCAGAAGAAACTTTCCTCAGGCGCTCAGCTGGTTGTGCTTGCGGGCGACCAGTTGCTTCGCGGTCTCGACCGCCACCGCCGCGTCGCGGCAATAGGCATCGGCGCCGATCGCCCGGCCGAATTCCTCATTCAGCGGCGCGCCGCCCACGAGGACGATGTAATCCTCGCGCATGCCCTTTTCCTTCATCGTGTCGATCACGACCTTCATATAGGGCATGGTGGTGGTCAGCAGCGCCGACATGCCGAGGATATCGGGCTGTTCGGCCTCCAGCGCCTCAAGGTATTTCTCGACCGAGTTGTTGATCCCCAGGTCCAGCACCTCGAAACCGGCGCCTTCCATCATCATCGCGACGAGGTTCTTGCCAATGTCGTGGATGTCGCCCTTGACGGTGCCGATCACCATCTTGCCCATCCGCGGCGCGCCGGTCTCGGCCAGCAGCGGCTTGAGAATGGTCATGCCCGATTTCATTGCATTGGCGGACAGCAGCACTTCGGGAACGAAGAGGATGCCGTCGCGGAAATCGTCGCCGACGATCTTCATCCCGGCGACCAGCGCCTGGGTCAGCACGTCATAGGGCGTCCAGCCGCGATCAAGCAGGATGCGGGTGCCCTCTTCGATCTCGTCCTTCAGCCCGTCGTAGAGATCGTCGTGCATTTGCAGGACCAGCTCGTCATCGGGCAGTTCAGAGAGGATGATGTCTTCGTCGGCCATGGCGCGCTCCAAAACGGCAGAGGTCTTTTGTCCTGCATGAGCCGAATACGACGCACACACTTCGCGGTTTGCGACATGCGCGAAGAGAAAGCCGACTTCCGTGCAGATGGCCTTCACTTTACCGCGCATTTGTTCTACCTTTGTTCCAGTTTCGCAACCCGGGTCCCCGCCATGAGCCGCCACGAAAATCCGACACCGCCGCCCGGCGCGGGGCTGATGCCCGGCGCGCGGGTCCGGGCGCGCGGCGCGGATTCGAACGAGGCCGGGCGCTATGAGGCGCTCAGCCGCGAGACGGCCGACGACGGCTGGGATCTGCCGCATGACGAGGAACTGGTCACGACCGAAGTCCGGCTGGAGCGCCCGCGCAGCGCGCTGACCCGCAACCGCTCGCCCGATATCGGGTTCGACCGCTCGATCAACCCCTATCGCGGCTGCGAACACGGCTGCACCTACTGTTTCGCCCGGCCCAGCCATGCGTATCTGAACCTGTCGCCGGGGCTCGATTTCGAGACGAAGCTGATCGCCCGGCCCGGGATCGGCGCGGTGCTCGACCGCGAATTGCGCAGCAAGAGCTACAGGGTGGCGCCGGTCGCGCTCGGCACCAACACCGATCCCTATCAGCCGATCGAGGCGAAACACCGCGTCATGCGCGAGGTGGTCGAGGTGCTGGCCGCCTTCCGCCACCCGCTGACCATCGTGACCCGCGGCACGCTGATCGAGCGCGATCTGGATCTGCTGGCGCCGATGGCGGCGCAGGGGCTGCTCAAAGTGGGGATCACGGTGACCACACTGGATGCCGGTCTCGCGCGGCGGATGGAGCCCCGCGCGCCCGCGCCCGCCCGGCGGATGGCAGTGATCCGGCGGCTTAGCGAGGCGGGCATTCCGGTGCGGCTGATGCTGGCGCCGGTGATTCCGGGGCTGACCGATCACGAGATGGAGGCCCTGCTGACGGAAGCGAAGGCGGCGGGCGCCTCCTCGGCCAGCTGGATCATGCTGCGCCTGCCGATGGAGGTGGCGCCGCTGTTTCGCGACTGGCTGGAGCGCGCCGCTCCGGGGCGGGCGGCCAAGGTGCTGGCCCGGATCCGCGACGTGCACGGCGGCCGGGATTACGACCCGTCCTGGGGCAAGAGGATGCGCGGCGAAGGCCTGTGGTCGCGGCTGATCCATGAGCGTTTCCGCAAGGCGGTGGCGCGGCTGGAGCTGGACACCCAACTGCCGCCGCTCAGAACCGATCTCTTCGCGCCGCCCTTCGCCAGAGGGGATCAGCTCGGATTGTTCTGACGATCCGGGCCGGATCCTTCAAAGGATCCGGGCAAATTTCTTCAAAGAAATTTGGCCTCACACCGCCGGATCGCGCAGGGCCATCAGCCGCGCCATGGCCAGACGCGCGACCTCCCGGGTCAGCGCCTTGCGCCGGGCGGCGGCGAGCGGGGTCTCGGGCGCCATCCGCAGGATCTCGCCGCCCCAGGCGTCGGCAAGGATCAGCCCGCTGTCTTCCGGCAGGATCGCCGCCGGAAAGTCCGGGTCCACCGCCCAGAAAAAGCGGTCGCAATGTTCCAGGTACCCCTGCCATTTGCGGTCGGCACGGAAATCGGCCCGGCAGGACTTGCATTCGACGATCCAGATCTCACCCCCGGGACCAAGCGCCAGCAGATCGGCGCGCAGACCGCCCTTCAGCGGCACCTCTTCCAGCGCGAGGAAATCATGACTGCGCAACAGCCGCGCCGCGCCGCGTGCAAGACGCTGGCCGGCGGAAAGATCCGTTTCAAAGGTGGGGCGGGAAAGCGGCAGCGGAGTCATTGTCCAAACATGAACAAAATGCAAACATCTGTCCAGCACCCGGACGCTCTTCCGCCCTTACGGGCGTCATCGCCAGCGAAGAGGCCCGTAAGGGCCGATGAGCGCACCCTTGCGGGCGGCGCGCGGGGTGCCTAGATTGAAAAACGGCGGGTGCTGCTCTTCGCGTGTGGGGTCAATATCCCAGTGGCCGATAAGCACGTGAATGGGGGCTGGCTCTGCCCGGATCCTGGTCCGGGTATCTGGCGCCCACCTGAGACCTCTGGCTCTCGGGACATACGACCACCCACGGCCGCTGCGGGCCCGCCACCCTTTCCCCTGCCGCATGAAAACGGCGCGGATCGCTCCGCGCGGCGTTTCAGAAAAAGGGCGCGGATCTCTCCGCGCCCAGGGCTGACTGCATCCTTTGTTCCCGGCTCAGAAGCCGAAAACGATCGAAACGCCAAGCTTGTTGTCAGTGCGGATCGCACGGCTGTCGTTGTATTCCGACAGATAGCTCACGCGGGTCGACATCGTGTCGGTGATCTTGAAGTTGATCCCGAAATCGTTGTTGGCGCGCAGCGCCGCGTCCGAATTCAGCACATCGGTGTCGTTGGTCAGGAAGATGTTCTCGTTGATGCCGTAGTAGAAGCGCGACGAGGCAATGGCGGCTTCCTCGGTGACCGAGCTGTCGTCGCCATATTCCAGATAGCTGACGCCGATACCGGCCTGCACGCGCCAGGTCATGTCGGGCGTGTTGATCACCCGGTAGCCCGGGCCGAAGCCGAGGAAGGCGTCGCGCTTGACCTTGTCGGCCAGCGTCACCCCGTTCGCGATCTCGTCAGCCGTCAGCTGGTCCGCCAGACCGTCCGACTGCACCCGGCCCAGGATGAAGCCGTAGAAGCTGTCGTTGAAGTAGTAGTTCGCATCATAGATGCCGAACACGTCCTTCTTGGTCGAGGTGTTGTTGGCTTCCTGGAAATCCAGCACCGCGCCCACGGTCTGCTGGAACTGGCCCTGGGCGTGGCGGATGCGCAGGCCGATGGTCAGATCCTGCGATTCGTTGTTGCCGGTCTTGCCCGAATAGCCCAGCGAGGCGCTGCCCGAGAGACCCTGGCGGCTTTCGGGATTGCCGAAGCGCGCGGTATCCTCGGCGCGGCGCATGTCGCGGGCGACGTCGCGCTCGATGTCTTCGATCTGATCGTCGAGGCCGCTGATGCCGATGATATCGGTCTGCGCGAGGGTCGGAGTTGCCAGCGAGAGGGTCAGCGCCGAGACTGATGCCAGAAGAGCAACCTGTTTCATCGTAAATCCTTTCACGGTGGTGTGCCGGATCCGGAACATTCCGGGCGGCTCGGATGAGGATGATCTGGGGCCTGTGCGGGGAAACCGGAACATTTGCGAAATTTGAGGATGTCCTCAGAATTACTCGTGGAACCGGATGGCGATTTGGAAACCCACGCCGGGGCGCATGGCGGCGCGGCAATGAAAAAGGCCGGAAATCAATGATTTCCGGCCGCCTTCTCAGAACTGATCACAACCTCTCAGAGCGTGTCCAGCAGATCGGCGGTATCCTCTTCGGCGCGTTCCACCACCGCGTTCAGTGTCGCCTGCGCAACATCGCGCAACTCTGAATCCATGTCCTCGCGCCAGATCACCCAGGCCGGCATGGCCCAGACCGGCGCATCCGCCACCAGATGCAGTCGCCCCTTGTCGACATAGCGCTTGACGTAGCGCGCCGGCAGATAGGCGGCGAAGGGCCGCGAAAGGATGAACCGCGCCGAAAGCGAGCCGAGCGCCATGACAAGGGCCGGATCGTGCAGTTCCGCCAGCGCCTCTTCATGGAAACGCAGGAAGTCGGGGCCCCAGTCCACCAGCAGATAACGCCCCTTCAGATCGGCAAGCCCCGCCCCTTCGAAAGGCGCGACCATCACCAGTTGCTCCTCCAGCAGCGATTCGGTGCGCAGACCGGCGCGCGCCAGCGGCGCATAGGACAGGATCACCTGGACATTGCCCGACAGGATCATCTGGCTCAGCCCGTCGGGCCGCGCCATCTCGGCGCGCAACGCGAGATCGGGCGCCGCCTCGCGCAGGCTGTCGAGCCAGCGAAAGCCGAACCGCGGCCAGAGCGAGTGCTGCGCCCCGATCGCCAGCGACGCCCGCACCTCGTCGGCGGCCGAGACGCGCTGGCGCGCCTGCTCCCAGTTGCGCAGGATCGTCACCGCGAAGCTGCGGAACTCGCGCCCGGCGGCGGTCAGCGTCACCCCGTCTTTCGATCTCAGGAACAGCGGCCGGCCAAGCTGATCCTCCAGCCGCTGGATGCGCAGGGACACCGCCGACTGGGTCACGAAAAGCCGGTCCGAGGCCGCTGCGAAAGACCCGCTTTCGGCGACTTCGAGAAAGCTGCGGATAAGCTGAAGTTCCATCGGGGCACCGCCTGAGCACTGAACATGTGCTGCCATAACGCCGCAGGCGGCGCATCGCGATCCCTGCCCCCTGGCGGGGGGCAGAAAACCGCCGCCGCGCCTCACGCGAGGGCCGCGGCCGCAACAGGATGGTCAGAAAATGTGAACGGGCGTTCAGCGCCGCCGGGCGGCAGCCGCGGCGCGCAGGCGCAGGGGGTGCAGATGCTGGCGCAGGCCGCCGCGCGGGCCGTCGCCGCTTTCCGCCATCATCATGATGCGGATCGCGAACTGCACGCCGGAAAACAGGATGCCGAAGAAGACGAAAAGCATCGCCACCGCGATCCAGCCGACATTCGACCCAAGGACCAGCCCGCCGATCCCCGCCACGTTCAGCCACATCAGCAGGGCGGTGAAACCGCCCGACATCGCAAAGCCGATCGCGACCGACCAGATATAGAGGCGCACGAGTCTGGGCATGAATCGTTTCTCCGGCTGATCCGGGCAAGGTAGGGCCGCCGCCCTGGCCTGTGAAGCCCCACGCCGGGGGCTGCGACAATTTCCCCCGGGCCTCAGATGCTGATACGGGCGAAACCGTCGCGCAAAGCGGTGGACCAGGCCTCGCTCATGGCGCGGAACCCCTCGTCCCCGGCCTCGATCCGGCGCCGCATCCCCACCCGCAAACTGTCCTTTTCGATCACCGCCAGATCGAGCGGCATCCCCACCGAAAGATTCGAGCGCAGGGTCGAATCCATCGACAGCAGCACCGCCTTCTGCGCGTCGTGCAGGCTGGTCTCGGGCCGCACCACCCGGTCGAGGATCGGCTTGCCGTATTTGTGCTCGCCGATCTGAAGGAAGGGGGTGTCCTCGGTCGCCTCGATGAAATTTCCTTCGGGATAGATCAGGAACATCCGCATCGCCCCGCCGCGCCGCTGCCCGGCGACGATCATCGAGGCATGGGCGCCCTGGCTCATCGCCAGTTTCTCGTCGATCTCGTGGCGCACCCACGACAGCGTGTTGCCGACCAGTTCGGCGACCTTGAGCAGGGTCGGCGCCAGCAGGATCGAGGTCTCGGGCGTGGCCTCGTCATGATCCATCGCCTCTTGCAGGCGCGCGATGGTGGTCTGGGTCACCGACAGGCTGCCCGCGGTCATGATCAGGATCACCCGCTCGCCCGGCACCTCGAAGGAGAACATCTTGCGATAGGTGGAAATATTGTCGAGCCCGGCATTGGTCCGGGTGTCCGACAGGCATACCATGCCCTCGTTGAGCAGCAGGCCGACGCAATAGGTCATCTCTCTCCGGTCCCAGGCAAACGCGGGGAGCCTACTGGCCCGCCGACAGGACCGCAACCGCCACGTCCAGGCTTTCCGCCCCCGAGGCGCCACGCGCCACGCCCCGGATCGGCGCCGCATCGCGCGCGTCGAACCCGCTGCCCAGACGGATGTAGCGCGCATCGGGGCAGCAGGCATTGGCCGGATCGAACCCGACCCAGCCGAGGCCCGCGACGAAGATCTCGGCCCAGGCATGCGCGGCCTCGTGCGGCTGGCCGTCGGCGGCGGCGAAGAGATAGCCCGAGACATAGCGCGCGGGCAGGCCGCGCAGCCGGGCGCAGGCGATCAGCGCATGGGCATGGTCCTGGCAGACCCCCTCGCCCAGCGCCAGCGCCTCGGCGGCGGTGGTATGGGCATGGGTCGCGCCGGGGCGGTAAGCGATGGCCCCCGCGACCGCTTCGGCCAGCGCATGGGCGAGCGCCAGCGAGCCCTCCCCCGAGGCGCGCGCAGCAAGCGCGCCGAGGCCCGCGTCCGCCGCCGTCATCGCGGTTTCGCGCAGCCAGACTTCGGGGCGGATCGCCTCGCGGTGGCCGCGCAGCACGCCGGCGGTGTCGGTGGTCTCGACCTCGCCTTTCACCGTGACCCCGATCTCGCTCAGCGGTCCGGCGATGCTCCAGCCCTGGATGCGGTCGCCCGCGCCATCGGTGAAATCGGCGCCGCGGATGCCGCCGGTGACGCTGATCTCCCACGACAGAACCCGCTGCCCCTCGCAGACCGAGGGCGTCAGCCGGTGGCTCTGCACCAGGCTGCGCACCGGGCTGGCATAGCTGTAACGGGTGGTGTGATCGACGCTCAGCCGCATCCGCGCATCTCTCCGCTCAGATAGATCTCATGGATCAGCGTGCCGAGCGCCGCCGCCTCGCCGATGAAACGCGAGAGATATTCGTGCAGCCCCTCGTCGAAGATCCGCGCCACCGTCCCGGCCTCCAGCGCCGCCCGCATGTCGTGCGCCCGCGCCTGCGCCGCGCTCTCGCGCCCATAGGCCCGCGCCAGCAGATCGAGATGTCCGGCGATCCCGGCGACGCAGGTGATCAGCGAGCGCGGATTCTGCCGGTTCAGGATCAGGAAATCCGCGATCCGCGCCGCGGTCACCTCGCCGCCATAGGCCCAGTGGAAGGCGCGCCCCGCCCCCATGGCGCGCAAAAGCGCGCTCCACTGGTAATTGTCGAGACCGGAGCCGACGAAATCCAGCCGCGGCAGCAGGACGTAATATTTCACATCCATCAGCCGGGCGGTGCTGTCGGCGCGCTCCAGATGATAACCGATGTTCAGAAAATTGTAGCCGTCGTCGCGCAGCAGCGTGGCGTCTATCGCGCCGCGCACCATGGCGCTCTGCCGCGCCGCCCAGTCGGTCAGTTCCGAGGGATCGCGGGACGGCCCCGCGCGCTCAAGCTGGCGCAGCTCCTGAAAGGCGGTGTTGAGCGCATCCCAGACCTGGGCGGTCAGCGCGGTGCGCACGATGCGGCCGTTCTCGCGCGCCGCCGTCAGGCAGCTTGCCACCGAGGAGGGGTTGTCGCGGTCGAAGAACAGCCAGCTTTCCAGGTTGCGCTGCACCGGCTCGCCGTATTTGCGGCGGAACAGATCGCCGGTGCCGGTGGCCTGCAACACGCTGTCCCATTCGCTGCGATAGCCCTGGGCCGAGGGGATCAGCGAGATCCGGCAGCCCATGTCCAGGAGCCGCGCGGCAGTGTCGGCGCGTTCCATATAGCGGGCGATCCAGAAAAGATTGTCGGCGGTTCGTGACAGCATTTCCTTACTCCGCCAGCACCCAGGTGTCTTTCACGCCGCCGCCCTGCGAGGAATTGACGACAAGGCTGCCCTCGCGCAACGCCACCCGGGTCAGCGCGCCGGGGACCAGTTCGATCCGCTCGCCCACCAGACAATAGGGCCGCAGATCGACATGGCGCGGCGCCACGCCCTCGTCTACGAAAGTGGGAACGGTGGAGAGCGCCAGCGTCGGCTGGGCGATGTAATTCGCCGGATCGGCGCAAAGCCGCGCGCGGAACGCCTCGACCTCGGCGCGGCTGGCCTTCGGCCCGACCAGCATGCCGTAGCCGCCCGAGCCGTGGACCTCTTTCACGACCAGATCGGCGAGGTTGTCGAGCACGTATTTCAGATCAGAGGCATCCGCGCATTTCCAGGTCGGGACATTGTTCAGAACCGGCTCTTCGCCGAGATAAAAGCGGATCATCTCGGGCACGTAGGTATAGACCGCCTTGTCGTCCGCCACCCCCGCCCCGGGCGCCGAGCACAGGCTGACACCCCCCGAGCGGTAAACATCCATCAGCCCCGGCACGCCCAGCGTGGAATCGGGGCGGAAGCACAAGGGATCAAGGAAAGCGTCGTCGATCCGGCGATAGATCACATCGACCCGCTTCGGGCCTTCGGTGGTGCGCTCCCAGACATATTCGCCGTCGACGAACAGATCCTGGCCCTCGACCAGTTCCAGCCCCATCAGATCGGCGAGGAAACTATGCTCGTAATAGGCGCTGTTGAACGGGCCCGGGGTCAGGATGACGATCCTCGGCTCGCCCTCGCATTTCAGGGGCGCGACCGAGGCAAGCGTCCGGCGCAGAAGGCCCGCATAGCTGTCGACCGGCTGGATCCGGTTCTCGCGGAACAGGGCCGGGAACATCCGCATCATGATCTCGCGGTTTTCCAGCATGTAGCTGACGCCCGAGGGGGTGCGGCAATTGTCCTCCAGCACGAAGAACTCATCCGGACCGGTGCGCACGAGGTCGATGCCGACGATATGCGAATAGACCCCGCGCGGCGGCACGAAGCCGACGGCGGCCTTCTCATAGGCCGCGTTGCGACAGACGATATCGGCGGGGATGCGGCCGGCGCGGATGATCTCGCCCCGGCCGTAGACATCCACCAGAAAGGCGTTCAGCGCCCGCGCCCGCTGGCGCACCCCGCGGTCGAGCCGCGCCCATTCGGCGCCGGAAAAGACCCGGGGGAACATGTCGAACGGGATCAGCCGGTCGGGATCGCCGCCCTCGCCATAGACCGCGAAGGTGATGCCGATGCGGCGGAACAGCGCCTCGGCCTCGGCCTGTTTCAGGCTGCGCAATTCGCGCGGCATATGGGCGAGCCAGTCTTCCAGCCTGGCATAGGGGATGCGGGTTCCCCCGCCCGAACCGTTCATCTCGTCGAAGGCTGCATCCATGCCCGGCTCCGCTGGTTGATGGCAGGTTCAGTCAACCGCGCGGAAAACCGGCGCGTAAAGCCCCCCGCCGGCGCGTTTGGCCCGAAAGGGGCGCGAAAACCGTCTGTGCCACAGGCAACTGCCCGAAAATCGGGCAGAACGGCGGTCAACGCCCCCGGGGGCCTGCCGGTTCCGCGCGATCTTGCCGGGCCGGGCGCGCCGGGCTAGCCTCGGGCCGATGATCCGCCGCACCGCCCTCGCCCTGAGCCTTTCACTGCTGCCCATGCAGGCCGATGCGCTTTGTCTTTGCCTCAAATGCCTGGGCGGGCCGTTCCGCCATTACATCATGCCGTCTTCGTCGATGGAGCCGGGGATCCCCACCGGCACCTGTTTCACCCTGGCCGTCCCGGCGGCGGGGGTGGCGCTGCCGCCGCGCGGCACGGTGATCGGCTTCACCCATCCCGTCAGCGGCGAAACCCATGTCTTCCGCCTGATCGGCCTGCCCGGCGATACGGTCGCCATCGAGGACGGGCAGCTCCGGCTGAACGGCATCGGGGTCGTGCAGGTGCCGGTGGCGGATTACGTCACGCCGCGCCTGGCCGGAACGCACTGGCGACGCTGCGGCACAGAGGAAGACGGGGTTTGCCGCACCGCCCGCCTGCGCGAGACCCTGCCCGGAGGGACGGAATACGAGGTGCTGGACCTCGGCGATATCGCGGTCACCGACCGGATGGCGCCGCAGCAGGTGCCCGAGGGCCATGTCTTCGTCCTTGGCGACAACCGCGACAATGCGATGGACAGCCGCTTCGGCCCCGCGACGGGCGGCCCGGGGATGATCCCCCTGAGCCATGTTTTCGGCCTGTTCGACACGTTCCTGCCCCCCTGATCCCGGCGGTTTGAACCCATGCGGCCTTGCGGCCACCCGCCTCGCGCGCCTAGATGACGGCAAGGCCCGCAAGGGCGCCCCTTGATGACAGGTAGTGCCGCGATGACCCTTCCCCTGCCCCGCCCCGTTTTCGACGCCAATGCCTCGGGCAAGGCGCTCGGCGATCTGCCGGAATGGGATCTGCGCGATCTCTACCCCGCGCCCGATGCGCCGGAGTTCAGCCGCGACATGGACTGGCTGACCTCCGCCTGCACGGATTTCGCCGCCCGCTATGAGGGCAGGCTCGCCACGCTTTCCGCAGACGAGCTGCTGGCCTGCGTTCAGGATTACGAGCGGATCGACATCACCGCCGGGCGGCTGATGTCCTACGCGGGGCTGCGCTACTACCAGAACACGATGGATTCGGAACGCGCCAAGTTCATGTCCGACGCGGAAGGCGCCGTGACGGATGCCACCACGGCGCTGGTGTTCTTCAGCCTCGAATTCAACCGGCTGGAGGATGCCCATCTCGACGCGCTGCTGGCGGCGAACGCGGATCTCGCCCGCTACCGCCCGGTGTTCGACCGCATGCGCGCCATGCGCCCGCATCAGCTTTCCGACGAGATGGAGAAATTCCTGCACGACCAGTCGGTGGTCGGCGCCTCGGCCTGGAACAAGCTGTTCGACGAGACCATGGCCGGGCTGATGTTCAAAGTGGAGGGCGAAGAGGAGGAGCTGAACCTCGAAGCCACGCTGAACCTTTTGACCGACCCCGTCCGCGCAAAGCGCGAGGCGGGCGCGCGGGCGCTGGCCGAGGTGTTCCGCCAGAACGTGAAGCTCTTCGCCCGGGTCCACAACACGCTGGCGAAGGAAAAAGAGATCGAGGACCGCTGGCGCAAGATGCCGACCCCGCAGACCGGGCGGCATCTGTCGAACCATGTCGAGCCCGAGGTGGTCGAGGCGCTCAGGAATGCCGTGGTCGCCGCCTATCCCCGGCTGTCGCACCGCTACTACCGGCTGAAGGCGAAATGGATGGGGCTGGAGCGGTTGCAGATCTGGGACCGCAACGCGCCCCTGCCGATCGAGCAGCCTAAACTGGTGGACTGGGCCGAGGCAGAGCGGACGGTGACCGAGGCTTACGCCGCCTTCTCGCCCGAGATGGCGGCGCTCGCGAAGCCCTTCTTCGAGAGCGGCTGGATCGACGCGGGCGTGAAGCCCGGCAAGGCGCCCGGCGCCTTCGCCCATCCGACCGTGACCACGGTGCATCCCTATGTGATGCTGAACTATCTTGGCAAACCGCGCGACGTGATGACCCTGGCGCATGAGCTTGGCCATGGTGTGCATCAGGTTCTGGCGGCGGGCCAGGGCGAACTTCTGTCCTCGACCCCGCTGACTCTGGCCGAAACCGCGAGCGTGTTCGGCGAGATGCTGACCTTCCGCAAACTGCTTAACGAGGCGAAGACGCCCGCCGAGAAGAAGACCCTGCTCGCGGGCAAGGTCGAGGATATGATCAACACCGTGGTGCGCCAGATCGCGTTCTACGATTTCGAATGCAAGCTGCACGCCGCGCGGGCCGAGGGCGAGATGACGCCCGACGACATCAACGCTTTGTGGATGTCGGTCCAGGCGCAGTCCCTTGGCGACGCTTTCGACTTCATGGACGGCTATGAGACCTTCTGGGCCTATATCCCGCATTTCGTCCATTCGCCGTTCTACGTCTATGCCTATGCGTTCGGCGACGGACTGGTGAACGCGCTCTATGCCGCCTACGAGGGCGGCCTGCCCGACTTCCAGGCGAAATATTTCGACATGCTGAAGGCTGGCGGTTCACGCCACCACAAGGAGTTGCTGGCGCCCTTCGGCCTCGACGCCTCGGACCCGAAGTTCTGGGACAAGGGCCTGTCGATGATCGCGGGCTTCATCGACGAGCTGGAGGCGATGGAGTGACACAGCCCCCCCGGGCCGGACAGGTCCGGGGGCCGGTTTCCAGCCCTTCACCGACACTCGGACAGGCGGCAGCATGACCTGAACATTGCAGGTGCAGCGTCGATCACGGCCCAAAGCGGGTCGGTTCGGGGGCGAGATTACGCTTTGTCGCTCGGCACCTGCAAACGGCAGCCAGGTCCCGAAACCCGCCTCCCGCTCACTCCTGCGGATCGGCGGGCGCGGCCTCCTGAGCGGCCTCCTGCCTGCGCCGCAGCCAGCGGAAAGCGTGCCAGATCAGCGTCCCGGAATAGCCGGCCGAGAGCATGAGCAGCGTGACCCAGGGGTAGGTGATCACCAGCGCCACCCCTGCCACCGCGCCCACCAGCGCGAAGGCCGCAGCCGAGGCCGGGATGCGCACACGTTTCAGGCTGGGCGTCGGCAGGCGTGAGATCATCAGCGCGCCGACCGCCACCATCCAGAAGGAAATCGCGGCCTCAGGCAGGCGAAAACCGCTCACATGGGCGAGGTAAACCGGCATCAGCGCCAGCATCGCCCCCGCGGGCGAGGGCACGCCGGTGAAGGTGGTCTTCTCCTGCGGCACCTCGGCCCGGCTGCCGACATTGAACCGCGCCAGCCGCAGCATGCAGCAGACAGCATAGATCAGAACCGCGATCCAGCCCAGCGAGGCGTCACCCCTCAGCCCCCAGAAATACAGAACCAGCGCCGGAACAACGCCGAAGTTGACGAAATCGCACAGGCTGTCGAGTTCGGCGCCGATCGCGCTCTCGCTGCGCAGCATCCGCGCCAGCCGTCCGTCCAGCCCGTCGAGGAAAGCCGCCAGCGCGATCAGCAGCACCGCAGTGCTGACGTTCCCGGCGATGGCGAAGCGGATGGCGGTCAGCCCGGCGCAGAGCCCGAGGATCGAGACGAGGTTCGGCAACAGCCGCAGCAAGAGAAGCTGGCGCTCGCCCCCGGCGGTCCCGGTGATATCCTGCGGCTCGTCTTCCATTCACTCGATCCTGGCATGACGGGCGGGGGCGTCGGCGCCGATCACCGCGATCACCGTCTCACCCGCCACCGCGGTCTGGCCGACCGCGACCTGGGGCTCGACCCCTTCGGGCAGATAGACATCGAGACGCGAGCCGAAGCGGATCAGCCCGAACCGCTCGCCGGTGCGCAGCGCGGTGCCGGGCCGGGTCCAGCAGACGATGCGGCGCGCGACGAGGCCCGCGATCTGCACCACCGCGATCCGGCGGCCGTCTTCAAGCTCGATCGCCAGCGCGTTACGCTCGTTGTCCTCGGACGCCTTGTCGAGCGAGGCGTTGAGGAATTTCCCCGGCCGGTAGGCCACCGCCGTGACCTTCCCCGAGATCGGCGTGCGGTTCACGTGGCAGTTGAACACCGACATGAAGACCGAGACCCGGGTCAGGGGCTCGGGCCCGAGGCCGAGTTCCACCGGCGGCACCGCCGGCACGATCATGCTGACCACGCCGTCGGCGGGGCTGACCATCAGGCCCTTGTTCTCGGGCACCGCGCGCTTGGGATCGCGGAAGAAGTAGTAGCACCAGACCGTCAGCCCGACGCCGATCCAGCCGAGCGGTTCCCAGATCAGGAACAGCACCAGCGTCACCGCGGCAAAGATCGCGACGAAGGGAATCCCCTCGCGGTGCATCGGCTTGATGAAGGTCTCGGTCATCCTCATCTTCGTTCCCCTGGCTGTTGTTTTCCCTGCTCCTACCGCCTCGGGCGCAGCCATACAACCGCTCTGGCGGGGATGCGTTCCCGTCCTCACCGGCGCGTGACGGGGAAACGGGCCGTCAGCTTACCGGCTGCGCCGCCCGCGCACCAGCGCCCGCGAAGCGGCGAGGCAGCCGCCGGGTCACCATCCGCCGCGATGATCCGGGCAGAAGGCTTCTCTTACGCATCGCGGCCATCTGCCACCCGCCCGCTGAATCCCCGCTCATCCGCGACGCGCGCGCCTCGCGGCGAAACCGGGCCGAGACTGTCCGGCGTAACGGGCATCCGGATCGCCGGAAGGGCGGCAGGTGCCTGCGCGCGGCCTTCCGTGATGAGCCGGAGAAGCGGCCTGCTGTCATCCCGATTGCCCCACAAGCCGCCAGCAGGCGGGGTGTTCTTGCTCTCGCCCCGGCGCAGCAATCCGCTGTGCGAGGCTGAAATCCGCGGCGATGCGCGATCCGCACCCACCGGCCCCGGTCGGATCCGCCACGCGTTCCGTCCGGGGGCGCCCGACCCGCGAGCCCCATATGCGCCGTGTTGATCTGTGGCGGATCGGTGAGGGAAAGGGCCACCCCTATTCGGCATGGACGGCGGAAAGGACACCCATCCTCTGCAACTCCCGCTGCTCCGGTTGCCGGAGCATGTCGTTTCCGGGCGCAAGATCCCGGGCTTAAGGAAGAAGATTCAGACGAAATCCGCTCGACCCCGCGCCCCGCCGAAAAGCAGTATGCCGGAGAACCGGGCGATGCCTTCGCGGGAGAAGCTGGCGCTTTCACACAGTCTCAGCCCTTCCCCACGACACCATGGCGTCGGGACGGCACCACGGGCCCGAGGCTGTGCCAAAACTCCGGGTTTAAGAACCCGCGAAGAAGTACTTCCGCTGAATCCCAATCAAACCGCCTCGCAGCGAAACGAAAGACCGGCGCCGATGCTCCAAAAACATCATTCCCCAGCCAGCCATGCCCGGTCGGATTTTGATACAGCCTCGGTTCATCATGGAAAAGAGAAGCCGCGAAGGCCTGCCCGGAGGGCCGTTGCCTTGCCCCGGCCGGGATCCCGAATCTCGTTCAGGAGGGAAGCAGGGTGACGATAGCCCCCGCGCCAAAATTCCGTCAAAGCCGCCGCGTGATGCCAGCCTGCTCCGGATCTCCGGCCTGGGTTCACAAGGAAAAGGGGCCGTGAAGGCCCCTTCCTGTCCTGAAATCCTCGCGAAAACCGGCACCGCGGAACAGCCGCGCCAGGACCCCGATTTGGGCGCCGGGTTATGGAAGCGGGGGGCCTTGCAGCGGAAATGCCTCAGGCCGGCACCACCATGCCCTTGCCGCGCGCCAGTTCGCGCATCCTGGCCTGGAGCTTCTCGAAGGCACGGACCTCGATCTGGCGGATCCGCTCGCGCGAGACGCCGTAGCTTTCCGACAGTTCCTCAAGCGTGACCGGATCTTCCGAAAGCCGGCGCTGCATCAGGATGTCCTTCTCGCGGTCGTTCAGCGCAGACATCGCCCGCGCCAGCAATTCCCGCCGCGTATCGAGTTCGTCCTTTTCCTCATAGGCGCCGGCCTGGTCGCTGTCTTCGTCTTCCAGCCAGTCCTGCCATTGCGCCGAGCCGTCACCGTCCGAGCCCACCGTCGCGTTCAGCGAGGCGTCGGAACCCGACAGACGGCGGTTCATCTCGACCACCTCCTGCTCGGTCACGGAAAGATCCTTCGCGATCCGCGCAACATTCTCGGGGCGCAGATCGCCGTCTTCCAGCGCGCCGACCTTGGCCTTGGCTTTGCGCAGGTTGAAGAACAGCTTCTTCTGCGCCGAGGTGGTGCCCATCTTCACAAGGCTCCAGGACCGCAGGATATATTCCTGGATCGCAGCGCGGATCCACCACATCGCATAGGTGGCCAGCCGGAACCCCTTTTCGGGATCGAAGCGTTTCACCGCCTGCATCAGGCCGACATTGGCCTCGGAAATCACCTCGGCCTGTGGCAGACCGTAGCCGCGGTAGCCCATGGCGATCTTCGCGGCCAGCCGCAGATGCGAGGTGACCAGCTTATGCGCGGCCTCGGAATCCTGGCGGTCGGCCCAGGCCTTGGCCAGCATATATTCCTGCTCGGGTTCGAGCAGGGGAAACTTGCGGATTTCCTGCAAATAGCGGTTCAGCCCCTGTTCAGGGCTGGGTGCGGGAAGGTTCTGATAGGTGCTCATTCTGCCCCCTGTTCTCCTGCCGGTGCCATCAGCCCCCGGAGGATCGCGTTACTTCCTGTATCGCCGGATCCCCTTAACAGGGCGTTACCAGTGACACGTGAACGCGAGATGGGCATGAAAGATCCCGCGAAAAAGATGTGATCACGCGAATGTCAGCGATAACAGCCGCGCAGCGCCCCGATCAGCGCCTGCATGTCCGCAGGCAGCGCCGAGGTGAAATCGAGCCGCGCGCCGCTTACCGGATGATCGAACCCAAGGCTCGCGGCATGCAGCGCCTGGCGCGGGAAATCCGCGGCCGCCTGCGCCCCCTCGCCCATCAGCTTTTCCGACAGCTTCCGCCGCCCGCCATAGACCGGATCGCCGATCAGCCCGTGGCCGGCATGGGCCAGATGGACGCGGATCTGATGGGTGCGGCCAGTCTCCAGC
The DNA here is from genome assembly GCF_900609055.1 of Pseudogemmobacter humi. Taxonomy (GTDB): domain Bacteria; phylum Pseudomonadota; class Alphaproteobacteria; order Rhodobacterales; family Rhodobacteraceae; genus Pseudogemmobacter; species Pseudogemmobacter humi. The sequence goes on along the minus strand of NZ_UXAW01000081.1, from coordinate 104,704 downwards.
CAGCAGTCGATCAGCGCGGCCTGACCGGCGAAAGCCTCGACCACATGGGCGCGGGTGACGGCATGGCGGCCCTCGGGCGGCCAGGTCACCGCCTGTTTCTGCCGGTCGGTGCGGTGCCGCGCGAGGTTCGTCGCGATGCGGATCACGCCGCCCGCCTCGAAACTCACCCCCCTGGTGCCGCGCAGGCGCGGGTCCGAGCCCATCGGCACGCCATGGCAGACCGCAAGATAATGCCGCGTCACGCTATGGGCCTCGAACTGGGTGGCAAGGCCGTGATGCGCGCGGTCGGATTTCGCCGCGACCAAGAGGCCCGAGGTCTCCTTGTCGATCCGGTGCACGATGCCGGGCCGCCTCTCGCCGCCGATCCCCGACAGGCTGTCGCCGCAGTGATGCAGCAGCGCATTGACCAGGGTGCCCGAGGGCGAGCCGGGCGCGGGATGCACCACCATGCCCGCGGGCTTGTCGATCACGATCAGATCGGCGTCCTCATAAACCACGTTCAGCGCGATCGCCTCGGGCAGCGTCTCGACCGCCACTGCCGGGCCGAGGCAGATCTGCCAGGTCTCGCCGGGCGCGACCTTCGCCTTCTGGTCGGTGACGACCTCGCCCCCCCGGCTGACCGCGCCCTCACTGATCAGCCGTGCGAGGCGCGAGCGCGACAGAGCGGCTTCCTCTGGCACAGCAAGGCTGAGCGCCTTATCAAGGCGCGGCGGGCTGTCCGGGCCGAGGGTCACCTCGATCACCGCCGATGGTCCATCTTCGAAAGGTTCGTCCATGGCCCCTGCCCCGGAAGAAAATGCGCTGCCGCCTTCGCTGAGGTTCCTGAAGGCGCTGGTGATCGTGCTGATGCTGAGCATGATCCTCGGCGTCATAACCGTGACCGGATTGCTTGTCACCCGCCTGCGCGCGCCGCTGGCCCCTGGCTTGCCCGAGACGGTCGCCCTGCCCGCGGGCGAGGCCGCCAGCGCCGTCACCTTCGGCCGGGGCTGGACCGCGGTGGTCACCGAAAGCGACCGCATCCTGATCTTCAACCCCGACGGCAGCCTGCGCCAGGAAATCGATATCCTGCCTGCGCCCTGACCCCCTTGCGGGCGCGCGGGCGCGCGGCCATTCTCGCGCATCATGAGCCGATTTCTCACCCCGCACGCCGCCCTCCTGCCCTCATCGGTGCCCTTCACCGGGCCGGAAACGCTGGAGCGCCGCCAGGGCGCCCCCTTCCGCGCCCGCCTCGGCGCCAATGAGAGTCTGTTCGGCGCCTCGCCGAAGGCTCTCGCCGCGATGCGGGCGGCGGTGGAAGAGGTCCCGCTCTACGGCGACCCCGAGAACCACGATCTGAAACAGGCGCTGGCGCGGCATCACGGCTGCGCGCCTGAAAATATCGTGGTCGGGCCGGGGATCGACGGGCTTCTGGGCCTTCTGTGCCGGCTGACGCTGGAGCCCGGCACGCCGGTCGTCACCAGCCTCGGCGCCTATCCGACCTTCGCCTTTCATGTCGCAGGCTACGGCGGGCGGCTGATCCGGGTGCCCTACCGCGACGATTTCGAGGATCCGGCGGCACTGCTGACGGCGGCGGAGCGCGAAGGCGCGCGGCTGCTCTATCTCGCCAATCCCGACAATCCGATGGGCAGCCACCACCCCGGCCCCGTCATCGAGGATCTGCTGGCCGATCTGCCGCCGCAGACGCTGCTGGTGCTGGACGAGGCTTACGCCGATCTTGCCCCCGAAGGCGCGCTGCCGCGGATTCCGGCCGATCACCCGCAGGTGATCCGGCTGCGCACCTTCTCGAAGGGGCACGGCATGGCCGGGGCGCGGGTGGGCTACGCCATCGCCGAACCCGGCCTCGCGCTGGCCTTCGACAAGGTGCGCGATCATTTCGGCATGAACCGGATCAGCCAGACCGGCGCGCTGGCGGCGCTGGAAGACCGGGAATGGCTTACGCATGTGCGCGATCAGGTCGCGCGCGCCCGCGCCCGGATCGCGGCAATCGCGCAGGAAAACGGGCTGAGCGCGCTGCCCTCGGCCACCAATTTCGTCGCGGTGGATTGCGGGCGTGACGGCGATTTCGCGCGCCGCGTGCTGGCGGAAAGCCTTGCGCGCGGGCTGTTCATCCGCATGCCCGGAGTGGCGCCGCTCGACCGCTGCATCCGTATCAGCCTCGGACCGGAACCCGCGATGGATGTGGTGGCCGGGGTGCTGCCGCAGGCGCTGGCGGCGGCCCGGGGCTGAGCCTCACTCCGCAGCGAGATCGGGCTTCGCCGGACCAAGGGACGGCGCCGGCCCCTCGGGCGTGATCGCAGCGCCAAGCCGCAGCGGGCGGCTCTCGGGCGTTGCGGGCTCCGCCGCCGGGGCTACGGGTGCGGGTGCCGCGACCACCGGCGGCACCACCACGGCGGCCTCTGCCAGCGCGCGGCGGAACACCAGCATGTTCTGAAAGCTGGTTTTCGTGCCGGTCAGCCCGGCGCGCTCGTCGCAGGGCAAAGCATCGGCGCGCAGATAGTCCCAGCCTTCGGCGCCCAGTTCGTTCATCAGCGAGGTCAGGGCCAGCGCGAAACGCTCTTCGGTGGTCCTGACGCCGCGCGCCTTCTCGCCGCGGCGTGGCGCCGGAACGACCCTGTATTCGTAACGCTGCATCCGTTTCCCCCGGCCCGCGCGGTTTCTTTGCCGCGCATCCTACAGAAGATCGCGGCGTAAGTCCAAATCACAAAAGGCTTTTCGCCGCGTGAGCAGCGGCGGCGCCACAAGCCGCCGATCTTGTGGCCCGCCTGGGCGCCACACGCAACCCATGGTGGTCCGCCGCTGCCCGCGCCTCAGGACGAGATCTTCATCAGCACCAGGCCGCCGATGATCATCACCGCCGCGATGATGCGCATAACCGAGAACGGCTCGCCCAGCACCACCACGCCCACCGCGAAGGCGCCCACCGCGCCGATCCCGGTCCAGATCGTATAGGCGGTTCCCAGAGGCAGCTGCCGCATCGCCATCGACAACAGCGCGAAGCTCGCGATCATCGCCACGATGGTGACGGCCGAGGCCCCGGGTTTCGAGAACCCCTCGGACAGTTTCATGCTGTAGGCCCAGACGACCTCCAGCGCTCCGGCGACGATAAGAAAAATCCAGGCCATGACGGCGCTCCTGCTGCAAGAGCCGGGCCGTCCCGGTCAGTGAGATGAACCCGCGGGGCCGTCCCCACGACGCGGGCACGGTTTCCACCCGCAGTGCCAAAGATAGCATCCCGGCGCCGGGGGTCAACCTCGGCCCTCAGCCCGCGCAATCCAAATGATTGCGGCTTTCACCTGGCCCCGGATATCGCCGCCATGGCCCTGCCCTCCGCCCGAAGACAGGCGCCCTCGCCCATGGCTTTCACCCTGATCCAAATACCCCCGCCGGAGGCTCCGCCGCCCGTCCCGGGCGACTCACGGGCGGATCAGAGGCCCAGCTTCTTCATCACCAGTTCGTTCACCGCCGCGGGGGCGGCCTTGCCGCCGGTGGCCTTCATCACCTGGCCCACGAACCAGCCCGCGAGCTTGGGATTGGCCTTCGCCTTCTCGACCTGGGCCGGGTTCGCGGCGATGATCTCGTCCACCGCGGCCTCGATCGCGCCGGTGTCGGTGACCTGTTTCATACCGCGCTCCTCGACCACCCGGGCCGGATCGCCGCCTTCGGTCCAGAGGATCTCGAACAGATCCTTGGCGATCTTGCCCGAGATGGTGCCGTCGGAGATCAGATCGACGATCCCGCCGAGCTGTGCCGCCGAGACCGGGCTTTCGCCGATCTCCTGCCCCTCTTTCTTCAGCCGGCCGAACAGCTCGTTGATGACCCAGTTCGCCGCCAGCTTACCGTCGCGCCCCTGCGCCACCGCGTCGAAATAGGCGGCCGAATCCAGTTCGGCGGTCAGCACCGAGGCGTCGTAATCGGTCAGCGCGTAATCCGCCATGAAGCGGGCTTTCCTCGCGTCGGGCAGTTCCGGCATGGTATCGCGGATATGGTCCACCCAGCCCTGTTCGATCTCCAGCGGCAAGAGGTCGGGGTCGGGGAAATAGCGGTAATCATGCGCCTCTTCTTTCGAGCGCATCGAGCGGGTCTCGCCCTTGTCGGGATCGTAGAGCCGGGTTTCCTGGCTGACCTTGCCGCCGTCCTCGACGATCGCGATCTGGCGCCGCGCCTCGTATTCGATGGCCTGCTGAATGAAGCGCATCGAGTTCATGTTCTTGATCTCGCAGCGGGTGCCGAGATGGCCGAAATCCTGGGTCTCCTGATAGCGCTCATAGGCGCCGGGGCGGCAGATCGAGACGTTCACATCGGCACGCAGGTTACCGTTCTGCATATTGCCGTCGCAGGTGCCGAGGTAGCGCAGGATCTGGCGCAGTTTCGCGACATAGGCCGCCGCCTCCTCGGGGCCGCGCAGGTCGGGGCGCGAGACGATCTCCATCAGCGCGACGCCGGTGCGGTTGAAATCGACGAAGCTCAGGTTCGGATCGATGTCGTGGATCGACTTGCCGGCGTCCTGCTCCAGATGGATGCGCTCGATGCGCACGCGGCGCGCGACGCCCGGCGACATCTCGACGATCACCTCGCCCTCGCCGACGATCGGGTGGTAGAGCTGGCTGATCTGATAGCCCTGCGGCAGGTCGGGGTAGAAATAGTTCTTGCGGTCGAACGCCGAGGTCAGGTTGATCGCGGCCTTCAGCCCCAGCCCCGTGCGCACCGCCTGTTCGACGCAGAATTCGTTGATCACCGGCAGCATGCCCGGCATGGCGCAATCGACGAAAGAGACATTGGTGTTCGGCTCGGCCCCCACCGCGGTCGAGGCGCCCGAGAACAGTTTCGCGTTCGAGGCGACCTGGGCGTGGATCTCCATCCCGATCACCAGTTCCCAGTCATGCTTCGCCCCGGCGATGACTTTGGGGGCGGGCGGCGTAAAGGTCAGGTCGAGCATGGCATCCTTCCGGCGTCAGGAGCGGTTTCGTGCCTTGCGTTTAGGCCGCAAGGGCCGCCGGGACAAGGGGGCAGAGCCGCCCGCGCCCGCTCTGGCGATGGCGGGAAATCGCCTGGCGCCGCCCCGGCGGGGTGGCGGGATTTCGCCGCCGCAGCGCGGCGAAACTGGTCAGCCCCGGCTTTTCCGGCTATCTGCCCCCCCGCCGGACGGTCGCTTTCCGCGGATCTCCGGCATCGTCCCGGGGCAACAGAAGGCATCCCCTCATGAAGATTTCCATGCCGGGTTCTGGCAGTGTTGCGGCGCTGATGGCGGTTTTTCTGCTGGGCGCCTGTGTCGGATCCGGCAATGGCGGTAAGCTGAACGGCCCGGCCGAGAGCTTCCTCACCGCCTCTTCCATGGGATGGGAACGCTATTCCGGCAGCAAGGAATGGACCTTCGAGGCGCTGGAGGCCGTCACCGACAAGGATGCGGCGCTTGCGGCGAAAGTGCCCGCCGATATCGATTCCTGGTGCCCCGCCTACAAGGATGCCCCGATCGAGCAGCGCCGCGCCTTCTGGGTCGGGCTGATGCATGCGGTCGCGAAACATGAAAGCACCTGGAACCCGGCGGCGGCGGGCGGTGGCGGGCGCTATATCGGGCTGATGCAGATCTCTCCCCGCACCGCCGCGAATGCCGGCTGCAAGGCGCAATCGGCCGCCGCGCTGAAGGACGGCGGCGAAAATCTGTCCTGCGCGGTGGAGATCTTCGCCGGGAATGTGGCGCAGGACGGCGTGGTCGCGGGGGCGGGCAACCGCGGCATCGGACGCGACTGGGGCCCGTTCCGCGAATCCGGCAAGCGCGCCGAAATGGCGGCCTGGACCGCGGCCCAGCCCTGGTGTTCGGGCGCGAAGATCTGATCCTCGTTCGGGCGAAAAAGAGGCCGCTCCCTTGCGGGAGCGGTTTTCGGGTATTTGGATCAGGATGAAAGGGGCAGCGGCGCCTTTTTCTCAACCCAGTCTGAAGAGGCGGGCGACCTCGTCCAGCGCCTCGCGCTGGCGGGGGGCGAGCGTGCCGTCGCGCGAGGCGGCCGCCACATCGTTGAGCACCTGCATCAACGGCTGCAAGCCTTCGCTCCGGCGCAGCTTGTAAAGCCGTCTGGTCAGCCGGGTCAGGCCGGGCGCGGGGCCGCCGCATTCACTGATCAGCCAGCGCCCGAGGATCGCCGCCTCTTCGGCCTTTGCCACGTCATGCCCCAGATGGCGTTGCAGCGAGACGAGCAGCGCATCCTGCTGCGCCGCCGTGGGCAGGCCGGAAAGTTCGAGGAAGGCCAGCCCGATCCCGGCGATGGCCACATCGCTGTCCTGGAGGCTGTCGACCGGATGCTCGTTGTAGCGGCGGCGAAAGCCGAAGCGGCGCGCGGCGGAAAGCACGTCCTGCGCCGCGCCCGCCAGATCCTGCGCCGCCTGACCCGCCGCCTTCACCCGCCAATACCAGATCAGCGCCGCTCCCAGAATGCCGATCAGGCCGATCAGAACGGGCATGGCTCACCTCTTACAAAACCGCATCCGGGGGGCATTTCAGCGTCCGAATGCGGCAAGGTCAAGGCGCGGCGGCGATCATCCGTCCCGCCATCTCGGCCAGATCGCGGCTGAGGCCGGGCTGGCCGAGGATGCGCTCCAGCTCCGCCCGGATCAGATCGCGGCGTGCGGCGTCGTAGCGCGGCCAGGTCTCGAAAGCGGTGGAAAGCCGGGCGGCGGTCTGCGGGTTCAGCGGATCGAGCCGCAACAGCCAGTCCGCGAGCAGCCGGTAGCCCGCGCCGCCTGCCTGGTGGAAGCCTGCGTGATGGCCCGAGAGCGCGCCGAACACCGCGCGGAAGCGGTTGGGGTTCCTCCAGTCGAAACCGGGATCCGCGGCCAGCGTCTCCGCCTGCGCCGCGGCGCGGTCCGGCGCGGCGAGCGCGACCTGCAACGACAGCCATTTGTCCATGACATTGGCGTCATGGCCCCATTCATCGCGGAAGCGCGCGAGTTCCGCCGCCCCCTGCCCGATGTCCAGCAGTGCCGCCAAAGCGCCGGTCTGGTCGGTCATATTGTCCGCCGCAGCGAAGGCGCTTTGCGCCGCAGCGCCACCGTCGACACGAGCGAGCAGAGCGAGCGCCGCGTTGCGCAAGGCGCGCCGGCCGGCGCCGGCAGCGTCGGGAGCGAAGCGACCCGCCCCCAGCCCGGCGATCATCCCGGGCAGATCCGCGGCCAGAGCCTGCGCCAGCGCATCGCCTGCCGCCCGCCGCGCCGCATGTATCGCCGCCGGATCCGGCGTGTGGCCGCGCTGATGCAGCGCCTGCGCGATATCGTCTTCGGAGGGCAGCCGCAGTGCCAGCGCCCGGAACGCCGGATCGAGCGTATCGTCGCGGATCAGCCGCGCCAGCGCATCGCGCCAGGCCGGCAGCAGATCCTCGCCGCCGGTCAGCCCCGCGATCAGCATCTCACGCGCGAGCGAGCGGCCCGCCTCGCAGCGATTGAACAGGTCGGTGTCATGCGCGAGCAGGAAGGCGCGCTCGTCCGCGCTGGTCTCGCGCTCCAGCACCACCGGAGCCGAGAAGCCGCGCAGGATCGAAGGGACCGGCCGCGCCGCAAGCCCGTCGAAGCGGAAGCTCTGGGTCGCCCCGGTCATCTCCAGCACGGTCGTCGGCAGCACCTCGTCGCCGTTCGGGTTCAGGAGCCCCACTGCGATCGGGATCACCTTCGGCGCTTTCACCGGCTGGCCCGGACTGGGCGGCGTTTCCTGGGTGAAGGTCAGCGTATAGCTGCCGTCCTGCCAGGCCTCGGCCACTTTCAGCCGCGGGGTTCCGGCCTCGGAATACCACAAAGCGAATTGCGTGAGGTCACGCCCGGTCGCGTCCCCGAACACCTTCAGCCAGTCCTCGATGGTGGCCGCCTCGCCGTCGTGGCGGCTGAAGTAGAGGTTCAGCGCCTTCGCATAGCCCTCATCCCCGACCAGGGTTTTCAGCATGCGTATCAGCTCGGCGCCCTTCTCGTAGACCGTCGCCGTGTAGAAATTGTTGATCTCGACAAAGCTCTCGGGGCGCACCGGATGGGCGAGCGGGCCCTGATCCTCGCGGAACTGGCGCGCGCGCAGCACCGCCACATCCTCGATCCGCTTCACCGCGTGGGACCGCATGTCGCCCGAGAACTGCTGATCGCGGAACACGGTCAGCCCCTCTTTCAGGCAAAGCTGGAACCAGTCGCGGCAGGTGATGCGGTTGCCGGTCCAGTTGTGGAAATATTCATGGGCGATGATCGCCTCGATCCGGGCGAAATCGTCGTCGGTGGCGCTCTCGGGGCTGGCGAGCACGTATTTGGAGTTGAAGATGTTCAGCCCCTTGTTCTCCATCGCGCCCATGTTGAAATCGTCGACCGCGACGATGTTGAACACGTCGAGATCGTATTCGCGGCCATAGACTTCCTCGTCCCATTTCATCGAGCGGATCAGGCTGTCCATCGCCCAGGCACAGCGGTCCTCATCCCCCGGCCGCACCCAGACCGCCAGATCGACGCTCCGGCCCGAGCGGGTGGTGAAGCCGCCCCGATGCGCGACCAGATCGCCCGCGACCAGAGCGAAGAGATAGGCGGGTTTGGGCCAGGGATCGTCCCATTCGGCCCAGCCCTCGCCCGAGGCAGTCGGATTGCCGTTCGACAGCAGCACCGGCAGGTCGGATTCGATCCGCACGTGGAACCGCGCCATCACATCGGGGCGGTCGGGGTAGAAGGTGATCTTGCGGAAGCCCTCGGCCTCGCATTGGGTGCAATACATGCCGCGCGACATATACAGCCCTTCCAGCGCGGTGTTGGTCTCCGGGTCGATGGCGACTTCGGTCTCCAGCAGGAACGGGCATTCGGGCAGCAGATCGGCGGGCACCGTCAGCCCGGTTTCATCCGGCGTCAGGTCGAGCAGCGCGCCATCGAGCTTCAGCGTGATCAGCCGCAGCCCCTCGCCGTCGAGCCTCAGCACATGCCGCCCCCGCGCCGCCGGATTTGGCCGCATATGCAGTTTCGCGGCGACCTTCGTGCCTTTGGGGGCCAGGCGGAAACACAGCTCCACCCGGTCGACCAGATGGCTCCAGGGGCGGTAGTCGGCGAGATAGACGGTGCGGGGGTCTCTGGCGGCTTCGGTCATGGCATTTCCTTCTCAACGTCCCGAGCCTGGACCCGCGCGGGCGGCGTTTCAACAGGAACCCGCCTCACATTTCGGTGCCCGCGAAGCGGATCGCCTCGTGCAGAAGCGTGTCGACGTCCTCGCTCAGGGCAAGGGACTGGTCCAGCACCTCGGCGAAGGGGATCCAGGCGGCGGCGGCGGCATCATCCGCGGCGACGGGATCGCCCGCAAGCCAGCGGCAGGCGATGGCCACGAGGTAATAATGATGAGAGACCGCGCCCAGATCGTCGCGCAGGATCAGATCCAGCGTGCCGAGCTGGCCCATGGCCTCGCCCCGCACCCCGGTTTCCTCGCGCAATTCGCGGATCGCGGCCTCGGCCACGGTCTCGCCATAGCGCACCTTGCCGCCCGGATAGCCCCAGAGCCCGGCATCGGGCGGATTGCGCCGCCTGACCAGCAGCGCATGGTCCTCGTGCAGGGTAACGGCCAGAACGGCGAGACGGGGCAAGGGGCGGTCTGACATCACATCTCCATCGGGCCTCGCATCAGGCACGGGCCGGGGGCAGAATGGCACCAGAATCAGGAGGGAAGTCCATGCCGCTCGGTTATCGGGATCTGCTGGCGCGGGCCGCGGCCCGGATCACATCCGTCGCGCCCGAAGCGGCGCCCGCGCTGCACACCGCGGGCGAGGCGGTCTTCGTCGACATCCGCGACCCGCGCGAGCTGGAGCGCGAGGGGATGATCCCCGGCGCCCGCCACGCGCCGCGCGGGATGCTGGAGTTCTGGATCGACCCCGAAAGCCCCTATCACAAGCCCTGGCTGGCCGAAGACCGGCTATTCGTATTCTACTGCGCCTCGGGCTGGCGCTCGGCGCTGGCGGCCGAGATCGCCCAGGAGATGGGCCTGCGCTGCGCCAGCCTTTCGGGCGGCTTCACCGCCTGGAAGGCGGCAGGGCATCCGGTGGCGCAGAAGGGCTGACAGGCACGGCTCAGAGGCTGGCCGCAAGTTCGCCCAGCTGATCGGCCGCCGCGCCCCAGCCCTCATGGAAGCCCATCTTCTCATGCCCGGCGCGCTGTTCCTGGCTGCGGTGCAGCGCCTGCGCGCGGTAAAGCGTGCCCTCGCCCTCCGGCTCCAGCGTCAGGACCGCGGTGAAGCCGAAACTGCCCGCATTCGGGTGCCAGCCGCCGCGCATCAGATCGGTCCAGACCAGCCGCCGGCCCGGATCGACCTCCAGCACGCAGCCATGGCCCGGCATCTCGCCATGGCCGGGCACATCCATCACCGAGCGGAAACTGCCGCCCGGGCGCAGATCGAGGCTGACGTCGCGCGTCACCACCGGGCGCGGCGCGAACCAGCGTTCGATCAGCGCGGGCTCGGTCAGGCAGCGCCAGACCGTGGCGGGGGCGGCCGCAAACCGCCGCGTCAGTTCCAGATCGGTGGCCGGATCGAAGCTCATCGCGCCCTCCCTCGCGTCTCCATCCGCCGAAAGGTAGCACCCCGGGCGCCGGGACGCCCTGCCCCGCCCGACGGGGCGGGGATTTCAGCCGATGTCCAGCGCCAGCGCATGGATGCGCGAAGGGATATCGCCAAGCGCGCGGATCACCGTGCGGTGGCGCTCCACCCGGCTCATCGGCGCAAAGACGGGCGCGCGGATGCGCAGCCGGAAATGGCTCTCGCCGCTGCCGTCATCGCCCCCATGCCCGGCATGCAGCCCGCTTTCGTTGACGATTTCCAGCTCGTCCGGCGCAAAAGCCGCGCGCAGCCGTTCCGCCATTTCATCGCTCACAGCCATTTTTGCCTCCGGCCTCTTCAATCCGCTGGCAAAACACCTAAACTGAGCGGCCCGAGTCGGAAAGGCAGCACAGGCCCCGCAACCTATGGTCACCAAACCCCCATTCGAATTCGACATCCGCGTCTCGTCGGACAAAAAGCGCAAATCCGCCGGACGTCGCGGGGGGCCCGCCGCCGCAACCGGCGGGCGCGGCTGCGACTATCCAGGCTGCAAAGCCGAGGGCCAGTTCCGCGCCCCGAAATCGCGCGAGCAGCTCGATGAATTCTTCTGGTTCTGCAAGGATCACATCCGCGAATACAACCTGAAGTGGAATTTCTTCGACGGCACCTCGGACGAGGAATTCCGCCGCATCGTCGAGAAGGACCGGCTGTGGGAGCGCGAGACCAAACCCTTCTCGAAGAAAGACGACGGCAACGCCTGGGCCCGGATGGGGGTGCGCGACCCGCTGGAGATCCTCGGCGAAAAGGGCACCCGCAACCCCGGCGCGCAGCCGGTCTCCGGCGCCACCCGCAAACTGCCGCCGACCGAGCGGCGCGCGCTTGAAATCCTCGACTCGCGCGACACCATGACCAAGACCGAGATCCGCAAGCAATACAAGGGCCTGATCAAGGTGCTGCACCCCGATATGAACGGCGGCGACCGCAGCCAGGAGGAAATGCTGCAAGAGGTGGTCTGGGCCTGGGACCAGATCCGCGACAGCCGCTATTTCAGGGACTGAGCGCGCCGCTCGCCATAGCACCAGGCCGCGACGAGGCCCGCGGCGTAGCAAAGCCCGAACCAGGGATTGAGGATCGCCGCGAAGGCCAGCCCCACCGGGGTCCAGAGCGGCGCGCCGAGGATCCACAGGAGCGCGGCCGGCCCCTCGGAGAGAAGCCGCCCCACCGCCTGTCCCGGCAGCGCGAGGAACAGCACGAGATACGGCGTGAGGACCGCGGCGACCACCCGCGCGCCCGCGCCGCCGCGCCACAGGGGCGCAAGCAGCGCGCCGGCGGCCAGCCCCGCCAGCGCCATGTTCAGCGCGGGAGACAGGGCACCGTCCATCCGCCAGCCGAGGATTGCGGGCACAAGCAGGCTCGCCGCCGCCGCGCCCCCGGTGATCGCGCCAAGGATCAGCCAGTCGCCGAGGCCGCTGCCGCCCGCGCTCATGGCCGCCCCGTCCGGTCAAAGGCTTTCTCGCCGCCACGCGCCGCGACCCGCGCACCATAGCGCCAGGCGGCGATCCCGCCGGCAAGCCAGCAGATCCCGATCCATGGCAGAGCGATCGCGAGGAAAAACGGGGCGAAAAACACCATGAGCAGAAGCCCGCCGATCCACCCCGGCGCCCGGCCCGCGGAAGACGGCGCCAGTGCCAGGGTCAGAACCAGCACGAGGAGCGCGATCAGCCCCGGCGTGACCAGCGCCGCAAGGATCCGCCCGGCCCCGTCCTCGTCACACCACAGGGGCGCGAGCACGGCGCCGGTGAGCAGCCCCGCGGCGGCGGTCCGGAGCATGAGATGCCCGGGGTCGCGCGGCCAGGCCACAGCCTCCACCCCGCCTGCCGCCCAGGGCAGCAGGACAGCCGAAGCAAGCACCGCCGCAACCGCCGCCGCCGCCGTGATCGCGCCGAGGATCAACCGGTCGCGCATCGCGCCCTCCTCCTTCGGCGCGAGGCTAAGGCGTCTGCCCGCCCGGATCAAAGCATTTGGCCGCGCGCCGCACCGTCCCCTTGCACCACCCTCCCCTTGCACCCTTGTGCGGAATGTTCCATGAACCCATGGTAGCCTGAACTCTGGACGCGAACCATGCTGGACACCGTGATGAAGCCCACCGAAGAAATCTCTGTCCGCGATGTGTTCGGCATCGAAACCGACATGCGCGTGAAGGGGTTCGCCGAGCGCACCGACCGCGTGCCCGAGATCGACCCGACCTATAAATTCGACCCCGACACCACGCTCGCGATCCTCGCCGGCTTCGCCTACAACCGCCGGGTGATGATCCAGGGCTATCACGGCACCGGCAAATCCACCCATATCGAACAGGTGGCGGCGCGGCTGAACTGGCCCTGCGTCCGGGTCAACCTCGACAGCCACATCAGCCGGATCGACCTGATCGGCAAGGATGCGATCAGGCTGGAAGACGGCAAGCAGGTGACGAAGTTCCACGAGGGCATCCTGCCCTGGGCTTTGCGCAACCCCGTCGCCATCGTCTTCGACGAATACGACGCGGGCCGCGCCGATGTGATGTTCGTGATCCAGCGCGTGCTGGAACATGACGGCAAGCTGACGCTGCTCGACCAGAACGAGATCATCACGCCGCACCCCTGTTTCCGCCTGTTCGCCACCGCGAACACCGTGGGGCTGGGCGACACCACCGGGCTTTACCACGGGGTGCAGCAGATCAACCAGGCCCAGATGGACCGCTGGTCGCTGGTCGCCACGCTGAACTACCTCAGCCATGACGCCGAAAGCGCGATCGTTCTGGCCAAGAACCCGCATTACAATACCGAGAAGGGCCGCAAGACCATCGGCCAGATGGTGACGGTGGCGGATCTGACCCGCACCGCCTTCATGAACGGCGACCTCTCGACGGTGATGTCGCCCCGCACCGTGCTGAACTGGGCGCAGAACGCCGAGATCTTCCGCAATGTCGGCTATGCCTTCCGGCTCTCGTTCCTCAACAAATGCGACGAGCTGGAGCGCCAGACCGTGGCCGAGTTCTACCAGCGCTGCTTCAACGAGGAACTGCCCGAAAGCGCCGCCTCGATGGCGATGAAGTGACTGTCGCAGGGGGGCGCTCGCGCCCCCCTCGGCCTGCGGCCTCACCCCCCTGAGGATATTTGCGGACAGAAAATGAACAGCCCTGCGCCCTTATTTTCTGTCTGAAAATATCCTCGGGGGGAGCTTCCGCAAGGAAGCCGGGGGGCAGACAGCCCCCCGTCCGCGGGGTGAAACCGATGCACTGACCGGGACCATGCGCGCATGACCAAACCCGCCGACAACCCTGCCGATCCGTTCAAGAAGGCTCTGGCCGAAGCCACGAAAGTGCTCGCCAATGACCCGGAGATGAGCGTTTCCTATTCGGTCGATCCACCGGGGATGAACCGCGACGGCGTGCGGCTGCCGCAGGTTTCGCGCCGGATGACGCGCGACGAGGTGATGCTGGCGCGCGGCACCGCCGACGCTTTCGCGCTGCGTCGCAAGTTCCACGACGAAGGGGTGGCCGCGAAATACGCCCCCACCGGGACGCTGGCGCGCGACATCTATGAGGCGATGGAGACCGCGCGCTGCGAGGCCATGGGCGCGCGCGTCATGCCCGGCACCGCGACGAATATCGACGCAAAGATCGCCCAGGAGGCCGAGCGCAAGGGCTATGGTCAGGTCACCGCGCCGCAGGACGCGCCCCTGCCGGTGGCGGCGGGCTATCTGGTGCGCGCGCTGGCGACCGGGCGGCATCTGCCGGCCGGGGCCGAGAATGTCATGAACCTCTGGCGCGGCTTCATCGAGGAACAGGCGGGCGGCACGCTCGACGGGCTCGACGCGGCGCTCGCCGATCAGTCCGCTTTCGCCCGGCTCGCGCGTCAGGTGATCTCGGATCTCGGCTATGGCGATCAGCTCGGCGACGACCCCGACCAGACCGGGGACGAAGGCGAGGACGAGGCCGAAGAGGACCAGGACAGCCCCGAGAGCGAAGCCGCGGAAGACCAGGACGGCGAAGAGGCCGAGGCCAGCCCCGAGCAGAGCCAGGAAGAGCAGCAGGACGAATCCCAGGCCCAGGTCCAGATGGAGGACAATGCCGAGATGGAGCTCGGCGACGAGACCGAGCTGCCCGAGGGCGAAGCCCCGCTGGAGCCGCCGCCGCCTGCGCCCCATTCCGACGCCGATCCGAACTACGCCGTCTATATCACCGAGTTCGACGAGGAGACCCGCGCCGAGGATCTGGCCGAACCGGCGGAGCTGGAACGGCTGCGCGCCTATCTGGACCAGCAGCTTGAGCCCCTGAAGGGTGCGGTCGGGCGGCTTGCGAACAAGCTGCAGCGCCGCCTTCAGGCGCAGCAGAACCGCTCGTGGCTGTTCGACCTGGAGGAGGGCATCCTCGACGCCGGGCGGCTCGCCCGCGTGGTGGCCAATCCCACGACGCCGCTGTCGTTCAAATGGGAGAAGGACACCGAATTCCGCGATACGGTGGTGACGCTTCTGCTCGACAATTCCGGCTCGATGCGCGGCCGGCCGATCTCGATCGCCGCGATCTGCGCCGATGTTCTGGCGCGCACGCTGGAGCGTTGCTCGGTCAAGGTCGAGATCCTCGGCTTCACCACAAGGGCCTGGAAGGGCGGCCAGAGCCGCGAGAAATGGCTGGCCGACGGGCGGCCGCAGCAGCCCGGGCGGCTGAACGATCTGCGCCATATCATCTACAAATCCGCTGACGCCCCCTGGCGGCGCGCCCGGCCCAATCTGGGGCTGATGATGAAAGAGGGGCTCCTGAAGGAGAACATCGACGGCGAGGCGCTGGAATGGGCGCATCGCCGGATGGTCTCGCGCCCCGAGGCGAGGAAGATCCTGATGGTGATCTCGGACGGGGCGCCGGTGGACGATTCGACGCTGAGCGTGAATCCGGCGAGTTTCCTCGAAAAGCATCTGCGCGACGTGATCGCCATGGTGGAAAAGCGCCGGGCGGTGGAACTGATCGCCATCGGCATCGGCCATGACGTGACCCGCTATTACCAGCGCGCGGTGACGATCACCGATGTCGAGCAACTGGCGGGCGCGATGACCGAGCAGCTTGCCGCTTTGTTCGACAAGAACCCGCGCGGGGCGAAACGGGCCGCGCAGCGTCGGGCCGGGTAAGGGTGGACGCCCCGGGGGCTGTCTGCCCCCGGACCCCCGAGGATATTTTCAGACAGAAAATGAGGGCAGCCGTGTTTCAGAGCTTCGACAGTTCCGTTTCGCCCGGACAGGGGCCCGCCCGGCTGGCGGCTTTGCGCGAGCGACTGGCGGCTCAGGGGCTGGCGGGGTTCATCGTGCCGCGCGCCGATGCCCATCAGGGCGAATATGTCGCGCCCTGCGACGCCCGGCTGGAATGGCTGACCGGCTTCACCGGCTCGGCCGGGTTCTGCATCGTCTTGCCGGATGTGGCGGGGGTGTTCGTGGACGGACGCTACCGCACCCAGGTGAAGGCGCAGGTGGATATGGCGCATTTCACCCCGATCAACTGGCCCGAGGTGAAGCCCGGCGACTGGCTGCGCCAGCATCTGGCCGGGGGCGTGGTGGGTTTCGATCCCTGGCTGCATACCGCCGACGAGATCGCCCGGATCGAAGCGGCGCTGGCGGGCGGGGTCACGCTGAAGCCGGTGACCAATCCGGTCGATGCGATCTGGTCTGACCGCCCTGCCCCGCCCGCGGCCCCCGCCTTCGCCCATCCCGAGGTGCTGGCGGGCGAGAGCGCGGGCGACAAGCGCGCGCGGCTGGCGGCAGAGTTGCGCGCGAAGGGCGAGGCGGCGGCGGTGATCACTTTGCCGGATTCGCTCTGCTGGCTTCTGAACATCCGCGGCGGCGACGTGCCGCGCAATCCGGTGGTCCAGGGTTTCGCGATCCTCGCCGATGACGGCCAGGTGACGGTCTTCGCCGATCCCGCGAAATTCGGCGCGGATCTGCGGGCGCATCTGGGCGCCGGCGTCGCGATCCGCCCGCCGGGAGATTTCGTCCCCGCCCTGCGGTCGCTTACCGGCCCGGTGCGGGTGGACCGCGCCACCGCGCCGCTCGCCGTCACGCTTGAGCTGGAAGCCGCCGGGATCGCGGTCAGCCCCGGCGCGGATCCCTGCATCCTGCCGAAGGCGCGCAAGAACGCCGCCGAGATCGCCGCCACAAGCGAAGCGCATCTGAGAGACGGCGCGGCCTTTTGCGAATTCCTGAGCTGGCTGGAGCGCAGCGCCCCCGGCAGTCTGACCGAGATCGCGGTGGTCGAAGCGCTGGAAGGCTTCCGCCGCGCGACCAATGCCTTGCACGACATCAGTTTCGACACAATCTGCGGCGCCGGTCCGCATGGCGCGATCATCCATTACCGGGTGACGCGCGAGACCGACCGGCCCCTCGGCGAGGGCGAGCTCTTGCTGGTGGATTCCGGCGCGCAATACAAGGACGGCACCACCGACATCACCCGCACCATGGCGATCGGCGATCCCGGCGAGGAAGCGCGCGACTGCTATACGGCGGTCTTGCGCGGGCTGATCGCGATTTCCCGCGCGCGCTGGCCCCGGGGCTGCTCGGGCCGCGATCTCGACGCGCTGGCGCGGCAGTTCCTCTGGGCGAAGGGGCTCGACTACGACCACGGCACCGGCCATGGCGTCGGCGCGTTCCTCTCGGTGCATGAGGGGCCGCAGCGGCTGTCGCGGCTCTCGGACGTGGTGCTGGAGCCGGGGATGATCCTCTCGAACGAGCCCGGCTATTACCGCGAGGGCGCCTTCGGGATCCGGCTGGAGAACCTGATCCTGGTGCGCGAGGCGCCCCGGCTCGGCGACGGGCGCGATCAGCTTTGTTTCGCAACGCTGACCTTCGCCCCGTTCGAGCGGCGGCTGATCCGCATCGAAACCCTGGCCCCCGAGGAACGCGCCTGGCTGAACGCCTATCATGCCGAAGTGCTGGAAAAGCTCGGCCCCCGGATCTCGCCCGCGACCAGGGCCTGGCTGGAAACCGCCTGCGCGGCGCTTTAGGCGGCGGCTTCCGCGAGGTCGCGGATCCGCCCGACCATGGCGCGCAGCCCGTTCGAGCGCTGCGCCGAGAGGTTGTCCTTCAGCCCGATCCGGGTAAATTCCGCCAGCGCATCGACCTTCAGCACCTCTGCCGGCGTCAGCCCGGAATAAAGCGCATGCAGGATGGCGATCAGCCCGCGCACGATCATGGCATCCGAGTCGCCCTGGAAGTCGAACCGCTCTTTGGTGAGCATCGGGCGCAGCCAGACCTGGCTCGCACAGCCCTCGACCTTGTAGGCCGGAACGTGGAAACTGTCGTCGAGCGGCGGCATCGCCTTGCCCAGTTCGATGACATGGCGGTAGCGCTCCTCCCAGTCGTCGAGGAATTCCAGCGTCTCGGCGATGTCCTCGAAGGCGGCGGTGGCCATGGCGGATCTCCTTTGCCCTTTCAGGTAGCGCCGCACGACGCCGAGGTCCAGAGCGCGAAAGCCCCCGCCGCGCGACGCAGGCGGCTTTTCAAAGCGCCGCTTTCGGGTTAGGCCAAGGGCGGAAGATGGAGAATGCCGGATGATCCGCCCCGTTGCCGTCCTTTGCCTCGCCTTCAGCCTTGCCGCCTGCGGCGCGGTGCGCGACAGCCGTCTGAACCCGTTCAACTGGTTCGGCCGCTCGGAGCCGGTCCAGCAGGCCGAACTGCCCGAGATGCCGCAGGACGGGCGGCAGCGCGTCGAGTCGGTCCTGAGCCTGACGGTGGAGCCGATCCGCTCGGGCGCGATCGTGCGCGCGACGGGCCGCACGCCGAGCCAGGGCTGGTGGAAGGCCGAACTGGTGGAACAGCCGGTCACCGCGGACGGCGTTCTGGTCCTCGATTTCCGCATCGAGCCGCCGCCGGAACAGACCGCCGTCAGCACGCCGCGCTCGCGCGAGGTGACGGTGGCGCTGCATCTGTCGCAGGTGAAACTCGCAGGCGTGCGCCAGATCGTGGTCCAGGGCGCGAACGACGCCCGTGCGGCGGGACGCTGACCTGAGGTCAAAGCAGATTGCCGGCGCCGGAACGGGGGGCCGTCTGCCCCCCGCGCGCGCTATAGCGCGCTTCCCCCCGAGGATACTTTCAGACAGAAAATGAGCAGGCCGGTCCTGCTTTCCCCTTCCTGCATTCACCCTGATGCAAATACTCTCGGGGGGAGAGCGGCCAGCGGCCGCTCCGGGGGGCAGACGGCCCCCCGTTCCGACCGAAGTCAAATGCGGATCGTACGCACTTCGGTGCCCCGCGCGGTCAGCGCGATCTCGCCCTTGCACAGCCGCAGCGCCTCGTCGCCGAAGGCCTCGCGCCGCCAGCCCTTCAGCGCCTCGACCTCACGGCCTCCGGCGGCGATGGCGTCCAGATCGGCGGCCGAGGCGATCAGCCGCGGCGCCACGCCCAGTTGCTCGGATTTCGCCTTGAGCAGCACCCGCAGCAGATCCGCGAGCGCGCCGTTCACCTGCGGCTGATCGGGCTGATGATCGACCTTCGGCAGATCCTCGGGCCGCGCCTCAAGGCCCGCCTTCACCGCGGCGAGGATGCCCTCGGCGATCTCGGGCTTCCTGCCCTCGCGCAAGAGAAGCCGCGAGCGCCCCAGCTCCTCCATCGTCGCGGGCCGGGTCGAGGCCAGCTCCAGCAGCGCGTCGTCCTTCATCACCCGCGAGCGCGGCACGTTCTGGCCCTGGGCGTAAGCCTCGCGGAACCGCGCCAGTTCGCGCACCACCGCCAGGAACCGCCCCGAGGAGGTGCGGGTCTTGATCCGTTTCCAGGCCTCGTCGGGCTGGACGGTATAGGTGGCGGGATCGGTCAGCACCGCCAGCTCTTCCTCGACCCAGGGGCCACGGCCGTTCTTTTCCAGCTGCGCCGCCAGCCATTCATAGATCACCCGCAGATGGGTGACATCGGCCAGCGCATATTCCTTCTGCGCCCCGGACAAGGGCCGGCGCGACCAGTCGGTGAAGCGCGAGGTCTTGTCGAGCGAGGCCCGGGCGATCTTCCGCACCAGCGTCTCGTAGCCGACCTGCTCGCCGAAGCCGCAGACCATGGCGGCGACCTGGGTGTCGAACAGCGGCACCGGAAACACGCCCCCCTCGACGAAGAAGATCTCCAGATCCTGGCGCGCGGCGTGGAACACCTTGACCGTCGCCTCGTGGCGGAACAGATCGTAAAGCGGTTCCATCGACAGATCCACGCCCTCAATCGGATCGACCAGCACCGCCTCGCCGTCCTTGCCGGGCAAAGCCATCTGGATCAGGCAGAGCTTCGACCAATAGGTCCGCTCGCGCAGGAACTCGGTGTCGATCGTGACATAGGGGGCGGCTTTCGCGGCAGCGCAGAACGAGGCCAGGTCTTCGGTCGTGGTGATTGTGCGCATCTTTCCTCGCGGCATTTGCGGGGTCATCCCGCGTGGAAGCGGGCGACGGCATATGACCCGCCGCGCGGCCCTGATCAGCCGGTTTTAATGGCGGATGCGCGAAATGGAAAGGGGCGAGGCGCCCGGGCCGCGGAGGCGGCCTCGGCAAAGGCGGCGGAGCCCTCCGGCGGGGATATTTGCGGCAAGATGAAAGCGCGCGCTCCGGCTTTCGTGAGGGGCGCGGCGGCGGGTCGCTCTTTTCTTTGGCCGAAAAATCCTTAGTATTTCCCTCGGATCCCCACCCCCCTGGGGAGACGCGCCCTGCGCGCGGGAAATATGTCGGATGACCAGAACCTGCCCCTCTTTCCCCCTTCCGGCCCGCAGCGGGGCGCGGCGATGAAACCGCTGTGGTTCACCGCCGGAGCGCTGGCGCTGGTGCTCGGGATCATCGGGATCTTCCTGCCGCTCCTGCCGACCACGCCCTTCGTGATCCTTGCCGCCGCCTGTTTCGCGCGCTCGTCCGAACGGATGCACGACTGGCTGCTGAACCACCGCAGCTTCGGCCCCGCGATCCGCAACTGGCGCGAACATCGCGCGATCTCGCCCCGGGGCAAGAAATTCGCGCTGATCGCCATGGCCGGCGCCTTTGTGATCAGCCTCGCGCTCGGGGTTCCCTACTGGGCGCTGCTGGCCCAGGGCCTGGTGCTGGTGGCCATGGGAAGCTGGATCGCGACCCGCCCGGACGGGCCCAAAACCGGCTGAGCGGCCCCGGCGCGGCCTGTGGCAAAAAAGACTCAGGCCCGGGCTGCGCGGCGGCGGCGTCTTCGTGACGTTGCGGCACACTGGACGGCGCCCTAAAGTTGCAGCAGTTGCCACGGGTCCGCGATCGGGGGGTCGCAGGATCTGTTCTCTGCCTTCGGGCACGTCCTTTGTCTGGATACGGAAATGGCGACCTTTACCCTTTACCTGACCGGTGATCAGATCGGCACCTATTCCTCGGCCAGCGGCCAGGGCAACGGCAATCAGATGGTCGTGACCCTGACCAACGTCCAGGCGCTTGGCACCGAGAACGACATCTACCGCGTGGTGATCACCCAGGCCAATGCGAACGACACCCATTTCCGCAACGGGATGTGGGTCTCGATCCATACCTGGTCCGAAGAGAACCCCACCGGCACCCCGGTCTTCACCTGGCTCAACCCCCAGGACGACATGTATCAGGGCCGCGCCTCGGGGGAGAACTACCAGATCTTCGGCTCATCCGCGCCGGTGCTGATCGACCTGCGCGGCGTGGGCAGCGGCACCGTCACCTATGGCTCGGAACAGAACGAGCCGATGAACGCGCGGCTGCCGTTCTCGGGCCTCGCCACCGATCCGACCGTGCTCCTGCCGCCGGTGATCTGCTTCCTGCGCGGCACGCGGATCCTGACCCCGAACGGGCTGAGGCCGGTCGAGAAGCTGAAAACCGGCGACATCGTCTGGACCCGCGAGAGCGGCATGCAGCCGATCCGCTGGATCGGGCGCAGCACCACCTCGGGGCTCGGGCGCATGGCGCCGGTGCGCATCGGGCGCGGCGTCCTCGGCAACGAGCGGCCGGTGTTCCTGTCGCCGCAGCACCGGGTGCTGCTGACCGGCTGGCGGGCGCAGCTGCATTTCGGCGAGGACGAGGTGCTGGCGGCAGCGGTGCATCTGACCGACGGCGCCGGGATCCGCCAGGTGCCGCGGGCGCAGGCGGAATACTGGCATATCGCGTTCGCGCGACACGAAATCGTCTGCGCCGAGGGCATGTTCGCCGAAAGCCTGTTGCCCGGACCGATGGCGCTGGAAGCGGTCTCACCCGAGGCGCGGGCGGAACTGGAGGAACTCTTCCCCGAGCTGCTGGCCGAAATCGCCGGGGTGCAAACCGCGCACCGCTGCCTGACGCGGCGCGAAGCCGGCCTCCTGCGCGCGGTCTGACGCGCGGCCCCGACGCAAGGCACCACTGCCACCCCATGCCCCGGTCCGCGCCGCGGGGGCTCATTTTCTGTCCGCAAATATCCCGCCGCAGGCGTCCGCCGCGCCCCCCAAGGCAAGCGGCCCGATGCAAAGCCAGCCGCGCCCTGCCCTCTTCATCCTGACGAAAATACCCCCGCGCGGAGCGCAAGCCCCGCGCCAGCGGGGCTCCTCTCGCAGGCGCTCAGAGGTCGAGCCGCCCGCGCTCGCCCAAAGCAAAGCGGCGCAGCACCGCCGGATAAAGCCGGTGCTCCTCGACCAGCACCCGCGCGGCAAGGCTGTCAGCGGTATCGCCCGGCCGCACCGGCACCCGCGCCTGGCCGAGGATCGGCCCGTCGTCCAGGACCGGCGTCACCTCATGCACGGTGCAACCCGCCTCGGCGTCGCCCGCCTCAATCGCGCGCCGATGGGTGTGCAGCCCCGGATATTTCGGCAAAAGCGAGGGATGGATGTTCAGCATCCGCCCCTGGAACCGCGCAACGAACTCCGGCGTCAGCACCCGCATGAAGCCGGCAAGGCAGAGGATATCCGGCGAGGCCGCTTCGATATGGCGCAAAAGCCGGGCCTCGAAAGCGGCCCGGTCCGCGCCGAACGGGCGGTGATCCACCGCCGCCACGGCGATCCCGGCGCCCTCCGCCTTCGCCAGCCCCGCGGCGGCCGGATCGTTCGAGGCCACCAGCACCGGCCGCGCCGGATGATCGCCGGTCATCGACTGCACCAGCGCGACCATGTTCGAGCCACCCCCGGAAATCAGGATGGCGACACGTTTCACAGCAGGCGGCCCTTGTAGATCACGCCCTCGTCGCCCTCCCCGCGCGCGATCACGCGGCCGAGGCGGCTGACGCTTTCGCCAGCTTCGGCCAGCAGCGACGCAATCGCATCGGCGCGCCCGGGCGCGACCACCAGGATCATGCCGATGCCGCAGTTGAAGGTCTTCAGCAGTTCCGGCTCGGACATGTTCGCGGTCGAGGCCAGCCAGCGGAACACCGGCGGAAGCTGCCAGGCCGAAAGGTCGATCTCGCAGGCGAGGTTGTCGCCAGGCAGCACGCGCGGCGGGTTCTCGGTCAGACCGCCGCCGGTGATATGCGCGAGCCCGTGCACGCCGCCCGCCCGGATCGCCGCCAACGCCTGTCTGACGTAAAGCCGGGTCGGCGCCAGCAGCGCCTCGCCGAGCGAGCCCTCGCCCCAAGGGCAGGCATCGCTCCAGCTCAGGCCGGAAAGCTCCACCACCTTGCGCACGAAACTGTAGCCATTGGAATGCACCCCGTTCGAGCCCAGCCCGATCAGCACATCGCCCTCGGCCACGCCCTCGGGCAGCGCGGTGCCGCGCTCCATCGCGCCGACCGCGAAACCGGCAAGGTCGAAATCGCCCTTGTGATACATGCCGGGCATCTCGGCGGTCTCGCCGCCGATCAGCGCGCAGCCGGAATCGGCGCAGCCTTTCGCGATCCCTTCGACGATGCGCGCGGCCTGGTCGACATCGAGCTTGCCGGTCGCGAAATAGTCCAGGAAAAACAGCGGCTCCGCCCCCTGGCAGACCAGATCGTTCACGCACATCGCCACCAGATCCACGCCGATCGTGTCGACATTTCCGGTGTCGATCGCGATCCGCAGCTTGGTGCCGACGCCATCGGTCGCGGCGACCAGCACCGGATCCTGATAGCCCGCGGCCTTCAGATCGAACAGCGCCCCGAAACCGCCGAGCCCGCCCATCACCCCCGGCCGCGCCGTGGATTTCGCCGCCGGTTTGATGCGGTCGACCAGCCGGTTGCCGGCGTCGATATCGACCCCCGCCCCGGCATAGGTGAGACCATTCTGGCCCGTGGTGCTGCCTGTGCTCATCTCGCCTGTCTCCCGGCCCGGATTCCTGACGCCCGCTTAGACGATAGCACCCGAAAGCGCAACGTCGCCCGGCGCGCCAGAGCCGGAGCATTTCCCTGCTCCGTCCCCGCCCTGCCGCAGACGGAGCCCCCCTTGCGCCGCAGACCGCTCTGCCGGCAGCAAACCCCCACCGTGCCGCCGCGGAGCACCCCGCCAAGCAGTCCGCTTGACCCTTGCGCAGCATCTGCTAGGCAGGCGTCATCTCCTGACGAGTTCCAGGGGGCCTGTAGCTCAATGGTCAGAGCAGGGCGCTCATAACGCCTTGGTTGGGGGTTCGAGTCCCTCCGGGCCTACCAAACCCCTTTTCAGATTATTATTTTTCAACTGGTTATGGGGCGTTCTGGCTAACGTGTGTGATGCGTTAACCAGTTTCTGTTTCCGTTTTGTCCCCACGCTGCACCTTTCAGCTTTGTCATAGCGGCCTATGCCAGCCTCTTTTCGTTCACGGCGGCGCAGTAGGTTTCTATCTCTTTAATGTTCGAGTGCCCGGTGATGGACATGATTTCCAGGGCAGTGCACCCAGCCTCTGCGAGTCTTCGGCAGGCTGCCTTGCGCAGACCATGAGGTGAACGATGCGGGGACAGCGCTGCCTCTTTCGCGGCCTCAATGATCCCGTTTGTGAAAGATTTCTCGGAACGGGCCTCCCCCAGCTGGGTGATGATGAGGCTTTCATGATTGTGCTTGATCCCTTCCAGCACCGCCCTGAAGTCGGATTGGATCGGTATATTCAGATCCACAAGCTCCTGGCTCTTTTTCGTGCTGATCACGATGAAATTGCCCTGAAGGTGCTGCCGCCGAGCCAAACAACGTCACTACGGCGCAGGCCTGTGTAGATCAGCAGTTCGAGGGACAGGCGCTGCATGGTGCCTTCCAGCCGGTGGGCGCGGAATACCGGCGCATCCACGTCCTGCTGCGGCCGGAGGGCTTGCAGGTGAATATCAGGAGACCCATAGGGTTTACAAAGAGCTGGGGCTCCAGTTGCGCAACAAGCACCCCAAGCGGCGGGTCAAGGCGAAGCTGCGCGATGATCGGCCCGAGGCCGTCGGGCCGAATGATGTCTGGGCCACGGATTCTGTCCATGACCGGCTGGCCCCGGGCAACATGCTGCGCATCCTGACCATCATTGATACCCCTTCCCGCTTCTGTCCAGTGGCCGCCCCCCGCTTCACCTGCCGTGGCGAAGATGTGGTCCAGACTCTGGAACGGGTCTGCACCCAACCCGGCCGGCATGGAACCATCCGGGTCGACAACGGCAGCGCGTTCATCCCGCGCGACCTCGGCCGGTAAGCTTACGTCAGAGATGTCACCCTGGACTTCTCACGCCCCCGCAAGCCAACGGAGAATGGTTTCATCGAAGCGTTCAACAGCAAGCTCCGCCCGGAGTGCCTGAACGCGCACTGGTTCGTGAGCCTGGCGGGTGACCGGGAAAAGCTGGAGGATTGGGGTCGACAGCATAACGAAGACCGCCCCCACAGCGCGATCGGATACAACGTCCCGGTTGCCCTGCATTATCCCGGCGACACAGCCGGCCCGTCGCCATAACCAGGTCAGAAAACTCCGGTATCCGGCGCTCCGGGGGGAGGCAGAGCTACATCTTCGCGCTCAATGCGCGCCGGATTTCGAGAACAGGTTGATCACCAGCACCCCGCTCAGGATCAGGCCGATGCCGATCACCGCCGGCAGATCCAGCGACTGGCGCAGCCAGATCCAGGCGATGGCCGAGATCAGCACGATGCCGAAGCCGCTCCAGATCGCATAGACCACACCCACCGGCAGTTGCCCCATCGCATGGGTCAGCAGCCAGAACGCCCCGCCGTAGCAAAGTGCCGTGCCCAAAGTCGGCAGCGGCCGGGTGAAATGCTGCGTCTGCGGCAGAAGCGAGGTTCCCACCACCTCCAGCGAAACCGCGAAGAACAGGGCGCCATAGGTCATGAGCATCGGATGCATCAGGTCGGGTTCCTTCGGGTGGATTGCAGCAATGTGTCGCGCAACTCGGCGCGGGAGGCGCGCAGACCGGGGTCGACCTGCCAGAGATCGGAAAGCCAGATCCCGTCCGCGGCATAGCGGACGAGTTCCAGCCCCGCGCCCCCGTCGGTGCCGGCATGGCGCCCGAGCCGCGCGCGCAGCCAGTCCGACCAGATCGCGCGCATGGCCGGACTCATCAGCAGCACCGCGAACAGCGGCGCGGCGGGCGAGGCGCTGTGTTGCAGCGTGGCAAGGACATAAGCCCGGGTGAAACAGCCCGGGGTCCCCTCGTCCGCCGCCATTTCGGCGTCGATCGCGGCGTCGAGTTCCTCAAGCTGGCCGAGAAACATCGCTTGCAGCAGCGCGTCCTTGTCGGGGAAATGGTGGAACAATCCGCCCTTGGTGACGCCCGCGGCACGGGCCACGCCACCGATGGTCACCGAATGCACCCCCTCGCGCACGGCAAGCGCCGTCGCCGCATCAAGCAGCTTGCGGCGCAGGATTTCGGGCTGGCGGCGACGTGTCTCTTTCATTGCCCTTACATACCGCTCGGTATGTAAGGGGGCAAGAAATTTCCTGAGGGTTCACATGATTTCACAGCAAGAATATTATTTGCAGACCGCAGCCGCCTCGCGCTTCGTCAATTCAGCCCCTGGCCCGCGCTTGCACCCCAGCGCCGTGGCGCCTATATTGCCCCTGTCCGGGCGTAAGTCCGGACTATGGCGATAAACGCACCTGCAATAGACGGCTCGGACCCGGGGGCGGTACCCGGCGGCTCCACCACTCTCCCCGGCGTTGCGGGAAAATGGGGCCGAAACAGGATCGACGGACGTTCAAAGAGGCCAGCTTTCGCCCGGTGAGCTACCACCGTTATCGGTGCATGATCACAGTTGCCAACGACAACCGTGCTCCGGTGGCGATGGCTGCGTAAGCAGCTCTCAATACCAAACCTAAGTCCTTGCGCTTAGCCGCGTAAGGCGGGGCCCGCAGGAGCCTGGCAACAGAATCCTGCACCTTCCCCCCCTCTGTTCAGCTTTCCTCTCGGCAGGCCGGAGAAATTTCTCCGGTGGCGGCAAGACCCGGCATCGTTCGGGGCCTGGCCCCTGCAACCATCGAATGCGGCCCGGTTAACCAGCGATAAGCAATTATGTGATTCTCTGCCTGCAAGGCCGGGACGGCGGGATCCTTCCGCGGCTGGCAGACCGGCCACAACTTTGCAGGAAGATCATGATCGCCCGGCTTTCCCTCGTTCTCGTTGCGCTCACCCTTGCGGCCTGCGCGAATACCGACATCCAGCAGATGAGCAAGGACACGTTCAAGGTGCAGACCCATGCGGCGCCCGCCTGCGGGCCGTCGGGCGCGCGCGACGTGGCGTTCAGGGCCGCGGCGGTCGAGGTGATCCGCAAGGGCGGCGACAAATTCATCATCCAGCAGGACAGTTCCGGCAGCGGTCTCCAGGGCAACCTCTTCAACATGCAGCAGAATTACGATCAGGGCATGGTGGTGCGCATGATCGCCGGGGGCTCTGCCGAGGCGGGCAACGCACTTTCGGCGCGAGAGGTGCTGGGCGCCACCTGGCAGGAGCAGGTCGCCAAAGGCGTGGGCAATACCTGCACCTGAGCCCGGCGCCGCGCGGATGTTCCCTGCCCGGCGGCGCAAGCCTTTCCCGGCAAGCCCGTCCGGATCATGCCGGGGAACGCCGGAACTTCACCGCCCTCCCCAGCGGGACAGACGCGGCTGCGGGGCGGGGCCGCAAGCCCCCTCCCGTCCATCTCCGAGACGCTTGCGGGCGGCGGTTGCTCTGCCGCCGCTCCGCACACGACCTTCCGCCGGATCCTGCCACCATGACCCTTGCGGCGTGGCCCCGCCGGGGCTAAGCCGCTTTCATGCTTTCCTATCAGCACGCCTTTCATGCCGGGAATCTCGCCGATGTGCAGAAGCACGCGCTTCTGGCCTTCGTGCTGGATTACATGACCCGCAAAGACAAGCCCGTCAGCTATATCGAGACCCATGCCGGGCGCGGGCTCTACTGGCTCGGTTCCGCCGAAGCCGCGAAGACCGGCGAGGCGGCGCAGGGCATCGCCCGGCTGGAGGCGGCCTTTCCGCCCGGCCATCCCTACCGCGAGCGGCTCGACGAGGCCCGCGGCATGTATGGCGCCGACGCCTATCCCGGCTCGCCCCTGATCGCGGCGCTCGGGCTGCGCGAGGGCGACCGGCTGCATCTGGCGGAACTGCATCCGCAGGAACATGCCGCTCTCCAGGAGGCGCTTGGTTCCTGGGGGGCGCATATCCGTAGGGAGGACGGATTCGCCATGGCGCTGGCGCTGACGCCGCCCACGCCGCGGCGCGGGCTGATGCTGGTCGACCCGCCTTACGAGGTGAAAGAGGATTACGACCGCATCCCGAAGCTCTTCGCCCAGATCGCGCGCAAATGGAACGTGGGTGTTCTGATGCTCTGGTATCCGATTCTGCGCGACGCGCCCCATGCCCCGATGCTGACCGCGCTCATGCGCCAGCACGAAGGCGCGCTGCGCCACGAGGTCCGCTTCCCCCCCGCGCGCGAGGGGCACCGGATGGTGGGCTCGGGGATGTTCGTGGTCAACCCGCCCTATGGCCTGAGCGAAGAGGCCGCCCGCCTGAGCGCCCTGTTCAGCAGACTGCGCTGATCCCGCCCTTCGGCCCCCCCCTCAGCCCGAGGGCCTGCGTCCTGCCGGCGGGATGATCGCTTCCACAGGTGCAATGTCTTCGCCGGGGCGCGGCCCGCACTCCGATAGCCTCGCCCCCCTCACCCTCCGGCTCGGGGGACCAGAACGACCGCTTTGCGCAGGATCTGCCCGGCGGGGCACCGGGTGGTTTATGGCAAGCCCTCGTCCGCCCGCAGGGTCACAGGGGTCAGCCCGCCGTGGTGGTTCCCTTCCGGCCCGCCGCGTCCCCGGAAAACGCGGCAAGGGCGACGATGACGGATGGCCGGATGATTCCGCCTTCCTGTTTCAGGACCGGCAGGCGCCGCCCGCCTTGCAAGGCCTGCGCCGCGCCTTCCGTATCATGCGTCTTCCCAGGAAGCGCGAGGCAGGAAAGGTAAGCGCGATACCGGCGGCGATCCGCCCCGCAGTCGCCGGATCACTCCGCTCCTGGCAGCGATGCCCGGACAATCGGGCGTCATTCATCAGGTCATTGTCCCGGTCACGGGTCAGCGTCCCGAACACTCCGCCCCGCTCCGGCGGCTGAAGGATTTCCATTTCCGGCTGGCCGCATCAACACATCCCCCGGAGACAACCGTTCACCGACCAGAAGGGGCGAGTGTCTGGAACTGACCGGCCTCGCATGCCTCGACCGACCCAGAGCAGATCGCGAACCGGATCATGATCGAGATTTTCGCCTGATTTTCATGGCTGGCGCCCCCGATACCGGCGCGAGAGGGGCTCGCCGCCTTAGTCTGTCCCGGCGGCGGCCCGGTTCGCTCCCGATGTGATCCAATGGGGCGCGACCGGCATCTGCCCCCGGGCGTCCATGGCGCTGGCGGTTTTCGTGGCGTATCGGATTGCGCGAGTTTGCTGCCGCGGGGCTGCCCGAGGACCGGCTTCTGCGTTTTCCCGCAGCCGCGGGCCGGCCTGCGGCTCACCGGCGGACAGATCGTGAGGGCAAAGCACAGCGAGGCTTTTCCACAGCCGTTCAAAAAATGCCCCACGGATCGGCCTGGCCCGGGCCAGTGCCGACGGGCGGGAAAGAGCCCCTTCCCCGATCAGGCCGCCCCAATCCGTCAGGGGCCGTAGATCGTCATCTCGGGCAGGTCGGTCAGCGGCAGGCCGAGCGCCTGATAGGCCGAGAGCGACATCAGCGCGCCGCCGCTGCCGGGGCGCAGTTCCACCGCCAGCGCCTGGCCGTTCGGCGCCACCACCCGGCCCTGGCCCGGCGCGGAAATCAGCACGCTCTGGACCCAGATCCCGGCCTCGGCCGGCGGCCCGAGCGCCACCACCGCCTTGCCGAGCGCGCGCTCGCCGCTGGCCACCGGGGCGGAAAGCGCCGCCGCCTTTTCCGCATCCGAGGTCTTGTCCAGCGCCGCCGGCGCATGACCCGCCGCGCCAAGCGCCGTGGTCGAGACCGCGGGCGCGAATTCGGTCGCCATCTGAGGATTCGCGGGCGCCGCGTCCTTCTCGAAGACCGAACAACCCGCGAGGGCCAGCGAAAGCGAAACGAGGAAAAGGGCGCGCATCATCATGGGCCCGACGATAGGGCCTCGCCCCTGCCGCCGCAACTGCCGCAATGCTCCGGATTGCGCCTTGTGGCGGGGCTTCGCTGATCTTACCTTGGGGGAATGGAGGACCTTGCCCCGCTCATCGACCCGTTCGCCCGCGCCATCCGCTATCTGCGGGTGTCGGTCACCGACCGCTGCGATTTCCGCTGCACCTATTGCATGGCGGAACATATGACCTTTTTGCCCAAGGCCGACCTGCTGACGCTGGAGGAACTGGACCGGCTCTGCTCGGCCTTTGTGGGTCTCGGGGTGCAGAAACTGCGCGTCACCGGGGGCGAGCCGCTGGTGCGGCGCGGCATCATGACCTTCTTCGAATCGATGGCCCGGCATCTGCAAAGCGGCGCCCTGCACGAGCTGACGCTGACCACCAACGGCAGCCAGCTTGCCCGTTACGCGCAGCCTTTGGCGGATCTGGGGGTGCGGCGGATCAATGTCTCGCTCGACACGCTCATACCCGAGAAATTCGCCGCGATCACCCGCTGGGGGCGGCTCGCCCAGGTGCTCGACGGCATCGCGGCGGCAAAGGCGGCGGGGATCCGGGTCAAGATCAACACCGTGGCGCTGAAGGGCGTGAACGAGGAGGAGCTGTTCCCGCTGCTTGACTGGTGCGCGCGCGAGGATCACGACCTGACCTTCATCGAGGTCATGCCGATGGGCGATCTGGGCGGCGAGGACCGGCTCGACCAGTACTGGAGCCTGCGCGATCTGCGCGACCGACTGTCCGGGCGTTTCACCCTGACCGATCTGGCCGAGCGCAGCGGCGGCCCGGCGCGCTACGTGCGGATCATGGAGACCGGGCAGAAGATCGGCTTCATCACGCCGCTCACGCATAATTTCTGCGAAAGCTGCAACCGGGTGCGGCTGACCTGCACGGGCGAGCTGTATATGTGCCTCGGCCAGGAGGATATGGCCGATCTGCGCGCGCCGCTGCGCGCCCACCCGGACGATCCGCGCCCGCTGGAACAGGCGATCCGCGCGGCGATCGCGCGCAAGCCGAAGGGTCACGATTTCGACTATACCCGCCAAAGGGTCCGCGGCCAGATGAGCCGCCACATGAGCCACACCGGCGGCTGATCCCGGGTAACCGGCGGGCGTCCGGGGCGCATTCCCTCACCCCCTGACGCCCGCAGGGCTTTTGCCGGCCGACGCGAGGGAACGCCGTCCGGCAAAA
Organism: Pseudogemmobacter humi; assembly: GCF_900609055.1. Classification (GTDB taxonomy): domain Bacteria; phylum Pseudomonadota; class Alphaproteobacteria; order Rhodobacterales; family Rhodobacteraceae; genus Pseudogemmobacter; species Pseudogemmobacter humi. The sequence goes on along the minus strand of NZ_UXAW01000081.1, from coordinate 73,545 downwards.
GCCCGATGACAGCGGCGGGACCCTGCCCCGCCGCCGGTTCTTACTTGGTCAGGATCAGCTTGCCCTGACGGGTGATGCGCAGGGTATAGACCTGACCGTCGAGCACGATCTTGGCGAGCGAGCCGCCCTCGGTCAGCACGCGGGCCTCATGCACCGGCGTGGCGTCGCCCTGGAGCCAGGGGGTCAGGATGGATTCAGGATGTGCATTCATTTCGCGGCTCCCATACGTTCGATCAATGCTTCAAGCGCCGCCGCAGGCGCCGTTCCGGCAGCCGCCCGATGCAGCAGTTCGGCCAAAGGAAACCGCTCACCCGTGTCGGATCGGGGCATGGTCTTCTCCATCGCGTGTGAAGGTCTGGCTGGCCCGGCTCACGGCGGAGCGGGTCTGGCTGCGTCAAAAATTCCTGACTGATTTACTTTTTCATGTCAAGCGGCTTCTCGGCACCAACAGCAATATCCTGCGCGCATCCGCTGTTGTAGCTGTAGCGTGACACGGAATTTTGCACGGTTTGACAGAAAGGCTTGCAGCAGCGCGATTTTGGCCGGGCGATAGCGTCGCCTGCACCCCCGGCCGTTTGCCTCAGTGGCAGGCCGGGCAGCATCACAGAACCGGATGGCCATCGTCAGGAAAACGCTCCCCCGGAGTTCTTTCCGATCTTCCTCCGCGCTGCATAGCGGCGGGCGTCCATTGTGAGCGGCCCCGGTTGTCCGGCCAGATCAGCAGAGAGCGGCGCTGCTTCAGGGCGTCGTTGCGGGCTGCCGGGTCGTCCTGCGGCAGCAGGCTTGCTCATGACATCGGCCTGACAGCACAGATCCGCAGCGAAAAGCCTGCCTAAAAAGACTTCTGCAACAACACCTGGCCAGCCCGAACATAATACCCCACCCGCAAGGTTTGCGGGTGGGGTCAACATTTAGCGCAGGGGCGGGCGGAAAACCGGCCCTCCCTGTTCGCAGCGGGCCCTTCAGCCCCGGATCATCGCCCAGATCTGATCCTTGATCCGCGAGCGGTTGCGGCGCAGGCCGTCCTCGTGCTCTTCCGATACCGCGTCGATCCGGCTCTCGGCGCGGTGAACCTTGTCGTTCACCTCGTCATATTCCTCCAGCAGTTTCGCAAAGCGCGCGTTCGAGGTCTTCAGCTCGGTGATGCGGGCGGCCTCGCCCGGGAATTCCTCTTGCAGCGTATGCGGTGTGTTCGACATGAATCGTCTCCTTCCTTGGTTGCCCTCAGGCTAAAGCGCGATCCGCGACATCACTTTGACCCTGATCAAATCAGCGCTGACTGGTGGCCCAGGCCGGGTTGATCCAGGGCTCCTGGTTCGACGCCGCCAGCGGCGCGCGGCCGAGGATATGGTCGGCGGCCTTCTCGCCGGTCATGATCGAGGGGCCGTTGAGGTTGCCGTTCGTCACCTGGGGGAAGATCGAACTGTCGGCGAGCCGCAGCCCTTCGACCCCGATCACCCGGCATTCGGGGTCGACCACCGCCATCGGATCGTCGCGCCGCCCCATCCGGGCGGTGCCGCAGGGGTGATAGGCGCTTTCCGCATGGTCGCGGATGAAGGCGTCGATCTCGTCATCCGTCTGCACCCCGGGGCCCGGCTGGATCTCGGCTTTCACGAAAGGCGCCATCGGGCCCTGGGCAAAGATCTCGCGCGTCAGCCGCACGCAGGCGCGGAAATCCTCCCAGTCCCCGGGGTCCGACATGTAGTTGAAGCGGATCACCGGGGCGTCCTCGGGCCGGGCAGAGCGCAAAGTCACGCTGCCGCGCGATTTCGAGCGCATCGGCCCGACATGGACCTGGAAGCCATGGCCGCCCGCCGCCGCCTTGCCGTCGTAGCGCACGGCGATCGGCAGGAAGTGATACTGGATGTCGGGGTATTCGATCCCGGCGCGCGAGCGGATGAAGGCGCAGGCCTCGAACTGGTTCGAGGTGCCGGGGCCGCGGCCCAGAAACAGCCAGTTGGCGCCGACCCAGGCCTTGCCGAAGACATTCCAGTATTTATACAAAGTGACCGGCTGCGCGGCCTGGAACTGCATGTAGATCTCCATATGGTCCTGGAGATTGGCGCCGACGCCGGGGCGGTCGGCGACGACCTCGATCCCGTGTTCGCGCAGATGCGCCGCCGGGCCGATCCCCGACAGCATCAGCAGTTTCGGCGAATTGATCGAGGAGGCCGCAAGGATCACCTCGCGCCCGGCGCGGATCACCTGGCGCCCGGCCTTGGTGTCGATCTCGACCCCGGTGGCGCGGCCATTCTCGATCACCACCCGGCGGGCGAAGCCACGCGTCACGCGGACATTGCCGGTTTTGATCGCCGGTTTCAGATAGGCATTGGCGGCGGACCAGCGGCGGCCCTTCCAGATCGTGGCCTCCATCGGGCCGAAGCCCTCCTGCTGCCGGCCGTTGTAATCCTGGGTGACGGGATAGCCCGCCGCCTCGCCCGAGCGGATGAAGGCATCGAACAATGGATTGCTGCGCGGGCCGCGGGTGATGTGGAGCGGCCCCGAGGTGCCGCGCCAGTCAGGCCCCGAGCCGCCATGCGACTGCTCCATCCGTTTGAAATAGGGCAGCACATCGGCGTAAGACCAGCCGGTGGCGCCCATATCGGCCCAGGTGTCGAAATCCTTCGCATGGCCCCGCACATAGACCATGCCGTTGATCGAGGACGAGCCGCCGATCACCTTGCCGCGCGGCGTCGCGAGGCGGCGGCCGCCCAGATGCGGCTCGGGTTCGGACTGAAAACCCCAGTCGTAGATCCCCATGTTCATCGGATAGGACAAAGCGCCCGGCATCTGGATGAACGGCCCGAAATCCGAGCCGCCGTGTTCGATCACCGTCACCTTTTTCCCGGCCTCGGCCAGTCGGTAAGCCATGGCGCAGCCCGCCGACCCCGCGCCTACGATCACATATTCCGCATCCATGCCGCGCTTCCCCTGTCCCTCGGGCAAACTTCTGCCGCAGCCGGAAAACGGGTTCCGGCTCCGGGCGTTCGCCCCTGTCCGCGATGTTTTTGCCGGGCGCTCCGGCCGCTCAGTAAGGTGCGTCCACCGGGTTCAGGCCCAGATAGACGCTTTTGATCTGCGAATAATGCCCGATGGCCGCATGGCCGTTCTCGCGCCCGACGCCCGAGAGTTTGACGCCGCCGAAGGGCGCCTCGACCGGCGTCAGGTTATAGGCGTTGATCCAGCAGGTGCCGGCCTCAAGCTGGCCGATCACCCGATGGGCGCGGGCGATGTCGCGGGTGAACACCCCGGCGGCGAGGCCGAAATCCGTGGCGTTGGCGCGGGCGATCACCTCGTCCTCGCTGTCGAAATCCAGAACCGCCATCACCGGGCCGAACACCTCTTCGCGGGCGAGTTCCATCCCGTCGGTGACATCCGCGAAGACCGTGGGTTCCACGAACCAGCCACCGTTCGCCGGGCCGCGCCCGCCGCCGGTGACCAGAAGCGCGCCTTCCGCCGTCGCGCGGGTCACATAGCCCATGACCTTCTCAAGCTGCGCCGCCGAGACGAGGGGGCCCATCTGGGTGGCCTCGTCCATCGGATCGCCAAGGCGGATCGCCTGCGCGCGTTCGGAGAGCCGCGCGAGGAAGCGCTCACGGATGCCCTTCTGCACGAAAACGCGGGTACCGTTCGAGCAGACCTGGCCCGCCGAGTAGAAATTCGCCAGCATCGCCGCGCCGACCGCATCCTCAAGGCTGGCGTCGTCGAAGATGATCAGCGGCGACTTGCCGCCAAGCTCCATGGTGACGTGGCGCAGCCCCTCGGCCGCTTTGGCATAGACCTTCTGCCCGGTCGGAACCGAGCCGGTCAGCGAGACCTTGGCCACCCGAGGGTCGGAAATCAGCGCGGCGCCCACCGCTCCCCTGCCCTGCACCACGTTGAACAGGCCCGGCGGCAGGCCCGCCTCGATGAAGATCTCTGCCAGCCTCAACGCGCCAAGCGGCGTGGTCTCGGACGGTTTGAACACCATCGCATTGCCCATGGCCAGCGCAGGCGCGGATTTCCAGCAGGCGATCTGGCTGGGATAGTTCCAGGCCCCGATGCCGACGCAAAGGCCGAGCGGCTCGCGCAATGTGTAGACCATATCGCCGCCCAGGGGGATCGTCTCGCCGGTGACGGTCGGCGCCAGGCCCGCGAAATATTCCAGCGCATCGGCGCCGCTCGGCCAGTCGGCCACCCGGGTCTCCTGGATCGGCTTGCCGGTGTCGAGCGTCTCCAGCCGCGCCAGTTCCTCGCCCTGCTCGCGGATGATCGCGGCGGCGCGTGACAGCACCCGGGCGCGTTCGACCGGGCGCAGCGCGCCCCAGGCCTTCTGCGCCTGCGCGCCCGCGGCCAGCGCGCGTTCGATCAGCGCGGGCGTCGCCTCGTGCAGCCGGGCGATCACCTCGCCGGTCGCCGGGTAGAGCACCTCGATCACCGCCCCCGCCGTGTCCTCGACATATTCGCCGCCGATGAAATGGCTGGCCTTCGGTTGCGCCTTCATTCCCGTCCCGCCTTCATCAGTTCCGCATCCAGATATGACAGCGCCATGGTCACCGCCGCCCGCCCGTCGGGCGTGCCGGATTTCAGCACCTCGCGCAGATAAAGCCCGTCGATCATCGCCCCGAGCGCCTCGGCCAGTTCCCGCGCGCGCCCACCCACCATCGGGCGCAGCGCGGTCAGCAGATTCGACCGCAGCCGCCCCTGGTAGATCGCCAGCAGCCGCCGCGCGCCGTCCGAGGTCTGCGCCAGCACCCAGAAGTTCAGCCAGGCCCCGACCACCTCGCGGCGGAAATTCCCTGCGCTGAACGAGGCGCGCAGAATCGCCCTCACCCGCGCCTCGGGGCCTTCGGCCACGGCAAGCGCGCCGCGCACCTCGGCCCCGTAAAGCGTGAGAACATGGCGCATGGCGGCAAGAAACATTTCCTCTTTGGAACCAAAGTAATGATGCGCCAGCGCAGGCGACATGCCCGCGCGTTTCGCGATCTGGCTGACCGTCACGTCGAGCGAGCCCGAGCGGCCGATCTCGACGATGGTGGCTTTGATCAGCGCATCCTTTCGGATAGGCTCCATTCCAAGCTTCGGCATATCCCGGACCCAACAAAACTCTTGCATTACGGGAAGAGCATGAAGTTTATTGACTCGTCAATCAACAATAACCTGATAACTGACACCGGGAGCTGAAATGAAACTTCGTTCCATCCTTCTCGCCACCACCCTGAGCATCGGCATGGCCGGCGGCGCCTTCGCCGCGGGCTGCGACAAGATCGTGTTTTCCGATGTCGGCTGGACCGACATCACCGCCACCACCGCCGCCACCACCCTGGTGCTGAGCGCGCTCGGCTACGAGACCGAGATCAAGGTGCTCTCGGTTCCGGTGACCTATGCGGGTCTGGCCAACGGCGATGTGGACATCTTCCTCGGCAACTGGATGCCGACGATGGAGGGCGACATCGCCCCCTACCGCGAGGCCGGCACCGTCGACACCGTGCGCACCAATCTGGAAGGCGCGAAATACACGCTGGCGACCAATGCACCGGGCGCCGCGCTCGGGATCAGCGATTTCGCCAATATCAGGGACCAGGCCGCGGCGCTGGACGGCAAGATCTACGGGATTGAGGCCGGCAACGACGGCAACCGCCTGATCATCGAGATGATTGAGGGCGATCAGTTCGGCCTTGGCGGCTTCGATATCGTCGAAAGCTCGGAACAGGGGATGCTGGCGCAGGTCGACCGCAACACCTCGGGCGACAAGCCGATCGTCTTCCTCGCCTGGGAGCCGCATCCGATGAACGCCAATTTCGCGATCACCTATCTCTCGGGCGGCGACGATGTGTTCGGCCCCGATTTCGGCGGTGCCATCGTCAACACCAACACCCGCAAGGGCTATGTCGCCGAATGCCCGAACACCGGCAAGTTCCTCGAAAACCTGCAATTCTCGCTGGCGATGGAAAACGAGATCATGGGCGCGATCCTCAATGACAGCGCCGATCCCGCCGATGCGGCGAAGGCCTGGCTCACCGCCAATCCCGACGCATGGAAGCCCTGGCTCGACGGCGTGACCGCGAAGGATGGCGGCGATGCCGTGGCCGCGGTCGAAGCCGCGCTGAACTGACCTCATCGGGCGGGGGCCGCCGCGCCCCCGCCTCCTTTTGCGGGTGACAGGCGGGCATGGATTTCGACATTCCAAAAATTCCGGTCGGCCCCACGGCGAAATCCGTGGTGGACTGGCTCAAGACGCATCTGGGCGGGCTGTTCGACGCGATCAGCGACGGGCTGAGCTGGCTGATCAGTGCCACGCTCGATCTGCTGCAATATCCGCATCCGCTGGTGGTGGTGGCGATCCTGGTGGCTTTGTCCTGGTGGTTTCAGCGGTCGTGGAAGATCTGCCTCCTCGTGCTGGTCGGCTTCCTGTTCATCCTGAACCAGAACTACTGGAAGGCCACGACCGAAAGCCTTGTCCTGCTGCTTTATGCCTGCATCTTCTGCATGGCGATCGGAGTGCCGGTCGGCATCGCCGCCGCCCACCGGCCCCGGCTTTACGCCGCTTTGTCGCCGGTGCTCGATCTGATGCAGACGCTGCCGACCTTCGTCTATCTGATCCCGGCGGTGGTGTTCTTCGGGCTGGGCATGGTGCCGGGGCTGCTGGCGACGGTGGTCTTCGTGCTGCCCGCGCCGATCCGGCTGACGTATCTCGGCGTCTCCTCGACCCCGACCGCGCTGACCGAGGCCGCGACCGCGTTCGGCGCCACACCGCGGCAGAAGCTGCTTAAGGTGGAACTGCCCTGGGCGCTGCCGCAGATCATGGTCGGGCTGAACCAGACCATCATGCTGTCCCTGTCGATGGTGGTGATCGCCGCGATGGTCGGCGCGAACGGGCTGGGGATCCCGGTGGTGCGCGCGCTGCAACAGGGCAATACCGCGCTCGGGTTCGAATCGGGGTTCATCATTGTGGTGGTGGCGGTCGTCCTCGACCGGATGCTGCGGGTGAGGCAGAAATGACCGTGAAGAACGCCGTCGAATTCGACAAAGTGTCCATCGTCTTCGGCGATCACCCCGGACGCGCGCTGCCGCTGATGGATCAGGGCCTGTCGCGCGCCGAGATCCAGACCCGGACCGGCCAGGTGCTCGGCGTCCACGATTGCAGCCTGACGGTGGCCGAGGGCGAGATCCTCGTGCTGATGGGCCTGTCGGGCTCGGGCAAGTCCACGCTGCTGCGGGGTGTGAACGCGCTCAATCCGGTGGTCAGGGGCGAGGTGCGGGTCCATGACGGCAACGGCATGGTCTCGGTCACCCATGCCGATCCGGTGACGCTGCGCCGCCTGCGCGCCACCCGCATCGCCATGGTGTTCCAGCAGTTCGGCCTGCTGCCCTGGCGCACGGTCAGGGACAACGTGGGCCTCGGCCTCGAACTCGCGGGCATAGCGGAAGCCGAGCGGCGCGCGCGCGTCGACCGCCAGCTTGAACTGGTGAACCTCAGCCAGTGGGCCGGCCGCAAGGTGGGCGAGCTGTCGGGCGGGATGCAGCAGCGCGTCGGCCTCGCCCGCGCCTTCGTCACCGAAGCGCCGATCCTTCTGATGGACGAGCCGTTCTCGGCGCTCGACCCGCTGATCCGGGCCCGGCTCCAGGACGAGCTGCTCGACCTTCAGGCCAAGCTCAAACGCACCATCGTCTTCGTCAGCCACGATCTCGACGAGGCGTTCAAGATCGGCAACCGCATCGCGCTGATGGAGGGCGGGCGGATCGTGCAATGCGGCACCGCGCGCGAGATCATCGCCAATCCGGTCTCGGAATACGTCGCCGATTTCGTGGCGCATATGAACCCGCTCGGCGTGCTGACCGCGCGCGACGTGATGGAGACCGGCGCCGCCCCCCTGCCCGCCGGGCGCGAGATCGGCCCGGAAACCCCGGTCCGCGCGGTGATGGAGGCGATCGCCTCGGGCACCGAAACCCTCGCCGTGGTCGAAGGCGGCGCAAGGATCGGCACCGTCCGCGCCGGCGGCATCCTCGGCAAACTGCTGAACCCGCGCGGCTGAAACAAAAGAAGGGCCGCTCCGGCCCCTCTCCCCGCCCAAAACAAAGCAGCTTTCACCCTGGCCGAAATACATCCGCCGCCCGGCAACGGGCGTCCGCCGCAGCCCCGGCCCCGAACAAGACCCGCCGCAAGCCCTTTCATCCTGACCCAAATACCCCCGCCGGAGGCATCCGCCGCCCGGCGGCAGACGACCGGCTCAGCCGAGCGCGTAGCCCGCGCCCCTCACCGTGCGCACCGGATCTTCGCCGCCGAACTGCATCAGCGACTTTCTCAGCCGCCCGACATGAACGTCCACCGTGCGGGTGTCGACATAGATGTCGCGGCCCCAGACCCGGTCCAGCAACTGCTCGCGCGACCAGACCCTTCCGGGCTTTTCCATCATCGTGGTCAGCAGCCGGAACTCGGTCGGGCCCAGTTTCAGCACCTTGTCCGAGCGGTAGACCCGATGGGTCTCGGGATCGAGCCGGATATCGTCGTATTCCAGCACCACCCCCGCGACCGAGGGCCGGACCCGGCGCAATTGCGCCCGCGCCCGCGCCATCAGTTCCAGCACCGAATAGGGCTTGATCACGTAATCATCCGCCCCGGTCTCCAGCCCGCGGATCCGGTCCACCTCTTCGGCCCGGGCCGAGAGCATGATGATCGGAATCCCCCGTGTCTCGGGCCGCATCTTCAGCCGCCGGCAGACTTCGATCCCCGAGAGTTTCGGCATCATCCAGTCGAGAATGATGATGTCGGGCACCTCTTCCTCGACGAGAAGCATCGCATCCTCGCCATTGTCGGCGGTAACCACCCGGAAGCCTTCGGCATCGAGATTATAGGCCAGGACCTCCCGCTGCGCGGGCTCGTCCTCGACCAGAAGCACAACCGGCCTGCCATCCTGCGCCATATATTCCGCTCCTGTCCGTCAGTCGGCCGCTGCGACCGCATCGTGTTTGGGCCGGTCGTCCGAGGGCAGTTCCCCCTCGACCAGATAGATCACCTGCTCGGCGATGCCGGTGGCGTGATCGCCGACCCGCTCGATGTTCTTGGCGATGAAATGCAGATGCATGCTGGCGGTGATGGTGCGCGGATCCTCCAGCATATAGGTCAGAAGCTGGCGGAACAGCCCGCCATACATCTGGTCGATCTCCTGGTCGCGCAGCCGCACCTCGCGCGCCTTCACCGCATCGCGGGCGATATAGGCGTCCAGCGCATCCGACATCTGCTGCACCACCAGCTTCGCCATCCGCCGCACCGTGCCCGTGGCGGTGCCGACCGGCGGCGTCTGCATCAGCACGAGACTGCGCTTGGCCAGGTTCTTGGCATAATCCCCCGCCCGTTCCAGCGCGGACGCCAGACGCATCACCGTCAGCACGGTGCGCAGATCGCGCGCGGCGGGCGCGCGCTGCGCGATGATGCGGGCGCATTCGGTCTGGATCATCTCTTCCAGCGCGTCGATCGCCTTGTCGCCCGCGCGCACCTTTTCGGCCAGGGCCTCGTCGCGCAGATCCAGCGCCTCGGAGGCATCGAGCAGGGCCTTTTCCACCAGCCCGCCCATCTTCATGACCTGGGCCTGGACGCTTTCGAGATCCTTGTCGAAGGCGCTTACGATATGACGGTCGTTCATCTGTGCTCTCCTGCGCGCTCAGCCGATGCGGCCGGTGATATAGGCTTCGGTGCGCGGATCCTTCGGATTGGTGAAGATCTGCGAGGTGTCGCCCTGCTCCACCAGGTTGCCCAGATGGAAGAAGGCGGTCTTCTGGCTGACGCGGGCGGCCTGCTGCATCGAATGGGTCACGATCACCACGCTGAAATTCGAGCGCAATTCGTCGATCAGTTCCTCGACCTGGGCGGTGGCGATCGGGTCGAGCGCCGAACAGGGCTCGTCCATCAACAGAACCTCGGGGCTGGTCGCCACCGCGCGCGCGATGCACAGGCGCTGCTGCTGGCCGCCCGACAACCCGGTGCCGGGCGCATGCAGGCGGTCCTTCACCTCGTTCCACAGCGCCGCCTTGCGCAGGCTCTGCTCCACCACCTCGTCGAGTTCGGCCCGGTTGCGGGTCAGCCCGTGAATGCGCGGCCCGTAAGCCACGTTGTCGTAGATCGACTTCGGGAAGGGATTGGGTTTCTGGAACACCATGCCGACCTTGGCGCGCAACTGCACCGGATCGACGCGCTTGTCGTAGATGTTCTCACCCTCAAGCTCGATGGTGCCGAGGACGCGGCAAATCGGGATGGTGTCGTTCATCCGGTTCAGCGTGCGCAGGAAAGTCGATTTCCCGCAGCCCGAGGGGCCGATGAACGCCGTCACCGCCTTGTCGGGAATGTCGATGTTCACATCGCGGATGGCCTGGGCCTCGCCATACCACACCTGCACGTCCCGCGCGGTGATCCTCGCCTCGGTATTGTCCACGGCGCGCTCCACAGTTCGCATGTCGTTCATGATGATATACTCATTTTTCCCGGGCGCGTTACCAGCGGCGTTCAAATTTGCGGCGCAGCAGGATCGCGGTGACGTTCATGGCAAGAAGAAAGACCAGCAGCACGATGATCGCCCCGTTCGAGCGTTCGATGAAGGCCGGGTCCGAGCGCGTGGCCCAGGAATAGACCTGCACCGGCAGCGCGGTCGCGGGATCGAGGATGCCGCCGTCGAGCGGGCCCGACGGATGGTTGGACACGAAGGCCACCATGCCGATCAGCAGCAGGGGCGCCGTCTCGCCAAGCGCCGAGGCGAGGCCGAGGATGGTGCCGGTCAGGATGCCGGGCATCGCCAGCGGCAGAACGTGGTGGAACACGGTCTGCATTCTCGACGCCCCCACCCCGAGCGCCGCGTCGCGGATCGAGGGCGGCACCGCGCGGATCGAGGCGCGGGTGGCGATGATCACCGTGGGCAGGGTTTGCAGGCTGAGGACCAGCGCGCCCACCAGCGAGGACGATTGCGGAAAGCCGGCGAAATTGATGAAGATCGCAAGGCCGAGGATGCCGTAGACGATCGAGGGCACCGCGGCCAGGTTGGCGATGTTCACCTCGATCAGATCGGTGAATCTGTTCTTCGGCGCGAATTCCTCAAGATAGATCGAAGAGGCCACGCCGACCGGCACGCACATGATCAGCACCAGCACCATCATGAAGGCCGAGCCGATGATCGCGACGCCAAGCCCCGCGGCTTCGGGCCGCTGGTCCGAGGCGTCGGGATTGGTCAGGAAGTTCCAGTTCCAGGACAGCCCCAGCATGCCCGCATCCTTCAGCCGGTCGGCAAGGACAAGCTGTTCGGTGGTGACATTGCCGTCGCGCTCGGCCGATTGCATGGTGACGCGGCCCTTCAGATAGCCGTCGATCCGCCCGCCCGCCAGCACCGTCACTTCGATGGTCTGGCCCAGAAGGCCCGGCTCTGCCAGCACGCGCGCGCGCAATTCGCCCGGCCCCGCCTTGGACAGCATCGTCCTGATATCCTTTTCGGGGATATCCGCGGTCTGGATGCCCTTCTCTGCCAGCGCGGCGAGGAAGGCGCCTTCCAGAACCTTGCCGTAAGTGACGGTGGTCTGTTTCACCATCTCGTCGCGGCTGCGGTTCCCGGCCGGGTCCAGCACCTGCGCCTCCAGCGTGACCGGAAAGCTCAGCTTGGCCTGGAAGAAGGCGGAGCTGCCGTCGCGGAAGATGGTGAACAGCATCAGCGCCAGCACCGAGAGGCTTGCGACGATCGCGGTAAGGCCGAGCCAGCGGAAGATGCCCTCGATGCGGTTGCGGCGCCTCATCCGGTCGCTGGCGACCAGGATCGAGCCGCGCTTCGGCTCGCCCGGGAGGGTTGCGGTGGTATCGCTCATTCGTATTGCTCCCGGTATTTGCGCACGATCCAGACCGCCAGCACGTTCAGGCACAGCGTGATGACGAACAAGGTCATGCCAAGCGCGAAGGCCACCAGCGTCTCGGGGCTGTGGAAATCGGTGTCGCCGGTCAGCTGGCCGACGATCTTCACCGTCATCGTGGTCATCGCCTCGAACGGGTTCAGGCTCAGCTTCGCCGCCGCGCCCGCGCCCATCACCACGATCATCGTCTCGCCGATGGCGCGGCTGGCGCCCATCAGGATCGCGCCTGCGATCCCCGGCAGCGCCGCGGGCAGCACCACCTGGCGGATGGTTTCCGATCTGGTCGCGCCGATCCCGAACGATCCGTCGCGCAAGGACTGCGGCACCGCGTTGATGATGTCGTCCGACAAGGACGAGATGAAGGGGATGTTCAGGATGCCGATCACCACCCCCGCCGTCATCACCGAAGACCCCGACGAGCCGAGGCCGAAGGGCTGGGCGAAGACATCGCGCAGGAACGGCCCCACGGTGATCAGCGCGAACAACCCGTAAACCACGGTGGGAATGCCGGCGATCACCTCGATCATCGGCTTGATCCAGGACCGGGTGCGTTTCGAGGCGTATTCCGCCAGGTAGATCGCCGCGAACAGGCCAAGCGGCACCGCGACCAGGAGCGCGATCACCGTGATATAGATCGTGCCCCAGAACAGCGGGATGAAGCCAAGCTCGGATCCGCCGCCGAATTTGGGGCTCCAGGTCAGGCCGAAGAAGAAATCCCCGATCGGATACTGGCGGAAGAAGTTGATGCTCTCGGACAGCATCGACCAGATGATGCCGATGGTGGTCAGGATGGCGATCAGCGAGGCCAGCATCAGCAGCCAGAGCACCACCTTCTCCACCCGGTTGCGGGCCCAGAAATCCGGCGCGATCCGTTTCAGCGCCCAGGCCAGCCCGCCAAGCGCCAGCGCGATGATCACGACGGCGCGAAGGGTGGCGGCGCGCGCGGTGGCCTCGCGGTAGTCCTTTGCGGCCGCCAGCACCTCGGGCGAGACCGCGGCGCCGAGCGCCACGCCCACCTCGCCCAGTTTCGCGCGCAGATCGGTGGCCGAAGCGTCGAGGGCGGCGATCGCGCCCTCGGTCAGCGCGCCCTGCGACAGCGCCACATCAAGGCCCGAGGCCACCCGGCGCACATCCGCCAGCGCAAGCTGCCGCGCCGCCGGGTCAGCCTGCACCGACTCGGGCAGGTGCGCCGCCACGCCCCGCTCGATCACGAGGGGCTGGATCACCAGCCACAGAAGCAGCACCAGAAAGCCCGGCACGAAGGCCAGGATCGCGGTATGCCAGCCGTAGAAGCCGGGCAGCGAATGCAGTTGTTTCGGATCGCCCCCGGCGACAGCCAGCGCACGCCGGCGGCCGAGGACATATCCGGCGGCGGCCAGCACCGCGAGGATCGTCAGAAGAAGCAGGACCGTCATGACCACGTCCGTTCGGGTTGCGGGAGCCCGTCTGCCGGGCCACTCCCTTCTGCGGTCGTCATGCTGCGGTTTTGTAACCCGCGTGTGACACTTTTCCGAAAACATGCGCGGCGGGGGGATGTTCCTGGCCGCGCAAGGCCGGGGCCGCGCGCGGCGGGCGGTGCCCCGTGACGACAGCGCCCGCCGCGCGACCCGGGCGCCTGCCCCGCGCTCTGCGCGCCCGGCCCCATCTCACGCGCAAGGAAAACCCGCGCGGGCCGGATCCCCGGCTGTCTGGGGGATGCTCTCGCCGGTCCCCGTCCCTGCCCTTATCTCCGAAACAGATTTCCCGCGAGGGCGGACGCCAGGGCTTGCCGCGACGCCCCGGGCGCGGAGGCGCCAGAGCCGTGGCAGTTCCCGCCCCGCATTCCGGCTGGCTTTCACGCCGCGCGGCGCGAGGTGCTTGCCGCTGCCGGACCCTCCAGCCGGTGGCGGCAAATACCGCCGCATTTCCTGGTGCAGATAGCGCGCCGCCCGGCGCCGGGGCCGCTGTCCGCCTTTGCCGGACCCATCCGGGCCGCGCGAGGGCGGTCCCTCGCGGGGGACAGGCGGCGCCGGAAAGCAGCGGATGTCATATACCCGCCCGCCTTCGCCCTCAGCCGGACGAGGCCAGCAGCCTGTCGATTTCCGCGCGCGCGGGCATGGCGCTTGCGGCGCCGGGGCCGGTCACGCTCAGCCCGGCGGTGGCGTTGCCGAAGCGCAGGGCCTCGTCCACGCTGCGGCCCTCGGCCAGGGCCAGCGCGAAGCCGCCGTTGAAGGCATCCCCCGCGCCGGTGGTCTCGACCACCTCGCCCACCCGCACCACCGGGACATGCAGGCTGCGGTGGCGGTCACGGAAAAGCACGCCGTTCGCGCCGAGCGTCACCACCACAGCCCCCACGCCGCGCGCAAGCAGCGCGTCGGCGGCGGCTTCGGCCTCGGGCAGGCTGCTCACCGGCAGGCCGGTCAGCAGTTCCGCCTCGGATTCGTTCGGGGTGATATAGTCGCAAAGCGCCAGCAGATCGTCGTCCAGCGCGGCCGCCGGGGCGGGATTCAGGATGGTGGTCACGCCCCCGGCGCGGGCGATCTCCAGCCCGCGGCGCGCGGCGGCAAGGGGTTGCTCCAGCTGGGTCACGAAGACCGCCGCCCCACGGATCAGATCCGCGCGGGCGTCGAGGTCTTCCGGCCCGATCCGCCCCCCCGCCCCCGGCGCGACGATGATCGCATTGTTGCCGGTGGCAGCCTCGATGAAGATGAAGGCCGATCCGGTATGGCTTTGCGCATCCTCGGTCACCTCGGGGATGACGCCTGCGTTTTGCCAGACCCCCCGCGCCAGCCGGGCGAAATCGTCGCGCCCCAGCCGGGTGATGAAATGCACCGCCGGGCCGCCCGAGGCCCGCGCCGCCGCCACCGCCTGATTCGAGCCCTTGCCGCCCGGCTCCAGCCGGAAATCCTGGCCCATCACCGTCTCGCCCAGCTTCGGCTGGCGGGCGGCGCGGTAGACCGCATCGGCGTTGAACAGGCCGAGGATGACGACGGGCTTTGCGGGCATGGGGCCTCCGGGGGTCAGGCGTCGGGCGCGATCACGCCCTTGCGGAACATGAAACAGCCGTAGAACCGGCGCTCGCCGGTGGCGATCACCGCATAGGCCTGTTTCGCGAGATCATAGAAGGCGAAGCGTTCGATCCCCGGCAGCGGGCGGGCGCGGCCCTCGGCGCGGTCGACCTCGGCCTGGACCTCGCGCTGCACCTCGGGCAGGGCGGCGGGATCGCCCACCACCTCCATCCGCCCGGCGAAATCGGGGACGAAATCATCCAGCGGCAGCAGCGACAGGATCGCCCGCGCGGCATCCGTGGCGCTCAGGTTCTCCATCGTCAGCGCGCGGCCCAAAGTGGTGTGGCGCGCGACCGAATCCGAGGGGAAATTCACATCCGTCAGGATCAGCATGTCGCCATGGCCCATGGCGCGCAGGGCGTGCAGCACATCCGCGTTCAGCCGGTGATCGATTCCCTTGAGCATATCGCGCCTCCAGACCCGGCCCGCAGGTTATGCGAGGCCCCGCAGCCCGTCCAGCCGCGCAGGGAAAAGCCGCGGGGTTTCCCCCGCGGCTGTCGTTGGGCGTAGCCGTTCGGATCTGGCCGTTCAGCCGAAGACGCGGGTCAGCGCCACGTCGATGGCGCCGGTGATCTCGTCGATGTCGTCGGCGGTGGCGATCAGCGGCGGCGACAGGCAGAGCGTGTTGTTGAACCCCGGCACCGAGCGGTTGGTCGCGCCGATGATCACGCCCTGGGCGCCGCATTCCGCGACCACCTGCTGCACCAGCTTTTCATCGGCGGGCTCTTTGGTCGCGCGGTCGGCCACCAGTTCGGCGCCGAGGAACAGGCCCTTGCCGCGCACATCGCCGATGATCCTGTGCTTCTCCATCAGCGCAGTCAGGTTGCCGAGGCAGCGCTCGCCCATCTTCTGCGTGTTTTCGATCAGGTTCTCGTCCTCGATGATGCGCATGTTTTCCAGCGCCGCCGCCGGCCCCGAGGTGCAGCCCCCGAAGGTCGAGATGTCGCGGAAATAGCTCATCGGATCGGCGGCGTCCTGTTTGAACAGATCGAACACCCGTTCGGTGGTGACGGTGCAGGAGATCGCCGCATAGCCCGAGGCCACGCCCTTGGCCATGGTCACGAAATCGGGCTTCACGCCGTAAAGCTGATAGCCGAACCAGGCGCCCGCCCGGCCCATGCCGCAGACCACCTCGTCGATATGCAGCAGGATATCGTATTTGCGGCAGATCTCCTGCACGCGCTCCCAATAGCCTTTCGGCGGCACGATCACGCCGCCCCCGGCGGTGACCGGCTCCAGCACCAGCGCGCCCACGGTGTCGGGGCCCTCGCGCAGGATCACCTCTTCGATGGCATCCGCCGCGCGCTCGCCGTAGTTCTCGACATCCCATTGCTTGCGGTATTCAAGGCAATGCGGCACCCGCACGAAACCCTCGGGATAGGGGCCGTATTGCTCGGCGCGCTGATCCTGGCCCGAGGTGGCGAGCGTGCCGATGGTGGTGCCGTGATAGTCGCGGTCGCGGTAGAGGATCTTCCACTTCCTGCCGCCATGCACCCGATGCGCGATCTGGCGCACCATCTTGTAGACCTTCTCGTTCGCCTCCGAGCCCGAGTTGGAATAATAGACCCGGCTCATGCCCGGCATCTTCGCGATCAGCTTCTCGGCGAACAGGGCGCCCGGCACCGAGCCCGCCGCCCCGGCGAAATAGTTCATCTTCAGCAGCTGCTCGTAAACCGCGCGGGCAATCGATTCGCGGCCGTAGCCGACGTTCACGGTCCAGACCCCGCCCGACACCGCGTCGAGATATTCCTTGCCCTTCGCGTCCCAGACCCTGAGGCCCTTGCCCTCGACGATCACCCGCGGATCCGCGGTCTCGAACGCCTTGTGCTGCACCAGATGGTGCCAGACATGGGCGCGGTCGGCTTCGATCACCCGCCCCATGTCGTTCATGCCCTGAATGCCTTCCATGGCCCGTGCCTTTCCCGACCAGAATTCGTTGCCGCGATTATCGCGGAAAACCCCGGCCGGGATTAGGGCCAGAACGCTGGCCGTATTATAGCCAGAGGCCGAAGCAGCGAAAACGCGGAAAGGTTGAAGGAAATCCTGCCCTCGGGGGCCGGGCGCGGCAAGGAATTCTTAAATCCCCAACGGCTATGGATGGGGCGAACGGCATCTTACAGCCAAAGGCCCGCATATGACCGGCAGCATCACTCTCGCCTTGCCCGAACGGGTGGATCTGGCCGGCGATCCGGCGATTGCCGAGTTTCTGCGGACGCATCGCGAGCGGCCGGTCGAGGTCTCGGCCCGGGCGCTGCGGCGGATCGACAGCCTGCTCCTGCAGTTCCTGATCGTGGCGGCGGCCGACTGGCGCGCGCGGGGGCTGTCCTTCCGGCTGAGCGGCCTGTCGCCGTCCCAGGCGGATCTGCTGGCCCTGCTGGGAATCGGGCCGGGGATCCTCGATCACAGCGGCGGGGGCGCGGCATGACGCTGGTTCTCGCCATCGACGATTCCCTGACCATCCGCCTCCTGCTGCGCCAGGCGATCGAGGCGGCGGGATTCGCCTGCGTGACCGCGGACGACGGGGTCGAAGGGCTGGAGCGTTTTGCCGAACATGCGCCCGACCTGGTGATCACCGATCTGAACATGCCCCGGATGGACGGTTTCGGGGTGATCGGCGCGATCCGCGCCGGCGCCAGCCATTCCCGGGTGCCGATTCTCGTCCTCAGCACCGAAAGCGCCGCGACCCTGCGCGCCCGCGCCCGCGCCGCCGGGGCGACCGGCTGGCTGACCAAACCCTTCGAGAATGCGGTGCTGATCCCGATCCTGCGCCGGTTTCTGGGCGGGGGGGCCGCGCGATGAGCACGAACCAGAGCATCCGCGACACCTTCTTTCAGGAATGCGAGGATCTGCTGGAGGCCCTGGCCTCGGGGCTCGCGCTGATGGAATGCGCCGAGGCGGATCACGAGGTCGTGAATGCGGTGTTCCGCGCGGTGCATTCGATCAAGGGTGGCGCCGGGGCCTTCGGGCTCGACGCGCTGGTGACTTTCGCCCATCGGTTCGAGACCGTGCTGGACGCGATCCGCGGCGGCGGGCTGACGCCCGGCGACGAGGTGATGCACGTCCTGCTGCGCTCGGCCGACCATCTCGCCGATCAGGTCGAGGCGGCGCGCGATGGCCGCGGCATGGATGCGGCACTGACGGCGGGATTTCTGCACAGCCTCGATGCCTGCCTGGGCGGCCCCCCTGCCGAAGAAGACGAGGATTTCTGTTTCAGCTTCGCCGCCGTGCCGCTCGATCTGTTCCCCGACCCGCCCCCCCCGGATGCCCCCGGCGATCCGGCGGGCTGGCTGATCCGGTTCCGCCCGCATCCTGAACTGCTGGCCCACGGGCATGAGCCGCTGCATCTGATCGCCGGTCTCGCGGATTTCGGCGCGCCCGCGGTCACGCCCGATCTCTCGGCGCAGCCCGCCTTCGACACCTGCGATCCCTCATTGCCCTGGCTCGGCTGGACCATCCGCCTGCCCTGCGCGCAGCCCCGGGAGGCGATCGAAAGCTATTTCGATTTCGCCCAGGGGCTTTGTGATCTGACGATCTCTCCGCTCGACATGCAAACCCCGGCAGAGCCGCCCGCTCCGCCCGCCGCCGCTCTTCCGCCAGATCCCGCTCCGCAGGATGCCAGTGCTCCTGAGGCTCCCTCGCGCGCCCCGCAGCCCGCGGCCGAAGAAGAGGACCGCACGCCCCGCCCCACTCTGCGCGTCGATCTGGAGCGGGTGGACCGGCTGATCAATGCCGTGGGCGAGCTGATCATCAACCAGGCGATGATCGAGCAGCATGTGCTCGATCTGTCTCTGCCGGGCGATTCGGGGATCATCGCCCATACCGAGGATTACCGCCTGCTCGCGCGCGACCTTCAGGAAGCGGTGATGGCGATCCGTGCCCAGCCGGTCCGGCCGTTGTTCCAGCGCATGTCGCGCATCCTGCGCGAGGCGGTGGCGGCGACCGGGAAATCCGCACGGCTTATCTGCACCGGCGAGGCGACCGAGGTCGACAAGACGGTGATCGAGCGGCTGGCCGATCCGCTGACCCATATGATCCGCAACGCGGTCGATCACGGGATCGAAAGCCCCGCCGCCCGCGCGGCCTCGGGCAAGGACCCCGAGGGCACGATCCGCCTCTCGGCCGCGCATCGCTCGGGCAGCGTCGTCATCACGCTGCGCGACGACGGCGCCGGCTTCGACCGCATCCGCATCCGCGACAAGGCGGTGGCCGGCGGCCTGATCGCGGCCGATGCCGATCTCAGCGAGAGCGAGATCGACAACCTGCTGTTTTTGCCCGGATTTTCCACGGCGGGAAAGGTGTCGAACCTTTCGGGGCGCGGCGTCGGCCTCGATGTGGTCCGCAATGCGGTGGCGGCGCTTGGCGGGCGCATCACCATCGCCTCGGATCCGGGCCAGGGCAGCGAATTCACCATCTCGCTGCCGCTGACGCTCGCGGTGATGGACGGGATGGTGATCTCGGTCTCGGGCCAGACCATGGTGATCCCCACTGCCCCGGTGATCGAGACGGTCCGCCCCGCTCCGTCCGATCTGCATGCGGCCGGCACCGCGGAACGGCTGCTTTCGGTGCGCGGCCGCTTCCTGCCGGTGATCGATGTGGCGCAATCGCTGGGCTTCCCCCCCCGCGACGCCCGGCTGCCGCCGCTGGCCCTGCTGGTCGAAACCGAAAGCCAGAGCCAGTGCGCGCTGATCGTCGACGCCGTGCATGATCAGCGCCAGGTGGTGATCAAGGGGCTGGACGCGAATTACGGCGCGGTTCCTGGCGTCTCGGCCGCCACCGTGCTGGGCAATGGCCAGATCGCGCTGATCCTCGACGCCGAAGCGCTGGCCGCGAACCGCCTGGCGCCCCCGCCTCCCCGCATTCCCTCCCCGACCGAAACCGGAACCTGCCATGCCCCCGCCTGACCCGGACACCGGCCCCGACGCCGAATTCGTCACCTTCTTCGCCGGAGGGCAGAGCTTCTCGCTCGACATCGCCCATGTGCGCGAGATCCGCCGCTGGAGCGCGGTGACCCCGCTGCCCCATGTGCCGAAAGAGGTGCTGGGGGTGATGAACCTGCGCGGATCGGTGATCCCGATCTACGATCTTTCCGCGCGGTTCGGCCTTGGCCCCACGCCGGAAAACCCGCGCAATGTGGTGGTGGTGGCGACGATCGGCAGCCAGACCCTGGGCCTGCTGGTCGAGGCGGTCTCGGAAATCCTCTCGGTCAGCCGGTCCAGCATCCAGGAGACGCCCGATCTGCGCTCCGATGCCACCCGCGCCGGCATCACCGGCATCATCGGCATCATCGGAGCAGAGGAGGGCATGACCCGGGTGATCGACCTTGCCGCGGTGATCCGCTGCGGGACGAGGCCCGCCGCATGACGTTGCTCGCCCCCCGCGACAGCCCGGCGGAGGCGCTGCTTTCCGATGCGGATTTCGCGCGGATCGCGGAATATTCCCGCCGCGAATTCGGTCTGTTCCAGCAGGAGAACAAGCGCCAGCTGCTGCATTCGCGGCTGCTGCGGCTGCTGGCGGATCTGGACTGCCCCGATATCGCGACCTTCCTCGACCGGCTCGAATCCGGCGTGGGCGGGCCCGAGCGCGAGGCGCTGATCCCGGCGCTGACCACCAATGTCACCAGCTTCTTCCGCGAGGCGCATCATTTCCGTCAGTTCAGCGACGGCGTGCTGCACCCCCGGCTGGGCGATCTGCGCCGGGGCGGACGGCTCAGGATCTGGTCGGCGGGCTGCTCGGAAGGCCAGGAACCCTGCTCGATCGCCATGACCGTGCTCGACCTGCTGCCCGAGGCGCCGCGCCTCAACATCCGCATCCTCGCTACCGACATCGACGCGAAAATCCTCGCCCGCGCGCGCATCGGCCGCTATCCCGTCGCGGAGGCGCAGAGCATCCCCGCCACGCTGCGCGCCGCCTTCAGCCGCCCTGCCGGAGCGGATCATTTCGCGCTGGACGAGAGGGTCACCGGAATGATCCGCTTCGCCGCGCTCAATCTCGTCGAATCCTGGCCCCTGCGCGGCCCGTTCGACGCGATCTTCTGCCGCAACGTGGCGATCTATTTCGACAAGCCGACACAGGCCCGGCTGTGGAGCCGCTTCGCAGAGCTGCTGGCCCCTGGCGGCATGCTGTTCATCGGCCATTCCGAACGGGTGAGCGGCCCGGCCGCCGGCCTGCTGAGCAGCGCCGGAATCACCGCCTACCAACTGACCAGCGCCGCGGAAAGGACCGGCTCATGAGCCTGAAAGACAATCTGCGCGTGATGGTGGTCGATGATATGTCGGTCAGCCGGGCGCTGATCTCGCAATCGCTGGAAGAGATCGGCATCCGCCATTTCGCCACCGAATCCGACAGTATGGCCGTGCTGGACAAGCTGGCATCGCATCCGGTCCATCTGGTGATTTCCGACATGAACATGCCGGGGCTGTCGGGGCTGGATCTGCTGGCGGCGTTGCGAAAAAATACCGCGACGCAGCGCATCGGCTTCATCCTGATCACCGGCACCCCCACGCCCGAGGTGATGAAGCGCGGCCAGGAACTGGGGCTGAACAATCTGATCCGCAAACCCTTCACCCCCGCCACGGTGAAGGCGGCGATTGAGCGCGTGGTGGGGCCGCTGTGAGCGCGCCTCACTCTCCGGCTCTCAGCCCGCTGCTGGCCGCCATCGCGCGCGAGATCGACACCAGCCGCCGGATGCTGCATGGGATCGAGGCGGCCATCGCGGGCTGCTGCACATCCGGGGCGGCGCCGGGCGCTTTCGCCGGTTTGCAGGGGATCGACCGGCTGGGCCAGCGGCTGGCGGATCTGGCCACGCTGCTGGCGGCGCTTGCCGAACAGGGTGGTGCTCTGCCGCCCGACCCCGCGCGGCTTGCGGCAGGACTTAACCTCGCCGAGATCCGTGCGCTCGTCCTGCCTGACGCCGTCACAGATTGCGAAACCGGGGATGCGGATGCGACCTGGCTGCTCTGATCCCGCCCCGCGAACCGCCGCCGGATGCCCGCCGCGAGGGCGCCGCCGATGAAACCGCGCAAGATCATCCTCATCACCACCCGGGCGATTTCCGCCGCGCGGCTCAGCCGCCGGATCGCGGCGCTGCCGGGCTACGAGATCGCCGGTCTCGCGCCGGACCTGTCCTCGGCCTATATGCTGACCGAAGGGTGCGAGCCCGGGCTGGCGCTGATCGGTCCCGAACTCGCCCGCCAGCCGGAATTCGAGGGGCTGCTGTCGATGTTCCGGGTGACCGGCACCTCCTGGCTGGAGATTCCCGAAGCCTTGCCGGCGTCCGGGCCCGGTCAGCTTGCAGAGGACGGGCTCGCGGCCTGGCTCGACACGGCGCAGAGCCTGCCGCCGGTGCCGGGACGGGTGGCGGGCGGCGAGACGCGGCCGCTGGCGGGCGGCGGCTTTCTGCCCGACCGGCTGATCCTGATCGGCGCCTCGACCGGCGGGATCGACGCGCTGATGACCATCCTGCCCGCCTTTCCCGCCGATTGCCCGCCCACGGCCATCGTCCAGCATACCGGGCCCGCCTTTTCCGACAGTCTGATCCGGCTGTTCGCCCGCTGCACGGCGGCGCGGGTGATCCCCGCCGCGCATGGCACCCTGCTGGAGCCCGGGGTGATCATGGTGGGCGCAGGCTGTGCCGGCCATCTGCGCCTTGCCGCCCGGCGCCCGTTGCGCAGCGAACTGGCACCCGGCGCGCCGGTCACGGGGCATCTGCCATCGGTCGACATGCTGTTTCGCTCGGCGGTGCCGTTGGCCGGCTCGGTTGCGGCGGCGCTGCTGACCGGGATGGGCCGCGACGGGGCGCAGGGTCTGCTGGAACTGCGCGCGGCGGGGGCGATGACACTGGCCCAGGACGAGGCCAGTTCGGTCGTCTACGGCATGCCCCGCGCCGCGGCCGAACTCGGCGCGGCGGAGCGCAGCCTGCCGCTGAACCGGATCGCCGGAGAACTGCTGAACTATTGCCAGCACCGTCCGGGCGCCGCCGGTTCCGAATGATCGGGGGCAGGCTGCGAGGAAGACGGGTTTCTTCATCCTTCAGCCGGAACCGCCCGTGCAACTGACAGCGGCGGATTTCCGGTCGGCCCAGCCCCGCTCACAGAACATGCAGCCCTGCGGCCCGGAAGGGTCTCACCGGACGGCCCCCCGGTCCCGCCGGCGTTCAGCTTTCCAGCCGGATCGAGACGCGGCGGTTGATGCGGCCCTTTTTCTCGATCTTCTCGACCGTCACCGCGCCGATTTCTCCGGTGCGCGCGACATGGGTGCCGCCGCAGGGTTGCAGATCGACCTGCCCCGCCCCCTCGCCGATGCGAACCAGCCGCACCCGGCCCTGCCCCGCCGGGGGGCGCACCGAAAGCGTCTTCACCAGCGCCGGGCTCGCGCGCAGTTCCTCATCCGTGATCCAGCTCTCGCTCACCTTCAGATCGCGGCCGATCAGCGCGTTCAGCCGCTCTTCCAGCACCGCCGCGGGCTCGGGCGGATCCGGCATATCGAAATCGAGCCGCGCCCGTTCCGCGCCGATCTGGCCGCCGGTGACCGGCAGCGGAATCACCACCGACAGAAGATGCAGCGCGGTATGCAGGCGCATGTGGCGGTAGCGCCGGTCCCAGTCCAGCACCTGGCGAACCCCGGCCCCCACCGGCGGCAGCGCAGCCAGATCGGCGGGCACCAGCACCACGGCGCCGTCGGGGTTGCGGGTGGCGGTGGCGATGGCCATCCGCCCGCCCGGCCAGATCAGCATGCCGGAATCGCCGGGCTGGCCGCCGCCGGTCGGATAGAACAGCACGCGGTCGAGCAGGATGCCGCCCTCGGGCGTATGGCCGGTGACGGTGGCGACAGCCTCCTGCAACCAGGGATCGTCGCGGAACAGCAGCTCCGTCATGTGGTTTCCTCGGCGGCGGGGCCGGGCTTTTCGGCCTTGCGGCGCGGCGCGGAGGCCGGGGCGGGCGGCGCTTCGGCCTCCTCCTCTTCCGCGGCGCGGGCCGACGGGGCCACGCCGATCGCCGCCGGGGCGCCGGGCATGGCGATGCCCTCTTCGAGGAAACGCGCCGCGATCATATGGTTGATCTCGCTGCGCACCGATGTGTTGAAATTCACGTCGCGCAGGATCACCCGGATCTCGTAATTCAGCACTCCGGCGCCGAACCCTTGCAGCACCACCGCGGGCGGCGGGTTCAGCACGACGAGGGGCTGCGCCTCGGCGATCTCGCGCAGGAGGCGCTCGACCTTGCGGCTGTCCTCGCCCCAGATCACCGAGACCGGCACGATCAGCCGCCCGGCCAGCCCGAAACGGGTCCAGTTCGTCACCCTCTGGCTGACCAGATCGGCGTTCGGCACCACCACGACGTTGCGGTCGAAAGTCTGGATCCGGGTCGAGCGCACCGAGATGGTCTTGACGATGCCCTGGGTGGTGCCGACCTCGATCCAGTCGCCCTCGGACACCGGGCGCTCGATCATCAGGATGATGCCCGAAACGAAGTTCTGCACGATGTTTTGCAGGCCGAAACCGATACCGACCGACAGCGCCGAGGCGACGATGGCAAGGCCGGAAAGGTCGATCCCGGTGGCGTTGATCGCGACCAGCGCGGCAAGGAAGATCCCGACATAGCCGGTGCCCGAGACCAGCGCGTTCTGCCCGCCGCGGTCCATTTTGGTGCGCGGCAGGATCGAGTTGCGCAAAGCGCCCTGGAACAGCCGGGTGACCAGATAGCCGATGACGAAGATCACCGCGAACAAGAGGAAATCGGTCGGCGAAACCCGGGTCTCGCCCAGCTGGAACCCCTCGCGGAAGCGGGTCCAGATCTCGGAAAGGTCGGAAACCCGGCTGCCCCAGATCAGCGCGAACAACGGCACCGAGGCCAGCGCAAGGCCGAAGCCGAGCAGGACCGGGACGAGCCGCTCGTTCTCGGCCACGGAATCCTCGGCCGGGTAGATCACCGCCCAGAGGTCCGAGAGCAGGCGTTGCAGGATGATCAGCAGCGCCAGAAGCCCCAGCGACATGATCGAGGGAAACACCAGCGCCGCCCCCGCCGCGACATAGCCGAAGGCCGCGAGCAGCGGCGCGGCGATGCCGATCACCCCGATGGCACGGCCCAGAAAGCCCAGAAGCCGCCGCCCGTAGCTGACCACGGTGCCATCCTCGCGCGAGCGGCGCAGGATGCGGCCCATCCGCCACAACATCACGCCCCCGGCACAAAGCACCGGGAAACTGGCCACTGCCGTCACCGCGTCGGAATAGTTCTGGCTTCCCATGGTGATGCGGCGCAACGCCTCGATCACCACCACCGCGCCCATGGCGGCGGCCATGAAGCGGCCCTCGGCCCGGTTCTCGACCGGCAGCGCCAGGATCTCTTCGCCGGATTCGACCCGCGGGAAGACCCGCGCGCCCAGCCAGACCGCGAAGAACAGCGTCAGCCCCAGCCAGGGCAGCGCCTGCGCCACGCCGATGGTGAGCGGGCCCAGAAAGCCGGTGCGGATCAGCGCCACCGACAGCGCCACCATGCCGATGGTCGGCACGATCACCTGGCCGAGCGAGGCGATCAGGCCGAAGATGCGGCGCCGCGCCTCGGTCCGGCCGAGGCGCAGCCGGTCGGCGAAGGCCTCGATCCACGGCCGGGCGAACAGCGTCGTCGCGACCGCGATCGCCAGCAGCACCAGGATCAGCGGCAGCGAATCGAAAAACTGCGCCCGCGCGCGGCCATCCTGCCAGCCCTGGGACATCTCGTTCCAGATGCGCAGGAAGGTATCGCTCATTCCCACCGCCGCCTCGGGCCAGTTCGCCGGATTGACCGGCGCGGGCCAGAGTTGCAGCAGGTGATCGGCCTGGCGGTCGCGGATGGTGCGGTCGATCTCGCGGATCAGCCCGTCGGCGCGGCGGTAGGCTTCTTCGGCGGCGATGCGCGGCGCCAGCAGCGTAGAAAGCTGCTCGTTCAGTTCCTTGCGTTTCTGCGCGATTTCAGGCGCTTCGCCTGAATCGCCCTCGGGCACCGGGCCAAGCGCGGCGATCTGTTCGCGCACGGTGGCGATGCGCTCGGCATTGGCGTTCTGCGCGGCGTTCAGCCGCCCGCGCCACTCTGCAAGCCCCGCGCGCAATTCATCAAGCCGGCTGTCGGAGACCGATCCGCCGCTCAGTTCCGCCTCGGCGGCTTTCGCTGCCCGTTCCCAGTTGCGATAATCGACCTGCTGGCTGTCGCCCTCGCCCTGGGCGAAGCCCGCGGCAGGCACCGTCAGCGCCAGACAAAGCCCGAGCCAGAGCGCCGCGAAGGCCGCGCGCAAGCGCCCCATCGCCTCAGACGTCCTCATAGACCGAGGGCAGCGCCCGCGCGCCGCGCGCCAGCCATTCCGGCACCGGCAGGCCTTTTTCGCGCAGGAAAACCGGGTTGAACAGTTTCGACTGATAGCGGTTGCCGTAGTCGCAGAGCACGGTCACGATGGTATGGCCCGGCCCCATTTCCTTCGCCATGCGGATCGCGCCGGCGATGTTGATCGCGGACGAGCCGCCGAGGCAGAGCCCCTCTTCCTGCACCAGATCGAAGACGATGGGCAAAGCCTCGGCATCGGGGATGCGCCAAGACATATCGGGGCGGAAGCCTTCCAGATTGGCGGTGATCCGGCCCTGACCGATGCCTTCGGTGATCGAGGTGCCGGGGCTGTCGAACCTGCCTTCGGTGTAGAAGCTGTAAAGCGCCGCGCCCTCAGGATCGGCGAGGCCGATCTTCACACCTTTGGGCTGCAACGCCTCGGCCACGCCCGCAAGCGTGCCGCCCGAGCCGACGGCGGCGACGAATCCATCCACCTTGCCGCCGGTCTGTTCCCAGATCTCGGGGCCGGTGGTCTCGACATGGGCCTGGCGGTTGGCGGTATTGTCGAACTGATTGGCCCAGATGGCGCCGTTCGGCTCGGTCCGCGCCAGCGCCTCGGCCAGCCGGCCCGAGTAACGCACGTAATTGTTCGGGTTCTTGTAGGGCGCGGCCGGAACCTGGACCAGTTCCGCGCCCGCGAGCCGGATCATGTCCTTCTTTTCCTGGCTCTGGGTTTCCGGGATCACGATCACCGTGCGGAAGCCGAGCGAATTGCCGACCAGCGCCAGACCGATCCCGGTATTGCCCGCCGTTCCCTCGACGATGGTGCCGCCGGGCTTGAGCTGCCCCTTCGCCACCGCGTCGCGGATGATGTAGAGCGCGGCGCGGTCCTTGACCGACTGGCCCGGATTCATGAACTCGCATTTGCCGAGGATGGTGCATCCGGTCAGCTCGCTGGCGCGGCGGAGTTTCAGAAGCGGCGTGTTGCCGATCGTATCGGCCAGATCGCTGTGGATGCGCATGGGAGAAAAGCCTTCCTCTTTTCCACAGGTGTAAAAGTGCCGGGGCGCAAACTCAAGCGCCCGCAGCCATCGCGGCGGCAGCCCGGCAAAAGGAAGGAGAAGAATTTCCCTGCACGGCACCGGGCGCGTGCGGCGTTTCGCGAAAGCCGGTTTTCGGGGAACACGCTTGCGCGGTTCCCCGGGGCCGCTCAGCCCTGCTTTTCGACCAGCAGCCCGTCCTGCTTCAGCCCGGCATAGCATTCGTCAAGGCTCTTCGTCGCGCGGTCGATCAGCACGTCGATCTCGGCGGGGGTGATCACCAGCGGCGGCGAGATGATCATCCGGTCGCCGACATGGCGCATGATCAGATCGTTGGCGAAGCAACGCTCGCGGGCGCGCAGGCCCACGGTGCCCTCCTCGCTGGCGAAACGCGCGCGGCGCGCCTTGTTCGGGGTCAGCACGATCGACCCCATCAGGCCGACGAGCTTCGCCTCGCCCACCAGCGGATGATCGGCCAGTTTCGCCCAGCGTTCCGCCAGATAGGGATGCGCGACATTCGCGGCATGCTCGACGATGTTCTCGTCCTGAAGGATGCGCAGGTTTTCCAGCGCCACGGCGGCGGCGACCGGGTGGCCGGAATAGGTATAGCCATGGTTGAAATCGCCGCCCGAGCCGACGACTTCCGCCACCTCGTCCGAGATGATCGAGCCGCCGATCGGCGCATAGCCCGACGAGAGCCCCTTGGCGATGGTCATGATATCGGGCGTGATGCCGAAGGTCTGGCTGCCGAACCAGTTGCCGGTGCGGCCGAATCCGGTGATCACCTCATCGGCGATCAGCAGGATGCCGTATTTCCTGCAGATGCGCTGGATCTCGGGCCAGTAGGTTTTCGGCGGGATGATCACGCCGCCCGCGCCCTGGACCGGCTCGCCGATGAAGGCCGCCACCTTGTCGGCGCCGAGCTCAAGGATCTTCTCCTCCAGCTCGCGCGCGCGCATCAGGCCGAACTCGTCCTCGGACATGTCGCCGCCCTCGCCCCACCAATAGGGCTGGCCGATGTGCTCGACCCCGTCGATCCGGCCGCCATGGGCATGGATCGGCTTCATGCCGCCAAGGCTGCCGCCGCCCATGGTCGAGCCGTGATAGCCGTTCCAGCGCGCGATGAGGATCCGCCGCTCGGGCTGACCCTTGACCTGCCAGTAGCGCCGCACGAGGCGGATGTTGGTGTCATTGGCCTCCGAGCCCGAGCCCGCGAAGAACACGTGGTTCAGATCGCCCGGCGCCAGTTCGGCAAGCTTCGCGGCCAGCGCGATGGCGGGCACATGGGTGGTCTGGAAGAAGGTGTTGTAATAGGGCAGCTCCATCATCTGCCGCGCCGCCACCTCGCCCAGTTCGCGCCGCCCGTAGCCGATGTTGACGCACCAGAGCCCGGCCATACCGTCAAGGATGCGGTGGCCTTCCGAGTCGGTCAGCCAGCAGCCCTCGCCGCGCAGGATCACCCGCGCCCCCTTCTTCGCGAGCCCCGCCTTGTCGGTGAACGGATGGAAATGATGCGCCGCGTCGAGCTTTTGCAGCTCGGCGGTCGGCGTGTTGTTGTTGATCATGTTCATGACGGCCACCTTCTCGCATCGGGAATCGGTATCGGCGCCGGGGCGCCCCGGGATCAGAATAGAGGTAATCCGTAAAGGCGGCAAGAAATTTGATCAAATTATCCAGGACGGGCGCGCTTCCCCGGCGAAGGAAGGGGGCCTTGCCCCCTCGGCCCCTACGGGCCCCCCGTCCATCGGTTCCTTGAACCGATGGCGAAACCGATGGACGACCTGGGATATTTAGAGACAGAAAATGAGCAGCTGCGACTCTCTCTGCTTCATTTTCTGTCCTTAAATATCCCCGCCGGAGGCATCCGCGCCGCAAGGCGCGGACCTCTTGCGCCCGCCACCGCGCCCGGCCTTTTCTCCTGATCCGGATACGCCCGCCAGAGGCACTACCCCGCCGGAACGGCGGGGCGCCCGAGCCGGTTGGCCGCAGGCCAGAGGCGAGGAAAAGACCTGCGGGCGCCAGCCCGCTCCGCTTAGAAGGCGCCTTCGGAAAGCGCGAGGCGCACCTGATCCACGCCCTGCTGGATGTCGCGGGCGATGGCGGCCGACAGGGCCTCGCCCTCGCCGCCGCGCATCGCCTCCAACGCCTCGGCATGCAGGTCGGGCAGGCCGGAACTGCCGAACCGTCCCATCACCAGCCGCAGCGACGGGCCGGCGCGCAGCCAGAGGGATTGCGCGATATCCATCAGCACCGGAGCCTCGGCCGCCTCGTAGAGGGTAAAGTGGAAGGCGTGGTTCGCGCGCAGATAACCCGCCAGGTTGCCCGCCCCGATTGCGGCATTCACCTCGTCGTCCAGCGCCGTCAGCCGCGCGATCAGCCCGGGCGTCAGCCGCCGCATCGCCAGCCGCGCCAGCTGCGGCTCGATCGCCAGCCGCGCCCAGGCCAGCTGGTCGAGCACCGCCTCCGTCATCTGCGGCACCGAGACCCGGCGGTTCCCTTGCGGCGTCAGCGCGCCCTCGGCGGTCAGCCGGCGGATCGCCTCGCGCACCGGAGTCATGCCGGCGTCGAGTTCCGCTGTCAGCCCCTGGATCGTCACCGGCTGGCCCGGCGCCAGCACCCCGAA
The DNA here is from genome assembly GCF_900609055.1 of Pseudogemmobacter humi. Classification (GTDB taxonomy): domain Bacteria; phylum Pseudomonadota; class Alphaproteobacteria; order Rhodobacterales; family Rhodobacteraceae; genus Pseudogemmobacter; species Pseudogemmobacter humi. The sequence continues at coordinate 43,682 of NZ_UXAW01000081.1, read as the reverse complement.
CAGGATCATGTCGCGCAGCCGCGCATAGGTGACCTCATGGGTCGGTATCTTGCGGCCGTCCTCGTCCATGCCTGCTCTTCCGCCCCTCGCCGCGCCGTTCGGGCCAGTTATGACCAGGATCCCCCGGCAATCAATAGGGGCCGCCGGAAGATGATCATATTCTCAAAGGCCCCGCGCCGTGCCGCGCAGCCGCTCCCGCTCGCGCGCGAGCCAGAACAGGCTCAGGATCAGCGGCGCATTCGCGAGCCGCCCCTCCGCCATCCAGCGCATCGCCTGATCGAAGGGGATCACATGGGTGCGGATGTCCTCGCCCTCGCTCTCCAGCCCATGCAGCCCGCCTGTCCCTTCGGGCAGATCGGCGAGTGCGACATAGGAATAGAGATATTCGGTCATCGCCCCCGGCGAAGGGTAGTAATCCGCGACCGGGATCAGCGCGCCGAGCGCGATCCCCGCCTCTTCCGCCGCCTCGCGCCGGGCGGCCTGTTCCGGCGTCTCGCCCGCGTCGATCCGCCCGGCCACCGCCTCGATCAGCCAGGGCCGCGCCTCGCCGCGCGCAAGCGGCCCGGCGCGGAACTGCTCGACCAGCAGCACCCGGTCGCGCAAAGGGTCGTAAGGCAGCACCGTCACCGCATCGGTGGCGACGAACATCTCGCGCCGGATCGGCCCGGTCATGCCGCCCGCGAACCGGCGGTGGCGCAGATCGGCCACCTCCACCGCGAAAAAGCCGCGAAACGGATGCGCCCATTCGGACACCTCCACCGCACCGTCCAGGGGGCCATTCGCCGCCCGCCTGTCCGCGCGCAGGGCCGAGGCCGCCCGCGACAGCATCGGGCCGCGCAACTGCGCCAGCCTGTCCGCCGGATACCGCCCCATCAGCGCGAGGATGTCCCCGGCCAGCCTGCGCTCCAGCGCCGGATCCGGCGCCGCCTGGCCAAGCGTCGCCGCCTGCCAGAACGCGAGCCGCGCCGCGCCCCCGGTGCCGCCCGGCCCCAGGATCAGCGCCAGAAGGGCGGGATCGTCCAGCCGGGGATCGTCCCGCCCGCTCACTTCCAGCGCCGCCATGTCCATTCCGCCAGCGGTCCGCCCACCACGCCGGCGAAGATCAGCACCCCCAGCACCCCGACCGTCGCCATGTTTTTAGCGTTTGCCATCATCAGCTCGACCCAGCCGAGCATCGCGCCCATCGGCCCGTCGTAGTGCATCCGCATCGCCTCGCCGACCATCTGATACGCCGAGAAGCCCAGCACCGCGAAAAACGCCAGCACGATCGAGGTCTTGAGGCCGGTGCCGATGGAATCGGCATAGCCCTTGCCGACCTGCCCCCCCAGGATCCGCCAGCCGCAGATCAGGCCGATCAGCGCGGTGATCTCGCGGAAACGGCCGAAAGAGGCGCTCTCGCCCAAAGCGGGGATATGCGCATTGGCCGCGAGCCAGCCCATCAGGGCGAACCAGACGGCGGCGACGAGCTTCGCGGATGTGGGCATGGAACTCCTCTGGCCCGGTCCCGGGCCGTTCACTGAACCTCAGCCCCGGCGGGTCAGGGTGATCTGCGTCACATCGCAGTTTCCGCCGTTGAAGGCGCCCGCGCAAGAGGTCAGGTAGAATTCCCACAGCCGCCGGAACCGCTCGTCGAAGCCGAGCGGGCGGATCTCGTCCCAGCGGGCGAGAAAGGTCTCGTGCCAGCGCCGCAGCGTCTGGCTGTAGCTCTGGCCGAATTCAAAACTGCCCCGGAAGGCAAGACCCGCCCGCGCCGCCTGCTCGCGCAGCACCGAAGGCGCGGGCAACATCCCGCCGGGGAAGATGTATTTCTGGATGAAATCCACCGATTTGCGGTAACGCGCCCAGCGGTCCTCGGCGATGGTGATGATCTGGAGCACGGCGTTGCGGCCTGGGTTCAGCCGGTCCGAGAGGGCGCGGAAATAGACCGGCCAGTATTTCTCGCCCACCGCCTCGAACATCTCGATGCTGGCGATGCCGTCATAGCGGCCCTGATGGTCGCGGTAATCCTGAAGCCGGATCTCGACCCGGTCCGAAAGGCCTGCGCGGCGGATCCTCTCTGTCGCGTAATCGTGCTGCGCCTGGCTGATCGTCAGCCCGGTGACGCGCAGCCCGCGTTTGGCGGCGGCATATTCGGCGAAACCGCCCCAGCCGCAGCCGATCTCCAGCACATGCTCTCCCGGCGCGGCCCCGATCCGGTCGACCATGGCGGCGTATTTCTGTTCCTGGGCGCGCTCCAGGCTCTCCTGCCCGGTCAGAAACAGGGCCGAGGAATAGGTCATGCTGTCGTCGAGCCATCTGGCGTAGAATTCGTTCCCCAGATCGTAATGCGCGGCGATGTTCTTCTTCGCCTGGCGGCGGGTGTTGGAATGCAGCCAGAACCGCAGCCGCTCGAAGGCGCGCACCAGCCCGGCGCCGGGGAAGGCGTCGGGCACCACCAGGTTGCCCGGCAGCAGGATCAGATCGAGAAAGGCCTGAAGGTCGGGGGTTTCCCAGTCGCCGTCGATATAGGCCTCGCAAAAGCCCAGATCGCCCTCGCGCACGAGCCGTGCGAACAGGTCCGGGCTGACCACGCGGACCTCGGCCACCGGGCCCGGCGCCGCGCCCCCGGCGCGAAAGCGGCGCCCGTCCGGCATTACGAAATCCAGCCAGCCCTGCCGCAGATGCCGCACCCTGGCGAAGACCTGCGGAAAGTAACGGGGCAGCCCGTCCTGCCCTTCGGTCGAGGCGAAACTCTCCATGACTCCCCCGATTTGCCTGCCGCATCCGGTCGCCGATAGAAATTCCGCCCCCGAGACTTCCAGAGAAATCCCTTTGGCTCAAGCCTTTCCTTCGCAGGATGCGAAAGTCCGACGGGAAGCCGCCCGCGCGGCGGGGGGCAGCCCGCCATGCCGCCTGCCTGCCCCCGGCGCATTTCGATCCCGGGGAAGATGCGTTCCCGAAGAGGAGACGCCCAGCCCCCTACAGCACCGCATCCAGCGCCGCGATCAGCCGGACCACCTCTTCCGCGCTGGTGTAATGCACCGCCGAGAGCCGCAGCACGCCCTTGTCGCGAGGCACCCCAAGCGCGTCGAGCGGGCGGACCGCGTAGAAATCGCCCGCCCAGCAGGCGATGCCGCGCCGGCCAAGCTCTTCCGACACCGGCTCCGCCGCGCCCGGCAACTCCACCGCGACGGTGGGCGCGCGCCGCTCTGCCGTGCGCGGTCCGATCAGCCGCAGATCGTTGCGCGCCGCAAGGTAGTCGAGCAGCGGCCGGATCACCGCAGTCTCCTGCGCGCGCATCAGCTCATGCACCCCCTGGTTGCGCGCGAGCGGATCGCCGCCAAGCCCGTGATGCGCCGCCAGCGCGTCGATGTAATCCGCCATCCCCGCGCAGGCGGCGACCTGGGCGTGATCCGGCCCGGCCGGGGTGTGGCGTTTATAAAGCGCATCCTGGTTGAAGAAATGGCCCTGGCCGGGCAGTTCCATCCCGAAGCTCTCATCGAGGATCATGATCCCCTGATGCGGCCCATAGGTCTTGTAGGCCGAGAACAGATAGACATCGCAGCCGAGCGCGTTGAAATCCGGAAAACCATGCGGCGCATAGGATACCCCGTCCACCACGGTGCGCGCACCGGCCTCACGCGCGATCCCGGAAATCTCAGCAACATCATTGATTTCCGCAATGATGTTCGAGCAATGCGGGAAGCAGACCAGCCGCACCCTGCCATCCGCCAGCAGAGTGCGCAGATCGTCAGGGTTCAGGCTGCCGGTCGAGGGATCGATCCGCCATTCGCGGATCTCGACACCCTCATCGGCCAGGCGCCGCCAGACGCCGGAATTGGCCTCATGGTCCTGGTTCGTCACCACCACCGCCGCCTTCTGCCCGCGCAGCCAGCCCCGCACTCCCTGGGCCAGCACATAGGTGTTCGCGCTGGTCGAGGGGCCGAACGAGACCTGCGCCGCCCGCACCCCCATCATCGCCGCCAGCCGCGCACGGGCCTCGTCCATCTCGGCGCCGCCCGCCTGCGCCCCCGGATAGGGCCCGTAAGGCTGCACCTTGCGGTCGGTGTAGAACCGCGTCAGCCGTTCGACCACCTGACGGCAGGGATAGCTGCCGCCGGCATTCTCGAAAAACGCATGGGACGACAGCACCGGCGAGGCGAAGGCGGGGAATTGCGCGCGCACGAAATCCAGATCGAGGGCGGTCATGAGGCATCCTTTTCAAGGGTGCCGCGAAGCGGAACAGACCTGTCGCGAAAGGGTCCATCCCGGATCGCGGCAGGTCTTCCAGCCAGAACCGGCGATGTCTCCCGCCGGCCCAGACCCCGGCAGGCCCGGGCGTCGCGCGCAGATTAGGCCGCAGGCCCGTCGCAAGGCAAGCCCCCGCCGCGCCTTGCCAGGCCTCCCGCAACCGCAACGCCCCGGGGCTCATTTTCTGTCCTTAAATATCCCCGCCGGAGGCATCCACGCCCACAAGGGCGCGGAGAACTTCGCCACCCTCACACAGCCACACCCGACGCCCCCTTCCCGCTTTCATCCTGACCAAAATACCCCCGCCGGAGGCTGCCGCGCGCCACGGGCGCGGCGCACTTCCCGCAATCCGGCTTGTGGCAGCAAAAATCCTGTCATAGCCTCGGGCCATGCCAACAGGGTCCGGCTTCCGCCCGGAGGCCATCTCACCCGACATACGACAGAGGAGTCACGATGAACCGCTGCCTTTCCACGCTCGCCGGAGCCGCCTCGGCGCTCGCCTTGTCTTCCGCCGCCTTCGCGGCCGATCCCGAGCTTACCGTTTTCGACTGGGCCGGCTGGGAAATCGACGGCGCGCTGGCGCCCTATGTCGCCAAACACGGCCAGAAGCCGACCTATTCCTTCTATGCCGACGACGACGAGGCGTTCCAGAAGGTCTCGTCCGGCTTCCGCGCCGATGTGGTCCATCCCTGCCCCGGCGCGGTGCCGAACTACCGCGAGGCCGGGCTGATCGAGCCCTGGGACACCTCGAAGATCGAGGCTTTCGGCAATATCGACCCCGATCTGCTGGCCTCGCCGCATATCAGCGATGACGGCGGCGTCTGGTTCATCCCCTATGATTTCGCCTATACCGCCATCGCCTACAACAAGACCGAAGTGGCAGAGGAAGAGGTCCAGTCGCTTTCGGTCTTCCTCGATCCGAAATATGCCGGACGGATCGCGATCTCGGACAATTCCGACGATGTCTGGGCGCTCGGCTTCCTCGCGACCGGCACCACCTCCTGGGACGATGTGACCGACGAGCAGATCGCCGCCGCCGCCGACTGGCTGCGCCAGGCCGCGCCGAATGTGCGCACCTGGTGGTCGGACCCGTCGGAACTGGCGCAGATGATGAAATCGGGCGAGGTTCTGGTGTCCTGGTCCTGGAATGATCCGGTCGCCATCCTTCAGGCCGAGAATTTCCCGGTGGGCTTCAACCGTTCGCCGAAAGAGGGCTCGACCACCTTCTTCTGCGGCTTCGTCAACATGAAGAACGGCCCCGGCAAAGAGGAAAAGGTCTATGACTGGGTGAATTCGATGTTCGCCCCGGAAAGCCTGCCCTCGATCATCGAGGCGATCGGCTATGCCAATACCAATACGGCGGCGACCGACGCGATCCCGGCGGCGGACCTGGAGGGCGCCTTCCTCGATCCGGTCGAAACCACCCTGTTCCTGCAAACGCCGATGGACCCGGATCTGCGCTCGCGGCTGCTGGAAGAGTTCGAACTGATCAAGATGGGCATGTGACGCCCGCGAAAGCCCGGCCATCCGGCCGGGCTTTTTCGTGAAGGGCCCGGCGGCGGGAGACGCGGAACCGGCGGGCGGGTTTCCGGTTTGCTTGCAACTCCCCCCGAAGCCCCGCGGGATGAGCGACAAAGCCGTAAGGAATCCGATCCCTCCGGCGGCCAGGTGCTGCTGGCGGGCCGCCGAAACCGCGCAGCGAAATCTTTGAAGATTTCGCGCCGATTTCTTCGAAGAAATCGGTCCGGTTCCTTTGAAGGAACCGGAAGCCCCGCCCTCAGATCACGCTGCGGATCGCGAAGCTGGAATTGATCCGGGTCACACCCGGCAGGCGCGACAGGATCTCCTTGTGGATGCGCTCGTAATCGCCGGGGCTCTCGGCTTCGAGATGCAGCAGATAATCCTCCTCGCCGGTCATCAGATAACACTGGCGGATCTCGGGGTGCTTCAGAACCTCGGCCTCGAAAGCGTTCAGAATGTCCTCGGTCTGGCGCGCGAGGCTGATGCGCACGATCACCACATGGCGGTTTTCCGCGCCGGGACCCGAGACCAGCGCGGTATAGCCGCGGATCACGCCCGCGTCTTCCAGCATCTGCACCCGGCGCAGGCAGGCCGAGGGCGACAGCCCCACCTCGGCCGCGAGCGCCACATTGGTCATCCGCGCATTGCGGCGCAAAGCCCGAATCAGGGCGCGGTCGATGCGGTCGATCTCAGACATGATATTGCGTGTTGCGCATGAATGTTCTTCTGACTCACCCAGTATCGCAGATCATTGCGCAGATGCGAAGGACATTCGATCAATGATCGACAACCATGCGCCATCGGATCCGGGGTTTCCCCGGCCATGGAAACGCAGGGAAGAAAATGAAGGTCATCGTTCTGGGCAGCGGCGTGGTCGGGGTCACTTCCGCCTGGTATCTGGCGAAAGCCGGGCATGAGGTCACGGTGATCGACCGTCAGGAGGGGCCGGCGCTGGAAACCTCTTTCGCCAATGCCGGCGAGGTTTCCTTCGGCTATTGCAGCCCCTGGGCGGCGCCCGGCATTCCGATGAAGGCCGTGAAATGGCTGATGATGGAGCATGCGCCCCTCATCCTGCGCCCGAAGATCGACCGGGCGATGCTGTCCTGGCTGGTGCGGATGCTCAGGAACTGCACCTCGGCGCGCTATGCGGTCAACAAGAGCCGGATGCTGCGGATCGCCGATTATTCCCGGCTGAGCCTTGCAGAACTGCGCGCCGAGACCGGGATCGGCTACGACGAGCGGATGCAGGGCACTTTGCAGCTCTTTCGCACCGAGGCGCAGCTTGCGGGATCAGTGAAGGATGTGAAGGCGCTGAACGCCGATGGCGTGCCCTGCGAACTGCTGGACCCCGAGGGCTGCATCCGGGTGGAGCCCGCGCTGGCCCATGCCCGCGACCGGATCGTCGGCGGGCTGCATACGCCCTTGGATGAGACCGGCGATTGCTTCAAATTCACCAATGCTCTGGCCGGGCTGGCGGCGCAAAAGGGCGTGCGGTTCCTGTGGGGCGAGACGATCCGCCATCTGTTGAGCGAGGGCGGCCGCGCGACCGGGGTGGTCACCGACAAGGCCACGCATCGCGCCGACGCGGTGGTGGTCTGCCTCGGCAGCCATTCGCCGCAGCTTCTGCGCCCGCTCGGGCTGCGGCTGCCGGTCTATCCGGTCAAGGGCTATTCGCTGACCCTGCCGATCACCGACGCCGGCCGCGCCCCGGAATCGACCATCATGGACGAGAGCTACAAGATCGCCATCACCCGGCTCGGCGACCGGATCCGGGTCGGCGGCATGGCGGAAATCTCGGGCTACAACAACCGGCTGGAGGCGCCGCGCCGCCGCACGCTGGAGCATTCGGTGACCGATCTGTTCCCCGGCGGCGATCTGGCGCGCGGCGAGTTCTGGAGCGGGCTGCGCCCGATGACGCCGGACGGCACCCCGGTGATCGGGCCGACGCAGGTCACGGGGCTCTATCTGAACACCGGGCATGGAACGCTTGGCTGGACCATGAGCTGCGGCTCGGGGCGGCTGCTCGCGGATCTGGTCTCGGGGCGGGCGCCCGAGATCGACGCGCGCGATCTGGGGATTTCGCGCTACGCCTGAAAAGCTCCGCGCCTTCGGGCGCGGATGCCTCCGGCGGGGGTATTTTCGTCAGGATGAAGACCAGAGGATCTCCGGGCTGATCGCTGTCAGATCGCGGCAGCCGGTCAGCGCCATGGCGACCTCAAGCTCGGCGCGCAGGATGGTGATCATATGCGCGACGCCCCGGGCGCCGCCCACCGCCAGCGCGTGGAACTGCGGGCGGCCCAGCATCACCGCGCTGGCGCCAAGCGCGATCGCCTTGAGCACATCGGTGCCGCGGCGGATGCCGCCGTCGCAGATCAGGGGAATGCGGTTTTGCACCGCCGCGGCGACCGCCGGCAGGATAGCGGCGCTGGCCGGCAGGCTGTCGAGCGCGCGGCCGCCGTGGTTCGAGACCACGAGGCCGTCCACGCCGAGGTCGATGGCGCGCATCGCGTCCTCGGGCGCGGTGATGCCTTTCAGGATGAGCGGCAGTCTCGTGCGGGCGCGCAGCCAGGCGATGTCCTCCCAGCGGGGGGCGGCGTCCATCAGCCCGAGGAAGGCCGGGCTGCGGCCGGGGATCTCGCGCAGTTCCGGTCCTGGCATCCCGGCGGTGTTCACCGCCGCGACACCCTCGGGCAGGCGAAAGCCGATCCGCGCCTCGGTGTTTCTGAGCTTCACCGGCGCGTCCACCGTGACCACCAGCGCGCGGTATCCGGCCGCTTCCGCGCGGACGACCAGCGCCTCGGTATCCGCGCGGCGGGCCTGGACATAGAGCTGGAACCAGAGGTCGCCCTGGGCACGCGCGGCGATGTCTTCGATCCGCTCGCTCGCCAGGGTCGAGACCGTCATCACCGTGCCGGTGGCGGCGGCGCCAAGCGCGGTCGCGTGTTCGCCCTCGGGATGCGCGAGGCGATGGTAGGCGACCGGGGCCAGCAAGAGCGGGTGCTCCAGATCCTGGCCGAACAGCGTCAGCCCGGTCGAGGCGCCGCGCATATCGGCGAGCACCCTGCCCTTCAGCCGGATCCGGCTCCAGGCTTCCAGGTTCGCCGCATGGGTGACGCCATCCGCCGCCGCGCCGTCGAGCCAGGCCGAGACCATCGGCGGCAGGCGCTCGGCACTGATCCGCGCGTAATCGCAGAGCGCGACCGCCTCGGGCGGGATATGGAACGGCTCCACCGGATCAGGTCTCGGCCCAGTGGCGGATCATGTTGTGATAATGCGAGGTCAGCCCCGTCACCGCCGGATCGTCGTCAGGCAGCATGGCGCGGATACGCATGATCGACTGATCCAGATCGTAAAGCATATGGCGCTGCCAGTCGTCCCGCACCATCGACTGCGCCCAGAAGAACGAGGCCCAGCGCGAGCCGCGGGTGACAGGCGTCACCGAATGCAGAGACGTCGCGGGATAGACCACCGCATGGCCCGCGGGCAGTTTCACCTTATGCTCGCCGTAAGTGTCGTGGACCACCAGCTCGCCGCCGTCGTAATCTTCGGGTGGCGTCAGGAAGACGGTGGTGGAAACATCGGTGCGGATGCGCTGGCCGGTGCCGGGGATCACCCGGATCGAGCCGTCGACATGGGCGCCGAAGGTCATGCCCTCGTCATAGCGGTTGAACATCGGCGGCAGCACATACAGCGGCAGCGCGGCCGAGGAATAGACCGGGTTGCGGCCGAGCGCGCGCATGATGATGGCGGAAAGCTCGCGCGCGACCGGGCTGTCGACCGGCACCTGGAGGTTCAGCTTCACCTTAGCGGCCTGATCACCCGCGGTGATGCGCCCGTCGACCCATTCGGTGCCTTCCAGCACCTGGCGGATATAGGCGACCTCTTCCGGGGTCAGAAGATCGGGAATGGTGACAAGCATGGCGCTCTCCGGGGTGGATCCGCGGCGGAGAATAGCGCCCCCGGCCGGGGAAGTTAAGAAATTCCGTCAGGATTTGCGCGCACATCCCCCGGCGGATTGCCGCAGCCGAAGCGGAGGGCGCATGAAAAAGGGCGGCACGGGGCCGCCCTTTTCCGTCGTGGACCGAGCTCCGCTCAGAACGAGTGGTTCAGCGACAGCGTGAAGTTGCGGCCCGGTTCGACATTGACGAACTGGCCGTTCCACGACCCGCCGTAGAGCTGTTCGTCGAACACGTTGTTGACGTTGAGCCGCAGCGAGGTCGCGTCGTTGAGGGCATAAGAGGCCATCAGATCGACGCGCCAGGCCGCAGGAACCGCCGCGGTGTTCGCAGCATTGACGTAGCGCTTGCTCATATAGGTCGCGCCGCCGCCCAGGGTCACGCCATTGGCGAGATCCCAGGTGGACCAGAGCGAGAAGCTGTGTTTCGGCACGCCCGCGATCATGTTGCCGTCGTTGGTGGCGGTGGGGCCGTCGTCCTTCAGCTCGGCGTCGGTATAGACGTATCCGGCGACGATGCCCCACTGATCGTTGATCTGGCCGGCGGCGCTGAGTTCCACACCCTTGACCGTGGTGTTGCCGACCAGTTCGGTGACGCCAGGCGAGGTGGTGACGCGCATGTTGTCCTTTTCGGTCATGAACAGAGCACCGGTCAGGAGCAGTCTGTCCTGGAACAGCGACCATTTCGTGCCGAGTTCGTAGCTCTTGCTGCGCTCGGGGTCGAGGTTGACGGTCGCGGCAGAGGGGTTGCCACCCAGACCCGCGCCCTCGCTGGAGGGGTTCGAGGAGGTGCTGAAAGCCAGATAGACGCTGCCGTTCTCGGCGGGCTTGTAGTTCAGCGCGGCCGAGCCGTTCAGCATGTAGCTGTTGTTGTCGAGGCGCGCCGGGGTGGTTTCGTCGAAGCTGACCCGGAAATCGTCGTAGCGCAGGCCGATGGTGGCCTCCCACTGCGACGAGAAGCTGATCGTATCGACCGCATAGACCGCGCGGGTCTTCGTGGTGCTGAACTGGTTATAGGGACCGACGGTGACAAGCACCGGATAGTTCACCCAGGGGTTGGGCGCATCGCCCCAGCCCACCACCGGAATGCCGCCGGTCACGATCGCCGAGCCGTCGGGATTGGTGATGGTCACCGCCCCCGATGAGGTCTTTTCGCGCGAGATGTCCACGCCGACGACGAAGCTGTGATCGACGCCCAGCCAGTTCGCGCTGCCCGACAGCTGGCTGTTGAAGGAAAGCGTCTCGGTCAGCTTGTTGGCGTTGCGCGATTCCAGCCGGGTGCCGGCGACGCCCGCAAGGTTCGCGTTCGGCTTGGTCACGACATATACATTGGTGTCGCGATTCTTGCGCAGAACGCTGGTCCAGCGCAGGTTGTCCGAAAAATCATGCTCGAAGCGCAGATAGCCCGAGGCGGATTCCACCTCGCGGAAGTCGCGGCTGTGGATGCCGTAGAACCAGTCGGTCGGCACATCCATCGGCAGGTAAGGGTCATCGATCGTGCCCGAGCCGCGGCGCCAGGCCGGGTCGGTGTTCGCCCCTGTGAAGGGAACGCCGTAATCGACCATGTCGTTGTCTTTGAGATAGTAGAGACCGGCGGTCACCTTCGAATTCTCGCCGATCTGGTAGCTCAGGCTCGGCGCGATGCCGTAGCGTTCCGAGGTCACGCCCTTGCGGCCGCCGAGGTCGTCGGCGTCCTGGACCATCAGATTCAGCCGCAGACCGAGATCGCCGAAGCTCCGGTTGGAATCCAGCGTGGCGCGCTTGAACGAGCCGGTGCCGAAGGAAAGCGAAGCCTCGTCGAACTCGCCCTCGACCGGGGCCTTGGTGTTCAGATTGATCGAACCGCCCGCCGAGCCGCGTCCGGCATAGGTGCTGTCGGGGCCCTTGGCGACCTCGACGGTTTCGAGATTGAAGGCTTCATAGCTGGTGCGCGCGCCGGTGCGCATGCCGTCCACCATGATGTCGAACTGGGCATCGAAGCCGCGGATCAGCGGCTTGTCGCCTGCGGGCGAGCCGCCCTCGCCGGTTCCCAGCGTGACCCCGGGAGTGGTGCGCAGGATCTCGGTCAGCGAGGTCGCGCCACGCTCTTTGATCTGTTTCGAGGTGATGACAGTGACGGTTTTGGCCGTGTCGAGCAGCGGGGCGGTCGCCTTGTCGTTGTCGCTCTCGGTCACTTTGTAGCTGTTGGCGGCCTCACCGCCTTCGCCACCGGCCTGAAGAAGGATCGTGCCGAGATCCTGCTCGTCGGCGGTGCGCACGGTCTGGGCGCCGGCCTCGCCGGCCATCACGGCCGAGACGGCCAGAACGGGCAGCAGGCCCAGGGTGGGAAGGGGCCGCGCGGTCTGATCGACGGCTGCCGGCCTTTTCTCGTAAGGGGTCATGTCGTGCTCCCAAAAAGCAAAAATATCCCTGCCCCAGGGCAGGGCGGAGGCGTCGGTGGCAGCTGGCGAATGGCTTGCTGTAAGACTATCGGGCAGGTGCCGGACGGCGACCTGTATTGGCTTGAGTCCGGTTCTTAGCCCGCGCGGCCCCCCCGTCAACATTTTGCGACAGTCACTCCTTTTAGTTGAGTGAAAGACACAGGATTGCGATGCTTTCGTGCAACACCGGACGGGGAACGCAGCGCAATCGCGACAGAGAGCCGCCGCCGCGACGTTGCCTGCCGCTTCCGCCGGGAATCGGTCTCAGCCGATCTCGCGCTCCAACCGGGCGCGGAACACGTCGGGCATCGACCAGTTCGGCTGGTGGCCGAGCAGCATTTGCAGGAAACCGGCGGGGAAACTGCGGTCGTGATGCGCGTTTTCGCGCAGGCTCCACCACTGCCGCAGATCGGCGATGTCCGATGAGATATGGGGGCCAAGGTCGGGCGAGGCGTGGAATTCCTCCTCCAGCGCCGCGGCGTGGACGGTCAGGCAGAACAGGGTGCAGACATAGCCCTCGGGCCAGAATGCCGCGGCCGAGGCGGGATCGGCCCGGCCCGGCGCGCAGGTGGCGGCCAGCGGCATCTCGGCGATCAGCTCGCGCAGCATCAGCCCGGCGGCAAATTCAAAAAAGTCGCGGCGTTCGGATTTGTCTTTCGGCCGCTGCACCTCGATGGCCTTCAGCCAGTTCGCGAAGGCGCGGGCCAGCCGGGGCTCGTCGATCATGAAACCGCAGCCGAGCCCCGCGCCGCAGGCCGCGGCATAGCGGGCAAAGGCGCTGCGGAACCAGCGCAGCCGCCGCACGGCGATGCGCAACGGCTCGTTGGTGGGCGGCAGCGCCTCGCGGTGTGGCAGGTCAGACATGCGGCGCCCAGCTGCGGTAAAGCTGCGCCAGCGCCGCCTCGTCCCCGGCGGCGGCAATCTCGGGGGCGAGCGCGCGGGCCAGATCGGCGGCCGCGGCCAGCGCGTCGGTATCGTCCCCGTCGCCGCGCCCCGATTGCAGCCAAAGCATGACGGCGAAGACCGCAATCGCCCCCGTCTCGGCCCCGGCCTCGGGGCCGATGTCGCGGATCACCCGGGAATCGAGCAGCGCCCGCGTCAGCCGCGCCGCCGTCCCGGCATCATCCGCCCCGGGCGAGGTGGCACTCAGCGCCCGCAGGGCCGCCGATTCGCTGATGAAGGCCGGGCGGATCCCCAGCCGGTCGAGCACGCGGGCCAGCGCCAGATAGATCACCGCCGCAAAGGCCGGGCCGGTGTCGAGATCGGAAAGCCGCGCGTCGGCGGACAGATCGGCGCCGCCGAGCACGGTCTTGGCAAGATCCGAGGCGGCCTCGTCCATCTGCCGCGCGATCCCCTCGGCCTCGCGCAGGACGGATTGCGCAAGGCTGGCGGCGGGGCGCGGCAGGGCCTCGGTCATGCCGGTGCCGGTGATCGTGTCGCGCAGCGTCTCGCCGCCGCGACGAAGCAAATGACGCAGGCCCCGCAGCGCCTCGCGCAGCGGAACCGGGTCTGGCAGGAATGGGGCCTGATGGCCGGGCACGGGCAGTTCTCCCAACATCTCGGCCCAGTATAGCGCATCGCGCGCGGGCCGGAAGCCTCAGCCGCTCACGGACAGGTCCAGCACCGCCCGGCGCGCGCGCGGCAAAGCGGCGGGGCTCATCGAGAGTTCCCGCACACCTGCGCGCAAGAGGAACGGGATCAGCGCCGGATCGCCCGCCGCCTCGCCGCAGACCCCGGTCAGCTTGCCCGCCGCGGTGGCCGCCGCCGTGGCCCGGGCGATGGCGGCCAGCACCGCGGGGTTGTCGGCGCGGCACAGCCCGGCGACGCCCGGATTGGTGCGGTCGGCGGCCATGACATATTGCGTCAGGTCATTGGTGCCGATCGAGAAGAAATCGGCCTCGGCAGCGAGGTCTTCGGCGCAGAACACCGCCGCCGGGGTCTCGACCATGATCCCGAGCGCGAAATCGCCATGCGCCAGCCCCTCGGCGACCAGTTCCGCCCGCGCCTGCGCGATCATCGCCCGGGTCTCGCGGATCTCGTGCACATCCGCCACCATCGGCAGCATGACCATCAGCCGCCCCCTCGGTGCCGCGCGCAGCAGCGCGCGAAGCTGGATGCGGAACACCTCGGGCCGGGCGAGACACAGCCTGATGCCGCGCAGGCCGAGGAACGGGTTGTCCTCGCGCGGGACCTGAATGCCGCGCGCGGGTTTGTCGCCGCCGATGTCGAGCGTGCGGATGATCACGTCGTGGCCCGGGAACAGCTCCAGCACCCGGGAATAGGCGGCGAGCTGCTCCTCTTCGCCGGGCAGATCGGCGCGGTCGAGGAACAGAAATTCGGTGCGGAAGAGGCCCACGCCCATCGCCCCCGCCTCACGCGCCTTTTCGGCATCCGCGACCGAGCCGATATTGGCCGCAAGCACCACCGCCACGCCGTCCCGGGTGACGGGCGGGCGGTCGCGCAAAGCGTCAAGCGCGCGGGCCTCGTCCCGGGCCGCGGCGATGGCGGCGTGCCAGGCCTGCACCACATCGGGGCCGGGATCGGCGATCACCTCGCCGGTGGCACCGTCGAGCGCGAGGATCTCTGCGGCCTCGCAGCGGGCCAGCGCCGCGCCCGCGCCGAAGACCGCCGGCACGCCCGCGGCGCGCAAAAGGATCGCGGCATGGCCGGTGGCAGCACCCCGCGCGGTGACGATGCCCCCGAGCCGCGACAGGCCATGGCCGAGGTGAATGGCCGCGAGTTCATCGGCCACCACCACCGCGCCATCGGGCGCATCGGCCAGCGAGACCGGCTGTTTGCCCTGCAATTCCAGCGCCACGAGTTGCGTCGCGGCGCGCATATCCTCGGCCCGGGCGGCGGCATAGGCATCGTCGAGCGCAGCGATTTCGCGGGAGATTTCGTCGCCGCTGGCAAGGATCGCGGCCAGTGCAGAGGCCCCGCCCGCGATCCGCGCGGCGATCCGGGCGGCCCAGTCCTCATCCCCGGCCAGATCGGCCAGCGCGATCAGCACCGCACGGGCGGCGGGATCGGCGGCGCCGTCGCGGCAGCGCCGGGCGACCGCCGCCTGCGCGGCCAGCGCGCGGGCGGTCTCGGTTTCCACAGCCGCGGGGTCGATGGTGTCGGGTTCCGGGGTCAGTTCCGGCTGACGCAGCACGAAGACCGGGCCGATGGCGCGGCCCGGGCTGACGCCCAGCCCCTGCCCCGCCGCCCCCGGCGCGGACGGGAAGATTTCCGGTGCGGGACCGGGCGAGGCGGTTTCTCCGCCCTGTGCGGGCGCGGAAAGGTAATTCCCAACCGCCGCCAGGGCGGCCTCCGCCTCTTCGCCCGAAGCGTGCAGGGTGATCTCGTCGCCCTCTTTCGCCCCCAGCGTCAGCAGTTTCAGCGAAGACGTCGCCAGCGCCTCGCGCCCGCCCGCCTTCAGCGTGACCCGCGCCGCAAAGCGTTTCGCGAGACGCACGAGTTCCGACGCGGGCCGGGCATGCAGACCACCCTCGACCCGGAGCCTGATCTGACGGACCAGTTCCATCCTACCCTCAATATTTGTCAGGCCGCGCGCGGGCCGTCTCAGCCCTTCAGGATACCGGCGATCTTCTCGATCTCGGCGTCGCGGCCGATGCCGGTCAGAAAGGCCAGCGTCACGATGGCGGGTTTCGGTAGATTCGGCGGCAAGGGCGTGGTCGATACCACCAGGTCCACGTCCTCGATCAGGCCGGGAACCTCGGTCGCCTTGCATTGCCGGGTTTCCACCGGAATGCCGCGGGCGGCCATCTCCTCTTCGATGCTGTTGGCGACCACGGTCGAGGTGGCGACGGCGGTGCCGCAGGCGACGAGGACGATCTTCTTGCGGGGCATGGGCTTCTCCTTATTTCCCGGCGCCAAGAGCGGCGCGCGCCTCGGACGGGGTGGCGGCGGCGATCAGATTGCGCAGCCGCGCCTCGTCCTGCAACAGGGTGACGATGGCCTGGAGCATCCCGATCTGTTCGTCCTTGCTTTTCAGCGCCAGCGCAAAGACCGCGCGCACCGGCAGCCTCACATCGGGATCGTCCATGCTGCCGAAATCGACCGGCGTGGCCAGCACCGCAACGGCGATGCCCGAGGCCAGCACATGCTCGGGGTCGGTATGGGGCACCGCCACCGCGATCCCGCCGCCCAGAGGCAGGCCGGTCGGCAGTTCGGCCTCGCGCGCGCGGGCCGCATCGGCCCAGCCCGGCCCCACATTGCCGTTTCGCTGAAGGTGAGCGGCAAGCGTGCCGATCACCTCCTCTGCACCGGCCGGAGAAAGCCCGGTAAAGACCCCCTCCGGCACCAGATATTGCGACAGTTCGCTCATCAGCTCTGCTCTTCTCCTGCTGCATGATCGCCGAGTCTGCCGCCCTTCAGCGCGGCAAGCCCCGCGCCGACCAGCGCCGCCATGATCACCACGCCGAAATAGCCAAGCCAGCTTGCCAGCGCCACGACGACGAGCGAGATCCACAGGAAGCCGTCGCCGATGGCGGTGATCTGACTGGCGTTTTCCGGCAGGGTGAAGCCCGAGGCCACCGCCGCCTGGGTGAACAAAGGCGCCTGCGCGGTGGCGATGTAGAAGCCCGCCGCCAGCGTGATCGCGCCGATGATCACCATCCGCAGCACGTTGCCGCCCACGATGGGCGCCGCCAGCGCCACCACGAAGGGGATCACGGCGAGGTCGGCGAACAGGATCACCCGGTTCCCGGGCAGCACGATCGACAGAAGGATCGCGATCGGCACCAGGATCAGCGCCGACGAGATCGCCGCCGGATGGCCGATCAGGATGGCGGAATCGAGGCCGATGTTGATCTCGCGGTTGCCGGCGCGCTTTTGCACGAAGCTGCGCGCGGCCTCCGAGATCGGGATCAGCCCCTCCATCAGGATCTTCACCATGCGCGGCAGCAGCAACATCACCGCGGCCAGCGCCATGCCGGTCTGCAACACCCGGGTGATGGTGCCGGGAATGTTCGATCCGTCCCAGAAGCCGATCAGCCCCAGCACGATACCGATGATCAGCCCCATCATGATCGGCTCGCCGAAGACGCCGAAGCGCTTCTGGATCGTATCGGTCGACAGGTCGATGTCGCGCAGGCCGGGGATGCGGTCGATCACCCAGTTCACCACGATGGCGATGGGCAGGATCGCGCCCGACAGCAGATGCGGCACCGAAACCCCCGGCAGGCCGTAGAATTTCTGCACGGGCTTTGCCGACCAGTCGGCCACGAACAGCGCCAGCCCCGCCATCACCGCGGCGGTGGCGATCCCCATGCCCAGAGAGCCGGTCGCCGCGACCACCAGCGAGCCGAAGAACGCCATATGCCAGAAGTTCCAGATGTCGACGTTCAGCGTCCGGGTCAGCCCGGTCAGCAGCAGCGCCACGTTGACGGCGATGCCGACCGGAATGATCCACAGCCCGACCGACGAGCCGAAGGCGATGGCCGCCGACGACGGCCAGCCGACATCGACCACATCGCGGGTGACGCCGGTATTGGCGGCGATGGCCTGGGCCACGTCGCTGAGGCTGGTCCACATCAGACCGATCACAAGATTGATACCGATAAAGGCGATGCCGATGGTCAGACCGGCGCGGAACGCCCGGCCCGGCTTTGCGCCCAGAATCACACCGATGATGAATATGAAGACCGGCAGAAGAACGGTCGCGCCGAGCCCGTCGACCACCGTCTTCAGCCCTGTAAGCAGGCTGTCCATGATTTCCTCCCGTTCCGGCGGATGCCGGATCTCTCCCTCTCCGGCATGCGCTTCGCTGCCCCTCTCTCCCGGGCGCCGGTATTCCGGCCTGGTCGCGGTTGTCCGCCGCGATCATTTGCGCGCATGCTGCACAATGATGCGGAAACCCGGGCCATCTGTCAATCGCGCGATATATGCACATATGTGCGAAAACTCTGGCGCTGGCGGGGCGGTTTTGTCATATTCGGCACTGCCCGGCTGAATGGGCACAGCATCCTGGGAGAGAACGGCGCGTGTCACGGCCCAGAAACGACGATCGCGACCTGGAAGTCATGGCCGCCTGGTTCTATTACGTCCATGGCATGGGCCAGGAGCAGGTGGCGCGCAAACTGGACATCTCGCGCACCAAGGTGACGCGGCTGCTGGCCCGCGCGCGCGACACCGGAAGGGTGAAGATCACCCTCGACCATGAGCTTTCCGAGACGCTGGCGCTGTCGGACTGGATCTGCAAACGCTACGGGGTGAAGAACTGCCTGCTGACGCCGCCCTCGGTGCTGGCCGATGCCCGCGGCGAAACCGCCGAGCAGATCGGCCGCCAGGCGGTCGGGATCGTCGCCGCCAATTATCTGACGCGGCGGGTGCAGAGCAGCGGCGGCATGGCGATCGGGGTGGGCGGCGGACGGACGCTGGCGCAGGTGGTGGGCTCGATCCGCTCGCTGTCGCAGGCCGGGCTGCGCGCGGTCTCGCTGACCGGCACGTCAAGCCAGGACGACGGCACCAGCGCCTGCCAGATCGCGCGCGACATGGCCGAGGCCCTGGGCGGCAGCGCCAGCACCCTGCCCGCGCCGCTGTTCGTCGGCCGGGTCGCGACGCGGCTGGCGCTGGAAGCGGATCCGGTGATCCGCGAGGTGCTGGATCTGGCGGCGCAGACCACGCTCAACCTGGTCAGTTGCGGCGCCATCGAGACGAGGAACAGCTTCTGCCGCGCCTCGCGCCTGTCGGCGGCCGAGATCAGCGCGGCCGAGCGCGCCGGGGCCTGCTGCGAGGTGGTGGGGATCTGGCTGACCGAAGAGGGCGAGCTGGCGAAAACCGAGCTGAACGAGCGCCGGATCGGCGTCTCGCTCGATTCGCTGCGCGAGACCGAGACGGTGATCGTCGCCTCGGGCGCGCGAAAGGTGGGGCCGCTGAAAGCGGCGATCCGGGCGGGAATCGCCCGGACCATCATCATAGACCACGACATCGCCGGAAAACTGGCGGCGGGCTGACGGCCCCTAAACGCAACCCGCGTCGATCAGCGCGATCAGCCGCGCGCCGGTGACGGCGGCGCGGTCGTCCGCCGAGACCGCCAGCGCCGCCGCGTGATCGGCGCGCGCCGCGCGGCTGCCGTCGCAAAGCGCCTCAGGGCTGGTCGCGCGCCCGCTCACGCAGCCAGCGCCGAGCAGCATCAGGATCGTCGCCGAGAAGATCCGCATCATCCATCCTCCTGCGGGTGTCGCGATAATCGGTGGTTTCCTGCCGCCCCGCGCCGGCCCGTCCGCGCAGGACCAAGAACAGCCCGGCCAGCATCAGCGCCACGGGGCGCCACAGCAGCCGCAGGATCAGGTGGCCCATCCGAACCTCCGCGCGAAAGCATAGGCGCCCTCGGCCAGCACCCCGAGCGCCGCGCCAAGCGCCAGCGCGATATCCGGATCGAGCGCCAGCGCGCTGCCCGTCGCGGCATCGACAAGCCCGTAAGCCACCAGCGCGCCCGCGACATAGCGGGCAAGGATCCGTGCGATAACTGCGGTCATGATCATCTCCTGTTCCGGAAAAATTTCGCCAGCGCCGCCAGCAGGCTGACAATCCAGCGGGGCTGCGCGGGTTCGGGTTCGGGCTCGGGTTCCGGCACGGCGATCAGCGCGCGCAGCCGGTCGCCCACCGCGCGGGCCGCGCCGGGGCGCTCCATCCCCGGCAGCCAGGTCACGTCCCATTTGCCGCGCTGCGCGATGCCCAGCGTGGGCTGCACCTCGGCATGGGTCAGCACCGAGCGCGGCTCGACCGCGATCCCGTAGCGCGCCGCCAGATCGCGGCACAGATCCGCCAGCGCCAGGACCTGCGCGGGCGTGACCGGCGCGGTTCCCACGCGGAACGGGCTCTCCTGTGCGCCGGCCATCGCGGCCAGCGCCACGCCGATGCTGCCTGTGTTCGCGTTCAGCGTATGGGCGGCATAGGCGCCCGGCACCAGCGGCCCCGCATTGGCCGAGACCGCAAAACGGCCGGGATGCACCGCCCCCGCGCCGTCGATCACATAGTGATAATGGTGAAGATCCAGACCCGTCGGCCGATGCGGCCCGCCGGTCCAGTGGATGATGATCCGTCGCAAAGAACCCTCCGCTTCCGTGAGGGCCCCATCATCCGCCGCCAGTCTTTTAACAAATATGGGCAGAGGGAGCGTTCGCTGCCGCCCGCCCGCAACGCGCCGCGCTCAGCCGGAACCCACCGCCCCTGCCCGCTGCCTCCTTACGAAGACCCCGACCGCGCCCGCGCAGCATTCCTCCCCTGCCCCGCGCGCGGCTTTCATCCTGACCCAAATACCCCCGCCGGAGGCACCGGCGCGGCACGCGCCGGCTTCAGCGCCCGAACCTGCCCTTCAGCGCATCGGCGAAAGCATTGCCGCCGGAACTGCCGCCCTTCGGCTCCGCGCTCATCGGCGCCCGCCCTTTCGGCGCGGGCGCACGTCCCCCCGCCCCGCGCTCCTCGCGCGCGGATTTGGCAGAGGCGCCGCCGTCCTTCTTCATGGTCAGGCCGATACGCTTGCGCGCCGCATCGACCTCGACCACGGTCACGCGCACCACATCGCCCGCCTTCACCACCTCATGCGGATCACTCACGAAACGGTCGGCCAGCTGGCTGACATGGACCAGCCCGTCCTGATGCACGCCGATATCCACGAAGGCGCCGAAGGCGGCCACATTGGTCACCGTTCCCTCCAGCACCATGCCCGGTTTCAGATCGGAAATCTCCTCGACCCCATCGGCGAAAGTGGCGGTGCGGAACCCCGGGCGCGGGTCGCGGCCGGGCTTTTCCAGCTCGGCGAGGATGTCCTTCACCGTCGGCAGGCCGAAGGCCTCATCGACGAAGGTCGCCGGGTTCAGCTTCTTCAGCGCCACCGAATCCCCCATCAGGCTGCGGATGTCGCGCCCGCAGGCCGAGACGATCCGCCGCGCCAGATCATAGGCTTCGGGGTGGACGGACGAGGCATCCAGCGGCTCCTTGCCCCCGGTGATGCGCAGGAATCCCGCCGCCTGCTCGAAGGCCTTCGGCCCGAGCCGCGGCACTTTCAACAGATCGCGGCGCGAGGCGAAGGGCCCGTTCGCATCGCGATGCGCGACGATGGCCTCGGCGAGCGACGGCCCCACCCCCGAGACCCGCGCGAGCAACGGCCCCGAGGCGGTGTTCAGATCCACCCCCACCGCGTTCACCGCATCCTCGACCACCGCGTCGAGGCTTTTCGCCAGCCGGTGCTGATCGACATCATGCTGATACTGGCCGACGCCGATCGACTTCGGCTCGATCTTCACCAGTTCCGCGAGCGGATCCTGCAAGCGCCGCGCGATCGACACCGCGCCGCGCAAAGACACGTCCAGCCCGGGAAATTCGCGCGCCGCCAGCTCGCTCGCCGAATAGACCGAGGCCCCGGCCTCGGAGACCACCACCCTGACCGGCCTGTTCTCACCCGCGGGCAGCAGCGCCAGCAGGTCGGCAACCATCTTCTCGGTCTCGCGGCTCGCGGTGCCGTTGCCGATGGCGATCAGCTTCACGCCATGGCTGCCGATCAGCTTCGCAATCGCCACCTGCGCGCCGCGCAGATCGTTCTTCGGCTGGAACGGGTAAACGGTATCGGTCGCGAGCAGCTTGCCGGTCGCATCCACCACCGCGACCTTGACCCCGGTGCGGATCCCGGGATCGAGCCCCATCGTCGCCTTGCCGCCGGCCGGAGCCGCCAGCAACAGATCCTTGAGATTGCGGGCGAAAACCCGGATCGCCTCGGCTTCGGCACGCTCGCGCAGCTCGGCCATCAGATCGAGCGTCAGTGAGGTCTTCAGCTTCACCCGCCAGGCCCAGGCCGCCGCCTCGTGCAGGAACCTGTCGCCCGGCCCGCTGCCCGAGGCCGCGAGCTGCGCTCCGCAGGCGCGCTCAGCCGGGCTCTCGCCGCGGGGCGCCTCGGGGTCGATCTCCAGATCCAGCGTCAGCACATCCTCGTTGCGGCCGCGCAGCATCGCCAGCACCCGGTGCGAGGGCGCGTCCGACCAGGGCTCGTTATGGTCGAAATAGTCGGAGAATTTCGCCCCGGCCTGCTCCTTGCCCGCGACCACTTTCGCGCTCAGCCGCCCGACCTTGCGCATGTGATCGCGCAGCCGGCCCAGCAGAGCCGCATCCTCGGCCAGCCCCTCGGCGAGGATGTCGCGCGCGCCCTCAAGCGCCGCTTTCGCATCGGCGAATCCCTCGCTGAGGAACCCCTGGGCAAGCGCCGCCGGATCGGCCGAGCGGTCCGCCAGGATCGCATCGACCAGAGCCTGCAACCCGGCCTCGCGTGCGATCATCGCTTTGGTGCGGCGCTTCGGCTTGTAGGGCAGGTAGATGTCTTCCAGTTCCGCCTTGGTCCCCGCCCCGGCGATGGCGCGCGCCAGATCGTCGGTCAGTTTGCCCTGGCCGGTGATCTCGGTGAGAATCGCCGCCCGGCGCGCTTCCAGCTCGCGCAGGTATCCGAGCCGCTCCTCCAGCTTGCGCAATTGCGTGTCGTCGAGGCCCCCGGTCACCTCCTTGCGGTAGCGCGCGACGAAGGGGACGGTGGCGCCGCCGTCCAGCAGTTCCACCGCTGCCACGACCTGACGCGGCGCGGCGCCGATCTCGGCGGCGATGATCTCGGGGATGCGGGCGACGGACATGCGATTCCTCCTTCGGCGCGGGTCGCGGGACCCGGGGCTCGCGACCATAGCCATGCCGCCGCCCGGGGCAAGCCCCGCCTTCGCGCGCATCCCCCGGGGGCGGGCGAAATTCCTGAAACCCCGGCCTTGCAAAAGCCGGCGCATGGCGGTATCAGCCCCCAAGTGCCGGCTTAGCTCAGTTGGTTAGAGCACCAGATTGTGGATCTG
Source organism: Pseudogemmobacter humi (assembly GCF_900609055.1). Classification (GTDB taxonomy): domain Bacteria; phylum Pseudomonadota; class Alphaproteobacteria; order Rhodobacterales; family Rhodobacteraceae; genus Pseudogemmobacter; species Pseudogemmobacter humi. The sequence continues at coordinate 20,727 of NZ_UXAW01000081.1, read as the reverse complement.
GGGGTCCCCCGTTCGAGCCGGGGAGTCGGTACCACTTCTTCCCCGATATTTGCGAGACAATGCTTGCGGCAAGGGCCGCGGGCCGCTAACCCGCAGGGGCGTGAACCAGCCCCGAGGTCATCATGGGAATCAACAAGCAAAGCGACATTGCGGCCAATCTCCAGATCGGCCCGACCGACGCGGGCATGGTGCGGCTTTACATCGAGGCCGAGGGCGGGGTCGAACTGCCGCTCGACTTCGACCCCGACGAGGCCGAAGAGATCGCCGAGGAGTTGCGCGCCGCTGCCGAGGCCGCCCGTGCCGTGGCCGGAACCAAGGGCCGCCGCCGCTGAGGCGAGGGCAAAAGCGCATCCGCCCGCGCGGCCTGGCGTTGCAAAGGGGGGTTCCCCCCCCTCGGGCCTCCGGCCCTCACCCCCAGGGTATTTATATCAGGGTGAAAACCAGGCGCGTTTTGCCTTCACCCCGACCAGAATATCCTCTGGGGTAGGGTTTCGCCGGTCGGGGACCAATGGACTGCGGGGAGCGACGCGGCCGCAGCCCGCGACAGCGCCGGAAAATCGTCCGACCGACTAGGCCGTGTTGACAAAATGGCTTCCGATTATTGACGGTCTGTGCTTCAAGGTCATCCCGACGTGTGAGAAGATCTTGGCGCGCAACCTGATATCCGACGATGAAAGGGCCTTCTTCGAGCAGTTTATCCAAGCGGTTCGGCATCCGAACGGGCGTAATCCCTCCGATCATCGCCTTGTTCCGGATGGAGTTTTCTGGATAGCGCGCACCGGCGCGCCTTGGCGTGACTTGCCCGCGGAGTTCGGCAAGTGGTCCTCGGTCTATCGCCAGTTCCGCCGCTGGACGCTCGCAGAGTTGTGGGAGGACATCCTGGACGCGCTGAACCACGCCAGGATTGCGCGATACAAACTGCAGATGGCCGACAGCACAGTGATCCGCGTCCATCATCATGCGGCGGGCGCAAAAGGGGGACTGCTGACAAGAGGCTCCTGGCCGTTCAAGAGGTGGCTTCCCGACCAGGATCCACCTCCGCATCAACGGCGTTGGCCTCCCGATGAGAACCGGGATCACGCCGGGACAGGATTCCGACTATACCGGCTATGATTTGGTAATGGCAGACAACTTGCCACAGCCCGCCGTTCTGGTTGCCGACAGGGGCTATGAGTCTGATAAAATTCGAGAAGATATCGAAAGCCACAATGCTCTGCCGATGATACCCATGCGCAAGAACCGTAAGGTGCGCAAAGCTGCAGACATGACCATCCACACTTTGCGCAACATGGTGGAGCGGTGCTTCAACAAGCTCAAGAACAGCCGTCGCCTCGCGACCCGCCACGACAAAACCGCAGACAGTTTCCTCGGCTTCATCGACCTCGCTTGCATCAGCCTATGGCTGCGCCATTTGTCAACATGACCTAGGGCAGCCAAATTCCTTCAAAGGAATTTGCCAATTTTCTTTGAAGAAAATTGCGGCGCGGTGTCAGCCGCGCCTTCCCCGACGCTCGCGGCGCGGGGGCGCCTCGCCCTCGCCGGTGCCGTCCGAGGCCGAGGAGAACGCCCCCAGCTTTGCCGCCACCTCGTCGAGCGAGGGCGGCGGCCCCGGCGGCGTCTCTTCCAGCGCGCGGCGCATCGCCATCAGATGTTCCGGCATGGTGCCGCAGCAGCCGCCGATGATCCGCACCCCGGCGTCGCGCGCCATCACCGCATAGACCGCCATCAGCTCGGGCGTGCCGTCGTAATGGATATGGCCGTCGTGGTATTTCGGGATCCCCGCATTCCCCTTCGCCACCACCGGCCGCGTGGTGCCGGTGGCGAGGAACCCCATCACCGTGCGCATCAGATCCGAGGCGCCCACGCCGCAATTCGCCCCGAAAGCGAGCGGCGGATTGGGCAGCTTTTCGACCAGATCCGCCAGCGTCGCCGAGGTCACCCCCATCATCGTGCGCCCGGCGGTGTCGAAGCTCATGGTGCCGACCCAGGGCATTCCGGCGCGGTCGGCCGCCTCGGCCGCGGCGCGGAATTCCTCGGGTGCTGAGATGGTCTCGACCCAGAGCACATCGGCGCCGCCCGCTTTCAGCCCCTCGGCCTGTTCGTGGAACATCTCGACCGCCAGCGCATGGGTCAGCGTGCCCATCGGCTCGAAAATATCGCCCGTCGGCCCGACCGAGCCCGCGACAACCACCTCGCGCCCCGAAGCATCGGCGATCTCGCGCCCCAGAGCCGCGCCGACCCGGTTCAGCTCATGCACCCTGCCCTGCGCGTTGTGCAGCTTCAGTCGCGAGGCATTGCCGCCGAAAGTGTTGGTCAGGAAAATGTCCGACCCGGCCTCTACCGCACTGCGGTAGAGTGTGCGGATGTTGTCGGGCCGATCGATGTTCCACAACTCGGGCGGCTCGCCCGAGGAGAGACCCATGTTGAACAGATTGGTCCCCGTCGCCCCGTCGGCCATCAGCCAGCCGCGGGCAGAGAGAAGCCGGCTCAGCGCGTCGTCGCTCATCGGGAAACCCTTTCAGATCGGTTGTGCAACTGTCCTGCCACGGCGCCGGGCCGCGCACAATCGCGAACTCGCGCGCGGCGCGAAAGCAAAACGCCGCGCAGGGCGGCCCCGCGCGGCGCTGAAAGCATCGGGCGGTTTCCCCGCCGCTCAGATTTCCGACATCAGCTGTGCCTTGGCGACCGGCAGCATCCCGGCCAGTTTGGCGCGAATCTCGTCTGCAGTGGCCTTGCCGGCCAGATCAGCGGCGAGTTTGCGCACCACATCCTCGTTGCCGGCCTCTTCGAAATCGGCGGCGACGACCTCCATCGCATAGGCATTGGCCTCGTCGCCGGTCTTGCCCAGAAGGCCCGCCGCCCAGAGCCCGACCAGCTTGTTGCACCGCGCCTCGGCCTTGAACTGCATTTCGCTGTCATGGGCGAATTTGGCTTCAAAGGCGTTTTCGCGATCATCGAAGGTGGTCATGGGCGGATCTCCGGGCCAAAGGATCGGTTTCCCCCGTCATATGCCCATGCGCGCGCGCGCCTGCAAGAAGAAAGCCCCGCAAAGGCCCGGCTCATCGCTTGCAGGCCCCCGGGGGCCAGGCTATAGGCCGGATGTATCCCGGGGTGGCGCCGCCGCCCCTTTCGTCATTTCCGCTCAGGGGCAACGATGGCACGGCGCAAGAAGGTCTACGAAGGCAAGGCCAAGATCCTCTATGAAGGCCCCGAGCCCGGAACGCTGATCCAGTATTTCAAGGACGACGAACCCACGGCCGCCGCCGCGAGCGTCAATGTCGCGCCGATCTCGGCCGCGTCCGAAGGCAAGGGCGTGCTGAACAACCGGCTGTCGGAATTCTTCATGACCGGGCTGAACGGCATCGGCGTGCCCACCCATTTCATCCGCCGGCTGAACATGCGCGAGCAACTGGTGCGCATGGCCGAGATCATCCCGCTGGAAGTGGTGGTACGCAACTTCGCCGCAGGCGGCATCTCGCATCGGCTCGGCATCCCCGAGGGCATGGCGCTGCCGCGTCCCATCGTCGAATACTACTTCAAGGACGAGAAGCTCGGCACCCCGATGGTGTCCGAGGAACATATCATCGCCTTCGGCTGGGCCAACCAGCAGGATCTTGACGATATGGTCGCGCTGGCGCTCCGGGTGAACGATTTCCTCTCGGGCGTGATGCTGGGCGTGGGGGTGCGGCTGATGGATTTCCGGCTGGAGATGGGCCGGATCTGGGAGGGCGATTTCATGCGCCTGATCCTCGCCGACGAGATCACCCCCGATTCCATGCGGCTGTGGGATCTGCGCCAGCCCGAGCGCGCCGACGGCTCGGTTCCCGATCCCGGCCCGCTCGGGGATGTCTATGCCGAGCTCGCGCGCCGGATCGGGGTGCTGCCCTCGAACGTGACCCATCCGGCGAAACCCTCGCTGATCAACTGAGCCGCCCCATATTGCCCCGGCCCGGCCCGGGCGCTATGGGAAGGCCGAAGATCTTACCCCCTGCCCGGAGGCCGCCTATGAAAGCCCGCGTCACCGTCATGCTGAAGAACGGCGTCCTCGATCCCCAGGGCGAGGCGATCCGCCACGCGCTCGGCGCGCTTGGATTCGCCGGGGTGGAAGGCGTGCGCCAGGGCAAGGTGATCGAACTCGACCTTTCCGCGACCGACAAGGTTGCGGCCGAAACCGGGGTGAAGGCGATGTGCGAGAAGCTGCTCGCCAATACGGTGATCGAAAGCTACCGGGTCGAGATCCTCTGACACCCTTCTCCCCGGTGAAGAACGCCGGGGGCCGTCTGCTGTCGCAGTCCATACGGTTTCCCGAACCAATGGCGAAACCAATGGCTTGCCCCGGGGGTATTTAAGTCAGGGTGAAAGCAGCAAAAAACGCCTGGCTTTCACCCTGATCCAAATATCCTGGGGGTGAGGGCCGGAGGCCCGAGGGGGCAAGGCCCCCTTCACCGGCGCGTCACGCGCAGGCGGATGCCGTCTTTCGCCCTGACCGTCAGATGCGCGACCGGCACCGGATCTGCCCCGGGGATACGGGCGAAGCGGAAAGCGCGCGCCAGCATCGCAAGGATCAGCACCCCCTCGATCATCGCGAAACCCGCGCCGGTGCAGACCCTCGGGCCGGCCGAGAACGGCATGAAGGCGTCGCGCGCGGCAAGGCGGCCTTCTTCGGTCTGCCAGCGCGCCGGGCAGAAGCTGTCGGGGCTGGTCCAGAACCGTTCGTGCCGGTGCAGATGCCAGGGCGAGAGCACGATCTGCGCGCCGGGCTTCACCTTGCGGCCGCGGAACTCCTCGGGGCACAGGTTCTGGCGCACCATCATCGGCACCGGAGGGTAGAGCCGCAGGGCCTCGCGGAACACGTCGCGGGTGTAGCGCAGCTTCGCCACCGCCGCGAAATCCGGCGTCTCGCCCAAGGCGCTGGCCTCGGCCGCCACCCGCTCCTGCACATCGGGGCAGAGCGCCAGCAGATAAAGCGACCAGGCCAGTGCCGAGGCGCTGGTCTCATGACCGGCGAGGAAGAAGATCGCCACCTGATCGACCATCTCGGCGGGGGTGAATCTCTGGCCGGTCTGTGGGTCTTCGGTGGTCATGATCTTGGTCGCCAGATCGTCGGGGGCGGTGCCCTCTGCGATTGCCACCGCGCGCTCGCGCGTCAGTTGCGCGATCAGCCCGCGGATCACCCTCGCCGAGGCGCGGGTGCCCCGGCGGTGAAGCCGCGGGAACCAGCGCGGCAGCGGCAGGAAGGCCGCGAGGTTCAGGATCGGCTGTGTCCGCTGATAGGCACGGAACTCGCGGAACACATTCGCCGCCACCTCATGCCCGATGGGGATCGAGAAGAGCGTGCGGAAGATCACATCGGCCGCGGCATGGCTCATCTCTTCCTCGGCCTCGATCTCGTCCCCGGCCGCGCCGATCCGGGCGAGGGCAGATTGCCCGGCCGCGACCATGGCGGGAAACGTGTCCTTCAGCCGCCCACCCTCGAAGGCCGGGTCGATGATGCGGCGCTGGCTTTTCCAGGTCTCGCCATTGGTGACGAAGACGGAATTGCCGAGGAGCGGCTCCAGCCCGGCGCGGATCCGGTTCGATTTCGGGAAATCGTCGGGCCGTTCCTTCAGCACCCGGTCGATCAGCGCCGGGTCGTTGCAAAGGTATGAGCGGAAGAACGGCGTGCGGAACTCGGCCATCCAGGCGCGGTAGAGCCGCGCGGGCTGCGCCGAGAGGATGTCGCGGCGGAACAGCCGCAGATAGGTCAGCAGCGAGACGCGATCCGCCCTTGGGGCGGGTTTCGGCGGAACGGGGGCCTCGGGCAAATTATCTCTCATGCCACGTTTCTAAAGCGGTTCAGCGTCTGCTCAATGCGGCTTTTTGACGGGGCACGCGCGGCGAAACGCTGCGCCAGCGTCAGGGGGCCCGCGGTCACGCGGAAATAATCGTATTCGCCGGGCTGGCCGGTCAGATTGTCGAAGGCGCAGAGATACTGGAAATGCAGCCGGAAATACCGCCGCCGCAGCGCGCGCCATTTCTCCGCGCTCAGCGTCTGCGTGAAGGCGGCCGAGAGCACCAGCGGCCAGCGCTTGCCCGGCGGCGGCTCGACCGAGACGGAAACCGGATCACACAAAGCAAAAGCGCAGCCGTCGCCGGGGGCGGTCACGTCGATCCAGGCGATCTGATCGCTCTGGCACAGATGCGCCAGATCGCCGCGCAGCCGCGCCGCACCGGGCAGGAAGGAGATCATCGGCACCACATGGCCAAGGCTCAGGAACGAGAGCGGCGGATGGTCTGCCGGCAGCCCCTCGCGCGTCAGATCGGCGAGGATCGAGATCCCCAGATGCGCGCCCGAGGAATGGCCGACCACCAGAACCTCGTCATGGCCTCCGTCCAGCGCTTGGCGAATCTGCTTGCCAAAATCGAACATTCTGGCTTCCATCTCGGGCGGATAAGCGCCGTTACCCTGGGCCGAGTATCCATAATCATGCATCAGATACCAGGCAAAGATCTTGTTGTCCTTCGCCCGAAACCAGCGCAGCACCAGCACCGCGACCGCCAGAAGGACCGGAATCCCCGCCGCCCAATGCGTCAGCCGCCCCACAGCCCAGGCCGCCAGCCCGCCCGCCAGCAGCGCGAGCGCGAGCTGCGCCAGCAGGAACACCACCGGATAGAGCGCGGCGATGGTCGGCCCTTTCCTCAGCCGCATCAGCCGGAACAAGGCGCCCGAGCCGATATAGGCCCAGGCGGTGCGCAGCAGTTGCCAATAGGTCGCCGGGATCGAGTTCGACATGCTCGATCGCACGAGGTCGGACCAGACCAGCACGTCGATCTCGCTTGCGACCTGCCGGCCCTCGATCTGCGCATCGACCCGCCAGCCGTAGCTGCCCTTGCCGGATTTCGGTTTCAGATGCAGATCATAGCCGGAAAGCCGCGCCTGTTCCGCGCCCTCCTTGCGGTAAAGCTCGCGGTAGCGGCGCGGGTGGAACGGGTCATAGCCCGGGATGTAGAACACCCGGCGCCGGAATATCTGCGGTTCCTCTGTCACCCTGCACTCCCCTGCCTCGCGCCCAGTCTGGCGCGGAAATCCGGCGAAAATAAGGGATCAGCCGGGCACGGGGATACCGAGCGTCTCGAAGATGTTCAGAAGCCAGAAGCTGAAATCGGTGAACGCCCCGGTCAGCATCATCACGCCGACGATCAGCAAAAGCGCCCCCATCGCGCGCTCGATCCATTTCATATGGCGCTTGAGGCGGTTCATCAGCCCCATGGCGCGGGTGATGAACAGGGCCGACAACAGGAACGGCAGGCCGAGGCCGATGGCGTAGACGCCCAGAAGGAAAGTGCCGCGCGCCACCGAGGCCTCTTGCGCGGCGAGGCTGAGAATGGTGCCAAGTTGCGGGCCGATGCAGGGCGTCCACCCGGCGGCGAAGGCAAGGCCAAGGACGAAGGCCCCGAGCGCCGAGCCGCCCTGGTCGCCCGCATCGAGCCGCATCTCGCGGTCGAGAATCGGGATGCGGATCACCCCGGTGAAATGCAGGCCGAAGACGATGATGATGATCCCCGCCACGCGGGCGAACATGACCTGGTTTTGCAGGAAGAACGCGCCGAAAGCCGAGGCGGTAAAGCCCAGAAGCAGGAAGATGACCGACAGCCCCAGCACGAAGAACAGCGCCGGCAGGATGATGCGCCGCCGCGCCGCCGCGCCGCCCTTCATCTCACCGACCGAGATCCCGCCCATATAGGCCAGATAGGGCGGCACCACCGGCAGCACGCAGGGCGAGAGGAAGGACAAAATCCCCGCCGCCAGCGCCACCAGCGCGGCCGGCCCGAGGCCTGCGTCGAAAAGATCGATCCCGAACATGTCCCTCTCATAGCCGCCGCGCGGCGTTTCGTCATCCTCTGCGCGCTCACTTTGCCGGGAAAAGCCTGTCACATTCTGCCGCAGGCGGCTAAGAGGCGGGCATGACCACAGACCACCACGACCTCGACTGCGAGGGGCTTCTGTGCCCCCTGCCCGTCCTGCGCGCGCGCAAGCGGCTGATGGCGATGCGCCCGGGCGAGGTGCTGGCGGTGCGCACGACCGACCGGATGGCGCTGATCGACCTGCCGCATTTCTGCGCGCAAAGCGGCCATGCCTATCTGGGCGCCGAAGAGGACGGGCCCGTCACCCGGCATCTGATCCGCGCCGGGGTTTAGGTCAGCCGCATTTGGAAAAGCCGCAGGCGGCGCAGGTCAGGCAGCCCTCGATCATCCGCAGATCGAAGGCGCCGCAGGCCGGGCAGGAGCTTTGCGGCACCCCCGCCGCAAGGCCCGCGCCAGGGTCGCTCTTCAGCCCCAGCCCCTCGCCCGCGATGAAGCCGATGGCGATCAGATGGCGCTCGATCACGCCCCCGATCGCGGCAAGGATCGAGGGGATGTAGCGGCCTTCGATCCAGGCCCCGCCGCGCGGATCGAACACCGCTTTCAACTCTTCGACGACGAAGGAGATGTCGCCGCCCCGCCGGAACACCGCCGAGATCATCCGGGTCAGCGCCACCGTCCAGGCAAAATGCTCCATGTTCTTCGAGTTGATGAACACCTCGAACGGGCGGCGGCGATCCTCGATCAGAATGTCGTTGATGGTGATGTAGAGCGCATGTTCCGAGCCGGGCCAGCGGATCTTGTAGGTCTCGCCCGAGAGCGTCGCCGGGCGGGCGAGCGGGTCGCTGAACAGCGCCGGAGCCTCGCCGCCTTCCGTCGTGGCGGTCAGCACCGAGCCGGTCACCGCATTCGGCCGGTAGGTGGTGCAGCCCTTGCAGCCCATATCCCAGGCCGCAAGATAGACATCGCGGAAATCGTCGAAGGAGATATCGGCCGGGCAGTTGATCGTCTTCGAGATCGAACTGTCGACCCATCTCTGCGCCGCGGCCTGCATCCGCAGATGCTCCATCGGCGTCAGATCCTGGGCGGTGACGAAATGACCGGGCAGCGGCGCATCGCCGTTTTCCGCGCGCCACAGCGCCAAAGCGTGATCGGTCACCTCCTCCTCGCTGCGCGTGCCGTCCTTTTGCAGCACCTTGCGGGTGTAGCTCCAGGCAAAGACCGGCTCGATCCCCGAGGACACATTGCCCGCGTAAAGCGAGATCGTCCCCGTGGGCGCGATTGAAGTCACCAGCGCGTTGCGGATGCCATGTTCGCGCACCAGGGCGCGGATATCCTCATCCATCCCGCGCATATTGCCCGAGTTCAGGAAACCCTCGGCCTGGAACAGCGGGAAGGCGCCGCGCTCCTGCGCCAGACCCACCGAGGCGAGATACGCCGCACGCGAGATCGCATGCAGCCATTCCCCGGTCTGCGCCGCGGCCTCTTCCGAGCCGTAGCGCAGCCCGGTCATCAAGAGCGCATCGGCGAGGCCCGTGACGCCAAGACCGATGCGGCGCTTGGCCTGCGCCTCGGCCTCCTGCTCCGGCAGCGGAAAGCGCGAGACATCGACCACATTGTCCATCATCCGCACCGCCGTGCGCACCAGCGCGTCGAGTTCCCCGCCGTCGATATGCGCGCCCGCAGCGAAAGGCGCGCGCACCAGCGCCGCAAGGTTCACCGAACCCAGGAGACACGCGCCATAGGGCGGCAGCGGCTGCTCGCCGCAGGGGTTGGTGGCGGCGATGGTCTCGGCATAATGCAGGTTGTTCATCGCATTGATACGGTCGATGAAGATCACCCCCGGCTCGGCGAAGTGATAGGTCGAGCGCATGATCCGGTCCCACAGCGCGCGGGCGGGCAGGCTGCGCCAGACCTCGCCGCCGAAGCGCAGCTCCCAGGGTGCGTCGGCCTTCACCGCCTCCATGAAGGCATCCGTCACCAGCACCGAGAGATTGAACATCCTGAGCCGCGCCGGGTCTTCCTTGGCGGCGATGAAGGCCTCGATATCGGGGTGATCGCAGCGCATCACCGCCATCATCGCGCCGCGCCGCGAGCCGGCCGACATGATGGTGCGGCACATCGCGTCCCAGACATCCATGAAGGACAGCGGCCCCGAGGCATCCGCCGCCACGCTGCGCACCAGCGCGCCTTTGGGCCGGATGGTCGAGAAATCGTAGCCGATGCCGCCGCCCTGTTGCAGGGTCAGCGCCGCCTCTTTCAGCGCCTGGAAGATCCCCTCCATCGAATCCGGGATCGTGCCCATCACGAAGCAGTTGAACAAAGTGACCGCCCGCCCGGTGCCCGCGCCCGAGAGGATGCGCCCCGCGGGCAGGAAGCGGAAACCTTCCAGCGCGGCCAGGAATTCGGCCTCGCGCGCCGCCGGATCGGGCTCGTTCGCCGCCAGCGCGCGCGCCACCCGGCGCCAGCTGTCTTCGACCGTCAGATCCACAGGGGTGCCGTCGGCCTCTTTCAGCCGGTATTTCATGTCCCAGATCTGTTCGGCCACAGCAGCGGCAAACGGGGCGGAAAAGCGCGGCATGGTCCTGGACCCCCGGGGCCGGACGGGGCGGAAAGGGGCAGAGGTAGCGGTCCGCCCGGCCAGACCCACAGGATAGGCCTCGCGCGGCCATGGGTCAATCGCGCCGGCGCTTGCGCCCGCCTGCCCGGCGCCTATGATCCGGCCATGGGATTCGTTCATCTGCTCAAGCTCTGCGTCGGCGCCGAAAGCGTCGCCGATCTTGCCGAATGGCAAGAGCAGAACGCCGCGCGCTGGCCGGCGGGAACAAGCGTCCATGTCACGCGGATGTGGCCCAAACGCGAGGCCGAACTGCTGGCGGGCGGCTCGCTCTACTGGGTGATCAAGGGCGTGATCCTGTGCCGCCAGCGCCTGCTGGGGCTGGAGGAAGTCACCGGCGCCGACGGTATCACGCGCTGCGCCATCGTGATGGACCGCGAGATCATCCGCACCGATGCCGCACCGCGCCGCCCCTTCCAGGGCTGGCGCTACCTTTCCCCCGACGAAGCCCCGCGCGACCTGCCCCAGGCCCGCGGCGCCGAGGAAACCCTGCCGCCCGCCCTCGCCCGCGCGCTGGCCGAGATCGGCCTGCGCTGAGGTTGCGGATCAGGCGGCATGAGATCCCGGATCCGGCCGCACCGCAGCACCCCACGCCGCAAAGCCAGAACGCCCGCCCGGCGGGACCACCGGCATGCCTTCCGTTTCCCCGATCCGCGCAGAGGCTTTGTGCAGACGGCGCCTTCTGCGCCGCTCAGCATCCTGGTCCGGGCAGACATTCTTCCCGGCGAACATCCTCCGGCAAGCAGCGAAACGGTAAATCCCGTCGCCTCTCGGGCGCGCGGGGCCGGTTGCGCCAGCAGAGTTTCCGGCCAGGAAAACGCCCATCGCTTCGGGCGGCCCGCAATCCGCCGCCCGGATGGCGCATGATCGCGCAGCCGTTCCGGACCGCGCCGGATCCGGCCCGCCGCTCTCAGCTGCGGGTTTTCGAGAACCGGCCCTCGATCGTCGCGCCGCTTTCGATCACCAGTTTTTCATAGACCACATCCGCCGCGACCTGGGCCGAGGCGCGCATGGTGAAGCTCCGGCTCTCGACCTTGCCGTCCAGCCGGCCGGTCACTTCGACGGTCTGGGCGCTGACCGCCCCCGAGATCCGGCCCTGCTGGCCGACGATCAGCGCATCCGCCACCACATTACCGTCGATTTCGCCCAGCACTTCCAGCGCGCCGGTCGAGGTGATCTCGCCGGTGATTTTCAGATCGGGGCCGAGAACCGAGCGGCTGGCGTTGCTGCCGCCCGGGCGGGCGGCGGCGGGCTCGGAGGTCGGATCAGTTTTCGAGAACATGGAGGATCTTTCTGCAATCGGCTCGTCCGCGATAAGGCGAAATCGGACCGCGGGGGTCAAGGGCGGCCCCCACCGATCGGCGGGCGGCAGCCGGTCTTTCGCGCCGGAGCAGAGAAAACACCCGGCTTGCCCGGCCCGGCCGCCGGTTTTCGCGCCGGAGGGAAGCCCTCCTCCCTGCGATGCGGCACCGGATCCCCTGTCCCGCACGTCGAGGTTTCTGACCATGCCCCCGCCTCACGCCGGCAAAAGCGGCCCGGCTTGCCGCCCGGGGGGGCAAACCGCGGCCTCCCGGGCGCAGGCCACACGCGCCACCAGCCGCGGCGCTTCAGGGCCTTGCAGTCACCGGGAAGGTGCGTCGTTCGGAACAGAGGGGCGGGCTTCATGCGATCCCCCGCGCGCCGCCATAAGCCGGGAACCGCCCGCCGAAGCGAGGGGGCTGCAAACCCCTTCCAGATCCTAAAACGGTCCCCCGGGGATTCCCGTGATCAGGGGACAACCGGGGGAGACCAGGGACGGTTCGGCACGGCGCGCGATGTATCCGCAATGATCACCGCGCGCCGTGCCGCTTTCCGACGTGCCGGAGTGGCAGACGGGGATTGCCCGCCTCAGAACCGGATGCCTGAGGTCAGGAAGAAGGTCCGGCCCGGCTCGGGGAAGCCCTCGACCACCTGGATATCGCGGTCGAAGATGTTGCGGATGCCGAAATCCATGGTGGCATTCTCGCTCATCTGCCAGCTTGCGCTGAAGTTGGCCAGGGCGAAGCCGGGCATCCTGGTATAGGCATAGGCAGGGCTGGCCCCGCCCGGCTGTCCGGCGGCCGGGTCCGACCAGCGGGAACCGTAGATCTCGACCGAGGGTGTGACGGTCAGACTATCGGTCGCCTGCCAGTCGAGCGCCAGATAGACCTTGTGTCGCGGAATATCGGTGATCCGCAATCCGGTGATCGCGGGATCCTCGATACCGGCGTCGATATAGGTGTAGTTCGCCGACAGGCCGAGGCGATCATTCATCGCCCAGCTCGCCGCAAGCTCCACGCCCTTGTAGACGCCCTTGCCGACGTTCTGCTGCTGCAAGGTCGCGGGGCTGGTGGAGGCGTCATAGACCACCGACTGGATCAGATCGGTCACGCGGCTGTAGAAGAGCGCGCCCTCCACCCTGACCGGGCCGATATCGCCGCTGTAGCCGATCTCGACATTCGCCGCGCGCTCGGCCTTCAGATCCGGGTTCGGCTCCATCAGGCCGAAACGGGTGCTGTAGCGGTGGAACATGGTCGGAAAGCTGGTCCGGGACGAAACGCTGGCGTGAACCTCTCCGCCCGCATCGGGCGCCCAGATGGCGGCAAGCTGCCAGTCCAGCGCCTCGCTGGATACCTGGGGATAGGACACCTGCGAATATGCGGGAGGCGTGCTGGGCGATACGCCCGAGGGGGTGAGGGTCCGCAGAGCCTCGATCACCTTTGATTTGTTGAAGCTGAAACCGCCGATGACGCGAAGCTGGTCGGAGACCTGCCAGCTGTCCTCGACCGCGAAGGAGAGGGTTTCCGACTCGTTCCGCTCGGTGGGCTTCGGATTCAGGGCCAGACCCGGCACCGGATAATCGGTTCCCAGATGGACATCGCGCCGGAAATGCACCGCAAATTTCAATTCATGCGCCGCCATCGTCAGGCCGTATTCGGCGCTCGCCCCGACGGAATGGTCGTCATAGACGGAATCGAAAATCCGCGGCGCATCGGTCAGCTGGGTCGTGTGGGCCGGATTGTCCCAGGCCGAAAGCGTGTTGTCGAAGGTGTTGTAATAGACCTTCGTCTTCACATAGCTGCCGCCCAGATCGGTATGGGTATAAAGCGCAAGGCTGGAGATGTCCCATTCCGGCCAGGTCCAGTCGCGCTGTGTGCTGCCCACGCAAACCGGGGCGCCGCAGGTCACGCCGCGCATCGGCTGCCGGGTGCTGTAGGGCGCATTCTTCGAGCCGGTCTGTCTGGTGTAGCTCAGCACATATTCGTCGGTCGCATTGGGCGTGAGGCCGAATTTCAGGTTCACGCGGTCATCCGAGCTATCCGCATTGTCGCGCAGCCCGCCATCCTCGTTCGGCACCGGAACGAAATCCCCGGACAGCCAGAATCCGTCGCTCTTGCGCTTCATCCAGCTCGCCTGGGCATACCATTTCTCTTGCTTCGTGCCGAAGGAGAGATAGCCGTTCCTGCCGCTGACATCGCCCTGGCCGCCCTCGATGCCGATCCGTGCCTCGCCCTCGAAAACCTCGGTGGGCTTCTTTGTCACGAGGTTGATCGCGCCGCCCATGCCGCCGGGGCCGTTCAGCACCGAGACATAGCTTTTCTGCACCTGGATCTCCGCCAGGTCCGGCGTCAGGAAGCGGCCGTAGTCCAGACGGTTGTCATAGGCCAGGAAGATGCGGATGCCGTCGATCGACAGCGGCACATGCCAGCGGCCGAAGCCGCGCACGAAGACCATCGGCTCGTTCCGGCTGCCGCCGCTGGTGTTGATCGTCGACACCCCGGGCAGGGTCGCAAGCGTATCGTTCAGCGTGGAGCGGCCCGCCTTCCTGGCCTCTTCGCCGGTGACTTTGGCGGTGGTGCCGCCCTGGCCGTCCTGTTCCTGGCCCAGATAGATGGTGCCGAGGAAGAAAGTGTCCTTTGCCGTCGTCTCGGCCATCAGCGGGGTAAGCGACAGGTCGGGGATCATCATCCCGGCAAGGATCAGGCGGTGCAGCAGGCTTTCGGGCAGTCTCATCGGCGGGTTTCCTCCTCCTCGGGCACAGCCTTCGGAGAAGGTCTGGCGAATCGTTATGTTTAAAGAAACATATCCGATCAGTCCGGCAAGACCCGTCTTTCGTGGTGGCGGCATAACTGTGGTTTTGCTGCATCGGCGGCGTCCGGGCAGCTTCCGGCTTGCAACCCGGAACAGATATGTATCATCATATATAACGAACCCCGACAAGGGGGCCGACTCGCAGGGGGCCGAAGATGGACATCCGATACGTCAGTTCCGACCAGGACCAGCAGACCAACGCCATCCTGTCCGAAGTGGCCGAACGCGCAGCGCGCGAAGGCATCCGGCTGGCCGGGACGGTTCAGCCCGTCGGCCCCGAACCGCAGCAGAAATGCGAGATCGTGCTGCATCTGCTGCCCGACGGACCGCTGCGCAGCATCAGCATGGACCTAGGCCCCGGCGCCACCGGCTGCCGGCTGGACGCGGGGGCGCTGGAAGAGGCGGTGATCGAGGTTCACGACCGTCTGCCGATGGCTCAGGCGCTGGTGGTGAACAAGTTCGGCAAGCAGGAGGCGGCGGGCCGCGGGCTGGTCGAGGCCATCGGCCGCGCCTGCGCCGCCGGGCAGCCGGTGCTTGTCGGCGTCGCGCCGGAATGGCGTGCGGCCTTCCTCGCCTTCGCGGGCGGCGCCGCACAGCCGCTGGAAGCCGATGCCGGCCTGGTGATGGACTGGCTGCGCGCCGCCTGCCGCGCGCAGGCCGCCTGACCTGCCCGAAGCCTGACCTGCCAGAACCGACCTGTCCGAAAGGGAGAATACCGATGAAGCTCAGCGCCCGGAACATCCTGCGCGGCAAGGTGGTCGAGATCGTCACCGGCGCGGTGACCAGCCATGTCAGGATCGACATCGGCGGCGCCATCGTCACCGCCTCGGTCACCAATGCGGCGGTGCAGGAACTGGATCTGGCGGTCGGCAAGCCCGCGGCCGCCGTGATCAAGGCCTCGGATGTGATGGTCGGGGTCGATGACTGAGACCCTGACCGATCCTTTGCGCCCGCATGAGGAAGCCGTCGCCCTGCCCGGCGCCTTCGACGCCGGGCTGTGGTTCATCGGCCGCATCCGCACGCCCTGGCAGCAGCGCAGCGACTGTCCCAGGCGCGGGGATATCGGGAACGGACCGCCCTGCCGGATCGAGATCGACGACCGCTGGGCCGCGGCGCTGGAGGGAATCGGCAGGCATCAGAACCTTCAGGTGCTTTACTGGATGCACCTGTCGCGCCGCGATGCGGTGCGGCAAAATCCGGCCTTCGCCGACAGTTCCGTCGGCACTTTCGCCATCCGCTCGCCGCTGCGGCCGAATCCTGTCGCCTCCTCGGTGGTGCGGCTGCTGGCGGTCGAGGGCAGCGTGCTGATCGTCCGCGGGCTGGACTGCGTGGACGGCACGCCGCTGATCGATCTCAAACCCGAATTCGGAGCCCTCTGGTGCGATCCTTCTCCGCAACCGCGCTGAAAGCCGCGGTTTTTGCCGCGCTGGCGGCCCTGCCGGCGCTGGCGCTGGACGGCCGCAGCGTCACCGATGCGACCGGGCGCGAGGTGCAGGTCCCGGCGAACCCCGCCAGGGTCTTTGCCGCCGGTCCGCCGGCCTCGACCCTGCTTTATGTGCTGAAGCCCGAAGCCATGGTCGGCTGGGTCCAGGCGCCCGACGCGCATGACCTGCCCTTTCTGCGGCCCGGGACGGCGGCGCTGCCCGAACTCGGCCGGCTGACCGGCAAGGGCGACACGCTGAACCTTGAGGTGCTGCTGACCGCAACACCGGAGCTGATCGTCGATTACGGCACGGTGAACGCCACCTATACCGACCTTGCGGCCCGGGTGCAGGAGCAGTCCGGTATACCCTATGTCCTGATCG
The DNA here is from genome assembly GCF_900609055.1 of Pseudogemmobacter humi. Taxonomy (GTDB): domain Bacteria; phylum Pseudomonadota; class Alphaproteobacteria; order Rhodobacterales; family Rhodobacteraceae; genus Pseudogemmobacter; species Pseudogemmobacter humi. The sequence goes on along the minus strand of NZ_UXAW01000081.1, from coordinate 4,353 downwards.
ACGGCTCTTTCGCGGCGCTGCCCGGCTCGATCCGCCAGATGGGCGATGTGCTGGCGGTGCCCGACCGCGCCGGGATGCTGGCCGCCTATGCCGAGACCACCCTGGCAGAAACCGACGCGCTGCTGGCCGGAATCCCCGGGGATCAGCGGCCCCGGGTCTATCTCGCCCGCGGGCCCGAGGGGCTGGAGACCGCCATCAGCGGCTCGATCAATGCCGAGATCATCGAGCGGGCGGGCGGGCGCAACGTCGCCGCCGGAGGGGCCGGGAATGTTGCCACCGTCAGCGCCGAGCAGGTGCAGGCATGGGCGCCGGACATCATCATCACCATCGACCGGGATTTCGCCGCCAATGTCGGCATGATGCCGGAATGGCAAGGCATTCCGGCGGTGACAAACGGCCGTGTCTACCTGGCCCCCGACGCGCCTTTCGGCTTCATCGACGCGCCGCCCTCGGTCAACCGGCTGATCGGGCTGAAATGGCTGGCGCACAAATTCTTTCCCGACCGCGCCCAGGGCGACCTTCGGGCGGAAGTGGCGGAATTCTACGGCCTCTTCTACGGCGTGACACCCGACGAGGCCGCCCTTTCGGTGCTTCTGGGTGAGTGAACGCAGGCTCACCCCCCTGCTGCTTGCGGGTCTGGTGGCGGTGTTGCTGACCGGAGTGGCGATCGGCCCCTTCCCGCTGTCGCTGCGCCAGATTGCGGCCGTGCTGAGCGGCGGAGGCGACAGCCAGTCCGCAACCGTGCTGTGGAACATCCGTCTGCCCCGGGTCCTCGCCGCGGCCCTGGTGGGGGCGGCGCTGGCGGCGGCTGGCGCCGCATATCAGACCGCCTTCCGCAATCCGCTGGTTTCGCCCGATATCCTCGGCGTCTCGGCGGGCGCGGGGTTCGGCGCGGTGCTCGGGATCCTTCTCGGCCTGCCGGTGCTGGCGATCCAGCTGACCGGCTTCGCCACCGGGCTGGCCACGGTCGCGCTGGTTCTGTTCCTGTCCTTCTCGCTGCGCGGCGGCGGCCAGGTGCTGGTCATGGTGCTGTGCGGCATTGCGGTTGGCGCTCTGGCGGGGGCCGGGATTTCGCTGGTCAAGCTGCTGGCCGATCCCGAGCAGCAACTGCCCGCCATTACCTTCTGGCTGATGGGCAGCCTGGCCGGAGCCAAACGCGCCGATGTCCTTGCCGCCCTGCCCGCCATACTGGCGGGGCTGCTGCCGTTGGTCCTGCTGCGCTGGCGGATCGGCCTGCTGGCGCTTGGCGATGATGAGGCAAAGATGCTGGGGATCGAGGCCACCCGCCTGCGGCTGATGATCATCGTCTGCGCCACGCTGATGACCTCGGCTGCGGTTTCCATGGCCGGAGTGGTCGGCTGGATCGGGCTGATGGTGCCGCATATGGCGCGGCTCCTGACCGGATCGCGCTTCGACCGGCTGCTGCCCGCCGCCATTCTGACAGGCGCCGCCTTCATGGTGGCGGCAGATACCGCGGCCCGCTCCATCGCCCTGACGGAAGTGCCCCTGGGCATCCTGACCGCGGTAATCGGCGCCCCGGTTTTCGTGTGGCTGCTGGCGCGGGGCAGCCGCGGATGGGCGGAATGATCCCGCTTTTGCAGACCCGCGGCCTGAGCGTCGGCCATCGCGGGCGCCCGGTGCTGTCCGGCATCGACCTGTCACTCGGGCCGGGCCAGGTGCTGTGCCTTCTGGGCCCCAACGGCGCGGGCAAGACCACGCTTTTCCGCACCCTTCTGGGCCTGCTGCCCGCCGTGGCCGGCGATGTGCTGCTGGAGGGCCAGCCGCTTGCCATGATGCCCCGCAGCCGGATCGCCTGCCTGCTGGCGCATGTGCCGCAATCGCTCTCCACCCCTTTCGCTTTCCGGGCGCTGGACCTCGTGCTGATGGGCGCCGCGATCCGCCTCGGCCCCTTTGCCCGCCCCGGAGCGGCCGAGACCCTGCGCGCGACCGAAGCGATGGAGACGCTCGGCATCGCCGCACTGGCGGAGGAAGAGATCACGCGCCTTTCCGGCGGCCAGCGCCAGATGGTGCTGATCGCCCGGGCCCTGGCGCAGGGCGCGCGCACCGTGGTGATGGACGAACCGACCGCCAGCCTGGATTTCGCCAACCGTATCCGGGTGGGCCGGGCGATCCGCGACCTGGCGGACCGGGGCACGGCTGTGATCCTGTCGACCCACGATCCGGATCAGGCCGCCACCCTGGGCGACCGCGCCCTGCTGGTGGGCCGGGGCCAGGTTCTTGGCGACGGCCCGGTGCGCGGGGTGATGACCGCGGAACGCCTGTCGGCCCTTTACGAGGTTCCCGTCCATCGTGAGGCCCTCTCCGGCGGCGGGCTGCATTTCCGGGGATGAGGCCGCTCCGCCGATGGCGGTCATGAAGCCTGAGCACCTGCCCGGCCATCGCGGCGCCCCTGCCATCCGGGCATTGTCCGCGCCCTGCCGGGACGGCCGCTCCGGGAATTCGCCGGCCAGATCTTTGAGCTCCGGATCAGGCGCCTGAAGAAGGCCCGACACAAGGTCAGACGCAAGAAACTGCGCGCCTGCGATCACGGCGCACCCGGGATACTCAAACGCTGGTTCCTTGTGGCAGGGCGCGAGGGTCAGCCGATCATCCGGCCGAAGCCGACCCATGGCGATCCGAAAAGCGCCGCCAACCGGAAAGCCAGGCTGCTGCCACAGATTGCATCATCCGGTCAGAGCCCCGCACCCCGGTATTGGGCATCCGCCCGGAACCTGTGAATAGCCGCGTAAGTTCCGCGAATGCACCCAGGAAGGGAGGCCAGGTGCCCGGACGAAACATCGTGCCCCGCCCCCGTGCAGCATGGCTCTGGCGGCGCGCGCGACCCGGCCTCTGCCCCGTCCTCACAAACCTGTGTCCGACAGAGAGGATTTCCTGCCGCTGTTTGACCTTGCTCAAGGAATGCGCGGCGCTCCGGCGCTATTCCCACTCTCAACGGGCCGCGACAGGCCCGCGACTCAGGAGAGAACCGAAATGAAATCCATGTCCCTGCTTGCGGCCGCATCCGTTCTGGCGCTCGCCTTCACCGCCCCCGTCTTTGCCGCCGAGCATGAGGTGCATATGATGAACAAGGGCGAGGCCGGCACCATGGTGTTCGAGCCCAATTTCGTGAAGGCCGAACCCGGTGACGTGATCCACTTCATCCCCACTGACAAGAGCCACAACGTCGAGGCGATCAAGGAGATGCTGCCCGATGGCGTCGAAGCCTTCAAAAGCAAGATCAACGAGGAATTCTCGCTGACCGTGACCGAGCCCGGCATCTACGGCGTCAAATGCACCCCGCATTTCGCCATGGGCATGGTGATGGCGGTGCAGGTCGGCGAGGCTCCGGCCAATGTCGATGAACTCAAGGCGCTGAAAATGCCGAAGAAAGCGCGTGAGCGGATGGATGCGGCGCTCGATCAGGTGAACTGAGGCGCGGGCTCAGGACCGGAAGCCGCCCCGTCCCGGGCGGCTTTCTGGCTGCCGGCGGCTCCGGTCTGTGCGCGCACCTTTTGCGCCTCATGTCAGTCTCTTCCGCCCGGGGCTTTTGCTGCCGCCCCGGAAGGTTTCGTTTCAGGCGGTTACGCCCCGGGTGATCCGGCCGAGCGCCTCGCGGACCTCGGCGATGGGGGCCATCGCGTCGATCCGCTCCAGCACGCCTTTTTCCTCGTACCATCTGATCAGAGGCGCGGTCTGGGCGTGGTAGGCTTTCAGCCTTTCGCGCACCGTTACGGCGTTGTCGTCGGCCCGGCGTTTCATCTCGGTGCCGCCGCATCTGTCGCAGCTGCCCGGCTGCGCGGGCTTTCTGAACTCGTCGTGATACCCCTCGCCGCAACTCCCGCAGGTGAAGCGGCCCGAGACCCGGCCCACCATCGCCTCGTCGTCGACCTCAAGGCTCACCGCCGCCGTCACCCGCCGCCCGGCGCTTGCCAGCAGCGCATCCAGCGCCGCCGCCTGCCCTTCGGTGCGCGGGAAACCGTCGAGGATGATCCCCTTCGCGCTGTCGGGCGCGGCCATGCGCTCTTGCAGGATCGCCAGCACGATCTCGTCCGGGACCAGCCCGCCCGCCGCCATCACCGCCTGCGCGGCAAGGCCCGCCGCGGTGCCCTGCGCCACCGCGGCGCGCAGCATGTCGCCGGTCGAGAGCTGGACGAGGCCCTCTTCCTCTTCCAGCATCCGCGCCTGGGTGCCCTTGCCGGCCCCCGGCGGGCCGAGCAGGATCATGACCGGGGCGTCTTCGGTGCGGCTCATCCTTTGTTCATCCTGTTTTCGATGAGGTCGTCCACCACCGAAGGATCGGCCAGCGTCGAGATGTCGCCCAGAGCGCCGAAGTCGTTCTCGGCGATCTTCCTG
>NZ_UXAW01000003.1 GCF_900609055.1 Pseudogemmobacter humi | reverse complement strand
GCGCCGGGGATCATGAATACGGACCAAGGTTCACAGTTCACGTCCTTCGCCTGGACTGACCGCCTGAAGCGCGTCGACACCCGAATCTCGATGGATGGCAAAGGGCGCTGCATCGACAATGTCTTCATCGAGCGTCTGTGGCGATCGCTGAAGTATGAATGCGTCTATCTGCACGCCTGGGAAACAGGATCGCAGGCAAAGGCCGCCATCGGATCCTGGATCACCTTCTAC
>NZ_UXAW01000015.1 GCF_900609055.1 Pseudogemmobacter humi | reverse complement strand
CGCCCCCGAGATCACCCCCGGCAGGATCAGCGGCATGATCACCCGGAAGAAGGTGGTCGAAGGGCTGGCCCCGAGGCTGGCCGCCGCGCGGATCAGCGACTGGTCGAACCCGGAAAGCGTCGCCGTCACCGTGATGATCACGAAGGGAATCCCAAGCGCGGCATGGGCCAGCACCACCCCGGTATAGGTCGAGGTCAGCCGCCCGCATTCGGTGCCGAGGATCGCGCAGGGGTTCGAGTAGAAGAAGAACATCCCCGTCGCCACGATGATGATCGGCACGATCATCGGCGAGATCAGCACCGCCATGATCAGCCGCCGGTACGGCATCTCGGGCCTGGACAGGCCAAGCGCCGCCAGCGTGCCGAGGCAGGTCGACAGGATCGTCGCCCAGAAGCCGATGATCACCGAATTCTTCGCCGCCTTCACCCAGGAGGCGTTCTGCCACATGTCCCCCCACCAGGAGGCGTCGCGCGGCGCCTGCGGCGCCTGCATCCCCACCGTCACCAGCGCATCATACCAGCGCAGAGAATACCCCTCGGGATCGAGCGCAAGCATCTTCCCGGTGAAGGTGAAATAGGGCTCGGCGTTGAACGACAGCGGGATGATCACGAGGATCGGCGCGATCAGAAAGATGAAGATCAGCGTGCAGATCACCAGATAGGCGTAATACCAGGCGCGCTCCAGCGGATCGGCATAGGTGGGAAGGGCCATGGACGTCTCCTGACGTTTCGCGGGTGGAAGACCCGGGGGCGCCGCCCCCCGGCCCATTGTGTTCTCGGACCAATGGCGAACACAATGGGCCACCCCCGAGGATATTTTCAGACAGAAAACGGGGGGAGGCGGCGCCCCCTGCCCGCTTTCGGTCCGGGGCTCAGCCGAGCTTCAGCTTGTCGATCCCGACCAGCCGGTCATAGAGCCAGTAGAGCAGCAGGACGCCCGCGAGCAGCATCGCAGCCAGCGCGGCGGCCTGGCTCCAGTTCGATTTCGACATGTGGAACTGGATCTGGTTCGAGAACAGCTGGCCCTCGGCGCCGCCCACCAGCGCGGGGGTGATGTAGTAGCCCACCGCCAGGATGAAGACCAGAAGCACCCCGGCGCCGATCCCCGGCAGGGTCTGCGGCAGGTAGATCCGGCGGAAGGTGGTCCAGGAGGTGGCGCCAAGCGAGCGCGCGGCGCGGGCATAGCTGGGCGGGATCACCCGCATCACCGAATAGAGCGGCAGCACCATGAACGGCAGCAGGATATGCACCATGACGATGATCGTGCCGGTCTGGTTGTAGATCATGGTCAGCCGCCCGGAATCGTCGATGATCCCGGTCGCGACCAGCAGGCTGTTGATCACGCCCTGGCCCTGCAACAGCACGATCCAGCTTGTCGTCCGGACCAGGAGCGAGGTCCAGAACGGCAAGAGCACCAGGATCATCAGCAGATTGGCCTTCGCCATCGGCAGCGTCGCCAGCAGATGCGCGATCGGGAAGGCCAGCAGCAGGCAGATCCCGGTGATCACCCCCGACAGGATGAAGGTCTTGACGTAGAGCCAGAGATACACCCGGTCGCGTTCCGGCACCCGTTCGACATCGCCGTCGGGGCTGCGCTGCATGTCGACACCGGTCAGGTAGAAATCCGAGGTCCAGGGCGAGGCCGCCTCGCGCATCGCCACCCAGATCAGCGGATCGCCCCATTTGCGGTCCTGGGCGAGCAGCGCCTCGCGGAACGGCGGCGCCAGATCGTCGGCGGTGCGCGCCGAGGCGGTGAACAACGACCGCGTGCCCGGAACCGAATAGTTGATCCGGGTGCCGGCCTCGCCCGCCAGCCGGTTCTGCTTCATCAGCACCAGATCGGCGGCAAGGGCGGCATAGGCCGCCTCGTCGGGTTCGGTGCCCGCGGGATTGGCGTCGAACCAGGCCGCGAGACCGGGCGAGGTCTTCGAGAAGCCGTCATGGTAGACCGAGCGTTGCAGCATCTGCCCGATCGGAACCACGAAGGTGATCACGATGAACAGAAGCAACGGAAGAACAAGAAGAAACGCGCGGCGGCGTGAACGCGACTGCGCCCGCGAAAGCGCAAGACGCAGAGG
>NZ_UXAW01000008.1 GCF_900609055.1 Pseudogemmobacter humi | reverse complement strand
CCGCTGCACCTGCTGATCGACATCGAGCCGGTAAGCGCCACCGGTTCGGGCGAACCGGCGAGGAGGCATCAGGGTCGAGGGCGAAGGGGAGTGGAACGCCCGCAAGCATGGGGGCACCAAACGCCGCGTCTGGCGCAAGATCCACGTCGGAATTGATGAGAAGACACTGGAAATCCGGGCCACCAGGTTCACCACCAGCGATGTTGGTGACGCGCCCATGCTGCCCGGGCTTCCGGGCCGGATCCCGCCAGATCAGGAGATCGGCAGCGTCACTGCCGACGGCGCGTTCGACACCCGCAAGTGCCATGAGACCATCGCCGCCCGCGGTGCAGCCGCGAGCATTCCGCCGAGCAAGAACGCCGGGCCATGGAAACCCGACACTCCCGGCGTGATCGCGCGCAACGAGGCCTTGCGAGCGTCGAAACGCGTCGGCCGGACCATATGGCGACGATGGAGCGGCTATCACCGCCGAAGCCGCGTCGAAACAAAGATGCACTGTGTCAAACTGCCCGGTCAGCGCCTCATGGCGCGCGACTTCGACTGTCAGGTCGCGGAGGTCCAGGTTCGTGTTGCCGTCCTGAACGGTTTCACCGCGCTCGACACGCCCATTACAGAGGTCGTGGGATAAGTCTGTCCGGGGATAGGGGAA
>NZ_UXAW01000044.1 GCF_900609055.1 Pseudogemmobacter humi | reverse complement strand
AAAACTCACGGGAAGAAACGGCCGCGGGGTGGAGCAGCCCGGTAGCTCGTCAGGCTCATAACCTGAAGGCCGCAGGTTCAAATCCTGCCCCCGCAACCAACGATAATTGCGAAACCTCCAAGGCACCCGCCGAGGAGGTTTTTGGCTGTTCGCGAGACGGCTTCCGCGATGCGTCCTGCGAGCCGAGTAGATTGTCCAGTGAGCTACTTCCCGATCCTTGGACAGTTTTCGAGGATGTTTAAGCTACTGCCTGCGCCTGCTGGTCGGTTTCGATGCTGTTGAAGTAGACCACGGCGGGCGGCTGTCCGCCATGGGCAGTGTGGGGTCGTCGATGGTTGTAGAAGGTGATCCAAGATCCGATTGCTGGTCGATTATGCCAGGAGATCGCCGCGCAGGGTGATGGCCAGGTCTCCGTCTTCCGGCACCGGCGTCACCTGATAGACGAGGGACCGGAAGGTCTCGGCCGCCTGGGGGCGGCCGTCCTCGTCCTGAAGGTGCTCATAGCACTGGCCGTTCCGCTGGGCCTGGAGCGCGGCCATGTTCGGATGCGGCAGGGGAGGCGGCTCCTTCGCTTCGGACAGCCCCTCTGCCTCGCGCGCCTTCGGCCCGGTTGCCCGTTTGAAAGGCACGAGGACCTTCGTGCCTCGTCTCCGAATTGCGGCTCGGAGATTTGCTCACATCCGGCCGCGCAGGGCTTCGGGGTCATAGGGCGAATCCGCAATCACCCGCGCCTTGCGCATCTCGCCGAGGACCGGCACCTCAAGCCCGGTTCCGGGCTGCCCCAGTTCCACCGGCAAAAGCGCAAAGGCCACGTCGTAGCCCAGCGTCCAGCCATAGGTGCCCGAGGTGATGCGCCCGACCAGCTCTCCCTTGTGGTAAACGCCCTCATATATCAGCGTGCTGGCGCCCTCGGTCTCGACCGCAATCGTCACCGAGCGCCGCTTCACGCCCGCATCCTTCTGCGCGACAAGCGCATCGCGGCCGATGAAATCCCCTTTCTCCAGCCGGATAAACCGATCGAGCGAGCTTTCCCAGGCGCTGAGCTCGGGGTTCATATCGCGATACATCGCGCGATAGGATTTTTCGAGACGCAGGCTTTCCAGCGCGTGATAGCCGATCAGCCGCAAACCATGGGCCTCGCCCGCCTTGAGGATCGCGTGCAGAAGACCGCGCTGATAGGGCAGGGGGTGGTAGAGCTCCCAGCCCAGCTCGCCCTCATAATTCACCCGCAGCATCCGCACATCCGAGGCCAGCGCCACCGTGCCGGTCTGCACCGAGAACGGCGGAAATGCCTCATTCGAGAGGTCGGTTTCGGTCAGGGCCTGCAACACCTCGCGCGCCTTCGGGCCGACCACGGTAAAACAGCCGCGCTCGTCCGAGACGTTGCGCAGCAGCACCGAGCCGTCCTTCGGCAACAGTTTCGACAGATCGTCAAAGTTCCAGCGCTCGGCCCTGGGGGTCGAGATCAGGTAGAACAAATCATCCGTCAGCCGCGAGACGACATATTCCGCCTGGACGCCGCCCTTCGGCGTCAGATGGTGGCTGAGGTTGACGCGCCCGGTTTTCGGCAGGCGATTGGCCAGAACATGGTCGAGCCAGGCCGCAGCACCAGGGCCGGACACTTCGTATTTCGTCATCGCGGTCATCTCGACGAGGCCGACGGCATTGCGAACCGCCGCCACTTCCTCGCCGATATATTTGCCCTTCTGCGTCCAGCGCCAGGAATACTGGTCCTTCGCCTCAACCCCTTCGGGCGCGAACCAGTTCGGCACTTCCCAACCGTCGAGCACGCCCCAGACCGCGCCGCGCGCCGTCAGCGTGTCATAGGAAGGGGTGGTTTTCTGCGGCCGCGCGGCGGGCATGTCCTGGCCGGGGAAATGCAGCTCGGCATGGGTGCCCCAGGCCTCGCGCACCTTGTGGCGGGTCCATTCCTTGTTGGCGTAAGCTCCGAAACGGCGCGGGTCCAGTTCGGACGTATCAAGACTGTTGCCGCCCTCGACGATCCGTTCCGAAAGGTAATAGCCGATCGCCGCGCCCCAGAGGATGCCGCCCGGCACACCCTCGGCCAGCCAGACATTCTCGACCCCCCAGGCCGGGCCCATCAGCGGCAACTCGTCGGGCGTCATCTGGAACGGCCCGCGCACGTTCGACTTGATCCCGGCCCGCGACAGGGCAGGCACCAGATGCAGCGCCTGCTCCCAGTTCCAGGAGACGGAATCGAAATCCTCCTCCATCAGATCGGCGCCGAACCATTCCGGCACGCCGTTTTCAGCGAAAAGCTGCAAATGTTCGGTCTTCTCGTAAGGGCCGAACATCAGCCCGTCGCCTTCCTCGCGGAGATAGCCCTCAAAGCCCTCATCGCGCAGGATCGGCATTTCCGGCAGGCCCTGGCGCTTGCGCTCGATAATTTCCGGCACCGCATCGGTGATCCAGTATTGGTGGATGATCGGGATGGCGGGGATTTCCAGCCCCAGCATCGCCCCGGTCTGGCGCGCGTAATTGCCGGTGGCGCAGATCACATGTTCGCAGAGGATCTCGCCCTTGTTGGTGGTGATCTTCCACTCGCCCGAGGGCTGGCGCTCGATCGCCTTCACCTCGGTGTTCAGCTCGATCTTCGCGCCCAGATCGCGGGCGCCTTTCGCCATCGCCATGGTCACATCGGCGGGGGCGATATGGCCGTCATCGGGATGGTAAAGCGCGGCCAGCATGTCCTTGTTGTTTTCCAGCAGCGGCCAGAGTTCCACCGCCTCTTTCGGCGTCACCAGTTCGGCGCGGATGCCCTGCACAGCGGCGACATCCATATAGCTTTTATATTCGTCCAGCCGGTCTTTGGTGTTCGCGATCCTCAACTGGCCGCATTTGTGCCAGCCGACATGCTGCCCGGTCTCGGCCTCCAGGCCCTCATAGATCTCGATGGTCTTCTGGATCATCCGCCCGATGTTCAGCGAACGGGCGTAAGACGGGATCAGCCCCGCCGCATGCCAGGTCGAGCCGGCGGTCAGCTGGGTGCGCTCCAGCAAAACGGTGTCGGTCCAGCCGCGTTTTGCGAGCCCGTAAAGGATGCCGGCGCCAACACAGCCGCCGCCGATCACCACCGCCCTGGCATGGGTTTTCATCGAATAACTCCCCGAGATTTTCCGGCAGTCTAGCCCTGAGGAGCACAGATGTGACCTTGCCAAAAACTGGAGGGCTTCATAACCTGAAATTATGCACCGCCTCCGTTCCTTCGTTCCTTCCGCGAATTATCTCTTCGCTTTCGAGGCCGCCGCGCGGCGCAAAAGTTTTACCGCGGCGGCGGATGAGCTGAATGTCAGCCAGCCGGCGGTGTCGAAAACCATTCGCCTTCTGGAGGAATCGACCGGGCTGAAACTGTTTCGCCGCGAGCACAACCGGCTGGAACTGACCGCCGAGGGCGCGCGCCTCTACCGCGAGGTGCAGGAGAGTTTCGATCATCTGCATATGGTGATCGGCTCTTTGCAGCGCGAGCATGCGGGCGATCTGGTGCGGGTGTCGTTCTCGGCCTCTTTCGTGCAGCTCTGGCTCTTGCCGCGCCTGCGCGATTTTCGCGACAAACATCCCGGCGTGACGCTCAGGATCGAGGAATCCAGCCGCGATGACCAGGATCTGGCGGCCGAGAATATCGACCTTTCGGCGCGGTTGGGGTCCGGGCGCTGGCCGGGGCTGCATGCCTGGAAATTCGTCGAGGAAGAGGTGATGCCGGTGTGCAGCCCGGATTATCTGGCGCGGTATGGGGCGCTTTCCGGGCCGGGCGATCTGCGCAACCATCTGCTGCTGGATTTCGAGGAGCGTCACCGCACCCGCATCGGCTGGCGCGAATGGCTGGAGCGGCACGGTGTCCAGATGGCGCGGCTGCGCGAGGATGTGGTCTTTACCGACTCGCTCGGCTCGCTGAAGGCGGCGGGTCTGGGCGAGGGGATCGCGCTTGGCTGGTCCCATCTGGTCGAGGGTCAGCTGGCCGCCGGGCAACTTGTGAAACCCTTGCCGGAGAGCTATCGCTCGGGCCAGTGGATCTGTCTGGTCATGCCCGCGCAGCGCCCCGCCAAACGCGGAACCGAGCTGTTCCGCGACTGGCTGCTGGATCAGATGGGCCAGGGCTGAGGGCGTTCAGTCTCGGGGCGGTTTGGGCTGGCCGAAGGCGTAATCGCGCACCTCGGGCAGGAAGAGCGGCGGCTGATACTGCGGCGGCTTGTCGCCCACGCTGGTGCCGGTGTTCAGGATCCCCGCCTGGTAATCATCGGCGAAAAGCGAATAGGGATAGGGCAGGGGGATTGCGCTGACCGCGTCCAGCGCCGCGACATGATCGGGCGCAAGCGTGAAGCCGAGCGCCGCGATATTGTCCTCAAGCTGGGTGATCCGACTGGCGCCGATGATCGCCGCCGCCGCCGAAGGCCGGTTCACGAGCCAGTTCAGCGCGACCTGCGCCATGCTGCGCCCGGCCTCTGCCGCCACCCGCTCCAGCGTGGCGACGATGGCCATATTGCGGTCGGTGAAGAGGCCAAGCCCCGAGCCAGAGGCGTCCTGGCTCAGCCGCCCCTGGCCGCCCGCGCGGTATTTCCCCGACAAAAGCCCCATGGCAAGCGGGCTCCAGGCGGTGATGCCAAGACCCAGCTCGCGCGCGAGCGGCACGAATTCCGGCTCGATGCTGCGCTCGGCCAGCGACCAGGGCAGTTGCAGGCTGATCGGGCGCGCCAGCGCATGGGCCTCGGCCAGCGTGACGGCGCGCGCGGCATACCAACCCGGCACGTCTGACAGCCCGGCATAACGGATTTTCCCGGCGCGGGTCAGGTCGTCCAGCGTGCGCAGGACCTCTTCAACGGGGGTGATCCGGTCCCAGGTGTGCAGGATGTAAAGGTCGATGTAATCGGTCTTCAGCCGCTTCAGCGAGGCGTCGATCGCGCGCATGATGTTCTTGCGCCCGTTGCCCCCGGCATTGGGGTTCCCCGGATGCAGGTTGTTCGAGAATTTGGTCGCGATCACCAGCTGATCGCGCAGCCCGGCCTCGGCCACGAACTCGCCAATCAGGCTTTCGCTGAGGCCGCCGGCATAGCTGTCGGCGGTGTCGATGAAATTGCCGCCGGCGGCGACATAGCGGTCAAAGATCGCGCGGGCGTCGGCGCGGTCGCTGCCCCATGACCCCTCAATCCCGCGAATGCCCGCATTGCCGAAGGTCATGGTGCCAAGCGCCATCCGGCTGACCCTCAGCCCCGAGCGCCCCAGCAGGAAGTAATGATCGAGCGACATCGGCGCCCCCTTACATGCACCCGCTGTAGGGGCGGCGCGCGACCGACTGGCGGACATGGTTGATCATGGTGACGAAATCGAAAACCGGGCGCCCAGTCACCTTTTGCACCGCATGGGCATAGGGCGGCAGATCGCTGCATTCGAGGAGGATCGAACGGACCTCCGGATTGGCCGCCACCATCGCGCGGGCGACTTCCGTCACCTCGGCCTCGATCTTCGCGGAATCCAGGGTGCCGCGCTCTTCCAGGATCGACTCGCGGAATTCCTGCTGGCCTTCCATCCCGGCAATCACCAGCGGGATATCGGCGCCGATATTGCAGGCGGCGAAATGGCCTGGCGTCAGTTGCGAGGCATTGGCGGTGATGATGCCGACCGCGCCACCCGCCACCGCATGCATGAACGGCACCTGCATCAGGCTCGACAGCAAGACCGGGATCCCGACCGCCGCCGCGACCTCTTTCTGGAACAAGGCCATGAAACCGCAGGCGCCGGTGATCGCCTTCACGCCGCGGGCCTGCAACTCCAGCGCGCCCTCGATGAAGACCTCTTTCAGCGCCGGATCGCGCTGGTTCAGCAGCCGGTCGATCGAGGCGCCGCGCACCTCGTGATAGCGGACCGGGAAATCCCAGGTCGTGGCATTGCCGACATTGCCGGGCACACAGGGATAGGCCGCGTCGAGGATCAGGATACCGATATCCTCGCCATACCAGGACTGGCTTTTGCGGGTGACGTGATAGACCGTCATGGGAAGCTCCGAGGGGGAAACCGGCGGGGGAGGACCCCCCGCCATGAGTCTGTGTGGCCGGATCACTCGATCAGGCGCGGCTCGCCGACATCGGCGGCGGTGCCGTCGAGACCGTAGGATTTCAGGATCGCGACGATGGTGCCATCGGCATGCATCTCGGCAATCGCGGCATCCAGCGCCACGCCGAGATCGGTGGCGGATTTGTTATAGGGCAGCCCGGCCTGGGCCGCCTCCATCGTGGCGCGCACCCGCTCATCCGGGGCGCCGACATGGACCTGGATATCGCCAAGCGCGCCCTGCTGCTCTGCGACGACGCCGGTCGAATAGCCGTCAACGCCGATGTCGATGCGGCCCAGCTTCAGATCCTGCTGCATATTGACCGAGCCGGGATAGAGCGTGAGGTTGTCGCCCAGCACGGTCTTGAGGTCGGAAACCCAGAGATAGCCCTGCACGGTGCCGACCTTCTTGCCTTCCATATCGGCGACGGTCTTGAAACCGTCCTTGGAATAGATGCCCATCTGGTCGGTATAAAGCGGCGCGGAGAGGTTCATGACTTTGGCGCGCTCGGCCGTGCGATACCAGTCGCCGGTGGAGATATCGGCCTGGCCCGACAGCACATACTGGATCGCCGCCGCCGGATCGACCGCAATCGCCTTGACCTCAAGGCATTCGCGTTTGGCGAATTCGGCGGCGATATCGCCGTCGATCCCCTTCATGACGCCGCTTTCATCCAGATAGGAATGCGGCGCATAGGTGGTGACGGCGACCGTCAGCACGCCCGGCGTGACAGTGGTGAATTCATGTTTCGGCGTGCAGTCCTGCGCGCTGGCAAAACCTGTGCCAAGGGCGAGAGCAGCGGCGGCAGTCAGCAGATTTCTTTTGGTGATCATTCTTCAGTCTCCCTGTTGTATTCCGTTTCAGCGTGAAGCGAATTTCCCGGCGCGCTTTTCGATGAAATCGACAAGCAAGGCGGCGGGGATCGAGATGCTGGCGTAAAGAAGGCCCGCCAGCAGAAGCACCGGGAAATAGCGGAAGGTGATCGAGCCGATCTCATAGGCGCGGCTGACCAGTTCCGGCAAAGCAATCGTGAAACAAAGCGAGGTGCTCTGGAAAATCAGGATGGAAAACCCAAGCAGCGCCGGCAGCGCAACCCGCAGCCCCTGGGGAAGCAGGATGAAGCGCAGCTCATCGAGGCGCTTCATGCCAAGCGCCTCGGCCGCTTCGCGCTGGCCCGACGGGATCGACAGCAGGCTCGCGCGGATGATCTCGCTGGTATAGGCGCCGGTATTCCAGGCCAGGGCCGCGATGGCGGCCATGAAAGAGCCGACCATCAGCCCGGCCGAGGGCAGGCCGACATAGATGAACTGCAACAGCACCAGCGCGGGGGCGCCGCGCCCGACCTCGACCGCGAAAAGGCTGATCGCGCGGATCACCCGGCCCTTTGCCATCACGCCAAGCGCCAGCACGAGGCCGAAGGGGATGCCGATCAGCAGGCTGAAAAACGTGACCTGGAGCGAGATTTTGAAGCCCGACATCAGGTCCGGCATCCAGGCGGTGATTTCCGTGAAATCCGGCAACATCAGCGGGCCACCCTTGCGCGAAGACGGCTGTCCGCCGCGCGCGAGGCCCAGGCCACCGGCAGGCTCAGCGCGATGTAGAAAAGGCCGACCAGCGCATAGACTTCCAGCCCGCGAAAGGTCAGCTGCGACATTTGTTTGCCGTGGAAGGCCAGCTCGGTCACGCCGATGGTCGAGGCGACGGCGGTCTCTTTCATCAGCCCGATCAGATAGCTGGCCGCCGTCGGCAGCGCGACGCGGAAAGCCTGGGGCGCGACCACGTCACGGAAGGTCGACCAGCGGCCCAGATCCAGCGCGTTCGCCGCTTCAAACTGGCCGAAATGGATCGAGGACAGCGCGCCGCGATAGATCTCGGCCATATTGGCGGCCGCGATCAGGCCAAGCCCGGCCAGGGCCGCCCCGAACGGGCTGACCGGCAGGAAGCCCATGCCAAGCCCGAAGAAGATGATGAAAAGCCACAGGATCGGCGGAATGCCCCTGACGATCTGGATCACGCTCATCGCGACAAACCGCACCAGCCAGACCCGGCTGCGGCGCGCCAGCAGCAAGGGCACCGCCAGCACCGATCCGATCAGAAAGGCGCCGCCGGTCAGGGTGATGGTCCATAGCAGGCCGCGAAACAGCGGCATCAGATCCAGCCCGTTCATCGGTCATGCACCGCGCGCAGAAAGCGTTTCGTGCGTTCATGCTGCGGATTGCGCATGATCTCTTTCGACGGGCCTTTCTCGACGATATTGCCGTCAGCCATGATCATGACCGTGTCCGAGACATTCTCGGCAAAGCCCATCTCATGGGTGACGACGATCATCGTCATGCCGCTTTTCGCGAGTTCCCGCATCACGGCCAGCACCTCAAGCCCCAGCTCGGGATCCAGCGCCGAGGTCGGCTCGTCAAACAGCATCACCTCCGGGTCGAGCGCCAGCGCGCGGGCAATCGCGATGCGCTGCTGCTGGCCGCCCGAGCAGCGGATGGGGAATTGTTCCGCCTTGTCGGCAAGGCCCACGCGGCTCAGGAGTTGCATCGAGCGCGCATCCGCCTCTTTGCGCGAACGGCCCAGCACCCGCTCCTGCGGCAGGCTGATGTTGCGCAGAACCGACATATGCGGGAAGAGGTTGAAGGACTGGAACACCATGCCGACCCGGCGGCGCAGGCCCGAAAGCGCCGCGCGCCCGATCGGATTTCCGGCGTCGATCACGATATCGTCCACCGTGATAGTGCCGCCGTCCGGCGGTTCCAGATAGTTGATGCAGCGCAGAAGCGTGCTCTTCCCCGACCCGCTGGGGCCGATGATCGCGAGGACTTCGCCCGCCTTCACCTCAAGGTCGATCCCGTCCAGAACGGTGAGCCTGCCGTAATGCTTGCTCAGCCCGTTCAGCCGGATCAGCGTCTTATCCGAAGCGATCATCGCGCCATACCCGGCGCCCTGACATCACACATGACCATCCCCCTGTGGTTGATCCGAGGCAATAAAAGTCCGCCCGGCATTTCCTGCCGGTTTGCGTGTATTGTTTTGATTTTCAGATTGCTGGCGGATGCCCGGGGCAAGACTAACAATCTGCGATTCGTCCCGGCAGCGTGAAAAAAGTGCGGCGGGACATAACTTCAGGTTTGGAGTGCGGCGGGTTGCCCCGCCGCTCCCCGGATCAGTCGATGTCGAAGACCACGCCCTGTGCCAGCGGCAGCTGGGTCGAGTAATTGATCGTGTTGGTCTGGCGGCGCATATAGCCCTTCCAGGCGTCCGAGCCGCTCTCGCGCCCGCCGCCGGTCTCTTTCTCGCCGCCGAACGCGCCGCCGATTTCGGCGCCCGAAGTGCCGATATTCACATTCGCGATGCCGCAATCGGAGCCTGCTGCCGAGAGGAAGGTTTCCGCCTCGCGCATGTCGAGGGTGAAGATCGACGAGGACAGCCCGGCGCCGACCGCATTATGCAGGCGGATGGCGTCGGAAAGTTCTTTGTATTTCACCACATAGAGGATGGGCGCGAAGGTTTCCTCCAGCACCGGCCCGGTCTGGTCGGGCATCTCGACCAGCGCCGGGCGGGCGTAGAAGGCGGTCTCGGCGCCGGTCGCGACACGCTCGCCGCCATGGACCTTGCCGCCCGCGGCTTTCGCCTCGGTCAGGGCCTTTTGCATCGCGTCAAAGGCCCGGGCGTCGACCAGCGGCCCGACCAGCGCGCCCGACTCCAGCGGATTGCCGACCGAAACCGAGCCGTAAGCCTTGATCAGGCGCGGCACCAGGGCGTCATAGACGCTTTCATGCACGAAAAGACGGCGCAGGGTGGTGCAGCGTTGCCCTGCGGTGCCCATCGCTCCGAAAGCAATGGCCCGCAGGGCCATGTCGAGATCGGCCGAGGGGCAGACGATCCCGGCATTGTTGCCGCCGAGCTCAAGGATCGAGCGGCCAAAGCGCGCCGCCACTTTCGGCCCGACGATGCGGCCCATCCGGGTCGAGCCGGTGGCGGAAATCAGCGGCACATCCGGGCTGGAAACCAGCGCCTCGCCCACGTCCGGCCCGCCGATGATCACCTGCGACAGCCCCTCCGGCGCATCGCCGAAACGCTTCAGCGCGCGTTCCAGGATCGCGTGGCTTGCCAGCGCGGTCAGCGGGGTTTTCTCCGACGGTTTCCAGATCACGGCATTCCCGGCAACCAGCGCCAGCGCGGTATTCCAGGACCAGACCGCTACGGGGAAGTTGAAGGCCGAGATCACGCCCACGACGCCCAGCGGATGCCAGCTTTCCATCATGCGGTGGCCGGGGCGTTCCGAGGCGATGGTCAGGCCGTAAAGCTGACGCGACAGGCCGACCGCGAAATCGCAGATGTCGATCATCTCCTGGACCTCGCCGAGGCCCTCGGACGGGATCTTGCCCGCCTCGATGGAGACCAGCGCGCCGAGGTCTTCCTTCGCCGCGCGCAACTCCTCGCCCAGAAGCCGCACGAGTTCGCCCCGGCGCGGCGCGGGCACCACGCGCCAGGCCTCGAACGCGGCCTTTGCGCGGGCGATGGCGGCTTCGGTCGTGGCGGCGGTATCGGGTTTCAGCTGCGCGATCTCCTCGCCCGTGACCGGGGTGAAGCTTTTCAGCGTGCCGCCGGTCCAGGCGGCGGCCGGGACGCCAAGGCGGTCGAGCAGGTCTTTGGTGCGGGCTTGAAGAGTCTGGGACAAATCGGGTTCCTTCGGTCAGGCAAAGCTCACCGCGCCGAGACCGGCGGGCGATGTGGCGGCGGACAAAGCGCGCGACAGGCGGCGCTCGGCATCGGGGGTGTAGATCTCATACCAGCGGCGGTTTTTGCGGCCAATGGCATGTTCGGCGCTGAAACTGCCGCCGAAACGGGTGACAACGCGGTCAAAGACCATGTCGCGCAGCCGCAGCTCCTGTTCAGGATCGGTTGCGAGCGGTGATGCCGGATCGGCCACCAGGTTGAAATGCACCCCGCCATCGCCGATATGGCCGAAATCGCAGATGGTGATGCCGGGGAAATGCGCGGGCAGCTCGGCCTTCATCTCTTCGCAAAAGCGCATGATGTCGCCACGGCGGAAAGACAGATCGAAGGCGATCAGCCGGCCTTTCGCCTTCACCCCTTCGGAAAGCGCGTGGCGCAGGGCCCAGGTCCGCTCATGCGCGCCGAAACGGGCGTCGGCGAGAAGATCGGGCTCTTCCTCCAGCAGGCGTTCGAGCACCTCCCCGAGCAGCGTTTCCGCGCCAGGGCGGGGTGTCGAGACCTCGGCGAGGATGGCGTAATCCGGCACCGCGCCCCCGAAGGGATCGCGCAGCGACGGCACATGATCAAGTGCGGCCTGCATCGCCGGGCCGGACATGCCCTCGAACGCGGTCAGCGCCGGGCCGAGCGCGGCTTCCATCCGGCGCAGAAGCGGCAGCACCGCCGCGCCGGACGCGGGCACCAGGATCGCCGCCGCCTGGTCGCCGGGCAGCGGATGCAGTTTCAGCACCGCCTCGGCAATGATCCCGAAAGCGCCGCTGGTGCCGGTGAAAAGCTGCTTCCAGTCCACCCCGGTATTGTTCTTGTGCAGCGGCCCGCCGAGGGTCAGGATGGTCCCCGCCTCATCGGCCAGCACCACCGTCACGCCCAGCAGATTGGCGCGCACATCGCCATAGCGCAGAAAGCGGGCGCCGCCGGTATTGGTTGCGATCATGCCGCCGACCGAAGGGTCTGCGCCCAGATCAATCGGGAAGAACAGCCCCTCGGGGGCCAGCCGCGCATTGACATCCGACAGCCGGTGCCCGGCGCCAAGATGCAGGCTGCGATTGTCGAAATCGGGCTCGAAACAGCTTTTCAGCCGCTCAAGGCTCAGGATCACCTGGGCACCGCTGTCATCGGGGGTCGAGCCGGCGACCAGCCCGGTATTCGCGCCCTGGGGGATCAGATGCAGCCCGCGCCGCACCGCGATACGGACCGCCGCCGCAACCTCGGCGGTAGAGGCCGGGCGCAGCACCGCCAGCGCCCGGCCCCGGTCATAGCGCGCGCCGGTCTCATAGGCGATACGGTCTTCGGGCGCGGTCAGGACAGCCCCCGCGCCAAGACAGTCCCTGAGCTCGGTCAGCGCCGCCGCCGTCATGCCACGGCCCGCGACAGGGCCGCCAGACAGGCGGTGCGGGAGGCTGCGACAATCGCCTCGTAATGCGCGAATTCGTTGAGGACGGGGGCGCCGAGATCCGCCTCGAAACGCTGCTGGCTGGGGCTGGCGGTGAAATTCTGCGCGGCATTGTCGCCGAGATTGGACTGGAAGATCCCCGCCGCGCTGACGGGCAGGAAGTCTTCATAGACCACCGGGTCAAAGCGGATCAGCCCCTCAGCGGCCAGGGCCTCGGGATCGCGCGATGCGCTTTGCGCCGCGAGGCCCTTATCGGTCAGCGCCCAGGTGAACCAGGCAAGCCCGTCACGGCGCAGGCTGTCTTCGTCATCGGGAAAGGCGCGGAATGCGTCTTCCAGCGCCGCCATATAGGCCCCCGCGTTGGAGCCATCCGCCGCAGGCCGGCACTTCGCCCGCGCCTCGCTCAGCAGCCGGTCGTAAAGCGCGCGGCCCTTCGGGGTCAGCGCCACGCCGCGCTGTTCGATCTCGCCGAAACGGGCGGTATGGGTGCCGGTTTCCCAGCCAGTCTCACAGCCCTCGCCCGCACGGAAATCCACCGCCTCTTCCAGCGCCTTGAACGAGGTCTGGCGCAGAAGGATCGGCACCTTGCGGGTCGGCGGCCCCTCGACCACCGCCTTCGGGGCGATACCGCGCGCGGCCATGCCGGACTGGACCGCATCAATATCAAGCGTGCGCGGCGTCAGGTGGTTGATATGCGGCCCCCGGAACGAGACCACATCCGCGATCAGCCGATGCGCCTCGTGCAGGCGGCCATACATCCCGGCCGTGACACTGGCGCGCGGGTGCCAGCGGAAGGTCTCCAGTGCCTCGGTGACGAATTGCCTGGCATCGGTGTCGCAAAGCCCGCCCTGCGCTTCGGCCTTTTCGATCAGCGCGCGGCAGCCCGGGGTGAAGATGTCGCGCGCGGCCAGCAGGCTCGCGGCGGCATCGCGCAACCCCTCATCCGCGATCAGGTCAAGCCGCAACAGCGAGGTGAAGACGCGGAACGGATTGCGCTTCAGCGCGGCCTCGCCCACCGGACGGAAGGCGGTCGCGTGAACCGGCACCCCGGCCTCCGAGAGGTCGTAATAGCCGACCGGATACATGCCCATCACGGCAAAGAGCCGGCGCATGGTGGCAAGCTCTGCGGCGGTGCCGAGGCGGATCGCGCCGTGGCGTTCCTCGGAAATGCGGTCAAGGTCGTCGCTCGCCGCCAGCCGGGCGCGCTGCGCCGGATCGGCGCGCAGCACCTGGTCATTGACCTCGGCGACCAGTTTCAGCAGGGCGCCGTAAGCGGGCACCTCGTCACGATACATCGCCGACATCGCCGCCGAGAACTGGCTGCGGATGGCATCGGGGCTGCAAAAGGGCGTGCTGGTCATTGGTATATCGGCTGCTGCGAAGATCTTCTCTCACAGCGTTAGCACAGCGTCGCGGCCGCGCCTTTCGATCATTCCTCCTGAAATCATGCGAAAACGGAATGAGCGCCCCGGGTGCAGGCGTGCATTCGTCATGACCCGTCAGGGGTCGTGGGCCATCTCGGCCACGAGCCAGTCGCGAAACAGCGCCAGCAAAGGGTGATCGCCACGTTCACGCGGCCAGCACAGATGATAGGCGCCCTCGCTTGTCATCGGCAGCGGCAGCGCGCGGATCACATGGCCCTCGCGCAGCTCATCGGCAAAGAGGAATTCCGGCAAAAGCGCCACGCCAAGCCCGCCCGCCGCCGCCTCGTAAAGCGTGGCGAACTGGTCGAACAGCATCCCGTGGACGCCCTTGTCATCGGCGCCGTGATGGGCCAGCCAGCGCTCCCATGCGTCAGGCCGGGTGGTCAGATGCAACAGCGGCGCGCGGCGGATGTCAGTTGGCGTCGTGAAGCCGTAGCGCCCCGCCAGTTCGGGCGAGCAGATCGGGATCACCGTCTCCTGGCGCAGCCGCAGCATCTCGGCGCCGGTCCAGGGCTCATCGCCGAATGTGATGGCGGCGTCGATCACATCCTCGCGGAAATCGAAGCGCGACAGGCGGCTCAGCACGTTCAGCATCACATCGGGATGCGCCGCGACAAAGCGCGGCAGCCGCCGCGTCAGCCAGCGCGCGCCGAAGGTCGGCGGCACCGCAAGCGTCAGCGTGCCGCCCGAGGGATTGGCCAGCAGATTGAGCGAGGCGCTGGAAATGCGCCCCAGGGCGTCGCGGATCTCACGCGCATAGACCTGGCCGCCGAAGGTCAGCCGGATCTTCTGCTTCGCCCGCACGAACAGCTCGAACCCGAGCTGGTCCTCCAGCGCCTTGATCTGCCGCGACACCGCCGATTGCGTCAGCGACAGCTCCGCCGCCGCCTCGGTGATAGAGCCGGAGCGCGCCGCCGCCTCGAACGCCGCCAGCAGCGAGATCGAGGGCAGGAACCGTCTGGGTGCGTGTATCGGCATTACAACCCGGCATGATGTCATGAGAAAGGTTTGTTATCTTACTGCGCGGCTTTCCCCGAGAAAAGAGCGCGAGACGTGCGGGCAGGGTGCTGAGACGTCGCCCGCCTGCCGGACAGAATTGGGGTCAGAGAATGCTGAACGATCCACGCTCGCACGGTCTGTGGGAGAAAAGCGCGCCACCGCCGCCCGCGACCCCCGCGCTGGAGGGCGAGGCGCAGACTGATGTGGCGGTGATCGGCGCCGGCTATACCGGGCTGTCAACCGCGCTGCATCTGGTGGAGCAGGGAATTTCCGCGACGGTGATCGAGGCGGCGGAGATCGGCTTCGGCGGTGCGGGGCGCAATGTGGGCCTCGTCAATGCCGGCATGTGGGTGATGCCCGAGGATCTGATCAGGACGCTGGGCACGGATTACGGCAACCGGCTGCTGGATTTCCTCGGCGCCGGCCCCTCTTACGTCTGGGAGATGGTGCGCCGTCACGCGATAGACTGCGAGGCCAACCCCGTCGGCACGCTGCATGCGGGCGACGGCAAGAAGGGCTTTACCGAGCTGACCGAGCGCGCAAGGCAATGGCAGGCCCGCGGCGCGCCGGTCGAGCTGATGGGGAAGGCCGAGGCGGCGCTCGCCCTTGGCACCGGCTATTATGAGGGCGCGCTGCTGGACCGCCGGGCGGGCACGATCCAGCCGCTCGCCTATGCGCGCGGTCTGGCCCATGCGGCGGTGCGGGCGGGGGCGGTGATCCATACCTCGACCCCGGCGACCGGCATCGCGCGCGACGGCAATGGCTGGCGCATCACCACGCCGCGCGGTGCGCTGAAGGCCGGGCGGGTGGTGCTGGCCACCGACGCCTATACCAGGCTTGTGATGCAGGACATTGCGCGCCAGCAGGTGACGCTGCCTTACTTCAACATGGCAACGAGGCCGCTGCCCGAGGATGTCGTGCGCCAGATTCTGCCCGGCCGTCAGGGTGTCTGGGACACCCGCGAAGTGCTGCTGTCGTTCCGCTATGACGCGCAGAACCGGCTGGTTTTCGGCTCGGTCGGTGCGCTCAGGAACACCGGCACCGCGATCCACCGCGCCTGGGCGAAACGCGCGCTGCGCCGGATCTATCCGCAGATCGGCACGGTGGAGTTTGAAAGCGAATGGTTCGGCTCGATCGGCATGACCTCGGACAACCTGCCGCGTTTCCATCGACTGGACGAGGGCATCTTCGCCTTTTGCGGCTATAACGGGCGCGGCATCGCGCCGGGCACGGTCTTTGGCCGCGCCATGGCGTCTTTCCTCGCCGGGAAGACCCTTGCTGCGGATCTGCCGCTGCCGCTCAGCCAGCCTGCGCCGACGGTGCTGCGGGGCCTGCGTTCCGCCTGGTATGAGGCCGGAGCGCAGCTCGTTCATCTGGCCGAGGCCCGTTTCTGACCCCCAATCAGCGGCCCGCGCGCGCGAGGCCCGGAAAGACCCTGCCATGACCATTTTCACCCGCGCCTCGCGCATCGCCGATCTGGAAATCTCGGAAATCGTGCAGCTGACGGAAAAGGCCGCTGCACTGAAAGCGGCGGGGCGCGATGTGGTCGCGCTCTCGACCGGCGAGCCGGATTTCCCGACGCCGGACCACATCATCGAGGCGGCGCATCGCGCGGCGCTGGCGGGAAAGACGCGCTACCCCGCGACCCTCGGCACGCCGGAACTGCGGCGGGCGATTGCCGACGGGAACGGGGTGGCGCCTGCCAATGTGATCGTCTCGACCGGGGCGAAGCAGGTGCTGGCCAATGCGATGCTTGCCAGTCTGAATGAGGGCGATGAGGTCATCATGCCCGCGCCGTTCTGGACCAGCTATTCCGACATCGTGCTGATGGCAGGCGGGCGTCCGGTGGTGATCAGATGCGGCCAGGAGGCGGGTTTCAAACTCTCGCCCTCGCAACTGGAGGCGGCGATCACGCCCCGCACCCGCTGGCTGATGCTGAACTCGCCCTCGAACCCCTCGGGCGCGATCTATTCGGCGGCCGAGATCCGGGCGCTGGCCGGGGTTCTGGCGCGCCATCCGCAGGTCTGGATCCTGTCGGACGAGATTTATGACCACCTGAGCTACATCCCCTTCACCCCGTTCCGCCAGGCGGCACCGGAGCTCGCAGAGCGGCTTCTGGTGGTGAACGGGGTGTCGAAAGCATATTCGATGACCGGCTGGCGGATCGGCTGGGGCATCGGGCCGGCCGATCTGATCCAGGCGATGGGCGCGGTCCAGGGCCAGGTGACGTCGGGCGCGTGCTCGATCTCGCAGGCGGCGGCGCTGGCGGCGCTGACCGGCGATCAGGCGCTGCTCGACACGCGGCTGCAAGCAATGCGGGCGCGGCGCGACCGGGTGGTCGCGGCGCTGAACGCCATTCCCGGCATCCGCTGCCCCGAGCCGGAGGGCGCCTTCTACGTCTTCCCCGACATCACCGGCGCGATGAAGACGGGCGGTTTCGCGAGTGATGCCGATCTCTGCGCCTGGCTTTTGGAAGATGCGGGCGTCGCTATCGTGCCGGGCCGCGCCTTCGGGCTGCCCGGCCATGCAAGGCTCTCTTTCGCCTATGGCGACGCCGATCTCGACCAGGGCCTCAGCCGGATCGCCAGTGCGATCCGTGCCCGCATGACCATCACCGCCTGAGACTTCCACCGGGAAGGGGAGACGACGCATGGGCCGCTCGGTCATCGTTCATGAGAATTTCCTGCGCCGGGTCGCGGCGGGGGATCTGCCGGAAGGCCGCGCGCCCGCTGGCCCGCTGAGCCGTGAGGCCGCGGTCTCGCTCTACCGTTCCGGCTGCCTGTCGCGCCATCTCGACCGCACCAGCCGTGCGATGCAGGCGGCGGGGACCGGCTTTTACACCATCGGATCGTCGGGGCATGAGGGGATGGCGGCGGTCGCGGCGGCGCTGCGCCCCACGGATATCGCCTTCCTGCATTACCGCGACGCGGCCTTCCAGATCCAGCGGGCCGAACAGGTGCCGGGGCAGACCATCCTGTGGGATATGCTGCTCTCGTTCGCGTCGTCCACCGAAGACCCGATCTCGGGCGGGCGGCACAAGGTGCTGGGGTCGAAGGCGCTGTTCATCCCGCCGCAGACCTCGACCATCGCGAGCCATCTGCCAAAGGCCGTCGGCGCCGCCTATTCCATCGGCGCGGCGCGCAGGCAGCGGCCCGAACATGCGATCCTGCCCGATGACGCGATTGCCTTTTGCAGCTTCGGCGATGCCTCGGCCAATCACTCGACGGCGCAGGGGGCGTTCAACGCCGCGCAATGGACCTCCTATCAGTCGGTGCCGCTGCCCTTGCTGTTTTGCTGCGAGGATAACGGCATCGGAATCTCGACCAAAACCCCGAAAGGCTGGATCGCGGCCACCTTCTCGGCGCGGCCGGGGCTGAAATATTTCGCCTGTGATGGCCTCGATATCTTCGACACCTATGCGACCGCGCTGGCCGCAGCCGATTATGTGCGGACAAGGCGAAAACCGGCCTTCCTGCATATCCGCACCATCCGGCTTTATGGCCATGCCGGGGCCGATATGCCCACCACCTATATGCCGAAGGCCGAGGTCGAGGCCGAGGAGGCGCAGGATCCGCTGCTGCATTCCGTGCGGCTCTTGCAGGAGGCGGGCGCGCTTTCCGGGGCCGGGGCGCTGGCGATCTATGAGGAGACCGCCGCGCGGGTCAGCCGGGTCGCGACAGAGGCCGTGACCCGCCCGCGTCTGAAGGACGCGCAGGGCGTGATGGCGAGCCTGATCCCGCCCGCGCGCCCCTGCCGCCCCACCAACGGGCCGGGGCCGGAGGCGCGCGCTTCGGTGTTTGGCTCCGATCTGAAACAGGCAGCCGAGCCGCAGATCATGTCGAAACTGATCAATATGGCGCTGACCGATCTGATGCTGGCGCATCCCGAGATCGTCATGATGGGCGAGGATGTCGGGCGCAAGGGCGGCGTCTATGGCGTCACGCAAAAGCTGCAATCGCGTTTCGGGCCGGACCGGATGATCGACACGCTGCTGGATGAACAATCGATCCTCGGGCTGGCCATCGGCATGGCGCAGAACGGTTTCGTGCCGATGCCCGAGATCCAGTTCCTGGCATATCTCCACAATGCCGAGGATCAGATCCGGGGCGAGGCGGCGACGCTGCCCTTCTTTTCGAACGGGCAGTTTACCAATCCGATGGTGCTGCGGATCGCGGGCCTGGGCTATCAGAAGGGCTTTGGGGGCCATTTCCACAATGACAATTCGGTCGCGGTGCTGCGCGATATTCCGGGGCTGATCCTTGCGGTGCCCTCGAACGGGGCGGACGCCGCGCGGATGCTGCGCGAATGCGTGCGCCTCGCGCGCGAAGAGCAGCGGCTGGTCACCTTCCTGGAGCCGATCGCGCTTTATCCGATGCGCGATCTGCATGACGACAAGGACGGGCTCTGGATGCGGCCCTATCCCGACCCGTCCGAGGTGATCCGGTTTGGCGAGGTCGGCATTGACGGTGCCGGCACCGATCTCGCCATCGTGACGTTCGGGAACGGCGTCTACCTCTCGCACAAAGCGCGCCGTGCCATCGAAGCCGCCGGGATCAGGGTCCGCATCATCGACACCCGCTGGCTGTCGCCTCTGCCGAAAGAGGCGCTGACGGCGGCGGTGGCGGGCTGCGAACATATCCTGATCGTCGATGAGACCCGCCATTCCGGCGGCGTGGCCGAGGCCCTGATGGCGCATTTCCACGAAACCTCCGGCGCGAAACTGGCGCGTCTGACGGCTGAGGACAGCTTTATCGCCACCGGCCCGGCCTATGCGGTCACCATGCCCTCGGCCGACAGCATCACCACCGCAGCCATCGCCCTGGCAGGAGGCAGATCATGAAGACCGCAGTGCTGATCTGCCCGGGGCGCGGGACGTATAACGCGGGCGAGCTCGGCTGGCTGGCGCGCCATTTCCCCGATCCGGCGCTGCTGGCGCGGTTCGATGCCGCGCGTGAGGCGGCGGGGCAGGAGACGCTCACTGCGCTGGACGGCGCCGGGCGGTTCTCTCCCGGCAAACACGGGCGCGGCGACAATGCCGCCGGGCTGATCTTTGCGGCGACGCTGGGCGATGCGCTGTCGCTCGACCCTGATCGGGTGCGGCTGGTCGCGGTGACGGGCAACTCGATGGGCTGGTATTCCGCGCTGGCCTGCGGCGGCGCGGTCAGTGCGGAAAACGGCTTCCATATCGCCAATACGATGGGCACCCTGATGCAGGAGGCGATGATCGGCGGCCAGCTCATCCATCCCTGGATGGGCGAGGATTGGCGCCCGGACCCGGCGCGCAAGGCGGCGCTTCTGACGCTGGTTGCAGAGATTGCCGCGCGGGCAGAGCATCAGCTTTACCTCTCCATCGATCTGGGCGGGATGCTGGTGCTGGCCGGGAATGAGGGCGGGCTTCGGGCCTTCGAGACCACGGTTCCACCCGAACAGGGCCGCTTTCCGATGCGGCTCGGCAATCACGCGGCCTTTCACACGCCGATGCAGGCGCCGGTGGCGGCCCGGGGGCGCGCCCTGTTGCCGGACAGGCTGTTTGGCCAGCCGAAGCTGCCGCTGATCGACGGGCGCGGCGCGATCTGGTGGCCCGGCGCCACCGATGCCGGGGCCTTGCGGGCCTACACGCTCGGCCATCAGGTGGTTGAAAGCTATGATTTTACCCGCGCCATCACCGTCGCCGCCCGCGAATTCGCGCCCGACCTGTTCATCGTCACCGGGCCCGGCACCACGCTGGGCGGGGCAGTGGCGCAGAGCCTGATCCTTGCGGGCCATGCCGGGCTGAGCGACAAATCCACCTTCCAGCTGCGCCAGCAGGAGGATCCGCTGCTGATCTCGATGGGCCTTCCGGATCAAAGGCGGGCGGTGGCGTAAGCGCCTGGCACCTGACGCGGTGGAGAGCCTTTGGGCTTCATACGCATCGGTGAGACGCTCTCGGTGGCGGCATGGCTGGTGATGAGGTCATTCCCGGCCAAAGTGAGAACGGGTTCCCGTGAGGAATTTGATCCTTCCCGGACACACAACGCTCCGCCGCAGGCAGAGCGGAGCAGAACCCTGGCTCGGCCGGGGCCGCGTAAGTCAGGGGGCAGATCCCGTATTGCGCGGCGCATCTGCCGGTGGATATCGGGCCATGAAGCCGCCACTGGTTCAGCGCCATGGCGGGGCGGTATCCGGTTCCCGGGCGAAGGCGAACAGCGCCGCGAAGCCATTCGCAAGGGAAGATTGCGGCCCTTATACTTTCTTCGCGCTCGACTGATCCGCTACCGGGGGTCAGGCGTATTGTGATGCAGAGGCCAATTTCGCCGGGAAGAGAAATCAACGCGCCCGCGGGACCAACTGGCCGTGGTGATGGAGTCCGACCATGTCTGCACGCATTGGCCTGGCTTGCGGAGGGACCAGGCGGTGATGACCAATTCCGTCATGCGCGGGGTGTTTCTGCCCTGTCCCGCCCTGCGCTGTGAGTTTTTTTGTCTGCGCCGGACGGGGCGTGGCTGACCCGGGACTGAAAGGCACTCCATGCTGCAAACCGCTTTGCTTTACGTCATCACGGCCACGGTCTTTCTGGGGCTGGACATGGTGGGCATCCGC
>NZ_UXAW01000039.1 GCF_900609055.1 Pseudogemmobacter humi | reverse complement strand
GCTTCGGGGCGGGATATGACCGCCTGGGCGAAAGCGGCCTTCGGGGTGTCGGCGCAGTTCGCCGATCACTCGGGTCTGGGCGGCGCCTCGCGGATCTCTGCCGCCGATATGGCGCGGCTGTTGTCGAAAGCCCATCGCGAGGGGCGGGGGCTGAAGCCGATCCTGCGCGATGTCGGCATGAAGGACGATGCGGGCAAGGTGATCAAGGGCCACCCGGTCAAGGTGATGGCGAAATCCGGCACGCTGAATTTCGTCTCGGCGCTGGCCGGGCATATCACGCCCCCCGGCGGGCGCGAGATGGTCTTCGCGATCTTCACCGGCGATCCTGCGCGGCGCGATGCGGTGCCGGTTGCTCAGCGCGAGAACCCGCCCGGAGTGGAAGGCTGGCTGAAACGCTCACGCCGTTTGCAGGGGCAACTGATCAGCCGCTGGTCCACGCTCTACGCCTGAAAAGGGTACTCTTTGCGGGCAATTCGCCCGGCTTCGGTGACGCGAAAGCCTTTCCATCGCTGAATTGTATCAGACCTGGCCCGCGGGGCTTATCGGAAAGGTGATGCCGTTGCCGGAACGGCTCAGGGAGGTATTCGCCCCGGCCTCGCCGCGTCGCGGTCCGCAAGCCGTCAGGCCAGTGCCCCGATGCGGCGGAGGATCTCGTCGCGCGGGATCTCGCCGAGCAACTGAAACAGGCAGTCGCCCGGCCGGCAGCGCCCCATCGCCCGCAGGGCCGCAACCACGCCCGGGGCAGCGAAATGCAGCGGGACGGGCGGCTCCCCGGGATATTCCGGCCGGTGCAGATAGCCGGCAGGCTGGCCGGGCTGTACCTCCTCGCCCAGATCCGCGGCGGGCTCGAACACGCCCTCGTGCGGCGCATAGGTAAAATGCGCCTGTTCGTTGAACACGAAGCGGGTGGAAACCGGCGCCCGCCATTCCTCTGCCATCGGCAGGATGCCGAGGTGATCGAGCAGCCGCCAGGTGCAGCGTTCTGCCACCCGCAGATCGGCCCGGTTCAGCGCGCCGCCGCCGCCGAATTCGCCCGAGAGATGGATCACGCCCTTGCGCAGCGCCGCACGTCCGGCGACCGGAGCTGCGGGAATCCCGCCCTGCGCCCAGGACAGCGGAGCATTCATCGCTTCCAGCGCCGCGAAGGTCTTTTCCGCCGTGGCGCGGTCCTCGCCCAGATCGGCATAGGAACAGGAGAGGTGGCGCAGCGAACTGCCGCCCGAATGCAGATCGAAGAAGACATCGCAGCGCGGCAGCAGCTCTTCGGCGATGAAAGCCGCGATCTGGCCGGTGGGCGTATCGGTATAGCGCTCGCCGAAACTGCGGTTGAGATTGCCGCCGTCGAGCGGCGAGGTCCGCTGACCCGCCACCACCGCAGGCAGATTGGCCGCCGGAAGCACGAAGATCCGGCCCTGGATGCGCGTGACATCGAGGCTGCGGATCAGCCGGGTCAGCGCCAGTTGCCCCTCATATTCGTCGCCATGCGACCCCGCCATCAAAAGGACGGTCGGCCCCCGGCCGTTGGCGAAGACCGCAAGGGGCAAAGCTATGGTGCCATAGGCCGAATGGTGGACCGAATGTTCGACGCGGATGACGCCGGTCTGCCGCCCGATGGCGTCCAGATCGGGCTCGCTCCAGACCGAGGCGAGGGACATGATGTATCTCCGGGGGCAGGGCGGCGGCCGGAGGCCCGGCCGCCGCGGAACGGTTTATGCTTCGAGCCAGATCCGCTCGATGATGCGGTCGCCCGAAAGATCGGCG
Source organism: Pseudogemmobacter humi (assembly GCF_900609055.1). Lineage (GTDB taxonomy): Bacteria > Pseudomonadota > Alphaproteobacteria > Rhodobacterales > Rhodobacteraceae > Pseudogemmobacter > Pseudogemmobacter humi. Next base: position 8,738 of record NZ_UXAW01000039.1, on the reverse strand, counting down.
ACGCCGCTCGGCTCGAACCCTTTGACCCGCACCGATTTCGCATCAAGGAAATCGGCAAAGACCGGGATCACGCTCGGCCCCTCATTGTGCAGGATCGTCTGCAATTCGCCGTAGATTTCCTTGCGCCGGTCGAAATCGAGCGTGCCCTTGCCCTCGGCCAGCAACTGATCGAAACGCGGGTTCGACCAGTAGCTTTCGTTCCAGCCCGAGCCGGTGCCGTAGATCAGCGAGAAAGTCTGGTCGATGGGCCGGTTCAGCCAGCTTGACACCGCGAAGGGCTGCTTCATCCAGGTGTCGTTCCAGTAGCCGTCTGCCGGGCGGCGGATCACATTGATCTTCAGCCCGGCATCGCCGGCTTTCGCCGCATAGACCATCGACAGATCGACTGCCTCGGGCAGCGCCGCCTCGGAGGTGTAAAGGTCGATGGCGAAATTTTCGAGCCCCGCCTCTTTCAGATGGAACTTCGCCCGGTCGGGATCGAACAGCCGCTGTTCCAGCCCGCTGTTGTAATAGGGGCTGTCGGGCGAGATCGGATGATCATTGCCCAGCGATCCCAGCCCGCCCATCACCACATCGAGCAGCGCCTGCCGGTCGCAGCCATACATCAGCGCCTGGCGGATATGGTTGTTGCTGGTCGGCTCGGTATTGGCGGCGCAGATGAAGGTCCAGTGAACCGCACCGGGCGAGCGCACCAGTTCCAGCTTCGGGTTGTCGGTGACGAAGGGAACCACCTTGCGGTCCACCTGATTGATCACATCGACCATGCCGCTTTGCAGCGCCGCCAGCCGCGAGGTGCCGTCGTTGATCACGCTGAGGACCACCTGACCGACATGGGCGCGGTCGGTTTTCCAGTAGTTGGGATTGCGGTCCAGCACCGCCCGGACGCCGGGCTCGAAACTGGTCAGCGTATAGCCGCCGGTGCCGGTCAGCCTGGCCCAGTCGGTAAAGCCATCCGGCACGATCATCGCGTGATAATCCGAGAAAATGCGCATGAATTCGGCATTCGCCCCGTCCAGCACCACCGTGACCTCGCCCGGCGCGCTGACCGAGATGTCTTTGATCGCATTGAACAGCGATTTCGCGCCCGAGGTGGTGTCTTCGCCGCGATGCAGATTGATCGAATAGACCACATCCTGCGCATCGAGCGTCTTGCCGTTGTGGAAGGTGACGCCCTCGCGGATCTTCAGCACCCAGGTGATGGCATCGGCACTGTCCCATCTTTCCGCCAGTTCCGGGGCCAGCGTGCCGTCGGGCAGGATCTCGACCAGCTGGTTGCAGACCGCCACGCCGATCACCCGCTGCACCTGCTGGGTATAGGCCCGCGGATCCAGCGAATTGTCGGTGCTGCCGCCCGCCATCCCCAGGTTGAACACACCGCCCTTCACCGGCGTTTCGGCCCGCGCCATCCCGAAGGGCAGTATGAGGCCAAGCGCAGAGCCGGCGGCAAGGAAGCCACGCCGGCTTACTCCAGAGATATGGTTGCGGGTCATCCGGTTACTCCCTGTTCTCAGTTGGTCTTCATGTGCAGATCGCGCTCGTCGTCCGAGAGGCTGCGCTCGGTATGGACCCGGGCGGCCGCCACCGCCGCTTCGGCATCGCCCGAAAGGATCGCCTCGCAGATTGGCTGATGCCATTCGAGCAGATTGATGCGGGCCGGCCAGTTCAGTTCGGACCAGCGGTAGAGCCATTCGGTATGGCCCGAGATCGCCTCATATTGCCGTTGCAGCAGCCCGTTGCCGCAAAGCGCGACGATCCCGCGGTGAAAGCCCAGATCCGCCTCGACCCTCAGGTCCTGCCGGTCCGAGGCCTCGGCCTCGGTCAGCCGCTGATACAGGGCTTCGAAATGCCGGCGCTTTTCCTCATCCAGCCCCAGCGCCAGAAGGCGGACCGCCAGTTCCTCGAAGGCGCCGCGCAGCTGGTAGCTCTCGCGCAGGACCTGGGCGCTGACCTCTTTCACCGCCCAGCCGGCATAGGGGCGGCGGATCAGCAGGTTCTCCGCCTCCAGCGCCGCGAATGCCGCCCGCACCGTGCCGCGCGCGACCTGCAACTGGTCCGAGATTTCCTGCTCGGTCAGCCGGCGGCCCGGCTCCAGCCCACCGGTGACGATCAGCCGGCGCAGATGCGATGTCGCCCGGTCGGCGAGACTGACCTTCTCGAAATGCATAGGATTCTCCCGTTGCCGAATATACTGGTCGATTGTTGACAATTAGCAATATAAATCTGCAAACCCGGCATATCCCCGCGGAAAGGCTGTCGCCCGACGAGATCCGCCTGATCCTCACGCCCCGCCGTCCGGTTCCTGGTCTGCGCGGTTCATGGCTCTGCGCCCCGGACGGCGGATCCCGCTGTCGGTCCCTGTCGCCATCGCGATGCAGGCGCGGCGTGGGCCCCGCCATATTGCGAATTGCCGTGTCGAAAGGAACAGCCTGGCCCGGGTTGCGCTCGCCGTGACTGTCAGACGGCAGTCAGAACTGCCCCTGACAAAGCCCCATCTCATGCCCGGGGCATTGCGGGGCAATCCCCATGCCGAAACGCAGTGCGGACAGCGTGACGCTGACGGTGGAGAATCTCCTCCGGGCGCGCGCGCCGATGGCGGCCCGCTGCGACGCGGTGAGATCCGCCCCGAAGCCTCGCATCAAATTTCCGGGCGGCGGCGGGTTAACCCGTCCTCGCTGCTCATCAAAACACCACATCCCGCAAGGATTGCGGGGCTTAAGCCGTCACCGAGAATGACAGAGGCGCGGCGCCTGCCGGGCCGGCCTCCGGCAGCGCGCGGCGGAACTATATGGGCCAGGATGAAAGGCCCTTTCACCCTGACTTAAATACCCGGGGGGTGAGCGCCGCAGGCGCGAGGGGGTGAAGATGCAGGCGCCACTGGTTCGAGCCTGCATCTTCGGCAGCCCCCTTTCTGCGTCAGCCGTCCGCGCTCAGGGCAACATATGGCGCACCCGCGCGCCCCATTCGATGGCGGCGGCGTGCAGGCGGTCGATCTGCAATTCGTCGCGCACCTCCTCCAGCATCCGCAGCTCTTCCTGGCTGTGGCGGCCGTCGGCGGTCACCACGTCGCAGGCCAGAGCATAGGCGGTCTCATTCAGCCGCTCGGGCAGCGCCTCGCGGATCAGGCCGAACAGCGCGTCGAGCCCGTCCTCCTCCTCGAACAGATCGAAGACGATCTGCGCCACGCGGCGGATCCGGTCGGTGTCGTAGCCCGAGAACACCGGCATCAGATTGACCATGCTCTGGATCGCCACCAGCTCGGCGGTGCGCATGTTCTGGTCCGAGGCCGAACAGGCGATCATCACCGCCACCAGGGCATCCTGGGCGGACATCGGCGGGGTTTCGGGCATGATCGCTCTCCTTCATTCGCGCGTCAGGCGAGATTATTGACGCCGGGGGGCAGCGGCAATAGAGGACGAGGGCCTGCGGCATGGGGTTGCAGGCATGTGATGGCCGCCTGCGCGGCCCCGACCGAGGACAGCGACATGAGCACCCTGCGCGATGCGGCGATGAAATCGAAGGCCTGGCCTTTCGAAGAGGCCCGCGCCCTGCTCAAACGCTATGAGAAGAAGGCGCCGGAAAAGGGCTATGTCCTGTTCGAGACCGGCTACGGGCCGAGCGGTCTGCCCCATATCGGCACCTTCGGCGAGGTGGCGCGGACCACGATGATCCGCCGCGCGTTCGAGGTGATCTCGGACATTCCGACCCGGCTGATCTGTTTCTCGGACGATCTCGACGGCATGCGCAAAGTGCCCGAGAACGTGCCGCAGCAGGAGCTTTTGCGCGCGAACATCCAGAAGCCCCTGACCTCGGTGCCCGATCCCTTCGGCGAATACGAGAGCTTCGGCCACCACAACAACGCCATGCTGCGGCGGTTCCTCGACACCTTCGGATTCGAATATGAGTTCATCTCCTCGACCGAATTCTACCGCTCGGGCCGGTTCGACGACACGCTCCGGCTTTGCGCCGAGCGTTACGAGGGGATCATGGAGATCATGCTGGCGTCCTTGCGCGAGGAGCGCCAGCAGACCTATTCCTGCTTCCTGCCGATCCACCCCGAGACCGGCCGCGTCCTCTATGTCCCGATGAAGCACATCGACAAGGTGAACCACACCATCACCTTCGACGACGACGAGGGGCGCGAATGGACGCTTCCGGTCACCGGCGGCAACGTCAAGCTGCAATGGAAGCCGGATTTCGGCGCCCGCTGGGCGGCGCTGGATGTCGATTTCGAGATGTATGGCAAGGATCACTCGACCAACACCCCGATCTACGACGGGATCTGCGAGGTTCTGGGCGGCAGGAAGCCGAACCACTTCACCTATGAGCTTTTCCTCGACGAGTCTGGGCAGAAGATCTCGAAATCGAAGGGCAACGGGCTGACCATCGACGAATGGCTGAGCTATGCCTCGACCGAGAGCCTGTCCTACTTCATGTATCAGAAGCCCAAGACCGCCAAGCGGCTGTGGTGGGACGTGATCCCGAAGGCGGTGGACGAATATCACCAGCAATTGCGCGCCTACCCCGATCAGACGGTCGAGCAACAGGTCAACAACCCGGTCTGGCATATCCACAACGGCCTGCCGCCGGCGTCCACCATGGTGGTGCCGTTCGCGATGCTGCTGAACCTCGCCTCGGTGGCGGGCGCGCGGGATGCCGCGGGGCTCTGGGGCTTCATCCGCCGCTATGCGCCGGGGGCCTCGCCCGAGGCGAACCCCGATCTCGATGCGGCGGCCGGTTTTGCGCTGCGTTATTTCCACGACAATGTGGCGCCGAACCGCAACTTCCGCCTGCCCACCGATCAGGAGCGCGCGGCGATCGAGGATCTGCGCGGGCGGCTTCTGGCCTTCACCGGGGCCGAAGAGGGCCAGGCCGAGGACGAGGCGCTGCAAACCATCTGCTATGCCGTCGGCAAGGAGCACGGGTTCGAGCCGCTGCGCGACTGGTTCAAGGCGCTTTACGAGGTGCTGCTCGGGGCCTCGGAAGGGCCGCGCTTCGGCGGGTTCGTCGCGCTTTACGGCGTGCAGGAGACCGTGGCGCTGATCGACCGGGCTCTGGCGGGCGAACTCGCGGGCTGACGCGCTCAGCCGGGGCCGCGCCAGCTCGGATGTAGCCTGCGCCGCTGACCGGGGCCGTGGCGAACTGCGTCAGGCCTGGGAGTATGACCAGGCATGCGCCTCGGTGCCCGGCTTCGCCACCGCTTGCAGCCTGCCGCATGGCCAAAGTGTTCCTGACCCAGCCTCAGAGGCGCCGGATCGGAGGCGGGCAGCAAGTGGATGCGCGATGACCTCCTGGCTCGCGCTGCCGGCCCCGGGACGGCGCTCCGGATCATCGCGGGCGCCAGTCCTATGCCGCTTTGCGATGAGGCGCAGGAGGTGCCGGGGGCGGTCCTCGCCCTATCTGAACAGAAGACAGGGCCATGGCTGCGGCGAAGATCCGCAATGTCGGCATGATCCGGGGTATCGCCGCCAATATCCTGTTCCCGCCGGGCTCGTTGCGGGCCGGACCTCGCCGGTGCCAGTCGTGGAGGGCGACAAGCCGGGGGCCTTCGGCGCCTGTCGCGACGGGCCCGAGATCCGGGGCCGCGCCACGGCCTTGGCCGACCGCTGGTTCGTCGCACCGGAAGGCTGGTCGCATTACGCTCTTTTGGACCGGGGGCCCGATCCGGGCCTGGCCCTGTCCGCATGCCGCCCTGCGTTGCCCGTCCCCCGGGCGCGGCGGGCGCTCCCCGGGGATATCATTAACACCTTGTTGATATTTCCCTGACCCGTCACGCGGGTTTCGTTCCCGCTGGCCGGAACTGCGCAAACGAGCGGGGGACATCTCGGATGAACAAGGCGATTACCGAAGGGCTGGCCCTGATGCCGCTGCCCTTCTCGGCGGGGCTGGCGAACTGGTCGAGCAACAACGGGCGCCCGGGCGACGCCTCTTACGAAGGGTTGCCCACCGCGGCGGTGGTGACGAACGATCAGGATTTCGGCGGTTGTCTGGAGCTTCAGAAATCCAGCAATACCCAGAAGCTGCGGGCCTTCGCCCAGACCCCGCTGCGCCCCGACATGTATCTGCGCGTCACCGTGCGGATCAAGGCGGTCTCGGGCAATCTGCCGGCGGTGCGGATCGCCGCCTGGGCGGGCAATGCCGCGGGCAACAACGTGGGCTCGGCGCCGCAGACCGGCACCGCGGTCAGCCTGTCGCAATATGGCGAGGTGGTCACGGTCAGCGCGATCATCGGCGCGGGCAACCGGACCGGAGTCGATCTGGCCTGGGGTGTCGATCCGGTCTTCGCCCATATCGGTCTCGACCTGACCGGGCCGAACGGCGGCGTGGTCAGGATCGACGACATCCTCGTCGAGGACGTGACCCTGGTCTTTCTGCGCGAGCTGGCCGATGTGGTCGATGTGCGCGACTATGGGGCGCGCGGCGACGGCACCACGAACGACATGGCCGCCTTCCAGCGCGCCGATGCCGCCGCCCAGGGCCGCACCGTCCTGGTGCCCGCGGGCACGTTTGCGGTGAACGGCAACCTGACGGTGAATGCGCCGATCCGCTTCGTCGGGACGCTGGTGATGCCTGCCGCCAACCGGCTGGTGCTGACGCGCAACTTCGATCTGGAGACCTATTCGCGCGCCTTCGGCAGCGATCCCGAAGGGTTCCGCCGCGCGCTCCAGGCTTTGTTCTATTTCAGCGATCACGTCACCTTCGACATGTCGGGCCGCCGGGTCGATCTGACCGGGCCGGTCGATGTCTCGGCCCTGTCGGGGCAGACCAGCTTTTCCAGCCGCCGGGTGCTCAGGAACGGCTCGATCAATGCGGTGGCCTCGCCCGACTGGGATACCGAGACCTTCACCTCGGTCGCGACCTATACGCCGGCATCGAACCACACCCGGCTGACCGCGGTCGGCAATGTCGCCAATATCCCGATCGGCGCGCTGGTCGAGGGTACCGGCGTCGGGCGCGAGGTCTATGTCCGCGCGAAGAACGTCGGCGCCGGCTGGATCGACCTGTCCGAGCCGCTCTACGGCGCGGCGGGCACCCGCAGCTACACCTTCCGGCGTTTCAAATACATGCTGGATTTCGGCGGCTTCTCGCTCCTGTCGCGGTTCGAGATCCATGATGTCGAGTTCAACTGCCTCGGGATTTCCTCCGCGGTGATGATGCCCTCGGCCGGGTCGGTGAACCGTTTCGAGAACTGCACCTTCAACCGCCCGAAGGACCGCGGCATTTCCTCGGCGGGATCGGGCTGTCAGGGGATACATGTCGATTACTGCCAGTTCCTGTCGAACGAACAGGCGCTGGCGGCGCAGAACCGCACCACCATCGCGATCAACGTCAACGCCAATGACGCCAAGCTGCGCAACAACCGCATCGTGCGCTTTCGCCATTTCGCGGTGATGAACGGCACCTCGCATATGATCCAGTCGAACCATTTCTTCCAGGGCGACGACCAGGCGGCGGGGGTGCGGCTGGCGGGGATCGTGCTGACCCAGACCAATGTGGCGACGGTGATCACCGGCAATTACATCGACAATTGCTTCATCGAATGGGGCAACGAGCATGACCACGCGCCCGAGTTCAACAACGAGTTTTCTTTCGGCGGGCTGAACATCGTCGGCAATATCTTCATCGCCTCGGATGTCTCGCCCGCCTTTCGCTGGGTGGTGGTGAAACCCTACGGGCCGGGGCATTTCTTCAACGGCTTCGCAATGGAGAACAACACCTTCCGGGTGTTCAACGCCGTGGTGGAGCGGGTGGAGCGGCTCGACACCACCTTCGCCAGCCTCGACTTCACCCGCTCGCGCGACGTGCGGGTGCAGGCCAACACCTTCAACCAGGTCACCCAGTCGATCTCGAATCCGCTGGTGGCCCAGCATGTGCAGAACACCGCCGCCGATACCTGGACGGTCGACGCCTCCGGCTTCATCCCCTTCGGTGGCCGGATCCGCATGGTCGAGGCGGTGCAGAGCGAGAACGCGCTGACCAATGCGTCGAATGCGGTGCGCTACATCGCGCCCAGTGCCTTCCCGGGCCAGGGCACCAGCGGCAACCAGGTGCAGCTCCGCTGGGGCGAGGCGGTGAAGGGCCGCGCCATCGTGACCATGCGGATGGATGTCCCGACCTGAGGAGGGAAGGGGCGTGACACTTCGCGGGGCGGTCTTCGGGCCGCCCTTTTTTCATGCGTTCCGCCCGGCCCGGGGCAGCGAATCATTTTATTGCGCAGGGCGCGGCACGGGCTTGCCGGAAGTGGCGCCACCGGCGGGCCGGATGGGGGCAGAGGTCTCTCCTCGCGGGAACCTCGCGCGGTTGTGAACGTCCAGGTTGTTGAAAAAACGTGTCAAACTTGTGGCACCGGCAGACGGAATTTACATGTTTGACAGTTGTTTGGTGAAATAATTTACAAGAAAATGATTGTGTTAAATGGGGTTACGTAAAAATTCACAACGCGCTAAACTAAGGAAGGGAGAAGTCGTCCGTGCCGGGTGCATGGATGCGTTCATGCAGGCGCCGCCAGGTCCTGCGTAGCTGTCTGGGAGGACGCCATGAAAGACCAGCCCGATTCTCGCGGGATGTATCCGCCATCCCCGTCTTTCGTCATGTCTGCCCATATTGACGCTTCTGGTTACGCGTCGCTTTACGGGGAGTCGGTTTCGTCGGCTGATGGTTTCTGGTTTCGCGAGGGTCAGCGTCTTGACTGGATCCGGCCTTATGCCTCGGTGAAGGAGACGTCTTTCGCGCCGGGGAAT
>NZ_UXAW01000070.1 GCF_900609055.1 Pseudogemmobacter humi | reverse complement strand
CTCGATCAGGATGGCGCGGTCGGCCCCCATCGCGAGCGCGTTCCTGAGCGTCTCCTGCGCCTGTTTGACCCCGATCGAGACCACGACCACCTCGGTCGCAATCCCCTTCTCCTTCAGCCGGATCGCCTCTTCCACCGCGATCTCGTCGAACGGGTTCATCGACATCTTCACATTCGCAAGATCAACACCGCTGCCGTCCGCCTTCACACGAACCTTAACGTTGTAGTCAATAACCCGTTTGACAGGCACAAGGATTTTCATGACGTTCCTTTCCCGAACCGGACCCGACGGGCCTCAGATCGTCCGGCTGGCGATGAACGGGCTCAGCGAGATGCCGGCCTCGCTCAGCTCCCGGCGCACGAATTGGGCGATCGTCAGCGCGCTGGGGCTGTCGCCGTGAACGCAGATCGAATGCGCCTCAAGCGAGATGGGCGGACCCGAGGTCACCGGCATCAGCCCGGTCTCCATGAAGCCGACGAGGCGCCGGGCGGCCGTTGCGGCGTCGGTCAGCAGGGCGCCGGGCTTGCTGCGGGGCACGAGACGGCCGTCGGGCAGATAGGCGCGGTCGGCGAAGATCTCGGAATAGACCGGCATGTCCATATGACGGGCCTGGCGTTCAAGCGCGCTGCCCGACAGCGCCAGCAGCGCCAGGTCGGGCGAGATCGCCCTGACCGCCCTGGCGACGGCGGCCGCGATCGAGATATCCTCGGCCGCGAGATTGCCCAGTGCGCCATGCGGCTTGACATAGGCGACCTCGGTTCCGGCCAGGGCGGCCGCGCTCATCATCGCGCCGATCTGGACGGCGACCATGCGGGTGATCTGGTCGCAAGACATCGGAATGATCCGGCGGCCGAACCCCTCGCGGTCGGCATAGCCGGGATGGGCACCGATGGTGACACCGTTTTTCCGGGCCAGCATCGCCGTCGCATACATCGTTTCGGGATCGCCGGCATGGCCGCCGCAGGCGATATTGGCGCTGCTGACCACGGCCAGGATACCCTCGTCGTCGCCCATGACCCAGGGGCCGTAGCTTTCGCCGAGATCAGAATTGAGGTCTATCGAACGAGTCATGCACCATCATCCAGAGTTGGGGTCACGGCCATGGTCAGTCCCGGACCGGAACGGTGTAATTGAGCGCCATACGGCCGCCATCCACAAAGACGGTCTGCCCGGTGATGTAGGAGGCATCCGAACTGGCCAGAAAGGCGGTGACGGCGGCGATCTCGGAGGGCTCGCCGCAGCGTTCGAGCGGGGTGCGCTCCAGGATTGTCCTGCGCGCGTCGTCCGAGGTCATGATCGAGCGCGACACCATATCGGTCAGGATCGTGCCGGGGCCGATGCCCACCACGCGAATGCCATGCGGCGCGAAGGCCATGGCGGCGGTGGTGGTGATCTGGTTCATGCCGCCCTTCGAGATCGCATAGGTGGCGATGGAGGGATTGGCGAGCAGGGCGTTGATCGAGGACATGTTGACGATGACGCCCTTCGTGCCGGCGGCGATCATCCGGCGGCCGGCGGCCTGGGTGCCGAAGAAGGCGCCCTTGAGGTTCACGCCCAGAACCGCGTCGTAATCCTCTTCGGTGATGTCGAGGAAGTCCTGGCTGCGCACGATCCCGGCATTGTTCACCATGATGTCCAGCCCGCCGAAGGCCGCGACGGCGGCGGCGATGGCGGCCTCGACATCGGCCCTGCGGGTAACGTCGGTGGGCCGGGCGAGAACCCTGTCCGGGCTGCCGATCCCGCGCGCCGTCGCGTCGAGTGCGGCGGCGTCGATATCGGCGAGGACGACCTTCGCGCCCTCGCTCAGGAAACGCTCGGCGCAGGCGCGGCCGATGCCATGCGCCGCGCCGGTGATGACCGCCACCTTGCCGTCGAGTCTCATGCGCTTTCTCCGATCAATGGCTTACCGCCGTGGCCAGGGGTCTGGCGTCGCGCACCCTTTCCCAGCCAAGCGGGGTGAGGTCGAGCGTGCGGAAGCCGCCATGCACGATCAGCTCTGCCACGGCCCGGCCGGTGGCGGGGGAATGCATGACCCCATGGCCGGAAAAGCCGGTGGCGAAGATCAGGTTGCCGATCCGGTCATGCGGGCCGACGATGCCGTTATGGTCGAGCGCGTTGATCTCGTAATGCCCGGCCCAGCAACGATCGGGGCGCAACTGCTCCATCGCCGGGATGCGGGCGGCGAGGAGCGGCCAGAGGAGATCTTCCAGAAGGGCGTGATCGGGCGTGAAATCGCCGGTGGCGTCGGGGTCGGCGGGGGGTTTGATGCCGCCGATGAACCCCTCGCCCTCGGGGCGGATCCAGAAGCCGGAAACGTCGTAGAGCATGGGAAAGCCCCGCGCTTCGACCGGCGCGCGGAAGTTGAAGACCGTGCGCTTGCGCGGGCTGACCGGCAGGGCGATGCCGAGCCCTTCCAGGGGCCGGGCCGCGAGCGCGCCGGCGGCGTTGACGCACCAGTCGCAGGGCAGAATCTCGCCTCCGGCCAGCGCCACGCCGGTCACATGGTCGCCCCTGACCTCCAGCCCGCTGGCCTCGGCCTCCACATAGCGGACGCCCAGGCGGCGCGCCTCGCGGCGGATCAGCGACAGGAGCGACCAGGCGTCGAACCAGCCTTCGCCGCTTTGCCCGAAGGTGCCGAGGCCGAGCCCCTCGCTGTTCAGGAAGGGGAAACGCGACGGCAGATCCCCGGGGGCGAAGGCGATGATGTCGGCGCCATGGGCGTTCTGCATCCGCAGCATGTCCAGCCGGGCGGCGGCATCCCCGGGGCGGTGGAGGATCAGATAACCGGCCTCGACATAGCCGATATCGCCGTCGGAGCCGTAGCGGGCTTTCAGGCCGCGAATGAACTCGACGCCGAACAGGCTCATCGCGACGCAGAGCGGCGTCTCGAACTGGGTGCGGATCGAGGCGGCCGACAGCGCCGTCGAGGAGAAACGGTAGCTCGGATCCTTCTCGACAACGGTGATCTCGCCGCGAAAGCCGTTTTCGCGCAGAAACCAGGCGCAGAAGCTCCCGATGATGGCGCCGCCGATGATCACCACTTTCGCATTATCTGTCGCGGTCATCCGGGAGATTCCCCTGTCGGTTCGATCGTCCATGCGGCGGCGAAAGCACGGTTCCGCGGCCTTCCCCGCAAACTATAGCGATGGCGAGCCTGTAAGGCTTCGACCCTTTTTCTTGATCAGATATAGTGATATTATATAGGTCATGGACATCACACAGCTTCGCACTTTGATTCACGTCGCCGAACTTGGCAGCCTCTCCAAGGCGGCGGACCGGCTCCATATCGCGCAGCCTGCGCTCAGCCGGCATGTGCGGATGCTGGAGGAGGAGCTGGACACGCGGCTCTTCGACCGGCACGGGCGCGGGATGGTCCTGACCGAGCAGGGGCAGGGCGTGTTGCAGCACGCCCTGCGCATCATGGCGGAACTGGACGAGATCAGGACGCTGATCAAGGCCGAGGGCGCGCCGCTGCGCGGGCATGTCTCGGTCGGGCTGCCGCCGACGGTGTCGGACATTTTCGCCGCGCCTCTGGTCGCCGCCTTCCGCGAGCGCCATCCCGAGGCGACGATCCGCATCGTCAGCGCCTATTCCAGCTATCTCCAGGACTGGTTGCACCGGGGGGAGATCGACCTGGCGATCCTTCTCGACCCCAATTCGGTCAAGTCTCTGAAATCCAAGCTGCTGATCGAGGAATCGCTCTATATCGTCGCGCCGCCCGGAACGGGGTTCACCATCGACGCTCCTTTCGAGTTCAGGAACCTGAGCAAGGCGCCGCTCTGCCTGCCGAGCCACCGTCACAGCCTGCGCAGCATGGTCAGCCGGGCGGCGCGGGATTGCGGGATCGAGATCCCGATCCAGGTCGAAGCGGATTCCTATTCGGTGCTGAAAAGCCTCGTCCTGCTTGGCCACGGATGGACGATCCTGCCCCTGGCCGCGATCCACAAGGACATCGCAGAGGGCAAGCTCTGCGCCGCGCCGCTGGTCAATCCGCCGATGCACCGGCAATTGATGATCTGCTATCCTTTCGATCGGCCCACCGCCCGGCTGGCCGAGTTCGCCGGCCGAACGATGTTCGACACCACCGCCGGGCTGGTGGCCGCCGGGGCCTGGTCGGGGCGGATGCTGGACGGGCTGGACGAGGCAGACTGAGCGCCCGCTCAGTCCCGCAGGATCGTCATCGCGTTCGGCTCCCAGGACAGCAGAACCGGCTGGCCGATGCTGAAATCGGCGCCGCCGCCGTCGCGGATCCGCTGGGCGCGCAGACGCGTGCCGTTCGGCAATTCGGCGCTGTAGACCACCCGCCCGCCGATCGGTTCGATGGCGGCGATGCGGGCCAGGCAGGCATTGTGACCGACCGGCGCGTTTTCCGGCGCGGGCGCGATGCGGATCGCCTCGGGGCGCACGGCGATATGCGTTCCGTCCTCGCGCGCATAGCCGGGCTGCGCCGTCGCGGAGCGGGCGGTGCCGCCCTCGAAACGGGCGACCACACCCGAGTCCGACGCCTCGACGATCCGGGCGGGAAGGATGTTCATCTCGCCCAGAAACCGCGCCACGAACAGCGAGCGGGGGCGGAAATACAGCTCGTCCGGGGTGCCGACCTGTTCGATGCGGCCGTGATCCATCAGCACCACGCGCGAGGACAGGATCATCGCCTCGTCCTGGTCATGGGTCACATAGACGAAGGTGGTCCCGGTCGATTCCTGAATGCGCCTGAGCTCCTGGAGCATGAGCTGCCGGATCTTCAGGTCGAGCGCGGCGAGCGGCTCGTCGAGCAGCAGGACCTCGGGGCCGTTGACCAGGGCACGGGCCAGCGCGACGCGCTGCGACTGGCCGCCGGAGAGTTCGTTGATCCAGCGGCTCGCCATCTTGTCGAGCTGGACCAGTTCCATCATCCGCATGACCCTGGTGCGCACCTCGCTTTCGGGAAGTTTCCTGATCCGCAATCCGAAAGCGATGTTGTCGAACACGTCGAGATGCGGAAACAGCGCGTAGCGCTGGAACACCATGTTCACCGGACGGCGTTCGGGCGGCAGCCGGGTCATGTCCTGGTCGTGCAGCAAAAGCTCGCCCCGGCTGGGGGCTTCGAACCCGGCGATGATCCGCATCAGCGTCGATTTCCCGCATCCCGAGGGGCCGAGGAAGGTCAGGATCTCACCCTTGCGGATTTCGAGATTGATGTCGCGGAGCGCGACGAACGTGCCGAAGCTCTTGTCCAGATTGCGCATCGTGACGATGTCCGTCTCGCGCACGGGCTGGGTGAGGAAGGTCATTGCGGGATCTCCTTGTCGGAAACGCGGCGCTGGATGGCCCGGCGGCGCTGCATCCACAGGATGCCCCCCGCGACCAGCAGCATCGTGAGGGTCAGCAGCATCGCCAGCACCGATACCGCGTTGATCGTCGGGTTCACGGTCCGCCGCATCATCGACAGGATGAAGAAGGGCAGGGTGCTCTGGTCGCCGATGATGAAGACGGTGATGACGATTTCGTCGAAGGACAGCGCGAAGACCAGGATCGTGCCCGCCAGCAGCGTCGGCATGAGGATCGGCAGCGTCACCAGCCTGAAGGTGGTGAAGGGGCCTGCGCCCAGATCGCGGGCGGCGAGTTCAAGCTCGGCGTCGAAATAGGCCACCCGGGTCCGCACCGTCTCGATGAAGAAGGGCAGGCAGAACAGGGTATGCCCGATGATGACGGTGACGAGTGAGCGGAAGATGCCCAACCGCTCGAACAGGACCAGAAGCGCGATGCCGAGGAACAGTCCCGGCAGCACGATCGGCGCGAAGCCGAGAAAGCCCAGTGCGGCGCGCGGGCGCTCGCTTAGGCGGGGAAAGGCCAGCGCGGCGAAAGTGCCGAGCAGGCAGGTGATGACCGAGGTCGCCGAGGCGACGATCACCGAATTCTTCAAAGCCCCGATGAAGCGGTCATTGCCGAGGATCTCGCGGAACCAGCGCAGGCCGAACCCCTCGAAGGGAAAGCTCAGGGCCGAGGTGGCGTGAAACGCGAAAAGCGTGATCATCAGGATCGGCAGGAACAGAAAGGCAAGGTAAAGCCAGACATAGGCGCGCAGCATCTCAGGCCTCCTTTGCCTGCGCCATTTCGGCGCGAAGTTCCTCGACCGGCGGATGGAAGCGCAGTCCGGGCGAGAGCCTGAACCAGCGCAGCACCTGCACCAGCACGAAATAGACCACCAGGAACACCGCCATCAGGATGAAGGCCATCGCCGCGCCCGAGGGCCAGTTGCCGGTCTGCCGGAACTGGTTGGAGATCAGCAGCCCGGTGGTGATCCCGGTCCGGCCGCCCAGAAGCTGCGGGGTGATGAAGTCGCCGGCGGCGAGGATGAAGGTGAACATGAAAGAGCCCACGAAGCCCTTGTAGGCGATCGGCAGCGTGACGCGGAAGAACACCTTCATCCGCGAGGCCCCGAGATCACGCGCGGCCGCGAGGAAATCGGGCGTCACGTTGCGCAACGCGCTCAGCAGCAGAAGCAGCGTGAAGGGCACGAAGATATGGACCAGCGTGATGGTCACGGCGAGCGGGCTGAAGATCAGGATCTCCAGCGGCGCGTCGATGACCCCGAGAGAGAGGAGCGCGGAATTGATCAGCCCGTTGGTGCCGAGGATCGTGCGCCAGGCGAAGATCCGCACCAGATAAGACGAGAACCAGGACAGCATGATGATGTAGAGCAGCAGGTTCGTTCTTGTCCGGTAGGCGATGAACCAGGCGACGGGATAGCTGAGCACCGTGGCGACGGTGGCGGTGCCCAAGCCGATGGTCAGGCCGGTGAGGATGGTCTGCCGGAAGGCCGGGCGGGTCAGCGCGTCGATGTAATTCGTCAGCGACGCATCGGGGACCAGCACGAAAGAGCGCGATTGCCAGAAGCTGAAGACGAACAGAAGGACCGTCGGGACGATGAAGAAGGCGATCAGGAACAGCACGACCGGCAGGGCGAACAGCACCCCGGTCCTTTCGCGCCTGTTGTCGCGCAATGTCTTGGCGTAGGCGAACATCGCTCCCTTTCTCTTGTCTGTTCGGGCGACGAACCTTTCTGAAAAGGGCCGCCGCATCGGTCAGGACCGCCGGGCGGATGGCCTTGGGTCACGTCATATATTGGCGATAGTCTGGCATGATGTCATGCAGGACCGGCTTGCGTGCCCTTTGTGGGACTGGCTTTCATGGTGTCGGCAAATGGCCGGCCCCGGTGTCTCTTCCGTTCGATCCGGCGCAATGCGGATGGTCGGGGGGCGGCGGCGGCCCGGAGATCGTCTCCGGGCGCCGGTCTCAGAAGCCGAGCTTGAAGTCTTCCCAGGCCGCGGTCCATTCGTCGAAGGTCGCGAATTCATCGGACTCGCGCGGCGGCATCCCCACCAGGGGCGAGTCGGTCAGAACCTGGGTGAGATTGTCGTAATCCACGCTGGCGCGCACCTCGTCATTCAGGAGCGGCACCGAGCGGCGGTTGACGCAGCCCGACAGGTGATGATTGGCGGTGGCGGCATTGCCCTCGGGGGTGAGCTGCGCGTTGATGAAGGCATGCGCCGTGTCGCGGTTCGTCGCGGTCTTTGGAATGAACCAGGCGTCGCACCACATCGCGCCGCCCTCTGCCGGGGTATGGGCAATGGTCTCGACGCCCTGCGGGCCTGTCTCGGTCGGAATCCCCGCCCAGCCACAGAACAGCACGCCGATCTCGCCATTGACGAACAGGTTGATCGTGTCGCCGACCGAGCCGGCGAACAGCTTGCTTTGCGCGCGGTAGGGGATGGCGGCCTCGAAGGTGGCGGCCAGTTCCTCGCGGGTCAGATGGGGGAACTTGTCGCCAAATCCCGCCACCTTGGCCAGCATAGGCCAGGTCGCCAGCGTGTCCTCGATGAAGGTGAGCTGCCCGGCATATTCCGGCTTGAGCAGGTCGGTGTAGGACGCCGGTTCGGGAACGAGGGCGGGATTGTAGACCAGCGTGTTCAGCCCCCAGATCACCGGGACGGCGTAGACTTCGCCGTTCTGCGCGAAGGCGGGGGTCATATAGAATTCTGCGAAGATGTCGTCTTCATTGTAGGCCGGCACCTGCTTCGGGTCCATCTGGGACACGATGCCCAGTTCGTTGATGTAGAAATCCGAATAGCCGACCGAATAAGAGGTCACGTCGATGGTGTTGGGCGTGTTCCCGATCAACTGGACATGAACGTCGTCCTGGGTCGCGATGGACGAAATCTCCAGGTCGATGCCATTGGCTTCGAGAAACGGCGCCAGGTAGCTTTGCATCGGCATGCTTTCCCAGGCCAGAAGCTTCAGCCTGCCGCCGACCTCGGCCCGCGCCATGCCCGGAAAGAACGGCGCCATGAATGCCCCGGCGACGGCAGCCGAGCCGCCGGCGAGGAGCTGGCGGCGGCTCGGTGCGCCGCCCATGGCGCTTTTGATCTCGTCGATTGTCCATGCTTTCTTCATCGGCCTTCTCCCTGTTTTTCAGATATAACAATATTGTCCCGAAAGACCTGCCCGGGGCCGCTTTCGGGGCGATCATGCCGGATGGGCGCAGATTTTTCCGTGACTTAACGCTTCGGGGCCGTGAGCGTTTCGACCCATTCCGTGAAGATGGCCGCTTCCCCGGCCTCGGGCATCAGATAGGGCGCGCGCGCCTCGCCCACGTCCACGCCCCGGACCTTGCAGCCAAGTTTGCACAGCGAGATGTAGTTCGACGAGGTCTC
This sequence comes from Pseudogemmobacter humi, assembly GCF_900609055.1. Taxonomy (GTDB): domain Bacteria; phylum Pseudomonadota; class Alphaproteobacteria; order Rhodobacterales; family Rhodobacteraceae; genus Pseudogemmobacter; species Pseudogemmobacter humi. The sequence continues at coordinate 97,425 of NZ_UXAW01000070.1, read as the reverse complement.
GATGAAGCGCAGGAAAGGCCGGAGCTTCGCCCAGTCGGCCAGGGTCCCGGGGGTCGAGCCTTTGGCGCGGATATCGGCGATGGTTTTGGCGATGACCTCGGGGATGAAGTTCGGCACCCCGAAGACCACCCCCCGCGCGCCGGTGACGATGGCTTCGTAAAGCAGCGAATCCTTGCCCAGATAGACGCCGAAATCCCGCTCTGCGGCAAAGGCGATCAGATCGCCCAGCAGTTCCGGGTCGCCCGAACTGTCCTTGATGGCCGAGACATTGGGCAACTCTGCCAGTTCCCTGACCTGAGCCATCGTCAGGATGCCCGAAGGCGGCGTGTTGTAGATCATGACCGGGATCGAGACGGCCGCGGTGACCTCGCGGTAGAAGGCGAGGCGTTCGCGCCAGCTGATCGGTTCGGCATAGGGCGAGGCGATCAGCAGGCCGCTGGCCCCGGCCTCTTCGGCGTCGCGGCTCAGCCGCACGGCGTCGCGGGTGGCGATGGCGCCGGTCTGGGCGATGATGGGGATGCGGCCGCGCGCGGCGCTGACCGCCTCGCGCACCAGTTCCATCCGCTCATCGATGTTCATGGCGGCATATTCGCCGGTGCCGCCACCAACCACGAGCCCGACCGCGCCGCCGCCGATCTGGAAGTCGATCAGCGCGGCCAGTGCGGCTTTGTCGAGCCGGTCATCGCGCAGCGGCGTGACGATGGCGGTGATGACCCCGATGGGCCAGGGAGAGCTGGTCACGATGCAACCTCTTCATCTTTGGTGATTCTCATTGGCGGCGACATGAAATCCAGATCGCAGCCCCGATTGGCCTGGCTGACGCTTTCCACCACCAGCTTCGCAAAGCCGCGCGCCGGATAGTCGCGGATCACCGGCGGCCCCTTCCGTGCGCGGCGGGCGGCAAGATCCTGATCCGACACTTCCAGATGCAGGATCCGGTTCGGCACGTCGAGCACGATCATGTCGCCGGTCTCGACCAGCCCCAGAGGCCCGCCGACGGCGGATTCGGGCGCCACATGCAGAACAGCGGTCTGCTTGACCGTGCCGCCCAGCCGGGAATCGGTGATGCGCACCATATCGGTGATCCCTTGCGCGAGCAGCTTGTCCGGCACCACGATCCGCCCCGATTCCGGCATGCCGGACCCGCGCGGGCCCTCGCCGCGCAGCACGATGATATCGCCGGGGCGCACGTCGAAGCCGGGATCGTAAAGCCGCGCGTCCAGATCGGCCTTGCCGTCGAAGACCACGGCCCGGCCGCGATGGGTCAGCAGATCGGGGCTCGCCACGCCGGTGCGGATGATCGCGCCATCGGGGGCGAGATTGCCGAACAGGACCGAAATGCCGCGCGGCTCTGATTGCGGCGCCTCACGGGTCTTGATGACGCGCGGATCCTCGATCCCGGCGCCCGCGATCTCTTCGCCCAGGGTCCGCCCGGTCACGGTCGGCGCGTCGGTATGGATCAGATCTCCCAGCGCGTTCAGCAGCGCCGGGACCCCGCCGGCATTGAAGAAGTCGTTCATGTAATATTGGCCCGAGGGCCTGAGGTTCAGCAGCACCGGGGTCGTGGTCGATATCTCGTCGAAACGCGCCAGTGGCAGGTCGATCCCCAGCCGGCCGGCGATGGCGAGAAGATGCATCACCGCCGCGCTTGACCCGTCCACCGTGGCGAGCGCCCGGATGGCGTTGTCGAAGGCGTCCGGGGTCATGATCTGCGACGGACGGATATCGTATTCGACCAGCCGCATGATGTATTCGCCGACATTCCGCGCCATCTGGATGCGCCGCGAATCCACCGCCGGGATCGCGCAGCTGCCGGAGGGCGCAATCCCGAGCGCCTCGGCGATGGTTGCCATCGTTGCGGCGGTGCCCATCGTGCTGCAATGGCCGGGGCTGCGCTCAAGCGAGTTTTCGAGCGAGGTCACGTCATCCCTGGTATATTCGCCGCGCCGCTCGCCCTCGATCACCTTGTGGAAATCGACGCCCGGCCCCACGTCACGCCCGCGCCAGAAGCCGCTGAACGAGGGCCCGCCCGGCAGCATGATCGCCGGAAGATCGACAGAGGCCGCCGCCATCAGCATCGCCGGGATGGTCTCGTCGCAGGCCCCCAGAAAGACGATCCCGTCCATGGAATAGAGCGTGGCGATCTGCTCGATCTCCATCGCCAGCAGGTTGCGGTTCATGAAGGAGGCGCCGAGGGGCAGCGCCAGGTCGGCGCCCATCGTCATCGTGTTGAACACGCGCGGCAACCCGCCCGATTGCAGGATGGATTGTTTGACGCCTTCGATCATCGCCGGGAAATGCGTGTGGCAGCGGTTGAATTCGCTGGTATTGTCGCAGATGCCGATGATCGGGCGGTCGTAATCCTTGGGGCGCAGGCCCTGCACCTTCATGGCCGAGCGCAAGAGGAATCCGTCGATCCCCGTGGCCTCTGTCCAGTCCTGGCTGCGGCGGCGGCGCGCCGGTCGGTCATTCATATCGTCCCCCTGCATCAGGCTTGTCTCGTGTCGCGATAGACCGGGCCGCGCTCTGTCACGGGATCGAGGATGCCGGTCATGTATTCGTTGGCGAATTCGTCATCGGCGGCGGGATGACGGCGGTCGTCCGGGAATTTCAGCCGGTCAAGCACCGGGCGGGCCATGTAATAGGCGGCGCTGACGATCACGCCCAGGATCCGGAAGCTCCCGGGCCGTGCCTCCGAGAACGCCTTTGCCCCCTCCCAGTCCACCTCGGCCGGGATCATGTCGATGGCGGCGCGCAGATCGGCCGCGGCATAGCCGCAGGCGGCGACGGCGCGGCGCAGCAGATCGGCGTAATCCGCGATCTCACCCACGGCGGGCATGTCCGCGGTTCCGGGGATCAGCACATCGGCCAGCCGGGTCAGAAGGGCGATATCGGCAGGGGCAAGGGTCATGTCGCTCATGCCGCCACCTCCTGGAACCTGGCGGTTTCGGCGATGTGTTCGGCGCAGCGCAGCGCCAGCGCGGCGATGGTCGCGGTCGGGTTCAGCCCGCCGCTCGTCACCATCACGCTGCCATCGACGATGAACAGGTTGGGCACGTCATGGCTGCGTCCGAAACGGTCCACGACCGACCGTTCGGGATCGTCGCCCATCCGCGCCGTGCCGAGAAGATGGCCCGGCGCGTCCTTCCAGAGCGGCTGGCGCAGGATATGGGCCGCCCCCGCCGCCTCGTGCATCTCGGCCATCCGGTCGAGGGTGAAATCGAGGTTCCTCTGCGTGTTCTCGCTGATCCTGTATTCGATCCTCGGCGCGGGGATGCCGTCGCTGTCGGTCAGCACCGGGTCGAGCGTCACGCGGTTATGCTCTTCGGGCAGATCCTCGATATTGCCGGCCAGGCTCAGCGCGCGCCCGGCATATTTGCCGATGTCATGGATCGCGCTTCCCCAGCGTTTCCCGAAGGGCAGATGGTCGAAATGCTCCAGGATGCGCAGGATGCCCGGCACCGGCATCAGATTGACCTTGGAGCCGCGCAAGAAGCCGCGTGACCGATCGGTCTCATAGAATTGCAGCGAGTAGAGAAGCTGTCCGGCGGGGCCTTTCCAGCTTTCGATATCCTCGTCGTAGAGGCCCAGAACCTCGTTGTTGGGGTGGAGCATCAGGTTCCGGCCGACCAGCCCCGAGGAATTGCCGAGCCCCTCCGGAAAGCGCGCCGATTTCGACATGAGCAGCAGCCGGGGCGTGCCGACGCCGTTGGCGGCCATGACGACGACGCTGGCTTTCTGGACATGTTCGCGCCCGTCGCGGTCGATCCAGATCACCGCATCGGCGCGGCCCTGCGGGTCGGTGGTGATCTCGCGCACCCGTGCGCCGGTGATCAGCCTGGCCCCCGCCGCGCGCGCATGGGGCCAGTAGCCCAGATCGAAGGAGGCCTTGGCCCCCGCCGGGCAGCCGGTCTCGCACACGCCCCAGCGGACGCATTTCTCCATGTTCCTGAACTTGTTGGTGGGGATCGCATTGGTGCCCGGCCACCAGTGCCAGCCCAGCTTGTTCAGCCCGGCGGCCATGAGCATCCCGCCCTTGCCCAGGGGATGCGGCGGCATCCTGTAATCCTGCGGCGGATAGGCCGGGTCGCCGCCGAGGCCCGCCACGCCGAGGAACTCGTCCACCCGGTTGTAGAAGGGTTCGAGGTCGTAATAGTCGATGGGCCAGTCATCGGCGACGCCATCCAGCGTCCTGACCCGGAAATCCGACGGGGGAAGGCGCATCCAGTGCGCGCCGTAGAAGACGCTCGACCCGCCGACGCCGGCGATCATGATCGGCGTGACCTCGGCCGCGTCGAGGTTCATCGGATAGTCGGCGGGCCGCCCGCGCGTATTGGGATTCCAGCTCCATTTCTGCTGGAGCAGCAATTCGTATTCGGGCCGGTTGCCGGGATAATCGGCGGGGCTGATCCAGTCGCCCTGTTCAAGACAGGTGACGCTGAAGCCCTTGCTGGCCAGCGTATGCGCGGTCACGGCGCCGGAGGGCCCGGCGCCGATAATGACCACATCCGTATGTCCGAGAGCGTCAACCATCGACTTTGTTCCCAACCCTGGCGGCGGGGTGCTGTCGGGCACCCGGAGCCGTTCTGAAAAAAGCCTACATGCTTCGGCCTGCTCAACAAGGAGCAATTGACGCAATCAGATATAACGGTTGCGTATAGCCCTCGGGCGGGAAAGCCTGCCGCCCGGCCGTCTTCCGCCCCGGCCGCAACGGCGCGTTTCTATAAACGCCAGGCATAGCTGAAAGCTGGATTTGTTGTTTGTTGAGAGGGCTCGCCCGCCGCTAGGCTTGCTCTGACGATATCCCGGGGATTCATCAGGAGCGATCATGTCCGACGACAAGACCATCCCGCACTTCAACGTAAACACCACCCATTACGACCCGCTGCCCGAGTTCGATGGCGGGCAGGCGGTGCTCTACAGATCGGCGGACGGCAAGCGCCTGGCCGGCAGCTTCAAGGAGAAGGGCACGCACAAGATGAAGATGCCCTTCGACGAGTTCATCTATCTCATCGCCGGCGGCTGCACGATCACCGTCGAAGGTGGCGAGAAAGTGGTGCTTGGGGCCGGAGACGCCTGCTATCTGCGCGAAGGGCAGGTGGTGACCTTCGAGATGACCGACGATTTCCACGACGTCACGGTGCTGATCTCGGACCAGGCGTTCAATCACGTTCCCGAAGATCACTGATCGCGGGACGGCGCCGGGCGATGTTCAGCAAAGGAAAGTCCGTATGCGACTGAAGGATAAGGTCTATCTCATCACCGGCGCCGCCGCCGGCATCGGCGAGGCCTGCGCCGGTGAATTCGCAGCCGAAGGCGCGAAGGTCATCGTCTCGGATATCGACCGCGCGAAGGGCGAGGCGGTCGCCGGGGGCATCCGCGCCTCGGGCGGCCAGGCGGTGTTCCTGGAATGCGACGTGGCCGAGCCGGAAGCGGTGCGCAACCTGGTCGCGGAATCGGTCGCGGTCTTCGGCCGTCTCGACGGTGCGATCCCGAATGCCGGGATCGTCCATGTCTGCGATTTCCTCGACCTGACGCTTGAGGATTTCGACAGGGTGCTGAACATCAACCTGCGCGGGGCCTTCGTCACCGCGCAGGAGGTCGCCCGCCATCTGGTCCGGCAGGGCGAGGGCGGGACGATCATCCACATGTCCTCGGTCAACGCGGTCCTGGCGATCCCGGCCACGACCTCCTATGCGGTGTCGAAGGGCGGGATCGGGCAGCTGACCAGGGGCATGGCGCTGGCGCTGGCAAGCCACGGGATAAGGGTCAACGCCATCGGGCCGGGCTCGATCAATACCGATGTGCTCAAGGCGGTCGCGACCGACAAGGCGGCAATGAACCGCATCCTGTCGCGCACGCCGATGGGCCGCGCCGGAGAGGTCTCGGAAGTCGCCCGGATCGCGGTTTTTCTCGCCTCGGAGGATTCGAGCTATATCACCGGCCAGACGATCTATGCCGATGGCGGGCGGATGGCGCTGAACTACACCGTTCCGGTCAGGGATTGACGCATGACCCGCATGAGTTTCGACGTGGTGATCGCCGGCGGTGGGGTCATCGGCAGTTCCATCGCTTATTTCCTGACCCGCGACAGCGGGCTCCGCGTCGCGGTGATCGAGCCCGACCCGACCTATGAATTCGCCGCCACGCCGCGGTCCGCCGGCGGAATCAGGTCGCAGTTCTCGACCCGGACCAATGTGCTCATGTCGCAGTTCGGCGTCGAATTCGTCCGTCAGGCGGGCGATCTTCTCGAAGTCGATGGCGACAGGCCGGAGATCGGCTTTAAGGAAAAGGGCTATCTGATCCTGGTCCCCCCGGAGGGCGAGGCCACCTTGCGGCGCAATCACGCGGTGCAGACCGGGTGCGGGGCCCGGATCACGCTTCTCGATCCCGATGCGCTGGCGCGACGTTTTCCCTGGCTGAACCCCGAAGGCGTGGCGCTGGGCAGTTTCGGCGAAAGCGGCGAAGGCTGGCTCGACCCCTACAGCCTGCTTCAGGCGTTCCGCCGCAAGGCCCGCGCGCAGGGGGCGACCTGTCTGACCGACCGCGTGACGGGGCTTGGCCGCGACGGCGGGCGCATCGCCTCGGTCGCGCTGCAATCGGGCGCGGTGCTGGAATGCGGCACCTTCGTCAACGCAGCCGGGATCAACGGGGCCGAAGTGGCGGCGATGGCCGGGATCGCGGATCTGCCGGTCGAACCGCGAAAGCGGCAGATCTTCGTGTTCTCCTGCCGCGAGCGGATCGCGGACATGCCGCTCCTGATCGACACGAGCGGCATCTATTGCCGGACCGAGAACGACCTTTTCATCTGTAGCGTCGCGCCGGATGCGAATGACGACCCCGCCTGCACCGATTTCGGGATCGACCATGGTCGCTTCGAATCCGATATCTGGCCGGTGCTGGCCGCCCGCGTGCCGCGTTTCGAGGCGATCAGGCCGGTGAATGCCTGGGCGGGGCATTACGATGTGAACACCATCGACAACAATGCCATCCTCGGGCCGCATCCCGAGATCGGCAATTTCATCTTCGCCAATGGTTTCAGCGGCCATGGCCTGCAAAAAAGCCCGGCGGTCGGACGCGGGCTGGCCGAGTTGATCCTGCATGGCGGCTACAGGACGCTCGACCTGTCAGAGTTCCGCTATACCCGGATTCTTGAAGGGCAGCAGATCATCGAGCAGAATGTGTTCTGAACCACGCCGGAGACTGTCCCATGGCGGCGCAGCCACCCTATCCATTGTTGCGCGAGGTCGGCCTGTCCGGCCTGCTCGTCACCTTTTCGGACAGCCTGACCGACGCGGCCAACCGCGCCAATCTGGCTTTCCGCGCCGCGATTGAGGCAGAGGGGATCGCGGGCGTCGTGGAAACCTCGTCCGCGCTCGCCTCGACGCTGCTCAGCTATGATCCGATCCGCCTGCCGCTGGCAGAGCTGCGCGCGGTGGTGACAGAGCGCCTCGCCAGCCGGGACTGGTTCGCCGCCGCCCTGCCGCAGGGGCGGCGGTTCTGGCGGATCCCGGTCGCCTTCGGCGGCGAGCATGGCCCGCAACTGGCCGAAGCCGCCGCCCTTGCCGGGCTGACCGAAGGGAAGGCCGTGGCAGAGATCGCCGCCACGCGGCTGCGGGTGATGGCGCTTGGTTTCGCGCCGGGTCTGCCCTATCTCGGCACCATGCCCGACCACTGGAACATGCCCCGGCAGGACGGGCTGACGGCGCAGGTCCCCGCCGGATCGGTCGTGACCGCGATCCGGCAATTCAACATCTTCACCAATGCCACGCCGACCGGCTGGCGGCTGATCGGCCAGAGCGCCTTTCGCAATTTCCGCCCCGAGCTCGCCGATCCCTTCGCCTTCCGCCCCGGCGACGAGGTGAGCTTCGTGCCCATAGGCGCCGGGGAACTGGCCGATATCCGCGCGGGCGACCGGGCGGCCGCGGGCGGCGCGCTCTGCGAGGCGATACCGTGAGCCTGGTCGTCGAAAGGATTGGCCCGGCGGTCACGGTTCAGGATCTGGGCCGTATCGGGCAGATGGCCTTCGGCCTGTCGCGCGGCGGCGCGGCTGACCGCCATGCGCTGATCGAGGGTGCCGCGCTTCTGGGGCAGGAGCCCGGCCTTGCCGCGCTGGAAATGGCCGGGTTCGGCGGAGAGTTCCGGGCGCTGGCGGATATGCGTATCGCGCTGACCGGCGCGCCGATGGCGGCGAGACTCGATGGCGACCCGCTTGTCTGGAATGCCAGCCACCAGCTCCGCGCCGGGCAGCGCCTTGCCATCGGCGCGGTCACCGAAGGCACCTACGGATATCTTCATCTCGGCGGCGGGATCGCCACTCCGGCGTTTCTCGGCAGCCGGTCGGCGCATCTTGCGGGCGGGATCGGCGGTCCCGTGCAGGTGGGAGAGATCCTGCCCGCCGGCACCGATCCCGGCGGGCCGGTGGGAATGCGCCTGCCCGCGCCGGACCGCTTTCAGGGCGGTGCCATCCGCATCCTGCCCGGCGTCCACACCGAGCTTTTTCCCGCGGAAACCCGCCGCCGCTTCGAGGCGACGCCGTTCCGCCGCACGCCCCGCGGCAACCGTCAGGGGGCGGAACTGGCTTTCGAGGGCGAGCCCTTCTCCGGCCGGGCGCAGCTCAGCGTGCTGTCCGAGCCGATGGTGCCGGGCGATATCCAGATGACCGGCAAGGGGATGCCCTTCGTCCTTCTGCCCGAATGCCAGACCACCGGCGGCTATCCCCGGATCGGCACGATCCTGCCCGACGACCTGCCGCTGGTCGCGCAGGCGGGGCCGGGGGTGGGCCTGCGCTTCCGCTTCATCAGCCATGACGAGGGGCGCGCCGCCCACAAGCCCGACGCGGCCCGCCACGCGGCGCTGCGGCGCGAGATCCGTCCCCTGATCCGCCACCCCGCCGATATTCCCGACCTGCTGTCCTATCAGCTTGTCAGCGGCGTGGTGACCGGCTGGGAGGAATAGGGCGCGACCACGGCCAGAAACCGTGCGATCAGCGCCTCGTCATCGGCGAAAGAGGTGACGAGGCGGCACAGCCCCGGCTGAGGCCCCGGCCAGGGGCGCAGGACGATGCCCGCCCCGGCCAGCGCCGCGAGGACCGGCTCCGGCAGGCAGACGAAGATCTCGTTGGCCTCGACCGGCTGGGCCAGGGTGGCGCCCGCACATCCCGCCAGCGCCCCGGCCAGCCTTTGCGCATTGGCATTGGCCCGCCGCGCATTGTCCAGCCACAGCCCGCCGGCAAGCGAGGCCAGGATCTGCGCCGAGGCGAAGCGCATCTTGGATTGCGCGAGGCCCGCGCGCTTGCAGCGGTGGTTCAGTTCCGCCGCGATTCCGGCATCGAAGACGATGATCGCATCGGTGTTCATGCCGCCATTCTTGGTCAGGCCGAAGGACAGGATATCGACCCCGGCCTTCCACGTCGCCTCGGCGGGGGGACAGCCCAGATGGACCAGCGCATTGGCGAAGCGCGCGCCGTCCATATGGACCCTCAGCCCCGCGCCATGCGCGATTCCGGCGATCTCGCGCGTTTCGGCCAGGGTATAGACCGTGCCGCTTTCGCTGGCCTGGGTCAGGCTGATGGCGGCGGGCCTGGGCTGGCGGACGCCATCGGCCGCGATGCTCTCCAGCGCCGCGCGCAGGGTTTCGGCGCTGAACCTGCCCTCTGCGCCGGGAAGGGCGATCAGCCGCGCGCCGCTGGTGAAGAACTCTGCCGCGCCGGCCTCGGAGGTCAGGATATGCGCCGCCTCATGGCAGAGGATCGCGCCATAGGGCGGGGTGAGCGCGGCCAGCGACAACCCATTGGCCGCGGTGCCGGTGGGCGTGGGAAAGACGAAGACCTCGCGCTCGAAAACCTCGCAGCAGAGCGCCCTGGCCTGCGCGCTGAGGTCATCGGCGCCATAGGGCAGGGCCAGCCCCTCGTTGGCGGCGACGAGGGCGGCGAGGATGCGCGGATCGGTCCCGGCCTCGTTGTCGGAGAGAAAGGCAGGGCGCGTCATGGCAGCGGCGCCCCATGCAGCACCTGAAACCCCTCGGGGAACGGATCGTTGCTGTCTGTCCAGATCTGGTTGTAGCCGGTCACATGCGCCTGTCCCGCCAGAACCGGACGGATCGCGTCGAAGGAGCCGACCTTCACATGGCCCGCGATCGTGCCGGTAAAGCGGGTGCCGACATGACTGCGCTGGTCGAAGGGCTGGCCCACGGTCAGCAATCCCCTGGCCGCAAGCTGCGCCAGACGCGCCGCCGTCCCGGTCCCGCAGGGCCCGTGGTCGATGCCGTTGTTGCCGAAGAAGATCGCGGCGCTGCTGCCCCGCCCGTCGGGGTCGAGCGCGTCGGACCAGATCAGATGGCTGACGCCGCGGATCGACGGATCCCCGGGATGGACCGCATTGATCGCCGCGTCGAAGGCCCGCCGGATGCGCGGGCTTGCCTCGGCTATCCCGGCAAGGCCCAGATCGGCGACCCCGCCATAACCCTCCTGCGGCTCGATGATGGCGTAGAAATTGCCGCCATAGGCGATATCGGCGCGAAGCCTGCCGAAGCGCGGATCGGAAATCACCACATCGCGGGCGAAGAGAAAGCTCGGCACGCTCTCGAAGCTGACCGAGGTGACGCGCGTGCCTTCGCGGGTGAAGCGCGCCTCCAGCAGCCCTGCGGGAACCTCGATCCGCAGAAGGTCGCCCCGGGGCAGGATCAGCCCGTGTTCCAGCGCGAAGGTGATCATTCCCACGCTGCCATGGCCGCAAAGCGGCAGGCAGCCGCTGGTCTCCATGAACAGAAACGCCGCGTCATTGGCCGGATCGAGCGGCGGCAGGATGAATCCGCCCGACATCAGGTCATGGCCGCGCGGCTCGAACATCAGGGCGCGGCGGATCCAGTCGTAGCGGGCGAGGAAGTCCAGCCGCCGCGCGCTCATCGTCGCGCCTTGCAGGAACGGCGCTCCGCCCATGACCATCCGCACCGGATTGCCGCCGGTATGGCCGTCGATGCAGAAGAACATCTTGCGCATTCAGTTTCTCCAGATTGTAGCCAGCCGCCCGCGCATCCGCGCCGCCGCCGGGGGCGCGGCGGTTTCCATGCCGCCGGTCATGCCAGAGCAGCCGCGTGCCGGGCCGGGCGCAATGGCGCGGGATGGCGCAGCCGATCCGGCGGCGGGCATCGCCCGGCATCCGTTTCCGGACCTTCGTCTGCCGGATCAGGCGCCTCAATCGCGGATACATGCGCTGAGGATCTGCGGGAAAGCCCTGCCGGACGCCGCCCGACTGCCGCGGTTCCGGCCATGAAGTCCCGCCGTGATACATTCGCAGATTTCTTCATGGTTCCCCCTTTTGCTCGCCAGGCGGGTCATTCGCGCGGCGAGACAGCATGAAAGCCGGGACAAAATCCTTGCCCGGTCAGATGCCTGCGCATCCGCCGCCTGTCGTGGCTCGCGTTCTGACGGTTTCCGCCCCGTCCGCGTGAAGCCTGGCACGGAGGCCCGGCATGTGTTGATAGAGTTTGGTTATATCAGTTATTATGGGCTCCGGTCCGGGCGCGATCAGCGCCCGGGCAAGAGCGATTTGAGGTCCAGCGACGTGTCGCGCACGCTTTCGGGATCGATGCTCAGCCCGGCGTCGATGACGCGCTTGCCGACCAGATAGGCCTTCGGGCTGTTGATCGCGTCGAGCGCCAGCAGTTTCCCGCCCCGGTAATACCAGATCGAGCGCGCGCCCTCTTCCTCGCGGGTGACGACGCGGTCATGGCCGCTGTTCAGCCCCGCGATCTGGAGTTTCACGTCATACTGGTCCGACCAGAACCACGGCCTGGCGGCATAGGCGCGGCCCGCGCCCAGCATGTTCGCGGCCACGCATTCCGCCTGTTCGATAGCATGGCCGACGCTTTCCAGCCGCAGCCTGCCGCCCTGATGGGGGAAGGAGGCGCAATCGCCCGCCGCCCAGATGGACGGGTCCGAGGTCCGCCCCTCGGCGTCGGTCCGGATGCCGTTCTCGATCCGCAGGCCGGCGGCTTCGGCCAGCGCGGTCGCCGGGGCGATGCCGATGCCGGTGATGACGAAATCGACCGGCAGCTGGCGCCCGTCACTCAGGATCGCGGTGTCGACCCGCCCCTCGCCGGTCAGCCTGTCGAGCCCCGTGCCTTCGAGGATGGTCACGCCATGCGCCTTGTGCAGCGCGCGGAAATGTTCCGCCGTCTGGGATGAGGCCACGCGTTGCAGGATGCTGGGCGCGGCCTCGGCCAGGGTCACCTCCAGGCCCAGTTTCGCCGCGACCGCCGCCGCCTCCAGCCCGATATAGCCGCCGCCGACGATCAGCACCCGCCGCCCCGCGACGAATTCCGGCGCCATCGCATCGACATCGGCCAGATCGCGCACCGTGAAGACGCCCGCCAGCCCGCCGCCTATGGCCCCGGGCAGGCGGCGGGGCACCGAGCCGGTGGTCAGCGCGAGCTGGTCATAGCCCAGCACCTCGTCGCCCAGCCGGATCACCTTCGCGCCCGGGTCGATCCCGGTGACCCATTGGCCAAGACGCAGCGCGATGTTCTGGCCGGCATAGAAATCCCGCGGCCGCAGGAACAGCCGGTCCAGCCCGATCTCGCCCAGGAGATAACCTTTGGACAAAGGCGGGCGCTGATACGGCGGCACGGTTTCGCCGCCGATCAGGGTCAGCGCGCCTTCATACCCCAGGGCCCGCAGCCTGATGACAAGCGAGGCACCCGCCTGACCGGCGCCGATGACGATGATTCCGCTCATGGCGGCTCCTTTCCGGAAAACCGCCTCCGCCCCTGCGGACAAGGGCGGAGGCAGGCCGCCTAGCCCATGTTCTTGCGGTAGTTCGCGACGAAATCGTAAAGCGCGGGTTCCACATCCGAGCCGATCGGCCCGGGCAGGAAATAGCGCGAGTTCATCCCGCGTTGGGTGCGCTCGATCAGGACATTGTCTTCGACCTGGGTATTGTCGCCGACCTCGATCAGCTTCCCGATGTCGTAATCCTCGCCCTCGACCGCATCCTCGCGCACGAACCAGGAATAGAGCAGTTCGGTCTCGGTCGCCGATTTCGGGCGGATGGCGATGTTCCACCAATGGTCTGCATAGAAGGCGGAATAAGAGAAATTCGGCACCATCATCACGCCGCCGGTGGCACCGGCCTCGACATCTTCCATGGTCAGAGTGCCGAGCAGCTTTTCGCAGATCAGTGAGCCGTCGTGCGACATGGACTGCATGCCTTCGCGCAGGCGCATCCCGCCGACACCCAGATTGGTCGGCCCGTCGCCGGTCTCGTCGGCCAGCCAGTGTTTGATATCCGCCATCAGCCCCGGCACATCCACCACCGCGCAGAGCGACTTGTGATTGCCCGCGCAGTGGTAGCATTCCATGGCGTTGTCGACGACGACCTTCCAGTTGCCCTGGATCAGGTAGTTCTTCTCGATGGCCAGTTTCGTGCGCTCGGGCGCGAAGCGCGCCGCCATGCCCTCGAAATCGGCGAGGCGTTCGCTGAGCGGCTGGATCTTCTCCTCGGCCAGACAGACGAAGATCAGCCCGTGCCAGACCTCGACCTGGGCGGTGCGCAGCCCGTATTTGCAGTAGTCGAAATAGACCCCGTCCGGCATCTGCGGCACCCGTTTCAGGCTGCCGTCCAGATTGAAGGCCCATTGGTGATAGCCGCAGACGAAGGAGCGGACATTGCCCTTTTCCTCCTCGCACAGGCGGTAACCGCGATGGCGGCAGACGTTGAGATTGGCGTAGAACTGGTCGTCATCCCCGCGCACCACGACGATCTCTTCGCCGCCATAGCGAAACATCAGGTAATCGCCCTTCCGGGGCAGTTGCGAGACATGCGCGGCATAGATCCAGTCGCGGGTATAGATGCGGTCATGCTCGCGCTCGAAGATCTCCTGCGAGGTGTAATATTCCTGGTCGAGAAGGAAGAAGATGGTCTTTTCGTCTTCCCGGGTCCTGAGGTCGGTGGTGGAGGGCATGGGCCTGCTCCCTGAAGCTGAAGGGGGGGTGTGAAAGAAGGCGCACCGGCCCCGCGCAAGGCGGAGGGGAATCCCGAGAGGGATCGCCGGTCTGCGTCAGCCGACGCGGATATCGGCCGCCGGATCGTCGGCGGGGCAGCGCGTCAGAAAGAGGATGGGGTTGCGATCCTTCCCGAGCGAGAACACCCCGCCACGGCCCGCGTAACGCGCGGAGGGAAGCGGCGCGCCAGGGCGGCGTTTCGGGCAGCGGATCATGCCGGACAAGCTGACCATGTTCCTCCCTCGGGTTGCGCCTGGGTCGGGCTTTGGTTCGCAGAACCGCCGCTGATCCCCGACCATAACCCATCGCGCCCCGCCGCGACAAAAAGCAAATGCGGCATACAGATATTCCTTGCCGTTATCCCTCGTCAGCGCGGTCGCGGCGGGGCGCACCCTTCTTTCCGATGAGTATCCGAAGATCACGAAGACAGTCCGGGGGGCTGCGTTCCTGAAGGATGGGTAAGCCGCGCGCGGATGGCCGGGGCGTGCTGAGGCGTATGATCTTCTTCAGTCGCAACGGGTTGCGGTGGTGCGATGCCCCGAGGGAACATGGCCCGCCGAAGGCGCTCTGCCATGGTTGGACGCGGTGGAGCGACAGGGGCGTCTTCGCGCGGATGAGGCACGGTCCGGGGTCGGATGCGGCGGATCCAAAGACGGTCGTGATCGGCGCGACCTGTCTGAAGGCGCGGCGCACGGCATCGGGCTTGCGGTCAAAAGGGGCAGACGATCAAAGGGGCGCCTGATGGGCCGAACCAAAGGCGGCATGGACACCTGGCTGCATGCAGACAGGGGCCATGATGCCGGCTGGTTCAGAGATGCTGAGGGGATAAGACCGTGCATCCCGGGCCGGAAGTCCCGCCGCAGGCCCGTCAAAGACGACAGGCACCGCGACAAACGCCGAAACCGGATCGGAATCCTGTGCGGGCGGCTGAAGGACTGGCAACCCGCTGCGACAGATGTCCGAAAGTATTCCTCTCAGCCAGAGCCCGCGCGGCAACAGCCTTGTTCCGGCTATGAAACGAGAGCGAGTCCCGCCCCTGACGAAACCAGGCCTCCGGCAAAGCCGGGGCGGTCCGGGTTGCGCTTTGACAGGCTCTGCAACGCGCGTTCCAGCGCCATGGCCCGGCCCGGCAGCAGGCCCGAGAAGCGGAGAAGCTTCAGATCGGCCATGTCACACCAGCCTGCCCCAAAGATCGTATTCCCCGGCCTCGTCCACCTCGACACTGACGATATCGCCGGGCGCGAGGCCCTCGAAACCCTCGTCGATGAAGAGATTGCCGTCGATCTCGGGCGCGTCGGCTTTGGTGCGGCAGGTGGCGCCGTCCTCGTCCACCTCGTCCACGATCACCTCGATGCGCTGGCCGATCTTCGCCGCGAGCTTCGCCTCGGAAATCGCCTGGGCCTTTTCCATGAAGCGCTCGTAGCGCTCCTGCTTCACCTCTTCCGGCACATGGTCGGGCAAAGCGTTCGAGCGCGCGCCCTTGACGTTTTCGTATTTGAACGCGCCCACGCGGTCGAGTTGCGCCTCGTCGAGCCAGTCGAGGAGGGTCTGGAACTCGGCCTCGGTCTCGCCCGGATAGCCGACGATGAAGGTCGAGCGCAGCACGATCCCGGGGCAGTCGCGCCGCCAGGCGGCGATCTCATCAAGCGTGCGCGCCGCCGCCGCCGGGCGGGCCATGCGTCTGAGCACGTCCGGGTGGGCGTGCTGGAACGGGATGTCGAGATAGGGCAGGATCAGCCCTTCCGCCATCGCCGGGATCAGATCGCGCACATGGGGATAGGGGTAGACATAATGCATCCTGATCCAGGCCCCGAGGCTGCCCAGATCGCGCGCGAGCGACAGGATCGGAAATTTCTCGTCGCGGCCCTTCCAGTCGGTGCCATAGGCGGACGTGTCCTGGCTGATGACCAGCAACTCCTTCACCCCGGCATCGACCAGTTTCTCGGCCTCGCGCAGCACGGCGCGGGCGGGGCGGCTTTGCAGCTTCCCGCGCATGTCGGGGATGATGCAGAATTTGCATTTGTGATCGCAGCCTTCCGAGATCTTCAGATAGCTGTAATGCCGGGGCGTCAGGCGGATGCCGCTGGCGGGCAGCAGATCGATGAAAGGATCGGGCGCGGGCGGCACTGCGCCATGCACCGCGTCAAGCACGGATTCGTATTGATGCGGCCCGGTGACGGCCAGCACTTTGGGATGGGCGCCGGTGATGTAATCGGGCTCGGCGCCGAGGCAGCCGGTGACGATGACGCGGCCGTTCTCGCGCAGAGCCTCGCCGATGGCGTCGAGGCTTTCGGCCTTGGCGCTGTCGAGGAAACCGCAGGTGTTCACGATCACCGCATCGGCGCCCTTGTAATCGGGGCTGATCGCATAGCCCTCGGCGCGCAGGCGGGTCAGGATCCGCTCGCTGTCGACCAGCGCCTTGGGGCAACCGAGGGATACCATGCCGATGGTCGGCTGGCCTTCGCGCCGCGGGCTGTCGGGCACGGTGGCGCGGGCGAGGTCGGGGCGGAGGATCGGCGGGTTTTGCGACATGCGCGCGCATATAGCGATTTCGGGGCGGTATGGGTAGGGGGCGCGATTGTGGCTGATCGCCGGGGGCGCTTCGCACTGGCACCCGCCGGGGGCGCTTCGCCCCCCGGACCCCCAGAGGATATTTAGAGACAGAAAATGAGGTGGGTGGTGAGGAGAGGGCGGGGGGTTTACCGTTGTGGCGCCCATCCGCAGGGGCGTTTCGTGGTCGATCCGCCGATCCGCCGATCCGCCGGGCTGCGGGGCGAAGGGGCCGGGGAGGGTTTATGCGGCTGCTCTCGGCTAATTGATGCCGCGGAGGCTGGCGGCGTCATTCGTGGCTTGCCGGGGGAACCGGGGCGATTCTAGATTCGTTGCCAAATCACAAGAATAACCGGAGGCGTTCGATGCGGTGGCTGTTCAGGATCCTCGGTGCGCTTCTTCTGCTGGTGGTGATCGCGGTCGGCGTGGTGCTGATGATTCCCACCGAGCGGGTGGCGCAGATGGCCGCCGATCAGTTCCAGCGGCTGACCGGGCGCGAGCTCAGGATCGAGGGCGATGTCTCGCCCCGGTTCTGGCCGGTGCTGGGGGTGAAGACCGGGCCGGTCACCATCGCCAATGCCGCCTGGTCCGAAGGGGAGGAACCGATGTTTGCCGCCGACGGGCTGACGATCGGGATCAATGCGGCGGCGCTTATGGGCGGCGAGGTGAAGATCCTTGATGTTTCCGCCGACCGGCCGCGGCTGCTGCTGGAACGGGCCAGGGACGGCCGCGAGAACTGGGTGTTCGGGGGCGGCGGCGAGGCGGGCGAGATCGGGGCCGGCACTCCGGGCGTGGGCCGGTCCTGGACGCTGGAGCGCGGGCTGATCGAGGGCGGGACGCTGCGTTTCATCGATCATGCCGCCGGGCGCGACATCACTTTCGACGGGGTGGATGCCGAGCTGAAGATCCCCGATTTCGCCGGAGCCTTCAGCTTTGCCGCCAGCGGCATCGTCTCGGGCCAGCGGGTTTCCGTCACCGGCGAGGGCGGGGTGTTCTCCGCCTTTACCGAGGGGCGCGTGGTACCGGTCACGCTGAAGGCCGTTGTCGGGGGGGCGTCGGCGGAGTTCCGGGGCCGCGCGGGCTGGCAGCCGATGGCGGCCGAGGGCGCGCTGACGGCGGATCTTTCCGACCTCGCGGCGCTGGCGGCGCTGACCGGATCCGCGGTTTCCGCCCCGCCCGAGGGGTTCGGGGCGCGCAAACTTGCGCTCAACTCGCAGATGGTGCTGGACGACAAGGGCGCGCTTTACCTGCGTGGGGCGAAGATCGAGGCCGACGGCAATGTGTTTTCGGGCGATCTCGATCTGGTGCAGGGCGGGCCGCGGCCGAAACTCTCGGGCAATCTGCGCGGTGGCGCGCTGGACCTGAAAGGCGTCTCGGGCGGCGAGGGCGGCGGCCAGGGCGGCGGCATGAAGGCCGAGGGCTGGCCGGGCGGTCATATCGACGTCTCGGCGCTTGGCACGCTGGATGCCGAGGTCAGCATCGGTGCGGCTTCGGTCGATCTGGGTGCGGTGAAATTCGGTGAGACCCGGCTGATCCTGACCATCGAGCGCGCCCGCGCGGTGTTCGACATCCGCCAGATGGCGGCCTATGGCGGCAGCGTCACCGGCGAATTCGTGGTGAACGGGCGTGGCGGACTTTCGGTCGGCGGCAATCTGACCCTCGCGGCGATCGACGCGCAGCCGCTGCTTCTGGATCTGGCGGGCTGGGACCGGCTGATCACCAAGGCGAACCTCAGCCTGAAATTCCTGGGCGTCGGCAATTCGGTGGACGAGATCATGCAGGGGCTGAGCGGCGAGGGCAGCCTGTCCTTGGGCAAGGGCGAGATCCGCGGGCTGGACATCGCGGGGATGTTGCGCACGCTCGACACCTCATATGTGGGCGAGGGGCAGAAGACGATCTTCGACGGCGTGGCGGGCAGCTTCACCATCAAGGACGGCGATCTCGCCAACAGCGATCTGAAACTGGTTGCGCCGTATCTGACCGCGACGGGGGCGGGGCGGATCGGGCTGGGCGCGCGCGATCTGGATTACCGCATCCGCCCGACCGCCTTCCCGGGCGAGGGCAGCACCGGGGGCGTGATGGTGCCCCTGCGGATCACCGGAAGCTGGGCCGATCCGACCTACCGGCTGGATCTGGAAAGCATCGCCCGCGAGAAGATGGAGGCCGAGGCGAAAGCCGCCGGGGAACGCGCGCGCCAGGAAGCGAAGGAGGCCGAGGCCCGGGCGAAAGCCGAACTCGAAGCGCGGCTGCGCGACGAACTGGGCGTGATCCCGACCGAGGGTGAGAGCGTCGAAGACGCCGCCCGCCGCCGCGCCCGCGAGGCGCTGGAGGCCGAGACGGGAAGGCTGCTCGGGGATATCCTGGGGCGGGAGTGAGCGGAGGGCAGGCAGACGTGTTCCGGAGATCCAGTTTCTGTTGATAAAAGGGCTTCCCCTGGCCCGTGATCTGCGCTTCAGGCTCATCTCAAGGTGGGAGGTGAGCTTTGCGCGCAACGTGATATCCGACGTTTGGGCAGTCTTCGAGGGATTCATCCGTGCAGGCCGGCATCCGAACGGGCATCAGCCTTCGGGTCATTACCTTGTTATGGATGGGCTTTTCTGGTGGAGCGCAAGCCGCCACCGGCTCAGGCCCGATGGCGTGGGTCGGGGCGGTGAGAGGATATCCTGGACGCGGCCAGAACCTCGCCGGGATTGCCCCCGGCAGGTTCCGGATGGTCGACATCGGGCAGGTCACGTGCCACCTGTTCGGGCGAACCGGCGAGGGTGATCCGCGCCCGTCCTCATGCGGCGGGCGAAAAAGGAGGGCTGCTGACAAGAGGCTCCCGACCGTTCGCGAACTGGGATCTGGACCAGGATCCCGACTGCACCGGCTACGATCTGGTGGTGGCGGATAACGCGCTACGACAACACCGCAGGCAGTTTCCTCGGCTTCGTCGATGTTGCCGGCATCAGGCGATGGTGTCGACATTTGTCAAACACGACCCGGGGCTTACTGCTTATCGCGACGGCAGCGTTCGGTAGAAATCTTGCACCGGCATATCCCCCAAAACCAAAAAGGGCCGGGGAAATTCCCCGGCCCCTCCTGCGTCTCTGTCCGTCCGCTCAGGCGTTCGGGCGGATGAAGATCTCGACCCGGCGGTTCTTCGCGCGGCCCTCGGGGGTGAGGTTGGTCGCGACCGGCTGGTCCTCGCCGCGGCCCACGGCGCTGATGCGGCCAGAGGGCACGCCATTGTTGCGCAGGACCGAGGCCACCGCCGAGGCGCGGCGCTGCGACAGGTCCATGTTGTAGGCGGCGTCGCCGGTGGAATCGGTATGGCCCACCACCTGGATCGTGCTGTTGGGATATTTCAGCAGGCTTTGCGCCACCGCGTTCAGATCGCGGGTCAGCGAGCCCGAGAGCGTGGCGCTGTCGGTGGCGAACAGCAGATCCTGCGGCATGTTCACCACGAGATAGTCGCCGTGATTGGTCACACCGACGCCGGGCGACATCTGCGCGCGCAGCTCCGCCGCCTGCTGGTCGAGCGTGGCGCCGATCGCGCCGCCCGCGATGGCGCCGATCACGCCGCCGACCGCGGCTTTGGCCAGCCGGTTGTCGCCGCCCGAGCTTGCGCCCGCGGCCGCGCCGACGAGGCCGCCGAGCACTGCGCCCTGCTGCTGGCGGGCGTTCGGATTGTCGGGATAGGCATTGGGATCGACGCAGCCGGAAAGCGCGATCGCACCGGCGGAAGCGAGAAGAAGCGAAATTCTGGTCATGGTCCTGCTCGTTGCTCCAGGTCTGGCCCGTCACAAGCGGGCTCTGGCGGATCTTATACCAGGCCGCCGGTCCGCGTGACAGTGGGCTGACGCCGATGTGAGCGATGCGCGGATCAGCGCCGATGGCCGCGACGAATCGCGGGCGGGGACCGCAAGGGGGGAACGGCGGCGGGCTGACGATTGCCGCCCGGCGGCGCCCGTTCCCGGCATGAAGGCGGCACTGCCGGGGTCTTTCGCGCCGCGGCCGGGATTTCGTCCGATCCGGCTTGTTTCCGGCCCGCAAGGCTGGCAGATGCTGAGCCATGGTGCGCCAGCTCGATTTCAACGCGATGCAAGCCGTCTTCACGCGCTTTCGGGAGACCGAGGCCGAGCCGAAGGGCGAGCTTGATCATACCAACGCCTTCACGTTGCTGGTCGCGGTGGCCCTGTCGGCCCAGGCCACCGACAAGGGCGTGAACCGCGCCACGCGCGAGCTGTTTCCCATCGCCGATACGCCGCAGAAGATGCTGGCGCTCGGCGAGGAGGGGCTGACCGAGCATATCCGCACCATCGGGCTTTACCGCAACAAGGCGAAGAACGTGATCCGGCTGAGCCAGCGGCTGATCGACGAATACGGCGGCGAGGTGCCGTCCTCGCGCGCGGCGCTGATGACGCTGCCAGGGGTCGGGCGCAAGACCGCCAATGTCGTGCTGAACATGTGGTTCCGCATGCCCGCCCAGGCGGTGGACACCCATATCTTCCGGGTCGGCAACCGCTCGGGCATCTGCCCCGGGCGCGACGAGGCGGCGGTGGAGCGCGCCATCGAGGACAACGTGCCCGCCGAATTCCAGAGCCACGCGCATCACTGGCTGATCCTGCACGGGCGCTATATCTGCGTGGCGCGAAAGCCGAAATGCGCCATCTGCCCGATCCGGGACTGGTGCCTGTTCGAGGACAAGACCGGCTGAGCCTCCGGCTTGGCACCGGGCGGGAATGATGCCATGAGCCTTTGCGAAGGCGATTTGCCGGAGCGGGAGACGAGATGAAGAATTACCAGGTCGTGGGCATCGGCAATGCCATCGTCGATGTGCTTTCCCCGGCGGAGGACCTGTTCCTCGCGCAGATGGGAATCGAAAAAGGCGTCATGCAGCTGATCGGGCGCGAGCGCGGCGAGTTCCTCTACGCGCAGATGAGCGGGCGGCGCGAGGCGCCGGGCGGCTCGGTCGCGAACACCATCGCGGGGCTGGGCAGCCTTGGGCTGACGACGGGGTTCATCGGCCGGGTGGCCGATGACGCTCTGGGCCGGTTCTATGCGCAGAGCATGGCGGACGAGGGCACCGATTTCGTCAATCCGCCGGTGCCGGGGGCGGAACTGCCGACCTCGCGCTCGATGATCTTCGTCTCGCCCGATGGCGAGCGGTCGATGAACACCTATCTCGGGATCTCGTCCGAACTGGGGCCGCAGGATGTGTCGGATTCGGTCGCCGGGGCGGCGCGGATCCTGTTCCTGGAGGGCTATCTCTACGACAAGGACCAGGGCAAGGCGGCGTTCGAGCGCGCGGCGCAGCTGACGCGGGGCGCGGGCGGGCTGGCGGGGATCGCCTTGTCCGATCCGTTCTGCGTGGACCGTCACCGCGCCGATTTCCGCCGGCTGGTGAAGGATCTGGATTTCGTGATCGGCAACGAGCACGAATGGGCCTCGCTTTACGAGACCGATCTGTCGGCGGCGCTGGAACAGGCGGCGCGCGATGCCGGGCTGGTGGTCTGCACCCGCTCGGGTTCGGACGTGATCGTGATCCGGGGCGAGGAACAGGCGGTGGTGCCGGTCCGGCGGGTGACGCCGGTCGATGCGACCGGGGCTGGCGACCAGTTCGCGGCCGGGTTCCTGTATGGGCTGGCGACCGGCGCCTCGCTGGAAGTGGCGGGGCGGATGGGCTGCGTGGCGGCGGCCGAGGTGATCGGCCATTACGGCGCCCGGCCCGAGGCGGATGTGAAGGCTTTGTTCCGGGCCGAAGGGCTGATCTGACCCGTTCCGGCGGCAGAGACGCGGCGGGCGCGGCCATCGAGGCCCCGCCCGCCGCCGCGGCCCTGCGGGGCCGCGCGTCCCTGGCCGGCGGCGTGCCCGGCGTGTTCCGCCTGCGGGCTTGCCGTGACCGCGAAAGGCCACCCCGTGAGTGAGCCGGCCAGATTTTGCCGTATCGCGCGGGCCGGGGTGGGGCGGCGTCAGGGCGTCAGGCAGGCGGCGATGGTTTCCGCGCTGGTGCGGATCAGCGCCGGGTAGAGGCCGGGGCCGGGCTCCATCGCAGTGCCCACCGGATCGAGCGCGCCGCCGATCCGCGCGCCGCTGCCCTCGGCCATGCGTTCAACCGCGGCGAGGTCGTGGCCGGCCTCGGGGAACAGGCAGAGGATCTCGCCCGCCGCCACGCGGGCGCTCAGCTCGCTCAGATGTTTCGCGCCCGGTGTGCTGGCGTCGCCCGCGGCGATGCTGTCTTGCAGGTTCAGACCGTAATGCGCGGCGTAATAGCCGAAAGCGTCATGATAGGTGCCGAAGGGGCGGTCTTTCACCGGGGTAAGCGCCTCCCGCGCCGCCGCATCCGCCGCGGCGATTTCTTCGGCGCCCCGGGCGGCATTGGCGGCATAGGTCGCGGCGTTTACGGGATCGAGCCGCGAAAGTTCGGCCGCGATCAGGCCGAGCCAGAGCCTTCCGTTCTCCGGGTCGAGCCAGGCATGGGGATCGACGCCCTCGTGGCTGTGGTCATGCGCGTGGTCGTCATGGTCATGGGCCTCCGCATGACCGTGGTCATGATCGTGCCCCGCCTCTGCGTGGTCGTCGTGGCCGTGGTCCTCAGCGGCGGCGTGGTCGTGATCCTCCTCGTCGTGCCCGTGCGCATGATCGTGATCGTCATGCCCGCCCCCTGCCGCGTAATCGCGCCGGAACGTCCCTTCGGCGGCGAGCAGGCCGAGAAGGGGGGCGCCGTCGGGCCGCAGGGCCAGCGCCGGATCGAGCCAGGGCGTCAGCCCGGGCCCCACCATCACCACCAGATCCGCCGCGGCGATCCCCTGCGCCTGCGAGGGGCGAAGCTGGAAATGGTGCTCGGACGCGCCCGGCGTCAGCAACAGTCCGGGCGTGCCGAGATCGCCCATCACGCGGGCCACCAGCGAATGGACGGGCGGGATGTCGGTCATCACCTGCGGCACATCGGCGAGGGCCGCGCCGGTGCAGAGCGCAAGGCCGAGACTGGTCAGGGGGAGGGATATGATATAACGCATCACACAGGGTCTTTCGCTTGGAAGGCGCAAGATCTATGTATGTGATATCATAACGTGTCAAGGGGCGATCATGGCACATGACCATCCTTCGGACTGCCCGGGCTGCGCCGATCCGGGTGCCGCCTTCCTGCGCCACGATCACGCCCATTGCGCGCGGGACGTGCTGGAGCGCGCCGATGCGCTGGTGGCGGCCTCGGGCGCGCGGCTGACGCCGGTGCGGCGCCGGGTGCTGGAGATCCTCCTGGAGGAACACCGCGCCATGGGGGCCTATGACGTGCTGAAACGGCTGGCCGAAGAGGGGTTCGGCAACCAGCCGCCGGTGGCCTATCGCGCGCTGGAATTCCTTGTGGAACAGGGGCTTGCGCATCGCATCCGCCGGCTGAACGCCTTCGCCGCCTGCATGCACCCCGGCGAGGCCCATGCGCCCGCCTTCCTGATCTGCCGGCTGTGCAACACGGTGGCCGAGGCCCCCGCCGCCCCGGTGCGCGCGGCACTGGATGCGGCGGCGGCGGAGCTGGGCTTTCTGATCGAACGCTCGACGGTCGAGGCGCTCGGGCTTTGCCCCGCGTGCAGGGCGGACGCATGACCACGCTGATCGAGGCCAGGCATATCTGCGTTCGCTACGGCGAGGACGAGGTGCTGCACGACATCTCGCTGAGCGTGGTGCCGGGCGAGATCGTGACCATCCTCGGGCCGAACGGCTCGGGGAAATCGACGCTTCTGCGCGCGCTTCTGGGGATCGTGCCGCTGGCGGCGGGAACGGTCGCACGCGCGCCCGGGCTGCGGGTGGGTTATGTGCCGCAAAAGCTGGTGATCGGGGCGTCGATGCCGATCAGCCTGCGCCGGTTCCTGTCGCTGCCTGTGCGGGTGACGGATGCCCGCGCCGCGGCGGCGCTGGCGCGGGTCGGGCTGGAGGGCAAGGGCGGCATGCAGATGGCCGCGCTGTCGGGCGGGCAGATGCAACGGGCGTTGCTGGCGCGGGCGCTGCTGGCCGATCCGCAGATCCTGATGCTGGACGAGCCGACCCAGGGCCTCGACCAGCCCGGCGAGGCGGCCTTCTACCGGCTGATCGAGGAGGTGCGGGCCGAGACCGGCTGCGCGGTGCTGATGATCAGCCACGACCTGCATGTGGTGATGGCGGCGAGCGACCGGGTGATCTGCCTGAACGGCCATATCTGCTGCGAGGGCACGCCCCGGGTGGTCTCGGACGCGCCGGAATACCGCGCTTTGTTCGGGCTGGGCACGCGCGGCGCGCTGGCGCTTTACCGTCACGAGCACGATCACGACCACAACGCGCCGCATGACCATCATTGCGGCCACGACCACGAACAGGGGCGCAGCCATGGTTGACGATCTGGTGACGCGGGCGACGCTGGCGGGGGCGGGGCTGTCGCTGGCGACCGGCCCTCTGGGCTGTTTCGTGGTCTGGCGGCGGATGGCCTATTTCGGCGACGCGACCGCCCATGCCGCGATCCTCGGGGTGGCGCTGGCGCTGGCGACCGACCTGCCGGTGACGGTCGGCACGCTGATCGTGGCGCTCGCCATGGCGCTGACGGTGGCGGGGCTGGCAAGCCGGGGCTGGGCGATGGACACCACTCTGGGCGTGCTGTCGCATTCGGCGCTGGCCTTCGGGCTGGTGGCGGTGAGCTATTTCCCGACCGTGCGCACCGATCTGTCGGCCTGGCTGTTTGGCGACATCCTGATGGTCGGCCGCGCCGATCTGGCGCTGATCTGGGGCGGCGCCGCGCTGGTCGCGGCGCTGATCGCCTGGCGCTGGCAGGCGCTGCTCACCGCCACGCTGAACGAGGATCTGGCCCATGCCGCGGGCCATGCGCCCGCGCGCGAGCGGCTGGTCCTGGTGATCGCGCTGGCCGTGGTGGTGGCGGTGGCGCTGAAGGTGGTCGGCGCGCTGCTGATCGCCGCCATGCTGATCATCCCCGCCGCCAGCGCGCGCTGGCTGGCGAAAAGCCCTGAGAGCATGGCGGGCCTTGCGGTGGCGATCGGGGTGGTTTCGGTGGTGGCGGGGTTGCAGCTCTCGCTCTGGCAGGACACGCCCGCGGGCCCGTCGATCATCGTGGCGGCGGCGGCGATCTTCGCGCTGACCGGGGCTCTCTCGCGGCTTCCCGCCGGGCGCCTCGCGGGCAGGCGCAGGGGCTGACGCCCCGCGCCGAAAACCGCCGCAGCTCTGCCCGAAGCCCGCCCGATTCCGCTGCTATCACGCGCGAAACGGCTGTGGGGTCTCTCCGTGCGTATCATCCTTTTCCTGGCCAGCCTGATCGTTCCGGCCTGCGGTTTCCTGTTCTACATGTTCTTCGATTACACCATGGCCAACCGCATGGCGCCCCCGGGCGAGAAGATCGGTTTCGGCTCTTACGTCGCGGGCTGGGCCGGGCTGATCGAGATCGCGGGCCTGCCGGGCGGGGGCAGCGGCGGCGGCGATCTGGCCGCGATGCTGCCGCGCGCACCCGATGGCTGGACCCGGCGCGATCCGGCCGAGGGGGATGCGGCGGGCGCCGCCGGGGTCGGTTTCAGCGACGACGAGGCCCGTCTGGCGCGCGATGCGTTCACCGTGGACGGCGGCGCGAAGCTGACCCAGGCCCGCCAGATCTATGAGACGCCGAAAGGCCTCGTCGCGGTGGAACTGGTGCGCTTTCCCGATTTCATCTTCACGAGTTTCGCCGCCACCCAAATCCGCCTTCAGCTTGAAATGGCGGCCATGGACATCCCGGGCGACGATTATATGACGGTGCGCGGCATGCCCCTGCGCGAGGCGCGGCTGCCGGGGGATTCGCCCTCGCGGGTGTTCTTCGGCGATCTCCAGGCCCAGATCCATCTGCGCATCACCGCGCCGGCGGCGACCGGCGACGAAGAGATGCGGGCGCTGCTTTCCACGCTGGACGTGGCGGCGATGAATGCCTCGCTCGTGCGTCCGGTCCGGGGGATGGGCGAGGTGCCGGTTCTGGTGATGGTCCCGGAGATCGACGAGGGGATCCGCGCGCGCCGCGCCGAAGAGCGCGCCCTGCTTGAGGCGGAGCGCGCCGCCGAATGGGAGGCAATGCGCGCCGAACGGGATGCTAAGGCCGAAGCCGAGGCCGAGGCCTGGCTGGCGGGTGAGCAGACCGAAGAGAAGAACGGCGTCACCATCCGGCGTGGCATTCAGAAGAACGACCCCGGCCGCAGCACCTTCGCCACCGGCGGCAAGGCGGGGATCGGCACGGGCGATTGCCAGCAGTCCGGCAGCGGCAAGAGCTGCGGCGTGGCGCCGGGCGAGGAAGCGCAGGAGGAGGGCACCGGGGACTGAGCGCCGCCATCCGGCCGCGCCATTGCAGCGATGGCCAGGGCGATTCCGCCCGGGTGGCGCTGGCGGTCCGGGGCAGCGCGGGATTGCGCTGCGCCCGATGGGTCGGATTGTCCGGCGAGGAGAATGCGGCGGCTGGTGGCCCCGGCGCTCAGGGTGCCCGCGCGGCGAGCCAGGCGTTCCACTGCGCCGCCGACCCCTCATAGACGTTGATGTCGACCTTCCCGGGAATCCCCGGCACCAGCCCGGTCGAGGTATATTGCCAGAACAGCCAGTGATGGCCGTTATAAAGATCCTGCGGATGTTTCGCGACCGCGCGCAGCCAGAAATCGGCGCCTTCCAGCTTCCACATCTCATTGTCCTCGAAGAAGTCGATCGAGGTGTAGAGGATCGGCCGCTGCCCGTAATGGCGCGCCACGATGTCGATGAAGATCTTCGCCTCGCGCCGGTTGGTGGCGCCGTCGCGGCGGATGGTGCAGGTGGGCGAGAACGGCGTCCATTCCATGTCCAGAACCGGGGGCAGCGCGCCCGGCACCCTTGGCACATGGCGGATGAACCAGCGCGCCTGCTCTTCGGCGGGGCGGCAATGATAGAAGAAGTGATAGGCGCCGCGGCGCACCCCGGCGCGGCCCGCGCCGCGCCAGTGGTCCTCGAACATCGGATCCACCCGGTCGCCGCCCTCGGTCGCCTTGATGAAGGCGAAATTCACCCCGTTCGCCCGCGCCGTGGGCCAGTCCACCCCGCTTTGCCAGCGTGACAGGTCTACCCCGTGCACCGCATAGCTTTGCGGCGGCTTGCCGCCCCAGGTGTCCACGGGTTTCGCATCGCCGAACCTGGCGGAGGTGACCTCGCTCGCGCCCAGGCTGTGGGGCGGGCGGGCCTCGGGTTTGGTTCGGGGCGTCGGGGCGCCGCAGGCGGCCAGCGACAGCGCGGCGAGGAAACAGAAAAGGATGCGAGTCATGGCGGGGATCGTCGCCGATCCCGCGGCCGGTGTCATCCGTTGTTTCCGGTCTGTGAACAGTTTCGCGTCAGGCGCTCAGCTCGTCCCAACTCGCCAGCGCATGGGCGGCATACATCACCGCCGGGCCGCCGCCCATCTGGATCGCGACCGAGAGCACCTCGCCCAGTTCCTCGCGGCTGGCACCTGCCTTCATCAGCGCCTCGACGTGGAAATTGATGCAGGGCTCGCAGCGCTGCGACACCGCGATGCCGAGGGCGACAAACTCCTTTTCCTTCACCGGCACCGCCGGTCCGTCCTTTGCCGCCTTCGACAGCGCGGCGAATCCCGCCATCGTCTCGGGTATCGCCTTGTTCATCACGCGAAGCTCGGCGCGCATGGCGGCGATCTTTTCTTTGCTGCTCATATCCGGTCTCCTTCGCGCCACGGGATGGCATGGCGCAAAGGGGAGGGCTTTGATCGGGATCAAATGATTTCGTATCTGCGAATATTCATCGGAGCCGCGCGGGTGAGAGCGCATCCGCCACCGCCGCGCCGATCGCGGGCGGGCGACCGGCGATCAGATCGGCCAGCAGCAGGCTTGCGGCCGGGCTGGTCTGAAATCCGTATCCGCCCTGGCCCGCGCACCAGATGAAGGAGGGATCGGCGGGCGAGGGGCCGATCACCGGCACCCGGTCGGGCGCGAAGGTGCGCAACCCGGCCCAGTTGGCCAGCACCCGCGTCACCGGCGCGGTCACCATTTCCTCGTAACGCGCCAGGCCCTCGGCCAGCACCATGTCGTCGGCCCAGGCGTCATGCGGCGCGTCGACCGGATCCTCCTCGGCGGGCGAGACGATCAGCGCCCCGGCGTCGGGCTTCATATACCAGTCCTCGCCCGGGCCGAAGACCATCGGCCAGGAGGCGACATCCATCCCCTCGGGCGCCGGGATCCGCGCCATCGAGCGGCGGAGCGGGGTGAAGCCCAGAGGCGCGATCCCCGCCAGAACGGCCACCTGATCGACCCAGGCCCCGGCGGCGTTGACCAGCATCCGCCCGGTCGCCTCTCCGCCCGGCCAGGCGACATGCCAGCCGCCCTCCAGCCGCCGGATCCCGCTTACCCGCCCCTTCAGCCGGACTTCGGCGCCATGGCCGCGGGCCGCGCGCGCGTAACTCTGCAAGAGCAGATCGGTGTCGATATCCTCGGCGTGAGCGGCATAGCCCGCCAGCGCCACCGTATCGGGGTTCAGGACCGGCACCCTGGCGCGTGCCTCGTCAAAGCTGATCCGGGTGAAATCCATCGCCTCCAGATCTTCGTCGAAGGCCGCGCGCTGATCCTCGCGCGCGACCAGCAACAGGCCGCGCGGCGACAGCACCTGCGGCAGGGCGCGGAAATCCGCCTCCGAGGCCAGCGACAGCGCCACCACCGGCGCGGCGCCGTAGCGCGGCTCGTAAAGCGCGGCAGAGCGGCCCGAGGCGTGATGCGCGAGCGCGTCCTCGGCCTCCAGCAGCAGCACCCGGCCCAGGGGCGCCAGCCTTGCCGCGGCCGAGACCCCGGCGATGCCGCCGCCCACGATCACGAAATCATAATCCATGCCATTCCCCCCGATTTTCGCCCGGTAGATCACCGGCGCCGCGGCGTTTCAACCCTGCCCGCGCAGCGCGAAAAGCCCGGCGGATTTCTGCGACGCGGCGGACATAAAATTACCGATACTCATGTTTGTGTATTGCATTATTTCGCGACGGATTTTATCTCTGCTGCAAGCGCATCGATTCTGCGGTGCGGCGCACGAGTTTTGGAGCTGGCCCATGGCACTGGATACACAGGCACCCATCATGTCCTACGACGCCCCGAAGAAAGATCTCTACGAGATCGGCGAGATGCCCCCCCTCGGCCATGTGCCGGCGAAAATGTATGCCTGGGCGATCCGGCGCGAGCGTCACGGCGAGCCGGAAAAGGCCATGCAGCTTGAGGTGGTCGACACCTGGAAGCTCGACAGCCACGAAGTGCTGGTCATGGTGATGGCCGCGGGCGTGAACTACAACGGGGTCTGGGCCGGTCTCGGCGTGCCGATCTCGCCCTTCGACGGCCACAAGCAGGAATACCACATCGCGGGTTCCGACGCCTCTGGCATCGTCTGGGCGGTGGGCGACAAGGTGAAGCGCTGGAAGGTCGGCGACGAGGTGGTGATCCACTGCAACCAGGACGACGGCGACGACGAGGAATGCAACGGCGGCGATCCGATGTTCTCGACCAGCCAGCGGATCTGGGGCTATGAGACGCATGACGGCTCTTTCGCCCAGTTCACCAAGGTGCAGGCGCAGCAGCTGATGCCGCGGCCCAGGCACCTGACCTGGGAGGAATCGGCCTGCTACACCCTGACGCTGGCCACCGCCTACCGGATGCTGTTCGGGCACGAGCCGCACGACCTGAAACCCGGCCAGAACGTGCTGGTCTGGGGCGCGAGCGGAGGGCTCGGCTCCTACGCGATCCAGCTGATCAACACGGCGGGCGCCAATGCGATCGGGGTGATCTCGGACGAATCGAAGCGCGATTTCGTGCTGGGTCTGGGCGCCAAGGGCGTGATCAACCGCAACGAATTCAAATGCTGGGGCCAGCTTCCGACGGTGAATTCCGAGGAATACAACATCTGGCTGAAAGAGGCGCGCAAGTTCGGCAAGGCGATCTGGGACATCACCGGCAAGGGCGTGAACGTCGATATGGTGTTCGAGCATCCCGGCGAGGCGACCTTCCCGGTCTCGGCGCTGGTGGTGAAGAAGGGCGGCATGGTGGTGATCTGCGCCGGCACCAGCGGCTTCAACTGCACCTTCGACGTGCGCTACATGTGGATGCACCAGAAGCGCCTGCAAGGCAGCCATTTCGCCCATCTGAAACAGGCGGCCTCGGCCAACAAGCTGATGTGCGAGCGCCGCCTCGACCCCTGCATGTCCGAGGTGTTCAACTGGGAGGAAATCCCCCGCGCCCATACGCTGATGTGGAAGAACCAGCACAAGCCCGGCAATATGGCGGTTCTGGTCCAGGCGCCGCGCACCGGATTGCGCACCTTCGAGGATACGCTGGAGGTCAGCCGCAACCGCTGACCCCGGGTGGGAAACCGCGGGAACGTCGCATCCTTCCGGGTGCGGCGTTTCTCTTTGCGCGACAGCACTGGCACATTGTGCACATAACTGCGGATACTCTCTGCCTTATGGTAAATGATACCCTTATCCGGTCTGCCGCCGGTGCCGGGTGCCGTTATGAGTCATGAATGGATCTTCGAGGTTCTGCGGGATCTGAAAGCCTATGCTCTGGCGAACGGCCTTCCCGCGCTGGCGGCCAAGGCCGAAGAGGCCTTGCGCACCGCCGAGGCCGAGATCGCCGGACTTTCGCGCGGCAATGGCAATGGCGGCGCGGCCTCGGGGCGGCCGCACTGAACCGCTGAACCCTGCACGGGCGCACTGGCCCTTGGCCCGCGCGCGCGATACTCTCGCCCCATGCAGGCACCGGCCCCCACTTTCTCCGACGATCAGGCCGAGGCCTGGGACCGTATCGCGCTCGGGCTGAAATCCCAGGGCGTGGATCTCGACGAGGGAATGCTGCTTCCGCCCCCCGAGGGCAGCAGTTCGGTCGCGGCGGTGATCGGCAAGGCCGGATCGGGCAAGACGCTTCTGCTGGCCCAGCTTTACAAGGCGCTGAAAGCCGCCGGGGTCGAGGTGGTCTCGGGCGACTGGGAGGGCAAGCGCCGCAAGGAGCGCCGGACGCTGGCGATCCTTGCGCCCACCAACAAGGCGGCCTCGGTTCTGCGGATGCGCGGTGTGCCCGCGACCACGATCCACCGCATCCTCTATACCCCGGTCTATGATCCGCAATACGAGCGCATCGCCGAATGGCTGGCGGGCCAGGCCGAACGCCCCGCGATCGAGGGGCTGGGGGTCGAGGGGCTGACCGAGCAGGCGCTCGACCGGGCGCAGGCGTTCTACGCCCAGGTCGCCTCGATTCCCGGCGCGCTGGCGGCGGCGGGGCTGAAGGGATCCGATTTCATCAAGGGCTGGAAACGGCGCGAGGATCCGCTGGACATCGGCTTCGTCGATGAGGCCTCGATGCTGGACGAGCGCCAGTTCGACGACTTGCGCGAGATCTTCCCGTGTCTGGTGCTGTTCGGCGATCCGGCGCAGCTGGCGCCGGTGGGGCAGTCGGGCAAGATGGTGTTCGAGACGCTTGGCCCCGAGCGCCAGCTGATCCTGAACCGCATCCACCGCCAGACCCAGGACAATCCGATCCTCGACCTCGCCCATGCGCTGGCAGACGACACGCTGGATTTCCCGGCCTTCGAGCGGCTGGTGCGCGAGAAGGCGGCGCAGGATGACCGGGTGGTCTGGTCGGAACGGGTGGACGCCGATCTGATGGCGCGCAGCCCGGTGCTGGTCTGGCGCAACATCACCCGCGTCAAGCTGATCACCGCCTTCCGCACCGCCCATGGCGCGCCGGAACACGACCTGATCCCCGGCGAGCCGCTGATCTGCGACGGGATCGAACTGCCGCTGAAACACCGCAAGAAACGGGTGGATCTGGAGGCGCGCGGGCTGATCAAGGGCGCGCAGGTGATCTATCTCGGCCCCGGCAACCGCACGGGCTTTGCCAAGCTGCATGTGATCGGCGCCGAGGATCCGCAGCTTTCCGCCGCCTCGATCATCAAGATCGAAAAGCCCGACGAGGAAGAGCCGTTCATCCCCCATGCCGCCACGATGGGCGCGACCTTCCTGCACGGCGCGGCGGTGACGATCCACAAGGCCCAGGGGAGCCAATGGCCCGAGGTCCAGGTCTTCGCGCCCGACCTTTCCGCCGCCGCCTGGGCGAACCGCACCGAAGCGGGTGTGCCTCTGTGGAAGCGCCTCGCCTATGTGGCGATCACCCGGGCCGAGACCCGGCTGCACTGGGTTGTGCGCAACCGGCTGGCGCGGCCAAAGCTGCCGCTCGGCATCAGCGATCTGAAAGGGGCGGCGCCTAAGCTGGAACTCACCTCGGGCGACGAGCCCGGCTGACCCGCCGCCGGAGTTTTCAAAAACTCCGGCCCGGAGCCTTCAAAGGCTCCGGTGCGGTTTCTTTGAAGAAACCGCCTCACCGTGGGAGGGGGATTTTCCTTTCCCTCGTCAGGCGTTAGGCTTGGGACCAAAGGAAAGGATCCCGTCATGTCGCTGGTTTTCGTTCAGTTCCGCTGCGCGCCCGGCCGAACCTATGAGGTCGCCGATGCGATCTGGGACCGTGAGGTCGTCAGCGAGCTTTATTCGACAAGCGGCGATTACGATCTGATCGCCAAAGTCTATATCCCCGACGGCGAGGAAGTCGGCCATTACCTGTCGTCACGGCTGTTCGACATTCCCGGGATTCAGCGCACACTGACCACGATGACCTTCCGCGCCTTCTGAAACGAAAAGCCCGGGCGGCAGGCCCGGGCTTTGTCGCGGATTTCAGAAATCCCAGTCGTCGTCCTCGGTCGCCACCGCCTTGCCGATGACATAGGACGAGCCCGATCCCGAAAAGAAGTCGTGGTTCTCGCTGTCGGGCGACAGCGCCGCCAGGATCGCCGGATTGACCTCGCAGACAGAGGCCGGGAACAGGGCCTCATAGCCAAGATTCTGCAACGCTTTATTGGCGTTGTAATGCAGGAAGGCCTTCACGTCCTCGGTCAGTCCGATCCCGTCGTATAGCTCTTCGGTGTATTTCTGCTCGATATCGTAAAGATCGAACATCAGCGCGAAAGCGAAATCTTTCAATTCCTGCTGCCGGGCCGCATCCAGTTTCTCCAGCCCGCGCTGATATTTGTAGCCGATGTAATAGCCGTGCACCGCCTCGTCGCGGATGATCAGCCGGATCAGATCGGCGGTATTGGTCAGTTTGGCGCGGCTCGACCAGTACATCGGCAGATAGAAGCCGGAATAGAACAGGAAGCTCTCCAGGAACACGCTGGCGATCTTGCGTTTCAGCGGATCCTCGCCGGCCCTGTATTTCTCCAGCACGATCCGCGCCTTGGATTGCAAATGCGGATTCTCTTCCGACCAGCGGAAAGCGTCGTCGATTTCCTTGGTCGAGCAGAGCGTCGAGAAGATCGACGAATAGCTGCGCGCATGGACGGATTCCATGAAGGCGATATTCGTCAGGCATGCCTCTTCATGCTGCGTGACCACATCAGGCATCATGGAAATAGCGCCGACCGAAGATTGCACCGTATCCAGCAGCGTCAGCCCGGTGAAAACCCGGATCGTCAATTCGCGCTCTTCCGGCCGCAGAGTGGACCAGGATTGCACATCGTTCGACAGCGGCACCTTTTCGGGCAACCAGAAATTCACCGTCAGCCGGTTCCAGACCTCCAGGTCCTTTTCATCCTGGAGGCGGTTCCAGTTGATCGCCTTCAGCACGGTGCGGCTCGCCACATGATCCTTCATCACGAAGGCTCCCCTCATTTTCTGTCTCTAAATATCCCGGGGGTCCGGGGGCAGGGCCCCCGGCGCTTTCCATCCGTCACAACGTGCAGGAAACGCAGCCCTGCACTTCGGTTCCTTCCAGCGCGGTCTGGCGCAGGCGGATGTAATAGATCGTCTTGATGCCCTTCTTCCAGGCATAGATCTGGGCCTTGTTGATATCGCGCGTGGTGGCCTCGGACGGGAAGAACAGGGTCAGAGACAGGCCCTGATCGACATGTTCGGTTGCCGCCGCATAGGTGTCGATGATCTTTTCCGGACCGATCTCATAGGCATCCTGATAATATTCGAGATTCTCGTTCGACATGAAAGCCGCCGGATAATAGACGCGACCGATCTTGCCCTCTTTGCGGATCTCGATTTTCGCCACGATCGGATGGATCGAAGATGTCGAATTGTTGATATAGCTGATCGAGCCGGTCGGAGGCACCGCCTGGAGATTGCGGTTGTAAAGCCCGTATTGCATCACGAGCGCCTTCAGTTCCGCCCAGTCCTGGCGGGTCGGCAGCTTGACCT
This sequence comes from Pseudogemmobacter humi, assembly GCF_900609055.1. Classification (GTDB taxonomy): domain Bacteria; phylum Pseudomonadota; class Alphaproteobacteria; order Rhodobacterales; family Rhodobacteraceae; genus Pseudogemmobacter; species Pseudogemmobacter humi. The sequence goes on along the minus strand of NZ_UXAW01000070.1, from coordinate 62,644 downwards.
TTTCGAACAGGCTCGCCACTTTTTCCGAGGTCGGAAGCCAGTCCTGCCCGGTGTATTTGTCGAAAAACGAACCATCGGCATATTTCGACTTGTCAAAATCGCGGAAGCTCTCACCCTTTTCCTGTGCCAGCAGATTGGAGGCACGGATCGCGTGATAGGCGACAGCCGCGAAATACACGCTGGTGAATTCCACCCCCTCGGGGGAGCCGTAATAGACATGTTCGCGCGCCAGATAGCCGTGCAGGTTCATCTGGCCAAGCCCCACCGCATGGGCCTCGTCATTGCCACGCCGGATCGAGGGCACCGCGTCGATCGCCGACATTTCCGACACCGCGGTCAGCGCGCGGATTGCCGCTTCGACGGTCGCGCCGAAATCCGGCCCGTCCATCGTCGCCGCAATATTCAGCGAGCCGAGATTGCATGAAATATCGGTGCCGAGGTGATCGTAATTCAGATCTTCGTGGAACGTGCTCGCCTCATTCACCTGAAGGATCTCCGAGCAGAGATTCGACATGGTGATGCGGCCATGAACCGGATTGGCCCGGTTCACGCTGTCCTCGAACATGATATAGGGATAGCCGCTTTCGAACTGGATCTCGGCGATGGTCTGGAAAAATTCCCGTGCGTTGATCTTCTTTTTCTTGATCCGCTTGTCGTCCACCATTTCATGATATTTCTCGGAAACCGAAATCTCCGAGAAGGGCACGCCATAGATCTTCTCGACGTCATGCGGCGAGAAAAGATACATATCTGAATTTTTCTTAGCCAGCTCGAAAGTGATATCCGGGATCACCACGCCAAGGCTCAGCGTCTTGATGCGGATCTTTTCGTCGGCATTCTCGCGTTTGGTATCGAGGAAGCGCAGAATATCGGGGTGATGCGCATTCAGATAGACCGCCCCCGCGCCCTGGCGCGCGCCAAGCTGATTGGCGTAGCTGAAACTGTCTTCCAGAAGTTTCATCACCGGAATCACGCCCGAGGACTGGTTCTCGATCCCCTTGATCGGCGCGCCCAATTCTCGCAGATTGGTCAGCATCAAAGCCACGCCGCCACCGCGTTTCGACAATTGCAGCGCCGAATTGATGCTGCGGCCGATGGATTCCATATTATCCTCGATCCGCAGGAGGAAACAGGAAATCAATTCGCCGCGGGATTTCTTTCCGGCATTCAGGAAGGTCGGCGTCGCCGGCTGGAACCGGCCCGAAAGGACTTCCTCCATGAAGCTCATCGCCAGCGCTTCGTCGCCGCGCGCCAGCGCCAGCGCGACCATGACCACGCGGTCCTCGTAACGCTCCAGATACCGCTGCCCGTCACGGGTTTTCAGCGTGTAGGAGGTATAATATTTGAACGCGCCGAGGAAAGTCGGAAAACGGAACTTCCGCGCATAGGCGGCATCCCAGATCGCGCGCTGGAAGTTGCGCGAATACTGGTCCAGAACTTCGGCTTCGTAATAACCTTCATCGACCAGATAGCGCAGCTTCTCGTCGAGATTGTGAAAGAAGACGGTATTCTGATTCACATGTTGCAGGAAATACTGCCGTGCCGCCATACGGTCTGCTTCGAAACGGATCTTCCCCTCTGAATCGTAGAGGTTAAGCATCGCGTTCAGCGCATGGTAATCCAGCGCAGGCTTCACGCCATTGTCGAGCATTCCATCCCCCGGAAAAGCTGAAGCCCGCGCCGGACGCGGGCGATATCGGTCTCAAGTCCCGCCAGCTCGAAACGCCAGAGCACGGGGACATTGCATTTCCCGGCGATGATCTTACCCGCGAGGGCAAAAGTCGCGCCGAAATTTCTGTTTCCCGAAGCGATCACGCCGCGGATCCGCGCGCGCCGCGCCGGATCGTTCAGAAAGCGGATCACCTGTTTCGGGACGGCCCCGCGGCCCTCGCCATCGGCGAAGGTCGGCAGGATCAGCACGTAATCCTGCGCGACTGCCGGCATCTCATCCTTCGGCGAGATCGGAATCCTCTGCGCCGCAAACCCGAGTTTGTGCATGAAGCGCGCAGTATTGCCCGATTCGGACGAATAATAGATCAAACCGGGAACGGCAGGCTCCACGACCCCCGCCTCAGGAGAGGCGGCCGATCATGTCCGGGCGGAATCCGGCCCAATGCGCATCGCCCGCCACCACGACCGGGGCCTGGCGGTAGCCCATGGCCATCACCCGCTCCATCGCGTCGGAATCCTCGGTCAGGTCGATGATGCTGTAAGCGATGCCGCGGGCGTCGAGCGCGCGGGTGGTCGCGGTGCACTGAACGCAGGCGGGTTTCGAGTAAACGGTGATGGTCATTGCCTGATCCTTCTTCTGTCCCGGGTGGCGGCGGTTCACAGAAGACCGGCCCGCGGAGACGTATCCGCCGGATCCACTCTTCCGCGCCCTCCGCACGGTTTCGTTGCCTTTTCGGTTCTGGCAGGTCTCCTGACTTGCGGAGCGCCGCAAGGCCGGCCTTCGGATTGTCCCGATCCGATGGCCCGCCGGCTTCGCTTGCCGCTTACAGTTGCGGGGGCAGCGCCGGCCTTGCACCGGCTTCCCTTTTCACGCCGGCTGCAAACCGGAGCACCAGAACACCAGCATATTGGCGCCAGACGAAGATGGTTGTCAATATCTTGTGTCAGTTTTCGATTGCCCCGGAAAATACCTCTAGGGGTGGTAAAGCGTCCGAAACCTGTGGAAACGGGTGGTTTTGCCGCCTGGCAGGGCGGCGGAGCGGGCGACGCGGGCCACATCCGGCGGGCAAGAAATTTATTCCGTGTCCCGGGGTTCCGGGCGGGGGGCGGTGCGCCGCGGGATAAGCCGGTGCACAGCTCTGGGGATAACCCCGCGCCGGGGCCGAGCTGCCCCGCATGGGCGTCTTTCGTGATTCGGCGGGATCAGCGGGCGGGGGGAATCGAATAGGTCATATTCGCCCGCGCGACGGGTTCGGTGACACCCTCGCTGAAGATCAGCGCATCGGCCACGGCGAGGCTCCGGCCCAGTTTCAGCAGCCGCACCTCGGCGTAAAGGTCGCGCCCGGCGGCGGGCTTGCGCATGAAATCCATCGCGCAGCCGGTGGTCACCGCCAGGGCGACCGGACCGATGCGCGAGAGGATGGCGAGGTAGACCGCCACATCCGCCAGCCCGAACATCGCCGGGCCCGAGACCGTGCCGCCCGGGCGCAGATGGCGCTCCTGCACCTTCAGCCGCAGCCGCAGCCCTTCGGCCGTGACGGCCTCGACCCGGAAATCTTCGGCGACCTGGCCGAAATCACGGGCCAGAAAGGCGGTCAACGCCTCGACATCCATCGCATGGGACATGGCTGCTCCTTATTCTGCAAGCGCAACCTGGCCGCAGCCGCGTGCGGGCGCAAGCTGTCTGCTGCACGAATGCGCCAAGCACGGATAAGCTGTTCAGTTGTAAGGGAAAACAGAAGAAAAGTGGCAGCCCGTAGGGTGGGATGCCAATTCTTTGGAATCAGATGGTTACTCTGTCCAACAGGCAGTGGCTGTCCCTTTGATATTCAACGAGAAAAGCCGATTCTGTCCAACCGATCACAGCTACCCGTTTGGAAGTGCGGCCCGAGATCGGCGAACTGTCAAAAACGAAAAACCGCCGTGGGGACTGGCATCCACCACGACGGCATTCAAAGTCTGCACAGCTTTGGATTCTACCCGGATCGTTCGGCCCACGCAAGGGGGCGGACATGAGCCTTACCCTCACACATGGCGGGCTTCCGGTTGGAGTGCGACCTTTCGATCTGGCAGACATCGTTGGCAAACTGCGGCAATGCTTGGGGCTGCGCGACGAGGACATCTGCTACCTTCGCTATGCCCTGCGGCATCTGAAAGCTCAAGATTTTGAACCCGGCAGAATCTGCTCTATTTGGACCTCCGTAACCCGACTGGCTGACGAGCTTGGGCTGTCAGTGCGGCAGATCAACCGCATAGAGACACGTCTTGCGGAGAGGGCACTGATCTTCCGGGCAACCATGCGCAACGGACGCAGGTTCGGGCGGCGCAGCCCAGATGGTCGCATCATCTGTGCCAGTGGGATCAATCTCGCCCCGCTCATCGACCGTGCTAGCGATCTCTTGCGCCTTGTTCAGCAAGAGGCCGTCGAGGCGCTGGAACTTCGGGCAGCCAGGAATCGCGCCAATGACCTGATCTGCCAGATTCGCCAACTGGATGCGCCCGAAGCTTTGGACGCCGCGCGCGCCATCTTCCCGCGCCTCAGGCCGTCCGAACTGCGGTCACGAGACCGATTGGCCGAGGTCATCGAGGCACTTTCAGCGGTTCTGGCCGATTTTTCGGTGCCATCCGGTCGGACAGTTGAGGTCGCGCCGTCGGACAGTTTGGTCCGACCAGATACCAAAGAAGAAAAGATAATCGAAACTTGTAGGGCCAGCGAACATGCACGGCTGGGGCCGCCAACCACATCGCCAGAACAGGTGATGCTGCTGGCAGGCCCCGAGTTCAGAGATGTCATTGGCCTCTACGCCGAAGGGTTGTCGCCGGGCAAACCGCCTTCGTGGCGAGCCCTGACACTGGCTGCCCGCGATCGTGCAATGATGATCGGCATATCTGGCGCACAATGGGCCACCTCCTGCGATCTTTTCGGAGAGACGCGAAGCGTCCTCTGCCTGCTGATTGCGGATCGGAATGCTGGGCGCATCGGGCGCTACCGGGTTCGGGATACCGCAGCCGCTTTCATCGGCATGGCGAAGGCAGAGGCAAGGGGAAAGGCCGTTTTGGCATCCCTGATCGGCGAGTTGGTTCAGTTCAGCAGAAGCAATGAGCATTCTGCGCACGGTCCCTTCGCAAAACTTGACTGAAGCACCCCACACACAAGCGAAAAGAGGGCAGGATGTCCGACGATAACATTCAGATTTGTGACCGGAAGCCGCTGCTCTGCGATATGTCGCGGAGGATCGGTCGCGTGGTTTACAACACCAGGACGGCCAAGCTGATCTGGCGGGTGCAGAAGGGTGTGCGAAACTCGTTCGTCCATGAGTTCAACGCATTCGAGGCTGCACTATATCGGCACCCCAGCGGAGGGGGCATCTTTCTTGCGGGGATCGGTGGAGCGCTGACCCCGCTCGGTCGTGACCATCAGGACGGTCGGATATGGGGACAACAGATTTTTCTGTTGAACAGCGCAACCAGTGAACGATGGGCTGCCCAACGGGCGATCTTGCCGTCCGAGGTGCTGGCCGAGCTGACAGAGTTGCGGCGCGCTGCGAGTGAAAGCCGCAGACTAGCAGCTAGAATCCGGCTGCACGAAGGACGCGAGCCGGAGCTGGAAGATTTTGAGCGCGCCGAGCCTTGGGGCGGCGCTTGATCCGGTAACTGAAATAACCCGATTGGGAAAAACCATGCCTGTTATCGTAATCGCGTCGCCGAAGGGGGGCGCAGGGAAGTCTACCACAGCAGTCCTTCTCGGCACAGAGTTGGCTCACGCCGGTGCGCCGGTTACCATGCTGGATTGCGACCCGAACCGGAGCCTGACCTTGTGGAGCCAACGCGGGACCGTCCCGGCCGGTATCGAGGTGCTGTCGGGCGTCACCGAGGCGGAGATCGTGCGAACGATCAAGCCCCTCGACCAGGACGGCCAGGTGGTGATCGTCGATCTTGAGGGGGTGGCGTCCCGGCTGGTCTCACGCGCGATTTCACAAGCCGATCTGGTCATCACGCCGATGCGCGCCACGACGCTGGATGCGACAATCGGGGCGCGGGCGCTGGCCCTGATCGCCGAGGAAGAAGAGACTCTGGACCGGCGCATTCCTCATGCAGTGGTCTTCACCATGACGAAGGGGGTTCGGTCGAAACAGCATGTCGGCATCGAGCACTCGCTCCGCAGGCAGGGGGTCGATCTGATCGAACCCGCGCTGATGGAGCGCGTGGCGTTTTCGGCGCTGTTCGAGTTCGGGGGCGACCTGCGGTCGATGCCGCCGCAGGGAAACATGGAGGCGGCAATCGGCAATGCGGCCGGGTTCGCACAGGCGGTTTATGGCCGCCTGGTCGGGGAGCCTGGCCGATGAGCGAGGAACGTCCGTTCGCCATTGATCTGGGGCGGCTGAAAACGCGCGAGAAGCCGTCAGATGCCGCCTCACTCCGGGCTGCCGACGAGCGCGCCGCCGGTTTGGGCTTCGTCGAGCGCGAGCCGCAGGGGAAGCGAGGCCGCAAGCCCAGCCCCCGCACGGATCAGGTTCATGCCAAGGTGTTGCCGCCCATAGCCACCGAGATCGCCGCCGAGGCCCGGCGGCGTGGCGTCGTGCAGGGCGTTCTGATCGAAGAGATGTGGCAGCTCTACAAAGATAAATCCGGTATTTGAAATTGTCCGGTTTTTGATCTGGAAAGGATCGCAGGTAAAATAGGAGCAGATTGCCCAGGCCATTGCGCTCGGAATGTTGCTGGATGCAGCTCGCGAGGCTGGTGCCTCTGTCAGCATCGAAGAGAACGGCGACATCTACCTGGTCCGCGCCGGGGGCGAGCCGCACCGGCTCGGCGACAACATTGATGCGGCCGTCGCCGAACTGGGAACACTGACCGCCCCCGCGTGGAATACCCGATTTCTTTGATTATCCGGTATTTGTTTTCGCCATAACCTATGGGCTTTCCCTGCGCTTCGCTGACGATCCTCCTTGGCTGGACCGTTCGGAGGCCGGGGCGGTAGTGCCTTTTGACCGTCAGGACCGAAGCCAGCCAGTCTAACATGGAAGGTTTCTCTCAAAACTCCTACCTTCGGCCACAGAGAGGGCCGGGTATGAAAGTGCGCATCGAGCAATATCCACAGTTGCGGCACCTGTGCTGGAACCGTCCCCCCGACACCGTGTTGGAGGGTGCGGACGCCTTGGCGATCTACGAGCGGAACTGGCGGCATGTGGGTCAGGATGCCCTCACCCCGGAAGAGCGGGACTTGCTCGCCCGGCTCATCGCCCGATACGGGAACGGCGTCCTAAATGTTTGAACGCCCGCACCACAACGCCATCGCCACCATCCTCGCGGCCCTGGACGACAGATTGCTGCTTGAGGCCCGGTGCTTCCTCGGTGGCGGGACGGCAATCGTTCTTGCCCTAGATGAATATCGCGACAGCGTCGATATTGCCTTCTTCTGCTCGTCGCAGGAGGGGTATCGGCTGCTTCGTTCCACGGCCTTCGACAGGGGATTGGACGGCCTGCTAAAGCCGGGCGCGGAAGTCGCGGCGCTGCGCGATATGCGCGCCGATCAATACGGGATGAGGACGCAGATCGGTGTCGGCAATGCCAAGGTGCGATTCGAGATCGTCCGCGAGGCGCGCATCCCGATCAGCGGCACCTTCGACCCGGTGTTGGGTGTCCCGGTCCTGTCCCGTGATGATATGTATTGCGAAAGGCTGCTCGCCAATGCCGACCACCACGCCGACCGCTCCGTTCTCAACCGCGATATCATCGACCTTTCGATGATGATCTCGCGCTTTGGGCCGATACCTGAGGCCGCTTGGTCCAAAGCCAAAGGAGCCTATGGGGAAACTGTCGTGAACGCTTACGACAAGGCTGCTCAGGCGATCCACGATCCGAGGTGGCTCAGGACCTGTATGACCAGAATGGGCATGGACCTCGATCTGGCACATGAGATTCTTCCGATCCACGGCGGCTCGGTTGCTTCATCGGACGGGATCACTCCCTACGGCAACAGCTACAGCATGTAGGTGACCGGCGGGCGGCCGTGTGGGTGTGGCTGCCATAGCCGGGCAGATGCTCGATGAGCGCGGGCGGTTCGGTCTGCAGCGTGGTCCAGGCGACATGCAGGTCGATGTCCAAATGCCCATGGGCGGGCGCGGCTAGTCCTGCGTCATACTCTCGATCCACGCGAGGTCGAGGGCTGCGTGGCCTAAAGGTGCCGCTGCGGGTCCTGCTTGCCGTGCAAGACCCGCACAACGATGATTTCCGTCTCCGCCTCGCGGAAGAAGATCAGGTGCGTCCCTACGGCGTATTTCAGATAGCCCTTGCGCCTGATCTCGACCGGGCGGCCCATCTTCCGGCCCGATGCCAGCCCCTCGAACGCGGCCGCCAGATCGTCCTGGTAGCTCTCTGCTTGCTCGACGGACCACCGGCGGGCGGTATAGCGCCAGATGTCTGCAAGATCGCGGTCGGCAGCAGGAGAAAGCCGATAACCTCGATCAGTGGCCATGCTCGGCCCGCATCCGGGCCTTGAAAGCCTCATTGTCGAAGGGCTGCGGCTCACCGGATTCCTCGCCCTCGATCAAGGCGGCTTCCAGCGCCTTCACCTTGGCCTCATGCTCTTGCAGCAGGCGCAGCCCTGCGCGCACCACGTCGCTGGCCGATCCGTAGCGGCCCGCCTGCACCTGGGCGTCGATGAAACTGGTGAAGTGGTCCCCCAGGGACACGGACGTATTGCGGGGCATCGTCGCCTCCCTTCCTTCTCTAGGCAAATTCCAACCTATACCAATAAATACCAAGGTGCAATCTAGGTGCTGGAGGTGCCGTCGTCCAGTGGTTGGGCGATCCGCGAACGCAAGTGCTAGGTCCGAGCCGCTGTCCGCGCTTAAACCGGGACCGCCTGCAGCAAAACTTTCGCGCGGACATGCGGAGGCAGGTCCATAGGGGTCTTCACGTCCACCCGGACGCCAAGCACCTCTTCCAGCGCATCTTGCAAGCCCCCGAGGTCGAACAGCGTGGTTTCCGGCAAGGGTTCGACCAGCACATCGAGGTCGCTGTCCGCACGGTCCCTGCCTGTCAGGACCGAACCGAACACGCGCGGCTTGGTCGTGCGGTGCCGGGCCGCGAGTTCGCGGATCAGATTGCGCCCATGTTGCAGGGCTTGGGATGGCGTCTGGCTCTGCATCGCAAGGGCCTCCTGCGTCCAATATAGGCGATCTAGGGGCTACAGCCAATCCGTGCGTTCAGCGCCGCTAGGTGGTATCAGGTCAAGGCTCGCCCCTCGGAAAAATCCCCGCGATGCCGCAGAGCAGCTGCCTACAGTTCGTCCAGCGACACCGGGATCTCACGGCTGTTTGCCCTCGCATCGGCGATGGCATTCAACTCGCCGTCCTCGATCAGTTCCAGCGTGGACTTGGGCGAGAGCGGCGGTGGAGACGGTTCGGGGGAAGGGGGGCTGTCGTCTGGCATCAATGGTCTGAACTCCGGTTCGTGTGTGCAACGTCAGCATAGCCCAATCAGAGACACCCCGGCAGATCACAGTATGGCGCAACTCTTCGCAGGTGCAGCGGAAGGCTACGGCCCAGAGCTGTCGGTCGAGTTCGCTGCCCAGTTTTCCAAAGCGGTCGCCCAGGCGTGGAGCAGCAAGGGGGCGAGTCCCAGCCCTAAGCTGCCGGAAATGTGAACCACAGTATAACAAATCTCGCTGACAACAGTTTCTTTGCAGCGACTAAGTTGCCACTCGGAGTGTTTCACTCCTTGGCGAGATAATGACAATCAGTTCTAATGTTAAGAATATCCGAAAGAGCATTAATCTCCAATCTCTCCCTCAGCCCAAGCTTGAACGTGGCTGATTGGGAAAAGAATATGTCGATGTGGTTTAATGGGTGTATTTTTCCATCCTCGCGATCAGGATCATGATCAAAACGAAGATAGCCATCATCCGAGTTGATCAGCTCACTAAGCGCCACCCAAAGAGTGTCCGGGTCGTCAGAAATATTCATAATTTCGTCAGCAAAGCCGAGAACCTGAATATTACCGAACGAATCAGATGTCGACAGAGCCGCAATAATTTCGGAACTCAGCTTGCTACTAAGATCAATTCCAGATCGAAGCGTACAGAAAAAGTACCCATCCACCTTTTTTACGGAAAATGGTAATGCAGTCGAGAACGTCTTGCCGTCACCCTCAATGAAGACACGGTGCATCTTTTCAGTACAGATCAGCATCTTTCCATAGATCTGCTCTGGCTTGGGCTCCACAAAAGACAGGATCGTTTTTACGACCTGCATCCAAAAAAGAACAACATTCTTTCTTTCTCGAAAAGCCGATAGTAGGCTCGACGTCTGATATCGATCCAAATTAAAGGATTCGATGTTCATCTTCCATCCTTTTTTAACATCTTCTTATAATTAAATCCCGCAATCTCAGCTATTTCATCTCGATCAAAATCCTCACCGGCTGTTGCTTTGATTACTCGACGCAGCTCCTGCCTAAAAATCGGCAAAATACCAATTTCATCAAAAATCTCTTCACAAAAGTCGTAAAATGATGTGCGAACATTATCTTGAGTAATACTGGTCATAATCTCTGCTCGCTCTTCCGCAGACGGGGGTTGCGTCTCAATGAAACCTGACACATTGATCGTATCCAAGCCCTGCCTTATCAAGCCCATCATTTTCTCATCCTGCTTTCGGGAGACAATCAAGTAAGATCGTAGGAATGAACGCGTCAGCGTCATGTACAGTGAGTTCCTGTAAGCTAGCCCTCTCGATAGATTGCTTGTTACGCAAATAACAAATGGGAACTCAAGTCCCTTCACGTTGTTTCGATTGCTAATAAATATACGGCCAGGTATTTTCCTCTTGCTTTCAACAGCCTTATTGACAGCCCAGCCTGTCTCGCGCGGAATGATTTGTGCAAGCGTATCCTGAAGGGCAAATATCTGACTTCCGCTATCCACCAATATAATCCCAATGTCATCCGGCGTGATCGTGGGATTCTCTTCTGAAATAGCCCTGATAGCCCCGAGAACAAGCTCTGCCACTTGTTCATTATTTAGTGTTTCGCCTTCAACAATCGAAACCGAGGGCACTTCGGCAGCGGATATATCCTCAAAGCGACGAAGCGGTTCGCGCTTCAGTCGGTAAAAGCTTTTATCAGCCGATGTCTCTACAATATATCCGCACGTCTGCCACTCATCGTCCTCCAGCCAGCGGAGCTTTTTCTCCTCAAACAACCCCATGCCAAGAGAGTGGGCGAACATTAAAGCTCTTGGGTCGGTTCTGTAGCATTTGCTCAACAAGAAATCTGGAGATATGCTTGGCTTGATTTTTGTATCAAAGATGCTTTGGAATATATCTCCCGCTACGATTACATATTCTCGCGCTACGAGCTCGCATAGATCAAGGAATGATTGCGGAAAGTCCTGGCTCTCATCTATGAGGATGTAATCGAATGCGTATTCCAATCCATCATGTCTCGACTGGATCAACTCACATGCTTCTTTGCAGGCCTCATCAAATGAGGACTGCCCGAAAGTGTAGAACGGAATATTGAAGTAATGGCAAATGTATCTATACGTGCCAGAGTTTGGGTCGCTACGAGAGCCCCAAGCATGCATACACCACAGCCTACTATCCCACTCAATCTGCTGCTCTACCTTCATAAAATTGAAAAATTCGGGAATCCTTCTTCTTAGGTTGTCCGCGAGAATGCGGTTATGACATGTAAGTAATATTCTGGAGCTTGGGTTTCGGACATAAATATCCTTGAGCTTATGAAGCAAAAGTTCCGTTTTTCCGGTTCCGGAAAGGCCTTGAATATGTATCGATTTCTTATTGATCGCCTTGTATATGAAGCGCGTTTGATCAGCATCGAAAAGCTGTATCTTCCGCTTAACCTTGTCGAGAAGGTTATCCGGCACTTCAGCAGTAGCTCTTTCAATATCGTTAATGCTCCCAGTTACTAGGGATATAATCAGCTCAGAAAGTCTCCGCTTCGCAGGGTCTTCAATCCGGCTATCCTGAATGTAAGATTTAACATCGTAATTTGTGCCTGCATCAACTTCGTAGACGAGATCGTTGCGCCATTTTCGCGGCCTGCCAATCGCGTCCTTGTACTGATACTTGTCAGAAATAGAGCCCACATCTTCGATGAAGTCTTCAACAAAATCTGCGAACTCGTCGCCCTCTTCCGAGAAATTTATCAGGCATATTTTTCGGCCGGGTGACATAACGACTGCGCAATTTTCATAATTGTAGTCATATCGATCATCACCAAGAGGCTGGTTGACCACGTAAACTTGCGTGCTTTTTTTTGAGGACCAGCTTTCAAGATTGTCGTAGAAGGCTCGATTTCTCTCATCCTTCTCAGCTTGAAGGAAGAAAAAGCTGCTCGTCATATTCTCCTCGCAACGCTATAAAAGTGGGTTTGGAGCTGTTAACCCGCCCATCACCTTGTCAGGAATGTATGATTTTTCTCATCATTGCAAGTCCTTGACCAAATTTCAGCTGTTGTGCCGTGAGAATGTCACGATTGTCGGGACATCGCCCGAGCACGTCTTGGAAATTTAGAATGTTGCAGTCTTGGTCGCCAGCTCAAGTGTTCGCTTCCTGCACTTCGCGTCCCGTTCGGTGAAGTTGCCATGCTGCACTGCAGTCAGTCGGCTTTCCGCCCGTTCCTGGCCACCAAGCGCCCGCTTCGCCGCACGTTGTACATGAGTGACCGCTTTTACGGTGTCGCCGCGACCGCCATGTGCTGTACCGTCAGGCCGCTTCCCGCCCAGCGGGACGGCGAAGCCCGCGCATGTTTGATCTACCTCGCGTCCGTAACGACCGGCAGTTCCGTTCCGCAGAGCAGCCGTCCCGCCTGGAAAACCTCTGACCATCAGTGCGGGGACAGATACGGCCGTTTCTGTCCCGGTTTTCGACAGCCCTCCACATCAGCGCGTTGACCAGGACAGAACCTTGGGACAAAACCAGATCGGTTTTGGGAGGTTTCTGTCCATGCTGATCGGCTATGCGCGCGTCTCGACCGAGGATCAGCACCTCGATGCGCAGCTCGACGCCCTGAAGGAAGCGGGGGCTGTGCGAATCTTCGCAGACCGGATCAGCGGAGCAAAGCGGCACCGGCCCGAGTTGAACCGGATGCTCGACCAGCTCCGCGAGGGTGACGTGGTGATGGTGTCGAAATACGACCGCCTGGCGCGGTCCCTGCGCGACCTTCTGGAGGTCGTCGAGGCGATCGGGGCGCGCGGGGCGGGGTTCCGGTCGCTGGCCGAGGACATCGACACCACGACGCCAGCCGGGCGGCTGGTCTTCCACGTCTTTGCCAGCATCGCGCAATTCGAGCGCGAGCGGATTTCCGAGCGGACCAGGGAAGGGCTGGCGGCCGCCCGGAAGCGTGGTCGGGTGGGGGGACGGCCCCCGGCCTTGTCACCGGCCCAGCAGGCAGAGGTTCGGCGGATGCGGGACGAGGAACAACGGTCGCTGCCCGAGATTGCGCAGCTCTTCCGGGTCAGCGTGAAGACGGTCCGGCGTGTCCCTCAGATTTAGGGCCTCGCATATCAAGACGACCCGCGACGGCGACGATCCGATGCTCCCTCTCCAGTTCGATCCGGATCGGAGACAGGGCGGCATCCTCATCCGGCAGGTCCGATAGAAGCCCGTGAATCACCGCGAAACGATAAGGATCAGGTGTCCGGTGCGTGTCGAACAGCTTGGTCAACACCGTCGCGGCAGCTTCCCACCAGCGGACCAGCGCCGCGATCATGCGTGAGGCGCGCGCGCCTACCTGCAAGCCAGATGGGGGCAGGTGTGATTCATGCTCCCGTTTCAGTTCGCTCAGCTCGCGTTGCGCTTGGCCCAGATCATCATCGGCATCATCGGCGAACAAGCTGAAAGCTCTGTCGAGGGCCTTCCGCCCGCGATCCTCGGGCACCGCAAGACCGAAATTGATGGCATGCTCCCATTGCCGCCGTTGCTCCTGGCGCGAAGCGCGCAGCTTCTCGGCGACCTGCTGTATTTTTGCGGCCTTGGTGGAAAGTTGCGGCGACAGATCGCCGGTCAGAAGGATGCGGGTGACTTCAAGGGCGTCAGCCGCCTCCTTCATCCCCTCGGCCCGGCCAGCGGCGCGGGCCCGTTCCCGGATCAGTTCGGCGTCGGCCACAGCTTTCAGCCGCTCCTGCGCCGCCTTGTATTCCTCGACCTGAAGCCGATCAGGATCGCGGCCGATCTTGGCCTTTCCACGCTCCACCCAAGGCAGGCCCACCTCGTCGCGCAGGTGCTCGAACCACAAATCCTGAAACGCCCGCCCTTGGTAATACCGGCTATCGCACGGCACCATGACGGGAACGTCGCCCTTCGGGCCGGAGAAGAGCGGCACCACCTGCCCGGCCTCCTTGTCCTTGTCCACTGCCTGCCGATGTCCGAACCGCTCGACTGCCCGCTCCTTCCCGAACCTGGTCAGGCTGATCCATGTTTCCGACCGGCGCTTGGTGGCTTTCAGATACTTCGGAGCGAAGAACACATCGACACCATGTTGCCCGGCTTCGTCCCGGTCGATGCGCGCGCGGAACACGGCATCGCCGCCATGGGTCCGGTTCACGAACCGGACCGCCTCGTCCAGCATCCCCTGCTGCGTTTCGGGGGTGATCTCCAGATCGGTGGGGAACTGGATGAACGCATGGAGACAGAGCTTCCCCGCTCCCTTGTTCCGCCGCGCACCCGCGACATGGGCTTCATAGCTCTGGGTCAGGGACAAATCTTTGCCGTAGGGGTTATAGAGCAGAGGCGGAAGGCATCTGCCTTGGGCATCCTTCCGAATACTCCGTTTTCTCCCCGCCTCATCGAGCCGCAGTTCGTGGTGTTCCATCGCCGTCAGGCTTGACGCGTCGAGCGCATGGGCGCGATATGATCCAGCCTTGCCCACTGTCGTTCCTGTGCGGCGTTCGCGCCGTTTTTTCCGTTCTGATCGAAACGGAAACCCGCTTTCCGTTTTGGGGCCCCTGCGCGAACGCTACCCCAAAACAGCGGGCGGGGGAATCCCCTCGACCCCTCTCCGTCGCAAGCGACTGCGCGGCCCATGGGCCTTGCCCGGTGCCGCGGACGGCACCGTCTCCGGCGATCATTGCTGCCACGCTGATCGCCTGCGCGGGTTTGCAACCTGCGGCCAGCACCCCTTGCGGGACGGCCTTTCAGGCCGTGCGCCCCCGATCCGCCCCAGCCATGTGGGGGGCGGTCGGATCGGGGGCGCGGAGCCAGCCCCGGCCCGCTCTCTCCATGAAGGGCCGTAGGGACGGGGCTGGCGGGGTGTCACCAGGCGGTACCGTCCCCGCCATCATCCCGCGCCTCTTGGGACAGCTTCATGGCCTGGCGCACCTCGATCAGCACCATCTCGGCTTCAAGGGCTTCGGACTTGGCGCGGGCGCGTTCCTGCGCTTCCGGCGGCATGCGGTTGCGGAGCGTCGAAAACGACATTCTGCCTGCCATTCAGATCAATCCTTCTGCCTTGAGGGCTTCGATATGCTGATCGTAGAGGTTATCAGCAACCGGGATCATCTCCTCGTAGACCAGTTCCAACCCGACAGGATGGCTGAAGTCGACCGTGCCGTGCATGTTCTCTGGGGTGATACCTGCGATCAGTTCGGCGAGATTTGCAGATGCCATGTCGCTCCCCTCTTTCCATACACGATCCGGTGGTGGTCCATATCCGGCATTCGGTTGATACCTGCGAAAGACATTGACCTCACGACCGAGAAGCGCGCGGCTCGACATCCCTCCAGTGCCGGTTCACCGGCAGCCCCTTCGCCCGCCGGGCGGCCTCCTGCACTGTCACCGGATAGAAATCCCACGCATCCACCCCGGCATTGACCGCGTTCTCACTGCCCTGCCAGTTGCCATGCACATGGCCGAACAGGTGCAGCGCCCCCTTGCGGGCATGGTTCCAGGTCATCATCGGGTAGTGGCAGAGCGTCACCGGCTTCTCGCTGGCGGGATCATCGACCTCCGCCAGCCACGACACACTGTCCCAGGGCAGCGCCTGGGTCAGCGGGCCGTCATGGTTGCCCACCACCAGATGCCGCCGTGCACCAGGAAGCTGGCCGAAGATCGCCAGCAGCCAGTCCTCGTCCTTCGCCTTCGGCCCGAAGGCGAAATCGCCGACGATCCAGAGATCGTCATCGGGGCCGACCTTCTCCCACAGCCGTTCGATCAGCACCGCCTCCATATGGCCGGTGTCGCGGAACGGACGGCGGGCGTTGGGGATGATGCTGTCATGCCCGAAATGCGGGTCGGCGGTGTACCAGTGGGTCATCGTTAAAGGTCCAGTCAGAAGGAAGGCGGCTTGTGCCCCGGCAGGGTCGGCGCGGTCAACGCCTATCGGTCGCCACAGCCATCGACCCAACCCCCGCGCGCCAGCAGCCGGTCGCGATCCCATACCCCCACCGTGTCGATCTGCCGCCAGAACATCTCCAGCGCCGCGAGGTAGTCGCCGCCGTCCTCGATCCGGCGCGGGTCCGGGCCGAGAACGCCTGCGAACAGAGGATCGAGCACCCGCGCCGCCATGAAGTCCGACGCCGGGTTGTCATAGGCATCGGAACTGTCACCGTTGTCGATGAAGACCAGGCTGCCGCCGAACTGTCCCCGCATCATCGCCGCGTAGCCATCGGCGTCCGGCCAGGACCACCAGTTCCGGCAGACGTGCAGATCAGTGCCCGTCGCCTCGCGGAAGGCGTAGATTTGCGTCAGCACCTCGCCGCGACCCGCGACATCGTGGAAGACGCTGAACCGGACCTGAAAGCCGGTATGCAGCACCAGCAGGTCGATCAGGTTGGCCAGAGCCGCCGGATCGGGCCGCTCGGCGATCACCACGTCGATGGAGCCATCGGTATGGGTCAACCCCAGCACGAGGTTGTTCCACGCCGCCCTCGACCCCGGCGCAGGGAAGTCCAGCGCCGTCTCGGCCGAGGCCGTCGCGGCAAGGCAGGCCATGGTCAGCCCGGCGATCAGTGCGCGCATGGCTCGCCCCTCCGGCAGCAGCGCGATCCGGGCGTCGCAGGCATGGAGCACCCGCGCCTCTGGATCATAGGTGAAGCTCTCGAAATCCTGGCAGACCATGTCGTAGTCGACGGTCCCGAAGTTCTGGACCACCCGGCTATCGGCCGTTTCAACGCGAAAGCGCACAGGGCACTCGGACATGCCGCACCAGGCATCGACCAGGACCGCCAGCGTGACCTCGCCGCCCCGCACCTGGAAGCGGGCATACCAGACCGAGGGCTGCACATCCGACCCGCCTTCAGCCACCTCGGTCGGGGACCAGAGGCCGGTCGGATCGCGCATCTGGCCGGTTTCCGTCGTCTGGAACGGCACCAGCGGCAGTGGCTCGGCGATGGTCGCAGCAGGCAGGCTGAGGACAAAGGCCAGAACGACGCCTGTGAACGTAGGGGCATGTCTCATTTGGAGGCCGCCTCCAGCTCCTGCGTGATCCGGGCACGCAGGGCCTCGTTCCGGTGGTTGATCCATGTCCGCCCCATTTCGGGCAACCAGCAGCCTAGGGCCAGCGCGGCGTAGAACATCAGATCGGGGGCGGTTTGCTCCCACCAGGTCCTGCGCGACCAGGCTTCACCGAACATGGCAAACGATATGAACGAGGCGATGCCACAGAACAGGATCGCGGTCGGGATCATGCTGAAGAGATGGCTTCCATTGAACGGCAGGTCCGTCAGGGACGATGAAAACCACGTCTGCCCGGTCGAGAGGTTCCGCATCGAGAGAACCTTGTCCTTCGCCGGATCGCCGATGATCACCACCTCATGCCCGGCCCGGCAGTCCGTCAGGGTCACGTCGATGAATCGCAGTTCCTGCCCATGGGCATCGGCGATCCAGACCTCGGGCACCGAGTTGACCGAGGTGTAGCCATGCTGGCCGCTGACCGTCGTGCTCGTCACCCGGTCGGCGACCGACACCACCCGGCCACGATAGACGGCCAGACGCCGCCTGTCGGGCCGCACATGGCGGTGGCGGGACGCGAATGCGCGATGCCAAGGTGCCGTCTTGTTCATCTTCAATGCCTCCACCACTGAAACCCACGCTCCGGCACCGGCATTGAATGGCCTGACCAGATTCACTCGCACACTTCAGAAGGCACTGAGCGCAGGAGGATGCAGCAACGCCAACATCCTGAAATGGGATAATACCAGAACGGGATTACGCGGCAAGGGCTTAGGCCCTTTGGAGACGCCGCGATGGCACGAAGTCTGCGAACGCCGGGGCACCGGGCGTTGATGCAGGTGCTGATCGAGACGCGGAAGGAGGCGGGGATCACCCAGCAGGAGTTGGCAGACCGGCTAAACCGGCCGCAATCCTATGTGGCGAAGGTGGAAACCGGCGAGAGGCGGCTCGACGTGATCGAGTTCATCGAATGGGCGGAGGGGATCGGTGCGTCACCGGCCCTGCTGATGGACAGGGTGGCAAAAGCTGTTCCCGGTCAGTAGCCCGTGGGGGACTATCTAACTTCTGGCCGCAAGATCACCTCAAAATATCCTTGCAAATCGGGATCAAAACTCCCCAATTGCACGGATGATGATCGAGCGCTGCACGACCGATGCTCTCAAGTCCCTTCTCGATGATATGCCGCTACCCTTCACCACCGTCGCCTTCCTCATCCCCAAAGCCGAAGCGTGGCAGCCCGGCCCGGTCGCGCCCCGCCAGTTCCAAGAGCCATAGGAGCTCCGGGTCCTCACCCGGATCGGTCAACTCCGCCGTCATGATCGCGTAATGCCTAAGCTCTCGCTCCGTGATGCCCTGTTCCCCAAACCTCTTCAGCAGTGCGAACACCGCATCCAATGCGGCCGTGACGAAGCTGGCCCTGTCCTTGCGGGAGACGGGAACCGACGCCCCGGTGAACAGCTTGTGCAGGTCACAGTTGAAGTGGCCATAGAGGCGCAACAGAACGTCGGACGGTATCGCGCGCTTGCCGCTCTCGAAGTCCTGATAGCTGCGTCGGCTGACATCCAGCAGGGTGGCCATCTCGGCCTGTGAGCGCTTGTGCTCCTTCCTGATGAGCTTCAGTCCCTCATGCGGCTTGCAGCGGGATAGCTCTTCTTCCCGGAGCTGTGCCTCCATCTCCTGGTAGACCAACTTGTCGGGGATTCGGTTCGGTCCGAAGCGGTAGGTTTTTGCACTAGACATGGTTCACCTCCTTGAATGCGCAATATATAGCGCAAAAATATTCCATGTGAACCCAATATCGCGCTTTCTGTTGATGCCTATCGTCGGCGCTGGTAGACGCAGAAACATGCAGTCGAGGGTAGGATATGGAGCATCAGATCGAAACCGGACAGACGCCAGAGCAGTGGAGCGCGGCGCTGCAAGAACGCGGAATCCGCCTGTCTCCCCGCACTCTGCGGGAAAAAGCAAGGAAATATGGCACTTACTATGCAATGGGCCGCACCATGCTTCTGCTGGGCGAACACATCGAGGCGATGCTGAAAGCGGAAGCGCAGCGCGATGCGGCGGAGCGCGCAAAGGCTGCAGGCGAGGCGCGGAGGGCGGAGTGATGGCGAACGCTCGCGCTCCCCTCAAGCAATCCGATCTGACGCGCTACGCGAAGGCGCTGCGGGCGGCGGGGATTGCAGAGTGGCGGGTGGAGGTTACGCCTGACGGAAAACATGTCATCATCGCCGGGAAGGTGGACGATGCCACCGCCGGGCCTGATCCCGATGAGCTGCTGAAATGACCCGGCGCAAGAACCCATATCCCGGGGTTCGGAAGAATGTCGTCAAAGGCCGAATCTATTGGAGGTTCGAGGCGGGAGATTTCCGCTGCAACATTCCCGGCCCCTACGGCAGCCCGGCGTTCATAGCCGGGCATGAGGCGGCGGTGAAAAGGGCGAAGGCCCCGGTCTCGACCGCCGCGCCGGGCACGGTGGCGTGGCTGATCGAGCAATACCTTGGCAGCCTGAAATTCCTGAACCTGTCTGCATCGCGCAAGCGCAGCATCCGGGGGGAACTGGACTGGCTGCGTGGCACAGCGGGAAAGTATCACTTCGCACGGCTGGAGGTGCGCCACATCGAGGCGCTGATGGCCAAGAAGGCCGGGCCGAGTGCCGCAAACACCGTGAAGAAGAACATGTCCATGTTATTCAACTTCGCAGCCAAGAAACTGAAATACACCGGCCCGAATCCGGCACGGTTTGCCGAGAAGATGAAAACCAACCCAGACGGATACCATACCTGGACCGATGGCGAGGTTGATCGCTTCCTTACCCGGCATCCGGCAGGATCAAAGGCCCGGCTGGTGCTGCTGCTGGCGCTGAACACCGGCATGGCGCGCACGGATCTTTGCCGGGTGGGCTGGCAGCACGTCACCCAGAAGGACGGCAGGGCGCGGATCGCATACAAGCGGGCCAAGACTTCGGTGGCCGCTGATCTGCCGATCCTTCCCGAACTGGCCGAGGAACTGGCGATGCTGCCGAAAGACCGGATGCTGTTCATCACCCAAGACGCCAAACCCATCGGCTACAAGCCCGAGACGCTCGGCAACTGGTTCCGCGACCGATGCGCCGAAGCGAAGGTGCCGGGTTCGCTGCATGGATTGCGCAAGGCAGGGGCGACCAGGCTGGCCGATGCAGGGGCGACGAACTGGGAAATCGCGTCCTATCTGGCCCATAAGGACACCAAGCAGGCCGATACATATACGAAGAAGGCAAACCGGGCTAAACTGGCAGACAGCGGGTTCGCCAAGCTGGGAAATGTGTCCAACTTCCCTTCCGCGTTGGACAGAAAGGCAGGAAATGACGATGAGAAACAATAGGTTACAGGAAGAAGTGGCAGCCCGTAGGGGAGTCGAACCCCTCTTTTCAGGTTGAAAACCTGACGTCCTAACCGATAGACGAACGGGCCACGCTTTCTGTGAGGCGGTGTCTAATCGCCCTCTCCTGGATGCGCAAGAGGGAAAATGACGGATTTTTTCAACTCGCCGGAGCAGCGTCGTCCAGCCTCAGTTGCACCTTTGAACGGCCGCCCCAGGTATTGATCTCCAGCCGTCCGGCAAGGTGGAAAGGCCGGTGTCCCGCGGCCTCCAGCGCCGGGCCGAGGGGGGTGTCGAACGCGCCGAAGGCCACGGCCTCCAGCCCCGCGCCGGGGGTGCGCAGCGTCAGCCGCAGATGTTTGTCGCCGATCCGGCGCGCGCTGACCGGCACCGCGGGAATCGCGAAACGCGGGGCAGGGGCGGCGGCGCCGAACGGGCCGGCCTGTTCGATCTGCTCGACCAGCGACAGCCCGCAGGCATCGGCCATGACGAGGCTGTCGATCCTGAGATCGCGCGGCGCGGCGCTCTCGCCCCCCTGGCGCGCGAGCAGCGCGCTCAGCCGCGCCATCGCTTCCTCCAGCCGCTCGCGCGCGACCGTCAGCCCGGCGGCCATTTTGTGGCCGCCGCCTTTCAGCAGCAGCCCTTCGGCCGCGACCCGCTGCACCGCGGCGCCAAGGTCCACCCCGGCGACAGAACGGCCCGAGCCCTTGCCCTCGCCCCCCTCAAGCCCGATCACCACGGCGGGGCGTCCCGTTGCCTCCTTCAGCCGGGCGGCGACGATGCCGACGACGCCCGGGTGCCAGCCCTCGCCCGCGGCCCAGACCAAGGGGCCATCCACCCCGCGCGCCTCGGCCTGGGCCAGAGCCTCTTCGCGCACCCTCTCGGTGATCTCACGCCGGGCGCTGTTCAACTCATCGAGCCGCTGCGCCAGCGCCCCGGCCTCGACAGGATCGGCGGTGGCCAGAAGCCGCGCGCCCAGATCGGCCTGGCCGATCCGCCCGCCGGCATTGACCCGCGGCCCCAGAAGAAACCCGAGCGCATAGGCGGTGGGCGCGCTGTCCATGCGCGACACATCGGCGAGTGCCCGCAGCCCCGGCCGCTCGCGCCGCGCCATGACCTTCAGCCCCTGGCGCACGAAGGCGCGGTTCACGCCGAGCAGCGGCGCCACATCGGCCACCGTCGCCAGCGCCACCAGATCAAGCATGCCCATCAGATCCGGCCCCTGGCGACCGGCGACGCGCAGCTGGCGGTTGGCCTCGACCAGCATCAGGAACACGACAGAGGCGGCGCAGAGATGGGCGAGGCTGCCGTCCTCATCCTGGCGGTTGGGATTCACCACGGCGAGTGCTTCGGGCAGGGTCTCGCCCGCGAGATGGTGGTCGAGGATGACCACATCGGCGGGGCGCGCGGCGGCGACCGGCTCGTGGCTCAGCGTGCCGCAATCGACGCAGACGATCAGCGTATGCTCGCGTGCCAGAGCCTGCATCGCGGGGACGTTCGGCCCGTATCCCTCGTCGATCCGGTCGGGGATGTAGAGACTGGCGTCATGGCCCATGGCGCGCAGCCAGGTCATCAGCAGCGCCGCCGAGGAGCCGCCGTCAACATCGTAATCGGCGAAGATCGCGATCCGCTCGCGGCGGTCCAGCGCGAGGAGGAACCGCGCCGCCGCCTGCTCCATGTCCCTCAGCCCGCGCGGATCGGGCAAGAGCTCGCGCAGCTGCGGCGCGAGGAAGGCTGCGGCATCCTCTGCCGCCACCCCGCGCGCGGCGAGGATGCGGCACAGCGGCAAGGGCAGGCGGGTGGCCTGGACCATGGCCTCGGCAAGACGCTCGGTCGCAGGCGCGGGGCCGGTCCAGCGCCGGCCGGTCAGCGAGGCCTCGACCCCGAGGAAAGCGGTCAGATCAGACATGGGCCATGGCTGCCCGAAAGCCGCCCCCGGCGCAAGCCCGTTCGGCCCGGCAGACCGGGACGAGATGAAAGAGGCAGCGCGCCGGTCTGGCGTAAAGAGGTCCGCGCCTTGCGGCACGGATGCCTCCGGCGGGGATATTTAAGAGACAGAAAATGATCCTGAGCAGCGCGCCCCTCATTTTCTGTCTGAAAATATCCCGGGGGGAATCTCCGAAGGAGATGGGGGGCTGGCCCCCCTGCGCGGCTACCGCAGCGGGCTGCGGTAGGTCATGCGGCGCACCGAGCCGGTTTTCGAGCGCATCAGGATGGTCTCGGTGGTGACCCAGCCCGGCTCGCGCCGGATGCCGGTCAGCAAAGAGCCGCTCGTCACCCCGGTTGCGGCGAAGATCACGTCGGCGCGCACCAGATCGTCGCGGGTGTAGACCCGGTCGAAATTGGTGATCCCGGCGTTGCGGGCGCGGGCCTTTTCGTCCTCGTTGCGGAACACGAGCCGGCCGAAGAACTGGCCACCCATACATTTCAGCGCGGCCGCCGCCAGCACACCCTCGGGGGCGCCGCCCGAACCCATATACATGTCGATGCCGGTCACTTCCGGCTCGGCGCAGTGCATCACACCAGCCACATCGCCATCGGTGATCAGCCGGATCGAGGCGCCGGTCGAGCGGATCTCGCGGATCATATCCTCATGCCGCGGGCGTTCCAGCACGCAGACGGTGATATCCCCGGTCGAGACCCCCTTGGCCGCGGCCAGCGCCGAGACCCGCTCGGAGGGGGTCATGTTCATCGTCACCGTGCCGGGCTTGTAGGCGGGGCCGATCGCCAGCTTCTCCATATAGACATCGGGCGCGTGCAGGAGCGTGCCGCGCGGCGCCATCGCGATCACGGTCAGCGCGTTCGGCATGTCCTTCGCGGTCAGCGTGGTGCCTTCCAGCGGGTCGAGCGCGATATCCACCTCGGGGCCGTGCCCGGTGCCGACCTCTTCGCCGATGTAGAGCATCGGCGCCTCGTCGCGCTCGCCCTCGCCGATCACCACGACGCCCTTGATCTCCAGCAGGTTCAGTTGGTCGCGCATCGCATTCACCGCGGCCTGGTCCGCAGCCTTCTCGTCGCCGCGGCCGATCAGCCGGGCCGAGGCCAGCGCGGCGGCCTCGGACACCCGGGCGAGGCCGAGCGAAAGCATGCGATCCTGAAACTGAGCCTGGTCGGCCATGGTGGAAAACCTCTGGTGGCGTAAGCGTTGCCCGAGGCTTAGCCGCCGGGGGGCGCTACCGCAAGCGTGGTCGCGCTAACGCGTTCAGACTTCCTCGATGCGGATCGCCACCGGCTGTTCCACCAGCACGCCGGTCTGGGCGAATTGCGACATGGCGAAGGCGATGTCGGCGGGGGCGGCCTTGTGGGTGACGATCAGCACGATGGCGTCGCCGTCGTCGGCGCCGGGCTGGTTGATCTGGCGCATCTGGTCGATGGAGATTCCGGCGTCGCCCAGAGTGGTGGCGATCTTCGCCAGCGCCCCGGGTTTGTCGAGCAGCTTCGCGCGCAGGTAGTAGGGCGCGGGCGTTGCCGACAGCGCCGCGACCGGCTCGGCCAGCGTCTTCGCCGGGATGCCGAAGACCGGCAGGCGGAAGCCTCGGGCGATGTCGATCACGTCGCCCATCACCGCGCTCGCGGTTGGGCCTTCGCCCGCGCCGGGGCCGCGCAGCACGATCTGGCCCACGCTGTCGCCCTCCAGCACCACCATATTGGTGCCGCCCTGCAACTGGCCGAGCGGGCTTTCCGCCGGGACGAGGCAAGGGGTCATCCGCTGTTCCAGCCCGCGGCCGGTCATCTGCGCCACGCCGAGCAGCTTGATGTGATAGCCCATGTCGTCGGCAAGGTTGATGTCGTCGATCGAGACGCTGCCGATGCCTTCCAGTTCCACCTTGTCGAAGCTGACCTTCGTGCCGAAGGCGATGGCGGCAAGCAGCGAGAGCTTGTGCCCGGCGTCGATGCCTCCGACGTCGAGGTTCGGATCGGCCTCCAGATAGCCGAGGCTGCGGGCTTCCTCGAACACCGTCTCGTAGGGCAGGCCGGCCGATTGCATCCGGGTCAGGATATAGTTGCAGGTGCCGTTCATCACGCCCATGACGCGTTTGATGCGGTTGCCGGCAAGCCCCTCGGTCAGCGCCTTGATCACCGGGATGCCCCCGGCGACGGCGGCCTCGAACCGGAGCGCCGCGCCGTTCGCCTCGGCCCGTTCCGCAAGGGCCTGGCCGTAATGGGCGAGCAGCGCCTTGTTCGCGGTGACGACATGTTTGCCGGCCGCCAGCGCCGCCTCGGTCGCGGCTTTCGCGGCGCCGTCATGGCCGCCCATCACCTCGACGAAAACATCCACATCGGCGCGGGTGGCAAGGGCCACCGGATCGCTCTCCCAGGCGTAGCCCGAGAGGTCTGCGCCGCGGTCCTTCTTCGCATCGCGGGCCGAAACCGCGGTGATCGCGACCGGGCGGCCGGCGCGCGCGGCCAGCAGCGCCGCCTCGCGCTGCACGATCTTCACCACGCCGATGCCGACGGTGCCGAGACCGGCGATGCCGAGGCGGAGGGGCCCGGAGTTCTGCGGCGCGCTCGACATGGGAAAGCCTTTCACGAGATGGTCCGGTCAGCCTGTTAGCCTGGCGCCGCGCGCTCTGCAACGCTGTGCGCGGGGCTCAGCCCGCGCCGGGGGCGGGCGGGCGCAGCCGCGCGCGGGTGGCCGGATCGTGGACCGGGCCGCGCATCGCCGCGGCGCGGGCCTGCAGCCGGGCGGCGCGGGCGGCCAGCGCATCGCCGCGTTCCGGCCTCAGTCCGGCGGCGGGGGCCTGGGCCAGCAGTTCGCCGATCGGCAGAAGGCGCGGCGGCGGGCCGGCAGGGGCCGCCGGGGCCGCGCCGATCTGCGGCAGCGGATCGCAGGCCATCAGGAGAGCGGCCGGAAGGAACAGAAGGAATCGCGTCATTGCTGGCCGTGTCTTGCCCGGGGCCCGGAAGGAGCCGGGGGAAGCCTAACGCGCCCTGCCCGAAGACGGAAGGCCCGGCCAGCGCCATCGGCGGGCCGGGCATGCCGCAAGACCGTCAGGCATTGTCGGGGCAGGATTTCTTCATTTCTTCGGTCAGGCACACCCGGCGGTGATAGCGCGGCCGGGTGACGATGAAATTTTCAAACGTGCTGAAGGGAATGCCCACCTCGAAGCCGGGCTGGTAATTCGTCCAGGTTTCCACCAGCACCGTGGTATCGCCCGAGGTCATCATCGGAATCCTGTCCGCCAGGCCCTGGACCGCAGTCGTGGTGAGTTTGGGTTTGCGCGAATTGGGCGATTCCGAGAACAGCACGGTGAATTTGCCGACGCCGTTCTTGTCCTCGGTATATTGCAGCGAGGTGATGCGCATGCTGACCACATTCGGCCTGCCCAAAAGGCTTTCCATCACCCCTTCCATGCCCAGGATGAAGGGGCGGTCGATCCGGCTCTGACGCGAGATCAGGTCGGCAATGGCGTAAGAGGCCTTCTGTGCGCCATTTACGGTGCGATAGGCGTCCCAGTAGATGACCAGCGCCATGAAGCTCCAGACCAGCAGCGGCAGCAGGATGAGGAACTCGGTCATCACCAGACCGTCCTCTTCCTTTCCGAAGCGCCGCAAATGCCCGCGCGTCCAGCTCAGCATATCCTGTCCTCACTCACTGCGGTTCGTTCACGACGACCGACGCCGTCGCCAGTTCATAGTCACCCGTCCGGGAATCCGCGCGCAGCCGCATGGCAAGCGGGGTCGAGGGGAACATCGGCGATTCCAGCACGCAGATGCGGATCAGCATGATCTCGTTGGACCCGCCCGGAGCAATCGCGCCCGGCGGCCTTGAGTTCAGCGGGTCGTTGCGGTCGCCGCAATACACATGGCTCAGCAGTTGCTGCTCATCGCTCCAGCTGGCCGGATCTATCGGCTGCATCCAGACCTTCAGATTGTTCCTGCAATCGCTGATGAGCGACACCCGGTCGCAGATCCGGTCACGGAGCTGGTCGTGATTGAGCGAGTTGAGGCGGCCCAGACGGAAATCGCGCAGCACCAGATCCAGCCCGCGCTCAAGCATGACATGGCGGATCATATAGGCCCCGGCTTCGATCGCGGCGACGAAGATCACCAGCACGATCGGCACGAAGATGGTGAATTCGATGGTCGCGGTTCCGTCCTCGCGCCGCCAGAGCCGGCGCAGACGGCGACCGATCGCACGAAGCGGGCTTCTCATTGGGTCAGCCTCAGTTGGGTCAGGTTGGTGGCGATGAAGGTGAACGCCGTGGCGATATTGATGCCCTCATTGTCTGCGGTGACGTAGAAATAGTCGCTCTCGGGAGAAGTGACGCATTTCTTGATCGCGGCCTGTCCGCCCGCGGGGGCCTCGAAGGCGATGCCATAGACCAGGATGCCCTTCGCCTTTGCCGCGGTGCAGACATCGTTCAGCCTGCTGTCCATGGTGGAGATCGAGGTAAGCGAACGGATCTGGTTGGTCCAGCTGTCTACCGAGCCGCCGACGGCGCGCACATAGAGCTGGCGGGCCACCCATTTCACCCGCGCGGCTTCCCAGACCTGCTGCCAGGTCTGCTGGGTCGTGTCGGAGGTGACGGCCGTGGTGGAGTAGCAGGCCGAGGAGGACGGCGTGGTCCCGTTCCAGGGCCGGGAATGCCAGGCGCTCAGATGCGGCACCCAGAAGGGCCGGCTGTTGCAGAGTTTGGTCGAGGTGCTTTTGTCCACTTTCGATTCATGGAAGATCGAGAAGTTTCTGTCCTTGTCCTTGTTCTGGTTTGCGCGCCAGATCGGCGACGGTCCCGAGCGGTAGCTGTCGGAGAAACGCTCCTGCTCGAAATTCTCACCGTCGGTCATCAGCACCACGACCTTCATCGTCTTATCGATGGTCTCGGGGGTGTTGTAGGGCGCGGGGCGGTTGCTGAAATGGGTGGGCACCAGGCCCCGCGAGGCCAGCGAGGCGACGACGGGCTGCGCCTCGGGATCAAGAAATGCCGTGCCCCATTTCATGCCGACATCGATCGAGGTCGCGCCGATGGCCACCAGACCCTCGATCTGGCTTTTCAGCACGGGGATATTGTTCGAATGCAGCCGGACGTAATTCGCCTCGACCGGATTGCACCAGACGTTGGCATAGAGATGGCTGCGCACGGAATCGGGGGCCGGCCGCTGAAGCGCGACCCAGTTGCCCGAGGTGGTCGTCGAGGACCAGGCGTCCGCGAAAGGGGTCTGCGGCAGGGCCGTGAACCGCGACAGCGAGGTGCTGGTATAGGTGCTGGGCGGCAGATCGAGGCACCAGGAATTCGCATAGCCGTGCTTGTGCGTCGCATTATACATCGCGAAGATATCCGGCCCCAGGTTCACCTGGCCGTTGTAGGGCACGATCGAGATCGAGATCTTGTTCTCGGTGTCGTTCTTCAGCACCATGTCGATGAAGTCCTTGGCTGCGGACTTCAGGTTGGTGATCCGTGTGATGTCGTTATACATCGAGCCCGACACGTCGAGCACAAGCGCGATCTCGACGTTGCTGATGCGCTGTTCGGCCTGGCTGGCGTTCATCGTGTTCAGGGTGGGCACGTCGAGGATCGACATGAAGAAATTGTTCGACACCACCTTCGCGCGGGCTTCGACCACGCGGTAGTTTATCCCGTCGTCGAGATGGACGTATTCCAGGCTGGACCCGAGCCCCGCCTTGTCGAAATGATCCTGCACGATCGCCTCGGCATGGGCCTGTTTCGATCCGTAGCGGGACAGGCTGAGCACCTGATTCATGTTCGCCACGGCAAGCGTGGCCCGGTCGAGCGTGTTCTGCACCGCGACCCGGCGGGCCTCAAAGCGCATCACATCGACCGATATGCCGCCGAAGACCAGCATCAGGAAGATGAAGATCAGGATATAGGGTGTCATCGCGCCGTGTTCCTCGCGCAGGAAGCGGTGGATCATCCGGCCGAAGGGGAATGACTTCTTCTGAAAGGCGTTCGACATCACACTGTCCCTGTATGCGGCGTGCGGAATCCGGGCAGTCCGGCACATGGTGAAATTGCCGCCGCGGTGGGGCTGAATTATGGCGGAGCCCCGGCGCGGGCCGGACTTCGCGGTGGCGTCGAAACGATATTCGCGCCCCAATTCGGATTGTCGGGCGAGAGAGAACAGCGCCACACAACTTTGACGGTTGTCGGGCAGGGTACCTGCGGATGTCTTCCCCATAAGCCGAATCAGTTTGATGAAAATGCGATCCGACCGGGCCGGATCTGCCGCTTTTTTCGGCAGCTCTGGACATTGGGAACGGCAGGTTTACCACTTACCCGCATCTTGCGCTGAGTCCCTTCCACGGGACACGGCACCCGCAGCCCGAAGGAGTTCACATGCTGCAAACCCCCAATGAGCCCAGTTTCCGCGATTCCGTGGATCTGATGTTCAGCCGCGCCGTGCGGCTGATGGATCTTTCACCCGGGCTGGAGCAGAAGATCCGGGTCTGCAACTCGACCTACACCGTGCGTTTCGGCGTGCGCCTGCGCGGCAAGATCGAGACCTTCACCGGCTACCGCTCGGTCCATTCCGAACATATGGAGCCGGTCAAGGGCGGCATCCGTTACGCGCTCTCGGTCAACCAGGATGAGGTCGAGGCGCTGGCCGCGCTGATGACCTACAAATGCGCGCTGGTGGAGACGCCGTTCGGCGGCTCGAAGGGCGGGCTCTGCATCGACCCGCGCCAGTGGGACGAGCACGAACTGGAACAGATCACCCGCCGCTTCGCCTATGAGCTGATCAAGCGCGACCTGATCCATCCGGCGCAGAACGTGCCCGCGCCCGACATGGGCACCGGCGAGCGCGAGATGGCCTGGATCGCCGATCAATATGCCCGGATGAACACCACCGACATCAACGCCAAGGCCTGCGTGACCGGCAAGCCGCCGCATGCCGGCGGCATCCAGGGCCGGGTCGAGGCGACCGGGCGCGGCGTGCAATATGCGCTGCGCGAGTTCTTCCGCCACCCGCGCGACGTGGCGATGACCGGGCTCTCGGGGGGGCTCGGGGGCAAGAAGGTGATCGTCCAGGGTCTTGGCAATGTGGGCTATCACGCGGCGAAATTCCTGTCCGAGGAAGACGGCTGCCTGATCACCGGCATCATCGAGCGTGACGGCGCCCTGGTCGACGACAACGGCCTGAACGTGGACGAGGTCAAGGCCTGGATCGCCCAGCACGGCGGCGTAAAGGGCTTCCCCGGCGGCGCTTACGTCGAAGAGGGCGCCAGCGTTCTGGAAGGCGATTGCGACATCCTGATCCCGGCGGCGATGGAAGGCGTGATCCACCGCGGCAATGCCGAAAACATCCGCGCGCCGCTGATCATCGAGGCGGCGAACGGCCCCATCACCTTCGGCGGCGACGAGATCCTGCGCAACCGCGGCAAGGTGATCATCCCCGACATGTATGCCAATGCCGGCGGCGTGACGGTCTCTTACTTCGAATGGGTCAAGAACCTCTCGCATATCCGCTTCGGCCGGATGCAGCGCCGCGCCGAAGAGGCGCGGAGCCGCCTGCTGGTCGAGGAGCTGGAGCGGCTTTCCGCCGACAAGGGCCTCGGCTGGAGCATGGCCGAGGATTTCAAAGAGCGTTTCCTGACCGGCTCGGACGAGCTGGCGCTGGTGCGTTCGGGCCTCGATGACACGATGCGCACCGCCTATCAGTCGATGCGCGAGATCTGGCACGGCCGCGAGGATGTCGAGGATCTGCGCACCGCCGCCTATATCGTCGCCATCGACCGGGTGGCGAAGACCTACCGCTCGAAAGGGCTCTGACCGGGAACCGGGGGGCGGGGGCGCGCGTTTGTCCCCCGCCTGCCATAAAGGAGTTTGTCATGGCGAAGAAAGATTCCCCCCGAAGCGCGGCAGATCCGGCGCGCGGCCGTCTTTCGACCCCCACCGATCTGGGCGGCAATGCGGTGAAGGATATCGCGGCGGCGATGAACGTGCTGCTGGCCGACACTTTCGCGCTGTTTTTCAAGACCAAGAATTTCCACTGGCATGTCTCGGGTCCGCATTTCCGCGACTACCACCTGCTGCTGGACGACCAGTCGGCCGAGATCCTCGCCACCACCGACGACATGGCCGAGCGGGTGCGCAAGCTGGGCGGCCAGACGCTGAAATCGCCCGACCAGGTGGTGAAGATGTCGCGCATCGCCCCGAACGAGGCCGATTATGTCGAACCCGCCGACATGCTGGCCGAGCTGATGGAGGACAACCGCGCCCAGGTCGCCGCTTTGCGCGCCGCGCATGACATCTGCGACGAACATGGCGACGTGGCCACCGCCAGCCTGATCGAGAACTGGATCGACGCGGCCGAAAAGCGGATCTGGTTCCTTTACGAAACCCTGCGTCCGGCACAAAGCGGCGGCCACTGATCCCGGCGGCTTCCCGGCGCAAGCGGCAGACCCGGCCCAAGGCGCGGCCTCGTTCGCGAGGCTGCGCTTTTCCGCCCCCGGGCGTTTCTGCCCGTTGAACATCCGCGGGTTTCCCTGTCAGATGGGCGGGTCCGGGGCCACTACGGTCCGGGGCGGCAGACAAATCCGGGGGTGGGTCCATGCGTTACTCTGGCTGGCGCGTCCTTGCCGAAGGTCTGCGCGGCAACCGTGGATGGAAGCCCGCCTGGCGCGATCCGGCGCCGGCGGCGGAATATGACGCGGTGATCGTGGGCGGCGGCGGGCACGGGCTCTCGACCGCTTATTACCTTGCGAAGAACCACGGGCTGAAGCGCATCGCCGTGCTGGAGAAAGGCTGGCTCGGCGGCGGCAATGCCGGGCGCAACACCACCATCGTGCGCAACACCTATATGATGCCGGGGAACTCCGGCTTCTACAGTTTCTCGCTGAAACTGTGGGAGAAGCTGGAATCCGAGCTGAATTACAACGTCATGTTCAGCCAGCGCGGGCTGGTGATGCTGTTCCATTCCGACGGCCAGCGCGACGCTTACGTCCGGCGCGGCAATGCGATGATCAACCAGGGCGACGATGCGGTACTTCTGGACCGCGAGGGCCTGCGCGATCTGATCCCTTACCTCGATTACGACAATGCCCGTTTCCCGATATACGGCGCGCTTTTGCACCCGCGCGGCGGCACCGCGCGCCATGACGCGGTGGCCTGGGGCTATGCCCGCGCCGCCGACCGGCGCGGCGTCGATCTGATCCAGAACTGCGAAGTGACCGGGATCGACATCGAGGGCGGGCGCGTGCGCGGCGTGCAGACCACCCGCGGCGCGATCCGGGCGGGCAAGGTGGGGATCATGGTCGCCGGCCGCTCGGGCCAGGTCGCCGCCATGGCCGGGATGCGGCTGCCGGTGGAAAGCCATATCCTCCAGGCCTTCGTGACCGAGGGGCTGAAACCCGCGATCGACCATGTGATCAGCTTCGGCATGGGCCATTTCTACATCTCGCAATCCGACAAGGGCGGGCTGGTGTTCGGCGGCGATCTGGATTTCCACGCCTCCTATGCGCAGCGCGGCAACCTGCCCCGGGCCGAGCAGGTGATGGAAGCCGCGATGACCCTGATGCCGGTGATCGGCCGGGCGAAGGTGCTGCGCTCCTGGGGCGGGATCATGGACATGACGCCGGACGGCTCGCCGATCATCGACAGGACCGGGATCGACGGGCTCTATCTGAACTGCGGCTGGAACTACGGCGGCTTCAAGGCCACGCCCGCCTCGGGCTGGTGCATGGCGCATCTGATGGCCACGGGCGAGCCCCACGACCTTGCCCGCCGCTTCCGGCTGGACCGTTTCGCGACCGGCCATCTGATCGACGAGGAAGGCACCGGCCACCAGCACAACCTGCATTGAGAGAACGGATGCGCCTTCCTTTCCTCCTCGCGACCCTGCTTGCCGCGACGCCCGCCTGCGCGGTCGTGGTCGCGCCCGGCCCGACGCGGGCAGAGGCCGGGGTTGGCTCGGGCTTCTTAAAATCCGCGACGGAGCTACATGCCGGATTCGCAGCGCAAGAGCGGCCGGACGCCTCGCGGGGCCGCCCGGCTTACCGGCTCAGCTTGTCGGTGTATGATGCGAACGGCGGATATCTGCCGCCCGACGAGGCGCGGATCGCCGCAGTGAAAGCCGCTGACCTGCCGCTTCCGCGCGCCTTTCCTTCTGCCGGGCCGTGGGATTAACTGAAACCGCGCCGCTCTGCCGCAAACCCTGGAGAAGAGAGATGATGAGACCAGCCCTGACCGCGCTTCTCGCCGGTGCCCTGTTCGCTCTTCCCGCCATGGCCGAGGCCCCGCTGGGCTGTTTCGCCCGCGACTATTCCGCCGATCATCTGCGCAAAAACCCCAATCAGCATGTGGCGGCGCTGCGGCTGAACTTTCATAACGCGCCCGGCTCGCCGGGGCCGGTGGTGGATGTGATCGGCCGGTTCGCGGATCAGGGCCGCGCGCGGCGCGACGGGCTCGCGAACGAATATTTCACCCAGAGCGCCTTTTGCATGGACGAGGGGCGGCGCACCAGTTGCTATGTCGAATGCGACGGCGGCGGTTTCGCCATCCGCGCGCTGAAGGGCGATGTGCTGGAGATCGAGACCGATTACTTCCGCGTCGAGGGGGGTGGGGGCTGCGAGGGGATGTCGGATCTCGCGGAACCGGGCGGCGGCAAGACGATCTACCGCCTGACCCGGGCGCCCGCCGCGACCTGCCGCGGGGTGGAGTGATCCGATGCGGCTGACCTGTCCCCTTTGCGGGCCACGCGACCGGCGCGAATATAGCTGTCTCGGCGCAGAGGATTATCTGAACCGCCCCGGCGCGGGGGCCGCGCCCGAAGCCTGGGACGCTTACCTGCATCTGCGCGACAACCCCGCCGGGCGCGCGCGCGATCTGTGGTATCACGAGGGCGGCTGCCGCGAATGGCTGCTCGTCACCCGCAGCACCGTCACCCATGAGGTTTTCGCCGTGGAACTGGTCGCGGGCCGCAGCGGGGCGGCGGAATGAGGGTCGAGGGCAGGGGGATCATCGACCGCTCGCGCCCGGTGCGGTTCCGCTTCGACGGGCGCGATTACACCGGCTTTCGCGGTGACACTCTGGCCTCGGCGCTGCTCGCGAACGGGGTGCGGCTGATGGGGCGGTCGTTCAAATATCACCGCCCGCGCGGCGTGCTGAGCGCGGGCTCGGAAGAGCCCAATGCGCTGGTCGAGGTTTTGGGCAAGACCAACCGCACCCCCAATGTGCGCGCCACCATGCAGGAGATTTTCGAGGGGCTGGAGACGCGCAGCCAGAACCGCCTCGGATCTTTGCGCCATGACCTCATGGCGGTGAACGATCTGCTCTCGCCGTTCCTGAGCGCGGGCTTCTATTACAAGACCTTCATGTGGCCGCGCCGGTTCTGGGAAAGCCTCTACGAGCCGCTGATCCGCCGCGCGGCGGGCCTTGGCAGCCTCGGGGGCGTCGCCGACGAGGGCGTCTATGAGAAAGCCTGGGCGCATTGCGACCTCCTGGTGATCGGCGAGGGGCCGGCGGCGCTGATGGCGGCGCTGACAGCGGCGCGGGCGGGGGCGGATGTGATCCTCGCAGATGAGAACCCGTGCCTCGGCGGGCGGCTTCTCTCCGACGGCGGGCTGATCGGCGGCGAGCCGGCAGCGAACTGGATCGCCGGGGTCGAGGCCGAACTGCGCGCCCTGCCGAATGTGCGCATCATGACCCGCACCACCGTGACCGGCGCTTACGATCACGGCACTTACGGCGCGCTGGAACGGGTGGGGCTGCACCGCCCGGCCCGGCCCAACCTGCCGCGCGAATGTTTCTGGCGCATCGTCGCGGCGCGCGCGGTGCTCGCCTCGGGCGCGCAGGAGCGGCACATCGCCTTCCCGATGAACGACCGGCCCGGGATTATGCTGGCCTCGGCGGTCAGGACATATCTGAACCGGTTCGGGGTGGCGCCCGGGCGGCGGGTGACCTTGTTCGCCGCCAACGACTCTGCACGGGCCACCGCGCGCGATCTGATGGCGGCGGGGGTGCAGGTGGCGGCGATCATCGACCCGCGCGCGGATGCCTCGAATGTCGAGGATTGCCCGGTGCATACCGGGGCAGAGGTGGTCGGCTCGCGCGGCCGCCACGGGCTGCGAGGCGTCCGGGTGCGCAAGGGTTCTGAGACGTTCGAGATCGAGACCGATTGCCTCGCGGTGTCGGGCGGCTGGAACCCGGCTTTGCATCTGACCTGCCATATGAACGGCCGCCCGCGCTGGTCCGAAGATCTGGCGGCTTTCGTGCCGATGGAGGCCGCGGTGCCGGGGCTGACCGCGGTGGGCGCGGCGAACGGCAGCTTCTCGACCCATGGCGCGCTGACCACCGGCAAGGCGGCGGCAGAGGCCGCGCTGGCGGACCTCGGGCTGCGGCCCGCGGGAGTCGCGCTGCCTGCCGCCGAGGATGCGCCCTATAACCACCGCGCGATCTGGGCGGTGGCGGGCGAGGGCCGCGCCTGGCTCGATTTCGCCAATGACGTGACGGTCAGGGATGTGCGCCTCGCGGCGGCCGAGAATTACGCCGGCGCCGAGCATATGAAGCGTTACACGACGCAGGGCATGGCGCCCGATCAGGGCAAGAACTCGAACGTCCTGGCGCTTGCCGTGCTGGCCGATGCCACCGGGCGCGACATTCCCGGCACCGGCGTGACCACCTTCCGCCCGCCTTACGTGCCGGTTTCCATCGCCGCCATGGGCGCGGGCGGGCGCGGCAAGGGGTTCGCGCCCGAGCGGCTTCTGACCTCGGACCAGGCCAGCCGCGACCGGCTGGCGCCGATGGTCGAGGCCGGGCTCTGGTATCGCCCGTCGTATTTCCCGAAACCCGGCGAGACGACCTGGCGCGAGGCCTGCGACCGCGAGGTCCGCATGGTGCGCGAGGCGGTCGGGGTGACGGATGTGTCCTCGCTCGGCAAGATCGACGTGCAGGGAAGCGACGCGGGACGCTTCCTCGACCTGGTTTACACCGGCATGTTCAGCACCCTTCCGGTGGGGCGCATCCGCTACGGGCTGATGCTGCGCGAGGACGGCCATGTGCTGGACGACGGCACCGCGGCGCGGCTGGATGACCGCCATTTCCTGATCACCACCACCACCGGCGCGGCGGACCAGGTGGCGCGCCATCTCGATTTCGTCCATCAGGCGTTCTGCGCGACCTGGGATCTGCGGCTGACTCCGGTGACCGAGGTTTACGCCCAGTTCGCGGTGGCGGGGCCGAAGGCGCGGGCGCTGCTGGACACGCTGCTCGACGCTCCGGTCGGCGATCTGCCGTTCATGGGGTATCGGGCGGTGACGGTCGGCGGGGTGGCGGCGCGGCTGTTCCGCATCTCTTTCTCGGGTGAACAGGGCTACGAGATCGCCGTCCCCGCCGATTACGGCGAGGCATTGTTCCGCGACCTGGTGGCGCGGGCGGAAACCCTTGGCGGCGGCCCCTACGGGATCGAGGCACTGAATGTGCTCAGGATCGAGAAGGGCTTCCTGACCCATGCCGAGATGGACGGGCGCGTCACCGCCGCCGACCTCGGCCTCGGCGCGATGATCAGTGCGAAGAAGGATTGTATCGGCAAGGCGGCCGCGCAACGCCCCGGCCTGACCGGCGCGGCGCGCGGCCAGTTGATCGGCTTGCAGTCGGACGAGCCGATCAGCGCCGGTGCGCATCTGTTCCGCCCCGGCGAGGCGATCACGCCCGAAACCAGCGAGGGCCATGTCACCTCGGTCTGTTTCTCGCCGGTGCTGGGGCGCTGGCTGGCCCTGGCCTTCCTGCGAAACGGCCGGGCGAGGCATGGCGAGAGGGTCCGGCTGGTCGATCATCTGCGCGGGCTCGACGTGATCTGCGAGACCGGCCCGCCGGTGTTCCTCGACCCGGACGGAGGGCGGATGCGTGGCTGAACTGATCGCGAAACCCGTCTTCGCCGGGCAAGGGCCTTTGGAAAAGGCCGGCCTCACGCTGGAGCCGCTGCCGTCCGGCCCGATCTGGCTGGTGGCGCTCTATCCCGGCGCGGCCGCGCGGGCGGCGAAGCTGCTGAAACCTCTGGGGCTGAGCTTCCCCGAGCCGGGGCGCTGCTCGTCCGCCGACGATCTGCGGCTGATCTGGGCCGGGCGCGATCAGGCCTTTTTGCTGGGCGCCGCGCCCCCCGAGGGGCTGACTGATACCGCCGCGCTGACGGATCAGAGCGGCGGATGGGCGGGGCTTTCGCTCTCGGGCCCCGGGGTGGAGGCTGCGCTGACGCGGCTTGTCCCGCTTGATCTGCGGCTGCGGGAGTTTCCGCCGGGAAGGGCTGCGCGCAGCCTTCTGAACCAGATCCCGGCGCTGATCCTGCGCGAGGATGAGACACGCTTCGCGATCCGCGTCCCGCGCTCGATGGCGCGTTCGGCCTGGGCGGATTGCGCGCTGGCGCTGGAACGGCTGGAGGCGCGCGCCGAAAGGTAGTTCTCTTTCCCGGGGCTTTGGGGGAAGAAATCCACTGGCGAAAAGCAGCCGGGGGGATGAAACGTCGCTGGATTGTCCCGGGCGCCTTGTTTAATGCTTCCTGAAACTCAGTTTCAGGAAATCTGAACATGCCCGACGGTCAACAGCCCGCTCTCTGCGCCCCCGACCTTCACCAGGCCGAGCCGATCCCCGCCGCCGCCCGTGCCGCGATCGACGACCTGCTGCAATCGGCAGATCTGTTCCGCTACAACGCGCCACAAGATGCCCCGGTCGCCCTGCTGGAGAGCGAATTCGCCGCGCTGATGGGGGCGAAATATGCGCTGGCGGTGTCGTCCTGCTCGGCGGCGTTGTTCCTGACCATGAAGGCGCTGGATCTGAAACCGGGGGCCAGGGTGCTGATCCCGGCCTTCACCTTCGCCGCGGTGCCCTCGGCGGTGGTCCATGCCGAATGCGTGCCGGTGCTGGTCGAGGTGGGCGCGAATTACCGCATCGACCTTGCGGATTTCGCGGCGAAGCTGCCCGGGTCCGACGCGGTGCTGATCAGCCATATGCGCGGCCATACCTCGGATATGGATGCGATCATGGAACTGGCCGGGGCCGCCGGCGTGCCGGTGATCGAGGATGCGGCGCATAGTCTCGGCACCACCTGGCACGGGCGGCGGATCGGCACCATCGGCAAGGCGGGCTGTTTCAGCT
Organism: Pseudogemmobacter humi; assembly: GCF_900609055.1. Classification (GTDB taxonomy): domain Bacteria; phylum Pseudomonadota; class Alphaproteobacteria; order Rhodobacterales; family Rhodobacteraceae; genus Pseudogemmobacter; species Pseudogemmobacter humi. The sequence continues at coordinate 25,149 of NZ_UXAW01000070.1, read as the reverse complement.
TCCAGTCCTACAAGATGGTGAACGCGGGCGAGGGCGGGATGCTGATCACCGACGATCCCGAACTGGCGGCGCGGGCGATCATCATGTCGGGCGCCTATGAGGAAAACTGGAAGAAACACGGCGGGCTTCAGAACAGTTTCGGCCAGTGGCAGAACAAACTGCCGCTTTATAACGTTCGGATGCAGAACCTGTCGGCGGCGGTGATCCGGCCGCAACTGCCGCTGGTGGCCGGGCGGGTGGAGAAGGGCCGCGCCAATCACGACCATATCGCGGCAAAGCTGAACGCCTGCCCGTGGCTGAACGTGCCCGAGGCTCTGGCGCCGGAACAGCGGGCGCCGGATTCGATCCAGTTCAACCTGGCGGGGGAATGGAACGACGATCAGGCCCGCGCCTTTCAGGCGGCGGCGAAGGCGCGCGGCGTGCCGGTGCAGATCTTCGGCCTGTCCGAGGGCAATGCGCGGGCGTTCTGGAACTGGCAGTTCCTCGGCGAGACGCCGGATCTGCCGCAGACCCGCGCCATGCTGATGCGCGCCTGCGACCTGCGTCTGCCGGTCAGGCTGGAGCAGGCCGAGCTGGATTACCTGGCCGATGCGGTGCTGGCGGCGGTGACTGAGGTCAGGGGCTGAACGGCGGGCCGAGGCCCGGTTCCTTCAAAGGAACCGGACCAATTCCTTTGAAGGAATTGGCCCGAAATCTTTGAAGATTTCGGGCTGCCGCTATGTCAGCGCCAGTTCGCCCTTCAGCCAGGGCCAGTCCGTCAGCGCCGGTGCGACCACCTCGGCCCCGGCCAGTGCCCGCAGCCGCCCGGCGATCAGCGCGGGAATGTCTTGCAGCACTCCGGCGCGCGCCATCAGCGACAGGCTGCGCGAGAACGGGGCGAAGGGCAGGGAAACGGCCTCGACCTCGGCGCGGAACCGGCGGGCCTGGTGCAGCGCGAGCGGCGGCAGGATCGCCCAGCCCTCGCCCGCGGCCACCATGGCGAGGATCGCGTGATAGCTGTCCAGTTCGAACCGCGCGGCGGGGCGGACCCCCTCGCGCAGGAGATGCGCGGCGATCTGGCGGCCCATGGCATGGCGGGCGGAATACTGGATCAGCGGCAGCCGCGCGATGTCGCCGCCGGGGGGGCGGATCGCGAGGAAGGGTTCGCGCAGGATCGGATGGCATTCGCGCTCTTCGCTGGCGCTGTCGTCGGGCAGATCGGCCGCCACCACGATATCCAGCGCGCGCGCCTCCAGCCGTTCGAGCAGCCGGTGCGAGGGGCCGGTTTCCAGCAGGAACCGGCAGCCCGGCAGATCGGCGGCAAGACCCGACAGAAGGCGCGGCGTCACATCCGCCTCGAAATCCTCGATCATCCCGAGCCGCAGCGTCGTCAGCCCGGCGAGATCGGCGCGGGCGAGTTCGGCGCGGGCCTCTTGCGCCGCGTTCAGCATGGTCTGGGCATGGCGGCGGAACATAAGCCCGGCGGGCGTCATCGTCATCGGCCGCGCGGTGCGGTCCATGAGCACCGCGCCGAGCGCGGCCTCCAGCCCGCTGAGCTGCTGGCTCACCCCCGAGGGGCTGACCCCGAGCCGCCGCGCCGCAGCGGAAATCGCGCCTTCCTCGGCGGCGGCGAGGAAGACCTCGATCCCCCAGAGCGTGACGCGGCCCTCGGCCCCGGACATGGCGGGCTCAGAGTTTCGAGAGTTTCGCCTGCAATTCCGCAAGCTGGCGCCGGATCTCGGCGATGTCCTCGTTCTTGTCGGCGGGCTCTTCCGGCGCCGGGCCGGACGAGGCGCCGGGCCAGGCGGCCATGCCACCCATCATGCTTTTGAGGAAGGCTTCCTGCTGTTTGCGCAAAGCTTCGAACCCGGGCACCGAGACCATCGGATTGGGAAAGGCCGACAGGTTTTCCATCATCTTCGACTGGCTCTCGCGCAGCATCTCGAAAGACGAGGCGAGGAATTGCGGCATCACCGTCTGCATTCCGGTGGTATAGCTGCGTACCAGATCGGTCAGAACATTGACCGGCAGCACGTTCTGGCCCTTGGATTCATGTTCGGCCACGATCTGCAACAGATATTGCCGGGTCAGATCGTCGCCGGTCTTGAGATCGATGATCTGCACCTCGCGGCCCTTGCGGATGAAACCCGCAATATCTTCCAGCGTGACGTAATCGGATGTCTCGGTGTTGTAGAGGCGGCGGCTGGCATAGCGCTTGATCAGCAGCGGCTTGTCGGTATCGGACATGATGCCCCCTTCTCTCCCTGGAACTCCGGCTTGCCGGGCCGGGCCCGGCTTCGCGCTTGCAGAGAAGCTTAAGGGGGGCTTCGCGTAAAAAGCAAGGGTGGGGCGTAAAAAGCAGGGGCGGGCTCAGCGAGCCCGCCCGAACCATATCGTCGCTGCGGCGGCGCGGTGGCCGCCAGGGATCACTTCGCGGCGGTGGCGGTGGCCTTCTTGGCGACCGACTGCACGTCGGCGGTGGCTTTCTTGACGGCGGCGGTGGCGTCTTCCGAGGCTTCCTTGCCGGCCGCGAGCATCAACTCGACGGTTTCCATCTGCACTTTCTTGGCGACTTCGGCGAAGGCGGCCAGATTCTCGGCGGCCAGTTCAGCCGATTTCGAGGCGAAATCGGTCACGGCCTTGGTGTAGTCGGCCGGATCGGTCTTGGCCCGGGTGATGTCGCCCAGACGGGTGAAGGTGTCTTTCGCCCAGGAGGCCGAGATTTCGGTCGATTTCTCGGCGGCTTCGAGAGCGACTTTCGAGAATTTCTCGCCGAAAGCGGCCTGGGTGCGGAAGGCGTTCTGGAATGCCGAGGCATCGACCGGGAACGAGGCCAGCACGTCCTGGAACACTTTGGTGAAATCGGGGGTCTTGGTCATTGCTTCAATCTCCTGCATCGGGCTTTCTGGGGAGGGGCTTGCCCGTTTCCTGAGCCATCATATACATGCTGCGGTGCAGCATTTCAAGTTTTTTTCTGCAATGCAGCAATAACCCATCCGCATAACGGGGTCATGACAGCGCCGCCTGCCGCCCTGCCGGACGGCAAGCGGCGGGGATTGCAGCAGATTTCCGGCGCATGTGCCGGGCGCGCCGCCCTGCGGCAGCGGGAAGGCCGCAGCCTCGCCGCCGGCCGCACAACCCTTGCGCGAGCGAATCATCCCCGCCCGGCCCGCTCATCGGCCCTCACGGGCCTCTTCGCTCGCGATGACGCCCGTGAGGGCGGAAGAGCGCCCGCGCAGACCTCAGGGCATCAGCTTCGGAACGGCGGTCACATAGGTGCCGGGCGCAGGGGCCAGCACCGGATTGTCGGGGCCGCCCGGGGTGCGCGCCTTCACCTTCGGCCCCGAGGCGTCGGCCAGCCATTCCGCCCAGCGGGGCCACCAGCTGCCCGGGTTCTTCGTGGCGCCCGCGAGCCAGTCCTCGGGCCGGCCCGCGACCGGCGCCTCGCTGGTCCAGTGGCCGTATTTGCCTTTCGAGGGCGGGTTGATGATCCCGGCGATATGGCCCGATTCCGACAGGATGAAGGTCTTGTCCTTCGATCCCATCTGTTTCACGCCGTTGAAGCTGCCCCGCCAATGCGCGATGTGGTCGGTCTCGCAGGCCACGGCGCAGAGCGGCACTCTGACATCCTTCAGCCGCACCGGCTCGCCGAACACCTTGAACTCGCCCTGCGAGAAGCCGTCGCGCTGGCACAGGCCGCGCAGATATTCCACCGCCATCTTCGCCGGCAGGTTGGTGGAATCGCCGTTCCAGAACAACAGATCGAAGGCCGGCGGCGCCTCGCCCAGCATGTAGCTTTTGATCGCGGGGGTGTAGATCAGGTCGTTCGAGCGCAGGAACGAGAAGGTCCGCTGCATGAACAGCCGCGACAGGATACCGTCCTGGCCGGTCTGGCGCTCGATCCCGTCGACGAAATCGTCGTCGAGGAACACCCCAACCTCGCCCGGATCCGAGAAGTCGGTCAGCGTGGTGAAGAAGGTCGCCGTCTTCACCGTCTTGTCGCCCGCCTTGTGCAGATGCGCCAGCGTCAGCCCGAGCGTGGTGCCGGCGATGCAGTAGCCCACGGCGTTGATCTGCTTTTCGCCGGTGATGCGGCGCACCTCGGTCATGGCGCGCAGATAGCCCTCGCGGATATAGTCGTCCATGCCGACATCCGCGTAAGACGCGTCGGGGTTGACCCAGGACACCACGAACAAGGTGAAACCCTGATCCACGATCCATTTGATCAGCGAATTCTGCGGCTTCAGATCCATGATGTAGAATTTGTTGATCCAGGGCGGAAAGATCAGCAGCGGCACCTTGTGCACCTTGTCGGTGGTGGGCGCATACTGGATCAGCTCGAACATCCGGTTGCGGTAGACCACCGCGCCCCCGGTGGTGGCGAGATTGCCGCCCACGGAGAAGGCCTCCTTATCGGCCAGCGTCACGATCAGCTCGCCGTTGTTGGCCTCGATGTCGCGCACGAGGTTCTCCAGCCCCTTCACGAGGCTCTCTCCATCGGTCTCGACCGCGCGTTCCAGCGCATCGGGATTGGTGCCAAGGAAATTCGTCGGCGAGAACATGTCGACGATCTGACGGGTGAAATATTCCACCCGGCGCCGGTCCTCGTCGCCGATCGCGTCCATATCGCCGATCGCGGTGGTGACCGCATCGGCGTTCAGCTGATACTGCTGCTTGAGATAGTTGAAGAACGGATGCGTCTGCCACAGGGGGTTCGAGAAACGGCGGTCCCCCGGGCCGGGATCGGGGGGGGCACGGAACTCGCCCTGGGCCAGCACCTGCTGGGCCTCGACGTAATGTTTCAGCGTCTTGCCCCAGTAGCCGATCTGGTGTTCCAGCACTTTCGCGGGGTCGCGCATCATGCCGGCGAACCAGGCGGCGGCGGCTTTCATATAGACATCTGCGGCCGGTCCGTTCAGCGCGGGATCATGCGCCCGGCGTGCTGCCAGTGCAGCCGTCAGGCGCTGCGACAGCTCTTCGATCCGGGCCAGATTGGAGTTCAACCGTTCCAACCTTGCTACACTTTCCGAATCTTCTTTTTTACCGGCAGTTGTCATACAAAAATTTCCCCCCTAAATTTGCTGCCGCGCAGCATCACGTCGCCAGCCCCGCGATCCCGTCCGCCCCTGGCCCCGCGAAGCGAATAGTGCCGGGCATGCCCCCGGGGTCATGGAGACGCAAGTGAAGTATACGGCCACCTACGATCTTATGGAAAGCGTCCGCAACACGAATGAGTGGCTGGGCGCTTCGGTGCAGGCATTCGCGAGTTATCCCCTGTTCGCGCTTTCCATGAATCCGATGCTGCCGATGATGGCGGCCTGGGGCAAAGTCACCGAGCGCAGCTTCGCGCGGATGGTGGCGAAACCCGACTGGGGCATCCGCTCGGTCGTCGGCCCCGATGGACAGGACCATCTGGTCGACGAGAAGGTGGTGGTCGAGCGGCCCTTCGGCAATCTGGTGCAGTTCTTCGTGCGCCGCCGCGCGCCGATGGCGCGGCGCATCCTGCTGGTCGCGCCGATGTCGGGCCATTACGCCACGCTTCTGCGCTCGACCGTGGCCTCGCTTCTGCCCGATGCCGATGTCTGGGTGACCGACTGGCACAATGCGCGCGACATTCCGGTCAGCGCAGGCAAGTTCGATGTCGAGGACTATACGCTTTATATCGCCGATTTCCTGCGCGAACTCGGCCCCGACACCCATGTGATCGCGATCTGCCAGCCGGTGCCGCTGGTGCTGGCCGCCACCGCCTGGCTTGCCGCCGAGGATCCCGACGCGCAGCCGCGCTCGCTGACGCTGATGGGCGGGCCGGTCGATCCCGATGCGGCCGCGACCGAAGTCACCGATTTCGGCCGCCGGGTGACCATGGGCCAGCTGGAGCAGACGATGATCCAGCGCGTCGGCTTCAAATACAAGGGCGCCGGACGGCTGGTCTATCCGGGGCTGTTGCAGCTTGCCGGGTTCATCTCGATGAACGCCGAGCGCCATTCCGGCGCCTTCACCGAGCAGATCCTGCGCGAGGCGCGGGGCGAGGCCTCGGACCACGATGCCCACAACCGCTTTTACGACGAATATCTGGCGGTGATGGACATGACCGCTGAATTCTACCTCTCGACCGTCGAGCGTATCTTCAAAAATCGCGAGATCGCCCGCAACGTCTTTGCGGTGAAGGGCAAGCGTGTCGATATCGGTGCCATCACCCGGGTGGCGGTGAAGATCGTCGAGGGCGAGAAGGACGACATTTCCGCCCCCGGCCAGTGCCTCGCCGCGCTGGATCTGCTGACCGGCCTGCCCGAATCGAAAAAGGCCCGGCATCTGGAGCCCGGGGCCGGCCATTACGGCATCTTCGCGGGCAAGTCCTGGCGGCTCAACATCCGCCCCCTGGTGCTGGATTTCATCGACGCCAATTCCGCCGCGCCGCGGCCCGAGCGCAAGCCGGCGAAAGCGGTGACGCCGATCCGTCTGGCCTCGGCCTGAAGAGCGCCGCGGGCAAGGCCCGCGGCTGCCTCCGGCGGGGATATTTAAGAACAGAAAATGACAGGGGCGCGGGTTTTTGCCGGGCCGGTCATCCGGCGAGGGCGGTGATCGGCCGGGCCTCGCGCGGCGATGGCGACGGGGGAGTAGCGGATCGGTGGCGATCCGCGTCACCCTTTTCGGGCCGGCGGCGCAACAGGCCGATCTGCCCGCCTCCCGGGTCCGAAACCTGCGGCATGGCGCCCCGTGCATCGGCCATGAAGCCGGGAATGACGACGAGGAGCGCGCTCATAACGCCTGCGCCCAGGCGATGATCAGCGCGGTGACTGCCTCGCTCTGGCCGGGCGAGAAGATGTCGCCCGCGATCACATGGGCGAAGGGATCGTCCCCCGCCTGCATCCGGCGTTCCTCGATCTGCACCGTTCCGCCCCAGGCGGCCCCGACCGGCGCGAGCGCGGCGGGGTCGACGATGGCGTCGTCGGGTGACAGGATCGCCAGCAGCGGTATTTTCGCCGCTGCGTAATCCTGCGCGCGGGCCTCGCGCATCAGTGCGGCCACCGGAAAGAGCGCCGCGGTGGGAAACTCCGTCGCCCAGTATTTCGCGTGAGCCGGGTTCACTGCCGCCACATGTTGGGTGGAGCCGAGCAGCAGCGGCGCCCAGAGCCGGGGGAAGGGCGCGTCCATCATCAGGTTCGACGGCGCATGCAGCGCGAAGGCGGGAGAGATCAGCACCACCCCCGCCATGTCGCGCGACAGATCCGGGTCGGTCGCGGCGATGGCCGCCAGCGTGCCGCCCAGCGAGGTGCCGATCACGATGACGCGCCCGCCGATCCGGCGCCCGATCGCCATGGCCTCGTCCATGTCCTGGATCCAGTCGCCTGCGCTGGCCTCGGTCATCGCCTCGCCGGCGCGGCCCTGGCCCGCGAGCCGGGTGTAAAAGAGATTGGCGCCAAGCGCGCGGGCCACCTCGTCAGGGACCGGGCGGATCTCTTCGGCCGAGGCCGCGAAGCCGTGGATATAGACGATGGAGAGCGGTGTCCTCGCGCCGCGCCCGCCCGCCCAGAGGATGCGTTTCACTGCGCCCGGGCGGATGTCGGCGTAGCGCTGTTCGCTGAGATGCAGCCAGAGGTCGGGGTCCTCACCCAGCACCGAGGTGTCGAAGGCGACCCCGCGCTCCACCCCTTCGCGCGGGGCGAGAAACCAGAGCCCGGCAAGGATGAGCGCAAGCGCGGCGAGGATCGCGGCGGCGCGGCGCATCAGGCGGCGGCCCGGGTCACGTCGAGGATGCTGGCGGCGATCAGGGCGAGGCAGTCGGGGCTGGAAAAGCGGTGGTCGGCGCCTTTGACCAGGGTCAGCCGCAGGTCGGGGCTGTCGATATGGCCGAGGAGCCGCAGCGCCTCGGATTGCGGCACGTCGGTATCCGCGGTGCCCTGCAACAGCCGCACCGGGAAGGGCAGCGGCAGCGGGCGGTCGAGCACGCGGTTCTGCGCGCCGTCCTCGAACAGCCGGCGGGTGAAGATATAGGGCTCGTCCGAGTAATCCGAGGGCAGGGCGAGCCGGCCCGAACGGCTGGTTTCGGCGCGCTGGTCCTCGGACAGTTCCGCCCAGGTGCGGGTGGTGAAATCCGGGGCGGCGGCGATGCCGACGAGGCCCGCGACCCGTTCCGGCGCCGCGCGTGCGAGCAGGAGCGAGATCCAGCCGCCCATCGACGAGCCGACGAGGATCTGCGGACCGCTGGTGCGGGCTTCGATCACGGCGCGGGCGTCTCCGGCCCAGTCTCCGATGCAGCCATCCTCGAAATCGCCCGAGGACCGGCCGTGGCCGGAATAGTCGAAGCGCAGGAAAGCGCGGCCCTGTTCCCGCGCCCAGGCTTCCAGAAACAGCGCTTTCGAGCCCTCCATGTCCGAGCGGAAACCGCCGAGGAACACGATGCCGGGCAGGCCGCTGTCCTGGCCCGGGCTCTGGTTGAAGGCGAGCCTGCGGCCCTGGGGTGAGGTGAGGTATTCGGTCAACTGCTTCTCCTTCAGGGGCGACACAAGGCTGGCAGAGCGCGCGCCGCGCCGCAAGCGGGGGCCGATTTCTTTGAAGAAATCGGTCCGGAAACCGTATCGGTTTCCGGGCGCCGGGTCAGCCGTCGATGCTTTGCGCCAGCACCCGGCCGATGGTGTTGAACGGCAGACCGCTTTCCGCGCGCCAGCGGTTGAACGCCTGCTGGATCGCCTTCATCGCTTTGGCCGAGGTGGCGGGGCCGTCGATCACCCCTTCGGCCTTCAGCCGCGCCACCACGTCCGATGTGAGCACGTAGCTTTCCTTGCCCATATGGCGCAGCATATACTGCCCGGTGGTGCCGCCGAGCCGGCTGCCCTCTCTGCCAAGCCAGGCCAGCAGACCGGCGAAATCCTCGTCGGGCCAGTCGGCGACGCGGCGGCCGAAGCCGGGGTTTTCGCGCAGGAATACCGCATTGTGCCGGATCGCGAGGATCTTCGGCCCCGAGCGGATCACCCGGGCGTCGGAGACGAGAGCGTCGATCCTGTCGTCGTCGTAAAGCGAGACGCGGCCGGGGTCGAAACCGTCGAACGCGGCCTCGATGCCGGGCCATTTGTTCCCGACCACCTTCCAGCTGATCCCGGCCTTGAGGATGCCGCGCGCCATGGCGGCGAGCCAGCGGTCATCGGGGATGGCGGCGAGGTCTTCGCGCGGCAGCGGGCCGGCGGCGCCCGCCAGCACCGCGTCGGATCCGCCCTTGCGGGCCGCGGCAATCGCCAGGATCTCTGTGAGGCTGCGCATCCGTTTCCTCTTTTCGCGCAGGCTGGCAGAGGCGGCGCAGGGGCGCAAGATTTTCTGCCGCCCGCCCGCCCCACGCTTGACGCCGCGCGCGTGACGGCGCAAAGGAGCGCCATCATACATACCCGCAACCGGGCGTTCCGTGGGCGCCAGACCGACGAGGAGAAAGGCCGATGGCCCAGATTTCCCTGACATTTCCCGATGGCAATATCCGTCATTACGAGGCGGGGGTGACTCCGGCCGAAGTCGCGGCCTCGATCGCGCCGTCGCTGGCCAGGGCCGCGATCTCGGCCCAGGTCGATGGCAGGCACTGGGATCTGGCCTGGCCGATCCAGGCGGATGCCGCGATCTCGATCAACACGATGAAGGACGAGGCCCCGGCGCTGGAGCTGATCCGTCACGATCTGGCGCATATCATGGCGCGCGCGGTCCAGGAAATCTGGCCCGATGTGAAGGTGACCATCGGCCCGGTGCGCGATCAGGGCTGGTTCTACGATTTCGACCGGGCCGAGCCGTTCACGCCGGAAGACCTCGGCGAGATCGAGGCGCGGATGAAGCAGATCATCAACGCCCGCGACCCTGTCAAAACCGAACTCTGGGACCGCGAGCGCACCCGGAAATACTATGAAGAGCGCGGCGAGCCTTTCAAAATCGAACTTCTGGACCGGATTCCGGAAGGCGAGGACATCCGCATGTACTGGCATGGCGACTGGCAGGATCTCTGCCGGGGGCCGCATCTTGCCCATACCGGCCAGGTGCCGGCGGATGCGTTCAAACTGACCCATGTCGCAGGCGCCTACTGGCTGGGCGACGCCTCGCGCCCCATGCTGCAACGGATCTACGGCGTGGCGTTCAGGAACCGCGAGGATCTGAAGGCGCATCTGACCATGCTGGAAGAGGCCGCGAAACGCGACCACCGCAAGCTGGGCCGTGAGATGGACCTGTTCCACCTCCAGGAAGAAGCGCCGGGCATGGTGTTCTGGCACCCGAACGGCTGGCAGATCTGGCGCGGCCTTGAGGATTTCATGCGCGGCCGTCTGCGCGTGGCCGGATACAAGGAGATCCGCACGCCCCAGGTGGTGGACCGTGTGCTCTGGGAGAAATCCGGCCACTGGGAGGCCTACCGCGAGAATATGTTCATCGTCGAGGTGGACGAGGAAGGCGCGAAGGAAAAGCGCGTCAACGCGCTGAAACCGATGAACTGCCCCTGCCATGTGCAGGTCTACAACCAGGGCCTCAAATCCTACCGCGATCTGCCGCTGCGCCTCGCGGAATTCGGCTCGTGCCACCGCTACGAATCCTCGGGCTCGATGCACGGGCTGATGCGGGTGCGCGGTTTCACCCAGGACGACGCGCATATCTTCTGCACCGAAGAGCAGATCGAATCGGAATGCGCGGGTTTCATCAGCCTGTTGTCCTCGGTCTACCGCGATCTGGGGTTCGACAAGTTCGACATCAAGCTCTCGACCCGCCCCGAGGTGCGCATCGGCACCGACGAACAATGGGACAAGGTGGAGGGCGCGCTGAAAGGCGCCATCGAGAATCTGGGCCTGCCCTATGAGATCAACCCCGGCGACGGCGCCTTCTACGGGCCGAAGCTCGATTTCAAACTGACCGACGCCATCGGCCGCGAATGGCAATGCGGCACCTTCCAGGTCGATCCGAACCTGCCCGAACGGCTGGGCGCGGAATATATCGGCGAGGATGGCGGCAAGCACCGGCCCTATATGCTGCACCGCGCGATCCTCGGCTCATTCGAGCGGTTCATCGGCATTCTGATCGAGAACTATGCCGGGAAGCTGCCGTTCTGGCTGGCGCCGCGTCAGGTGGTGGTGGCCTCGATCGTCTCGGATGCCGACGATTATGTGCTGGAAGTGACCGAGGCGCTGAAAAAGGCGGGCGTGCGGGCCGAGGCCGATACCCGCAACGAGAAGATCAACTACAAGGTGCGCGAGCATTCGGTCGGCAAGGTGCCGGTGATCCTGGCCGTGGGCATGAAAGAGGTGGCTGAGCGGACGGTCTCGTTGCGCCGGCTGGGCGAGACCAGGACCGAAAGCCTCGGGCTCGATTCCGCGGTGCAGACGCTGGCATATGAGGCGCTGCCGCCGGCGCCAGGCTGAGCCGGCAGAGGCCGGAGCGGCGGCAAAAGCGGGCCGGGCGGCGGGCGATTCGCCCGCTTCCGGCGGCCAAAGCGGCGTGCGAAGGGGCGATTTTCCCCTGCGCAGCGGCGAATCGCGCCGGTTTTGTGGCATATTTCTTGATTTCCATTCGCGCCGTGTCATCCTCACCTCAGTAACGACAGACTTTCTGACTAGCCTCTCACTGACGAAAGGCCCGGAAGACCTGGCGGCTACGCCCGGGAAGCAATACCGCGGCCCGGGGGGTTTGAAGGGAGAGACGGGAATGCCGACTGGCACCGTGAAATGGTTCAACGCAACGAAGGGTTTTGGCTTCATTGCGCCGGATGACGGCGGCAAGGATGTCTTCGTGCATATCTCGGCGGTCGAACGGGCCGGGCTGAAAGGCCTCAACGACAATCAGAAGATCGAATACGAACTTCAGTCGGGTCGCGACGGGCGGTCCTCGGCGGGCGATCTGAAACTGCTCTGAGCAAGGGCGCAGGAATATCCGCCAGCCCGCAGATGGCTGCGGGCTGGCCTTTTGCTTTCCAGGCCCGGATCGCGGTTTTCCGGGCGCTGCCGGCCGGAGCGGGTTTGGCTGCTGTTCCCGTCGTTCAGACCGTTCCCGGCTCTGCGGCGTTCGTTTCGGAGCCGAGGCCCAGGCTGTTCTTCTTTGTAACCCGGGGCCGTGCAGGCGGGCCGTTCTGCCGCGCCGGGCCGCGCGTTCCTTGTCATTTATGACCTTGACCGCTCGGGTCTCCTGAATTGCCGGGGGGGCGTGATCGCCCTGGCAGCCCGGGACCGGGATCTTATCGCAGATGTGCCAGCGCTTGTTGCGGCCCGGATCGGGCGAAGCGTTTCTCCGGCGCAGGCACGATAGCGGCCCTGGCACCCTGGCGATTTCTTGCTGGCGCGCTTTCAGGGGGCACCGGCATTTCCCGATGGCCCTGCGCCCGGCGTCTGACCTCCTGCGGATTTGCGGGGCCCGCTATGGCGCGAAACCACGCGCTTCCAACCGCTTGCCGCTTATGCGGTCAGCGCCGCCTGCGTGGCCTCGTCCCAGCCGAGATGCCAGTTCCCGCCGTCGCGGATCAGCGGGCGTTTCATCACCGCGGGCTGCGCGGCGATCTGCGCCTCGGGCTCCGAGGCTTTCAGGAAATCCGAGAAGCCGCGGTATGTCGTCGATTGCCGGTTCACCGCGCGCTCGCCGAATTCGGTGACGATCTCTGCGATTTCCGCCTCGCTCAGCGGATCCTTGCGGATGTCGCGGAAGGTGACGCTCTTGCCTGCGGCCTCAAGCGTTTTCAGCGCCTTCTTGCAGGTGTCGCAGGTCGGGATGCCGTAAAGGATCATGGTTCACTCCGGTTTCGCGCAGATCACGCGGTAGCCCTGCAATACGGAATCTTCGCCATTCTCCCGCACCAGATCCACCGGGGCGAGCGTGCCTTCGCCGACCGCGCTGCGCCCCCGGGCCGCGCAAAGCGGCGCGACGGCGCGGATCGCGGTGGGCGCATCGACGAAGCCCGGGCGGAACAGCACCGCGTAACGGTCCTGCGAGAGTTTCAGCACATGGGTCTGATAGCGCGCCCAGGGACCATCGACCCGGGTGCGCTCCGCTTCGTCGCGGAAATCCTCATAGAACATCTGCGCCGCGGCGGGCGAGGCGATGAGCAGCGCAACGGCGGCAACGCGCAAGAGCATGGAAACCTCCTGTCTTTACGGGGCAGGGTAGCCGATGGGCGCGGGGGCACAAGGGGTCAGGCGCGGCATCAGCCCCAGAGCGCCGTGAACTCGCGCCATTCGCCTTTCGACATGCCGCTTGCGGCCTCGTCCACCGTTTCCCCGGCGAGGCGGCGTTTCAGCACCGCGACGGCCTTGGCCGACAGCGTGGCACCGCCGAGGCGGTAATCCTCGAAAGCGGCGTAGGCCAGCGGCACCCAGTCCTTCACGCAGGCGGCGATGGCCTCGGCATAGACGCGGATCTCGTATTGCGCATGCGGATCGGCGCGCAGCCGCAGGAAGTGGAACAGGTTGTGCAGATCCACTTTCCAATACCATTGGGTATAGACATTCGCGGGCAGGTTCATCCGCGCCAGCTCGCGCGCGAGGCCCTGCTGAGGGCTTCCGTCAGGTTGGGCCTGGCCGAGCATCCCCTCGTAGTTGTCATAGGCGCGGTTGGCGTCGGATTTCAGGATCTCCAGCACCCGCGCGGCCTCTTCGCCTGCGAGGGTCTCGCCGCGGCCCTGGTTGTTGACCTTCGACTGCGCCGCCAGGTTCTCGGGGGCCGGAATGTAGAATTCGCGGTCCAGCACCGAATAGCGCGCGGAATATTCGTTCACGTTGGCGGTGCGGTGACGGATCCACTGCCGCGCGACGAAGACCGGCAGTTTGACGTGCAGTTTCACCTCGCACATCTCGAAGGGCGAGGAATGCCAGTGCCGCATCAGATAGCGGATCAGCCCCTCGTCGTTCGAGACATGTTTCGTGCCCGCCCCGTAAGACACCCGCGCGGCCTGGACGATGGCGCTGTCGTCGCCCATGTAATCCACCACCCGGATGAAGCCGTGATCGAGCACCGGATGGGCACGGTAGAGATGCGCCTCCATCCCCTCGGAGACGGCGCGCAGCGTCGGGCGCGGATGGGCGCGGGCGGATTCGATCTCGGCCTCTTGTTCGGGGGTCAGCGCCATGGGGTCCTCCGGGTGAATCATCTGAAACCCGGTCTAGCGTGAAGGCAGAGACGATCAAAGGGACAAACCGGCGCGGGGGCCTGGCAACAAGATCTGGTGGCAGAGCGTGAAAGCGCCGCGAAATCATGCTGATGCGAGAGGGACACGGGCGGCCGCTAAAGGTGCGGCATGTGGATTCGTCTTTGACTTTCAAGGGGTTTGGCGGCAATCCTGCTGTGGATTTCTTCACGGGGTTTCATCTCATGTTTCGTCCGGTCGTATATGCGTTTTTCACCTCCGCCCTGCTCGCCGGATGCGGGGGAAGCACCAACCCCTTCGTTGGAGATCCGGCTGAACCTGAGCCTCCCATCCCAAATCCCGATCCCAATGCGCCCAGTATGGATACGATCACCCGCGACATGCGGGGGTTTCGCTATGACGGTACCACGCTTGAGATCGACATGGCCGGGGTCAGTTCTTCCGGCCGATACGGGGTTTTCAAACGTCGGCAGCAGATGGATATCCCCTCGCATCATGGCCAGCCAGCCTATCTGGCCTATGAGTATCAGGAAACCAACATGAACCGCTCTTTCTTGGCCTATGTGGCTGAGAATGCGCGAGGGAATCTGGTCGCGATTGCCGCAGCAGACGGCGGCCAGTTCAACGAATTTAACGGTGGAGGTGCTATCCGGGTCGTCGCGTACACGCGCCCGACCGGCATCCCCGACACGAGCCCGACCCCGGGGCCGGAGACGGGAGTGATGAACTATTACGGCAGCTATGGCGGGGTATTCATCCCGGGACCGCTTGACCCCCAAGGATCGCCGCGTCCGGGTGAGTTCCATCCCGGTGAGCCGCTCAGCACCCGTGGAGAGGTTCAGGTCAGCGCGCGTTTCACCCAAACCGGGAGTGGGGATACCGTCGAAGGTGGTATTGCCAACCGCACCGTTTGGGACCGCGAAGGTAATCAGGTGACGACGCTGGTTTTCAGCGATGGTTCGACGGTGGATACAACGACGCTCCCCAGTCTTGTGTTGCGTGAGACATCGATCAACAGCGATGGCGGCTTCCTCGGAAATGTCGAGCTCAGGGGCGGCGACAGTGTCGGGACTTACGCCGGCAATTTCGGGGGCAATGGCGCTACGGATGTTGCGGGGGTGATATACATCAGCCCGATCGGTCGCGATGGTGTCCATGAGTATGGCGTGTTCAACATTCCTCGTTGTGACACTGCGGGCGCCTCGCCGATCTGTACGCCGCGCTGAGTGAAGGGCGGGGGTATGAGCCGCCTTTCGGCGATTGTCGGAATCGGGAAGCTGTTGGCGATGCTTCCGGTCGTATATCTGCTCGGGATTCCCGCTGTCACCGCCGACGTTTTGCGCGTCACACCCGATGAAGCCCTGCTGACCGCGCGCGAAGCCTGGCGTGCAGGCGACTATGAGGTGGCGAACCGTATCGCGCGGGCGCTGCTACTGGCTGATCCTGACAGTGTTTATGTCCAGCTTCTGCTCGCTTCGACCGAGCCAAAGCTCGGTCGTCCGCAAGAGGGGCTCACTGCCGGGCGTAAGGCCTGGAAGATCGCGCGTGAAGAAGAGGCTGGTAAAGCGCTGCGCTATGAAATCGCGCGCACCACGGCACTTGCCGCCCTTGGCGATGACCGGCCGATGCTGGCGCAATTCTGGCTGCGACGTTCGCTTGATGTCGCACCCGACGACAAGGCGTATGAGCAGTCTGGACAGGATCTGGCCTGGGTGCGCAATCGCACACCCTGGCGCTGGTCGATAGATTTGGAAGCCGGGCCTAGCGACAATTTGAATGGCGGCGCCCGCGATGACGTTTTCCGAATTGGTGATTTCGATCTGGGCACACTTGACGATGGCGCCGAGGCGCTTTCAGGGCACCGCGCCAATCTGCGCTTCGGGGTGCAACGGATCCTTCCGGCCAGCGCCACCGCGCAGTCGGTGCTGAGCTTCTCGCTGGAGATGGTGAAAAACCGGATCGACGGCGCGTCACAGGCTAAAGCGGGGTCGGTGCGTTCGCGCGATCTGGATCGTTCGCGTATCGCTCTGGGCTTGCGTCGGGACATGCTGGTGGGGGCTGCCGAGCGGCCCGTCAGCCTTCGGACGGAAGTTGGTTACAACTGGATCGCGGGTGAAAGAGCCGGCCCCCATCTCGGCTTTGAAGCTCAGGCGCTCGGCTGGAGCGGCGCAGACGGATCGCTCTGGGTGGCGATCGAGGTCGAGCGCAACTGGCGCGATACGGCTCCCGAGGTTATAGATGTCGCCACAGTGGCCCTGATTGGCGAGCGGCCGATCCGAGGAGGCGAGGGGCGGCTCAGCCTTGCGCTGACCGGAGAGATCATGCGATCAGATTACGTCAATTCCACTTACGATTCTGCACATATTTCGCTTGGGGTGGATCCGGGCTGGACGCTTGGTCCGGGCAAGCTTTCTTTCAATGCCTTTGCAGGTTGGCGCGATTACGAGAATTACTCATTGGGTTTCGCTTGGGTCACCGGCGGGCGAACAGACAGATCGTTGGGTGTTTCTGTGGATGTGGCGCTTGAGGCCTGGGATGTGATGGGCTTTGCTCCTGTGGTTAGTCTGCGTCATGGGCGCACGGAATCCAATGTCAGCCGATTCGAAACATCGACGACCTCGGTTTCTTTCGCAATATCCTCGGTGTTCTGAGCCGCGAGCGCGGTAACGACCCCGCCGGGGCGGGAAGCGCCCACTGTCGCCTGGGGCGCCGATGTGGTAAGTCTCTGCCGTGACAGGAGGTTTTCCCATGACGATCCGTTATCTCCATACCATGGTCCGGGTGCTCGACCTGGAAAAGACCATGGCGTTCTTCCGGCTTCTGGGGCTGGAGGAAACCCGGCGCATCGACAACGAGGGGGGGCGTTTCACCCTGGTGTTCATGGCGCCGCCGGGCCAGCCGGAATGCCCGGTCGAGCTGACCTTCAACTGGGACGGCGACGACGGTCTG
Organism: Pseudogemmobacter humi; assembly: GCF_900609055.1. Taxonomy (GTDB): domain Bacteria; phylum Pseudomonadota; class Alphaproteobacteria; order Rhodobacterales; family Rhodobacteraceae; genus Pseudogemmobacter; species Pseudogemmobacter humi. Next base: position 8,138 of record NZ_UXAW01000070.1, on the reverse strand, counting down.
CCCTCGGACAGCCGCCATTTCGGCCATCTCGCCTATGAGGTCGACGATATCTACGCCACCTGCGCCCATCTGCAAAAGAACGGCGTCACGATCAACCGCCCGCCGCGCGACGGGCGGATGGCCTTCGTGCGCAGCCCCGACAATGTGTCGGTGGAACTGCTGCAAAAGGGCGGTGCCCGCGCGCCTGAGGAACCCTGGGCCTCGATGGGCAACACCGGCCACTGGTAAGCGGCCGGCCCCGGCCCGGCCGGGGCGGCGTGACATGCGAAATCCGAATCCGAGGTGGTCATGAGTGGACCTGTTCCGACCCGCTGGGCCTTTGCGATCTGCGGCGCCGCTGCCGGGCTTGCGGTCTGGCTGCTGGCCGAGGCGGCCGAAAACGATCTGCTGGGCGAGCGCCTGACCTTGTTCCTTGCCGTGCTGATCAGCGTCTTCACCGGCGCCTTCTTCGCGATGGCGGGCACCCTGCGGCTGCGCGGCGCGGCGTTCAGGGCGGCGCCGCTCTCGCTGATGACCGCGGGCCTCGTCTGGCTGGTGTCGATGCGCTGGCCCGGGGTCGAGGGGCTCTTCGGGACGCCCGCGCCGCTGCTTGCAGGTTTTGCGGTGGCGGTGCTGCCGGTTCCTTTCCTGCTGGCCGAGGCCAGCCGCGGCAACTGGCGCGACTACCCCGCGCTGTTCGGTATCTCCTGGACGATCTTCGTGCGCGCCATGGTGGCGGCGGCCTTCACCGGCGCGGTCTGGCTGGTGATCCTGCTCTCCTCCGCGCTGCTGGAGATGGTCGGCATCACCGTGATCCGCGATCTGCTGTTGCGCGACGGGATGCCGCTGGTGATCTCCGGCGCGGCCTTCGGCCTCGCGGTGGCGGTGGTGAACGAACTGGCAGAACATCTCTCGCCGCGCCTCGTCCACTGGCTTTTGCGGCTTTTGCTGCCGGTGGTGACGGTGGTTTCCGCCGTGTTCACCGGCGCGGCGCTGATCCGTGGCTTTGACGACGGCTTCCCGGGCCTGTCGCCCGCGGCGGCGCTTCTGGCGATGGCGGCGGCGGGGATCCTGCTGGTGACGGTGGCGCTGGACGCCGACGATGCCGAGGCGACGCAGAGCCCCGTCCTGTTGTGGTCGGCGCGGGCCATGTCGCTTTTGCTGCCGGTGCTGGCGGGGCTGGCGTTTTGGGCGGTCTGGATCCGCATCGCCGCCTATGGCCCGACGCCCACGCGCCTTCTGGTGCTGGTGCTGGTGCTGATCGCGCTGGTCTACGGCCTGGTCTATGCGGCGGCGATTCTGCGCGGCCGGGGCTGGGCCGGGCATATCCGCGCCGCCAATCCCTGGCTGGCGCTCGGGGTGATCTGCGCGGCGGTGCTGTGGATGACGCCGGTTGTGGATGCCGAGGCGATCTCGGCCCGCGCTCAGGCGGGGCGGGTGATCGCGGGCGATAAATCGCTGGAGGATATGGGATATTCCGGTTTCCGGGCCTGGGGTTTCGCGGGCGAACGCGCGATGGCGCGGATCGGGGATCACGCGCTTGCCGAAGGCGACGAGGCGCTCTTGGCGTCGGTGCGCGCCTTGCAGGCCGGGGATTACGGCGGGTTTTACGGCACGGTGCAGACCGATTCGTCTTCGCGCCGGCCCGCATTGATCACCGAACTGGAAAGCCTGCTGCCGGTGCAGCCCGACTCCGCATCCGGCACGAAGACGATGCTCCTGGGCGAGATGGAGGAATGGGATCTCGACCAGATCCTTTCTGCCTGCCAGAATGTTCTGGACGGGCGGCCGGGCTGTCTGATGGTGGTCGCCGATCTTTTGCCCGAGGTGCCGGGCGAAGAGGCGGTGATTCTGCTGGCGCACCAGGCCTGGACCGAGGGCTACGGGCTGATGCCGGGCCCCTCGGGCGGCGTGATGCGGCTGGATCTGCGCGGCAGCGACGGCAGCCGCCTTTACACCGAACAGCTTACCGGGCTGCTGACGCTCTGGCAGGTGGCGCCCCCGCCGCTGGCGCCGGCGCGGATCAACCAGCTCGGGACCGGGGGCGAGGGGATCTTCTTCGTTCCCTGAGGCGGCGGGTCGTCCTGGATAAGTTCTTAACCTTTGCGCTCTAGCCTTGGCGGGGCAACGGCAGGGGCTTGCGCGATGTATGGTCTGATTTTGCGCGCGTTACAGGGTTATGTGCTGACCACATTCGGCCAGGCCGCATGGCAGCGGATCCTGTCGCGCGGCCGTTTCCCGTCCTCGGGGTTCGAGCCGCTGCTGCCTTACGATTCGCTGGTTCTGGACCAGGTGCTGGCCCTCAGTTCGGCAGAGCTGGATCGCCCGGTGCCTGCGATTCTCGAAGATCTGGGCACGTCGATCATCGCGGGTCCGCATTGCGCGGCGCCGCGCCGGCTGTTGCGGTTCGGCGGCGCGGGGTTCACCGATTTCCTGCTCTCGCTTGAGGAACTGCCCGACCGCGCCCGGCTGGCGCTGCCGGAACTGGACCTGCCCGATCTTCGTCTGGATGAGGTGGGGCCGGGGCTTTACCGGCTGACCGCCCGTGGCGCTCCGATGGAGCTGGGGCCGCTGATGACGGGGGTGCTGACCGCGATGGCAGACGATTACGGCGCCCTCGTCCTGATCGAGCCCTGGCTTTGCGCTCAGGGGCCGGCGCTGACCATCCGCCTGCTTGAGGCGCGGTTCGCCGAAGCGCGCCGGTTTGAATTGTCCAGAGCGGGCTGATCATGGGGCATGAACCGTCGCCGCCGCGGGCGGAACAGGAAGCGGGGCTGGCGCTCGATCCGGCGATGCTGGCGCGGCTGATGCCGATGCATCTGATTCTGTCCGGGGACGGCACGATCCGGGCCGCCGGGCCGCTGATCCGCCGGATGTTTCCCGGAACCGAGATCAGGGGCCGCTCGCTGTTTTCCCTCTTCGCCTTGCGCGGCCCGTCGCAGATCACCTGCGTGGCCGGGCTGATCGCGCGCGACGGGCAGAAATTCCGCATGGTGCCGCAGGGTGGCGGGCTGCGGCTGCGCGGCGTCGCGGTGCCTCTGGCGCGGGATGCGGGGGTGCTCGTCAACCTGACCTTCGGCATCGACATCATGCGCGCGGTGGATCAGCTGGATCTGACCGACACCGATTTCGCCGCAACCGATATGACGATGGAACTGCTTTACCTGGCCGAGGCCAATGCGCTGGTGATGGGCGAGATGCGCGCGCTCAGCCGCCGGCTGGAGGGCGCGCGGCGCCAGGCCGAGGACGAGGCGCTGACCGATCCGCTGACCGGGTTGCGCAACCGCCGCGCCTGCGACGCCTTCCTGGCCGGCCTTTGCCGCGAGGGGACGGCTTTCGCCCTGCTGCATCTGGATCTGGATTTCTTCAAACAGGTGAACGACCATCACGGCCATGCCGCGGGCGATCAGGTGCTGACGGCGGTCGCGGCGATCCTGCGTGGCCAGACCAGGACCCGCGATTGCGTCGCGCGGGTCGGCGGCGACGAATTCATCGCGGTCCTGCCCGAACTGACCAACGAGACCCGGCTGCGCGCGCTTGCGCAGGAGGTGGTCGGGCAGATTTCGCGTCCGGTCCCGTATCGCGACACGCTCTGTCGGGTCTCGGCCAGCGTCGGGATGGTGACGGTCCCGCCCGGCCTTTACCCCGACCCCGCCCAGGTTCTCGCCGATGCCGATGCGGCGCTTTACGCGGCCAAGGGGGCCGGGCGTGGCCGCGTCGCCTGGGCGCAGGATCTGGGACTCGGGCCGGGCGCGGGGCGGAGCCGCGGCGGAAACGCAGATGAGGCGGGTCTGGATGCCCGCGAATGACGGAACGGATCTCGCGCGCGGGGGCCGGACGGCCATGGCCGCAGCGATCCGAAACTCCGAGCGGGGAAAGGACGCCCGGGCCTTCCGGCAACGGTGTTGCGACGGGGCATAAGGATTGGTGGGCTGCCGGAGAGCATGCCGGGAGAAAGGATCCGTGCGGAAACCTTGCCGGGGCGCCGCCCCTTTGCGCCGATGACCCGGCGATATGGCAGAAGTGCCATGCGCTTTGGAACTCCGGTCGCATGACGTTCCCGACGCATCGTCCCGGAAACCGGAGCATTCCCGGCCGGCGAGGGAATGGGGTATTCACAGCAGTGAATTGGCTGCGGCCTCCCGAGAAAATGCCCGGCATCTTTGGGCATGGAAAGGCCCCCGCTTCGGATCGGACGGCGTCTTCGCAGCCGGGTATTCTCCTGCGCCCCGGGGATCGCCGCGGGAGAGCGGTCGGCCGGGACTTTGGCCTTCCGCCGGGGCGGGACCGTCCGCGGACGAGTATTCTTCGCAACCACTGAAGCCGCCCCTCAGGACTTCCGTGGCCTGTCTGTTGGTCCGGTGCCGCTTCGGGAGCGCAAGTCGTAGCGGCGAAATTTTATGGGGAGGGGGGCGCCGGGGCAGAACGACGCCCTGTGCAGGCTGGCTTTCAGGGATTTTCAGGCTGATCTGATCGCTTCCTGGCGGCTTTCCCGGGAACCGGAGCCGCCGCAGCGGCCCCATCGGCGCAGGCAGAGGCCGGCACGCGCGGGTTCACTTCGTCGGTCGCCGGGCGCTGAGTGATCGCGGCCCGGCTGTTGATCCGAGGGTTTCAACGCGGTTTCCCGGGAGTGGAACCCGCATCTCATCGCAGGGATTTCTGCCGTGCTCTTTGCCGAGCGCGAAGTCCGGGCCTTCTGTCCGTCAGGAGCGCGTCGCCGGGCCGTCTCCGGCCCGGTGTTCATGGCGCTGCGGCTCAGCCGTCGATCCGTTTGCCCATGATGGCGATCGCCTGCTGGTAGACCGTCGCCGCGTTCCACTCGCGGATCACCGCGAAATTCGGCTCGCCCTCCTGATAGCCGAGACCCGGCTGCCAGCCCTTCTGGCGCAGGAAATTCGCGGTCGAGGCCATCGCGTCGGTCACGTTGTTCAGATCGACCCGGCCATCGCCGTTGCCGTCCACCCCGTATTTCAGCGCATTGCCGGGCAGGAACTGGGTATGCCCCAGCTCGCCATGTTTGGCGCCGATGCTTTGCGGGCTGATCGTGCCGCGGTCCACCAGCATCAGCGCGGCCAGCAGATGCGGGGTGAAGAAATCGCTGCGGCGGCAGTCGTAGGACAAGGTGGCGATGGCCGAGACCACGTTGGTGTCGCCCATGAAACCGCCGAAAGCGGTCTCCATCCCGTGGATCGCGAGCAGCACCCCGGCCGGCACGCCGTATTGCCGTTCCAGCGCGGCGTAGAAATCGGGGTTCTTCGCCTTGCGCGCGCGGCCCTGTTTCACGATCGTATCGGCGCCGCGCACCTGCATGAACTTGTCTAGCGTGTATTTGAAGCTCTTCTGGTTGCGGTCGGCCGAGATGGTGGCTTTGGAATATGAGGTCCCCATAAGCGCCCGGATTCCGGCCTCGCCCACGCCGGCGGCGCGGGCCTCCTGGGCCATGACCGGCTTCCATTCCTCATACCGGCCGCCGGTGTCGGCGCAAAAGGCGGCGGCTGCCGGCGGGGCGAGACTGAACAGCAGCGCGGGAACTGCCAGGATACCGGAAAAGATCGAATTGAGACGCACGTGTCCACCTGAAGGCTGATTTGGCCCGCAAGTCTAGTCGGCCCGCCGTCCTGATCAAGCGGTTAACCGCCGGTGCGGCGATGCGCGGGCCCGATATCGGCCCGATCCCCGGGGATCGGGGGCTTTGCGTGACCGGGCCGCCGCAGCGCGCGGTATTTTCCCGGGGCGCGGGAACCTCGGGGCGGCGGTTTGCGTTGGGCGGGGATTGATCGGGGCGCGGGGTGTCTGGCGTGGCGCGGATGCAGGAGGAACAGCCGGTGTCGGAAGAACCCCGGCCCGGTGCGCTTTACGGGATCCGCGATCCGGGCAGTTCCAGGCGCATGACGCTGACCGCGCTGATCGGCGCCGTCATCATCGCCGGCATCCTGCATCTGGGCCGCGACATCTTCCTGCCGCTCGCCGTGGCGATCCTGATCACCTTCGCGCTCTCGCCACTGGTCAGTTTCCTGCGCAACCGCGGCATGCCGATGCTGGCCTCGGTGCTGGTCACGGTGACGGTCGCTTTCGCTGCCATCGGGTTGTTTTTGCTGGTTGTCGTCAGCCAGCTCGGCACGCTGGCGCGGCAATTGCCGGCATTCCAGGCCAATATCGTCACCAAACTGGAGGCCTTGCAGCAAAGCGGCGACGGCAACAGCCTGACCGGGCGGCTGACGCAGATGTTCACCGAGATCAATGCCGAGATCGGCGCGGCGATCCCGGCCGAGGGCGGCGCGACAGCGGGACTGGCAGCGCCGGGGACCGCGGCCGGGTCGGTGCCGGTTCCGGTGACCGTGGTCGAGGATCAGAGCCCCTTCGCCACCCTGACCGATCTGGTGATGCCGCTGGTCAGCCCGATCGGCACCGCCGGGCTGGTGATCGTCGTCGTGATCTTCATGCTGCTCGAACGCGACGAATTGCGCGACCGCTTCATCCGGCTGGTCGGCGCGAGCGACATCCACCGCACCACCCAGGTGCTGGAAGAGGCGGGAAGCCGGGTCGCGCATTACCTGCTGGCGCAGCTTCTGGTGAACACGATCTATGCGGTTCCGATCGGGATCGGGCTCTGGCTGATCGGGGTGCCGAATGCGCTTCTGTGGGGGCTACTGACGCTGGTCTTGCGGTTCGTGCCCTATATCGGCTCGATCCTCGCCGCGGCTTTCCCGCTGTTTCTGGCCTTCGCGGTCTCGCCGGACTGGTCGGCGGTGATCTGGACCGCGGCTTTGTTCATCGTGGTCGAGCTGATCACCTCGAACATCGTCGAGCCCTGGCTTTACGGCTCGCGCACCGGGGTGACGGCGCTGGCGATCATCGTGGCGGCGATCTTCTGGACCTGGGTCTGGGGGCCGATGGGGCTGGTGCTGTCCACGCCGCTGACCGTCTGCCTCGTGGTGCTGGGCCGCCATATCCCGCAGTTCGAGCTGTTCGATGTGATGTTCGGCGACAAGCCGGTGCTGGCGCCGCATATGCGGCTGTATCAGCGGCTGCTGGTGGGCGATGTGACTGAGAGCACCTTCCGCGCAGAAGAGGCTTTGGAAGAGGCCTGGCTTTCGGATTATCACCGCGACGTGGGTCTGCCCGCGCTGCTGCTTGCGCAGCACGATCTGGAGCGCGGCGTGGTGACGCCCGCGCAGGAAGAGCGGCTGACCGTCAGCGCCATGGCTTTCCTCGATGAGCTCGACGCGGTGGTGGAGGAGGAACTGGCCGAGGCCGGGAAAGAGGACGACGCCGAGCCGCTGGCCGGGCCGGGCCGCCAGGTCGCCTTCCTCGGCGGGCGCAGCCGGCTTGACGATGTGGCGGCGCGGATGGCGGCCCAGGCGGCGGCGGCCGAAGGCGCCAGGGTCGAGATCCTGTCCCATGCCGATCTGGCGCCGCGCCGGTTCGCGGCGGTGACGGGGGCGGTGTCGGAGACGATGGTGCTGTCCTTCCTCGACGGGGCGCCCGCGCGCGGCTCGATCCTGCAAATCCGCCGCATCAAACGGGCGGCGCCGGGCAAGAGGGTAGGGGTGGTGATCTGGCAGGGCCCGGAAAGCCCGCTGCACGGCGGCGCGGTCACGCCGGAGAAGATCCGGGAGATCCTCGCCACCGGGGCGGATTTCTGTGTGACCGGGCTTGAGGCGCTCCTGGAAGAGGTTTTCGCCGAACGCCCGCCGGTCGCGCTGCCCGAGACCGCCCCCCGCGCGGCGCGGCGCCGCAGCCGGGGGCGCCTGACCGCGGTGCCGGAACAGATCCCCGCCTGAGCCGCGCGCATGGCGGGAAGGGAAAGAAGGGGCGGCCATCGCTCTCCGCACTCGCACTCCGCACTGTCGGAACTCATGGAGAGCGATGGCCTGGTTTGCATCCGGCTGTGGCGCCGGATGCGCCCGCGCCAGTCTGGGGCTGGCGGCGGTCGTGCGATGCGTTCCGCGGGAAAGGGTCTCCCGCCGGTCTGCCGCCCCTCCGGCTGCCGCCGGCGGGGGGTCAGGCCACGCATCCTGTCGTCATCCGCGGCCGGGCGGCGGCCGGGCAAAGGCGCTTGCGCGCGCCGTTCGCTCTTTCTCCTGATTGCGGATATGGGGGGATGGAACTGCGCGTCCCGGGCCGGCTGCTTCGGGCGGGGCCGGGACGCTCAGTTC